>CAWCND010000018.1:0-115272 GCA_963796835.1 Candidatus Aminicenantota bacterium | reverse complement strand
GAACCTTTTTCCGTTCGTCACGGATGGTCAGACCGGGCTTGCGGGTGATGACAGGTTCCGAAGGCCGCCGGAATTCGAGGCTGGAAATAGCGAACCACACAGCGCCTGCCGCCGCATTGGCAACATCGCCGAGGCGGTGGGATGATGGCTGGACCCTGTGCCCGCCGTTTTTCGTGACGGTCGTTGTCAGGTGCGCCAGTTGGTCCTTGAGGGTCGGATTGTCGAGGAGGACGACGTCATCGTTGTAAATTATCCGGTTCGCCAAGAACGCGAAAAGATCAGACCCTGACGGACTGTTGAAATTGACCTGGATGTTTTTCTTTTGGAAGGCAGCCAAAACAAATGCCTTTGCTGCCTTGTCCGCCAGGACTTCATGGCAATGGTAATCCTTCAACGCATCCCCGAAACCTTCGAGGATGCCGTCGATGTTTCGCTCGACTTCAACCGATTTTTTTTCCTCGAGGTAATCCAGCCAGATTTTCCCCCACATCCGATGACAGATTGCCAAGACGGTCGAACAAGGGCCGCCGAGCGAGACATCCACGCAACTAAAATAGTTGACGTTGGCGAGCGGAGAAGCCGGTTTGCCGGTACATGCCGCTGAAATTTGGCTTTGGGTCAGGAGGAGTTTCGTGTCGTCCAAGAATTCAGAAAGATACTCGGCCCTGAAGCGTGGATCGGACTTGACGGCCTTGTCGATCCGTTTCGTGGAGAACGAGGGATTGAAAATGAACGTCGGCGCCTGCCAGACGAGGATGTCCCCGTGATCGTCAGCCCAATTTTTCTCGTAGATGTCGGACCAAGAGGAAACCCGACTTCGTGTATGCCGTGGAAAAGCCGAGGGTCTTGGCGCCGTGGTTGAGGGATGGTTCAAGACTGACCATGAGTTCATCGACTGGCAGAGCACCCTCATTTTCCATCTGAGCCACTTCATCAAGGAGCAAAAGTTGGATGTGCCGGCCTCGAGCCGTCCTATAATCCTTCGGGACCGCTTCGAGGACGGCCCCGGACTTCATTTCGATGAGTTCAGAATTCTCCTTTTTGACAGAGCCCTTGAATGCCGAAAGAAAATCGGAAGTTGGCCCGAACAATTGGCCGGGTCTGCTTCAACCTGGGCGCGATCACCATCACATTACCATTAGGGACCATCAGGAGCGTCCAGGCGGCGCATAGGCCGGCGATTGTGGACTTGCCGCCAGACCGGCCCACAATTGTGAAAATGCTCTCATATCCGCCGGGCCTGGGAATAATCAAGCCCGTGAATTGCCTGAAGAAATCAACATCGCCCTCCTCAAGGTCAAGGCCATAGACAACTCGCAGCCAAGTCGACCACGCAGACCACGAGGGAAGATTTTTGAAATGTTTTTTGAGCTCCTGAGAAATCAGGAGGTCGAGCGGGGAGTTATTTCCGGCGGTTTCCACGTCTTGTCCTTCACCCGCCGCTTTTGATATTCAAAAATATCCTTCAGAAGAAGTCGAATTGTCCTAGTCCTGGACAGAGATTCAGGCTGCTTCTTCACCGCCTCCAATTCGGCTTGGAGAAGTTTGACGGCGTTGTATTTCGTCATTGGATGAACCTATCCCGGCGAGGTTGGTATTGCTGCCGCTCGGCAATTTCGCATTTCAAAATGCGGTCCATGAGCAACTTGCCGTCAAGGGCGTGGATGAAGTCTTCCGCATCCTGCTCGTCGACGATCACGAAAGCGAATCCCCGCTGGGCGAATCTGCGCGGACGGTGGAAAAATAAATTCATGGACGGTGATGCCGGTCTCGTCGATCACGGCCTTCAAATCCGCTTCGCCGGCATTCCAAGCGACATTGCCGATAAAAATCTTAAGTCGTTTCTCGTCGTCGATCATTTTATGCGAGTTCACGCTTCTCCGCGTCATTCGGTTCGGGCTCTTTCAATTCGGGATACGGAGGGAAATCCGCACCTAATCCCTGGCCTGGGTCGTTGACGGACCGGGCAATGCTGGCCAAATGGATTTCACCGGCCGCTTCCGGATGTCCCATTCCAGGTTCCTGTTTTCCGTCTTTGTCATTATTCATTTTGTGTTCCTTTAATTTTTTCAGTCTGCGGCACAAGTCAACATATGATTTGTGCCTCAACCCTTTCAGCGCCGACAACAGAATTCTGATCGCTGCGGCGTCACCATCAAGGGCTTTGGAAATAGTCTCTGAGCACTCGAAACATTCAACCATCGTGTCCGCTCGGATGTTGCCGAATATCTTCCTATGGCAAATAACGCATGTGTTCCAGTTCAACGTTTTTCTTCTCGGGGGGATTTTGAAAAAGTGGTCATTTTTGACATTTGCCCCCCTGACACGGAGGCAGGGTCCGGGGACTTTATGATTTCTAGGCCCTCTGGCAGGGCATCTGCGGGCCTTCTAGAAGTTAGTCGGTGATTATTCGGCATCATTCCTCATTCCTTTCCCCGGCCGTTTTCTTCCGCAATTCGGCGATGCGTTCCAAAATGCTCTGGGCCTCTGACGGTTCTTTGTGTGTGATTATCGGTTGGGCTTTCGCGTCCGCAACTTCCGTCAACGAATCGACCGAGAACGAAATCCCCATCGTCTGCAAATGCGTCGACATGAGCATTTGACGGAACACCTTATCCAGGTTACCCCACAGAGTCGGTTCGACCGCCTCTTCCGGTTCGCTTGAACGGATTACCAACTTGAATGTGCGGAGCATGTCAAGCCTCCGGCAGCTTCTGCTGATGACGCCGGGCTATTTTCAAAGCGGTGTCATCGAGGTATTGCCGAAGTCGCTTGAGGTCGGAACCGGACCGCTCGACTTTTATGGTTTGAGTGACAACTTCCTCTCGCAAATAATTAGGGTTATGACCGTCACGGACCCGCTTCACTTCCTGCTTCCAGGCGATTTGCGAAAACCTTATCAGTGGTTCGTCGATGCCACTGACAGAGATGGTCTTCGGAATTCCGGGAGCGATGACGACCCGCTCGCCATCGACCCGCAACACCTGGTCAACATTCGTGAGGTTGAGAAGGTCAAGCCTGAATGCTCCCTCTAGCAAGTTCGGTTCCCAGCCGGACCGGTCTTTTGTCGTGACTTCATTCCCAGGTCCATAAGTTATCTCTGAAAAACGCGACAATGACGGAGCAAAGGACCAGAATTCCACGGCAATCCGCTCACCGGGCTGGAGTTCAAACATAATCCTGCTTCCTTCACGGACTACCACAGGAACTTCACGCCGGTTGTGGAAAATACATTGGCCCACAACTTCCGGCTCAGGTTCGACGGGAACTGGAGGAGCCGGTTGGTCGTCTCTGATTGCCGAGTCGATATCTTTTTGTGTTATCATTTCCAACTCCTATTAGTTTCCGCTTCCTGGACTTTGCGTCTGGTCGGCTCCTGACGCGGCAGGATTGCCGCGGCCATCACCGGCCCAGAAGGAATTTTCCGCGTCTGTCTCGCCCGCGAAGTTGACGGTCTTGACGACGTGCTTCAAGCCGGCATCACTCAGTTTCTTCTGTGCCTTCTTTGCCGCACTCTTCGCGTGGACGGCATCGACGTCAAAATCCTTCGTTTCACCGGTTTCGGGATGAACGGCGGTTACGTGATAACGAGATTCCTTCATCGGTTTCATTTGAGAATGTAATGCAATTTCCTGGTCGCCGAACTGCGTCCTATGCCAGGGCTGGAGAAAAAGACCGCCATCTTTCGAAGCGAGGATGGCAGCGCCTTCGGAAATATCCATGACGGTGTATTCGTCCAGGCCGAACAAAGCATCGGCGCCCTCTTGGATGGCGTCAACCAGGAAAAGACCGTCGGGCCTGGACATGATGGAATCAAAACCGGCCGGTTCCGTCAACTCCTGCTCTTCGAGTTTTTTCGGTGCCGCCTTCACAACCTTGGCGCCCGGGGCCGCAACCGTCTCAGGGAAAAGGGCAAGACGATATTCGTGTTTCGTGCCCAGATATCCGGCCCGGCAAGCCGCACGATATCTGGTTTCGATAATATCCTCCATCGACATCTTCGGTTTTTCGCTTTCAGCGGTTTCAACCTTATCGTCGATGTGATGGCGAAATTTTTCTTGTAATCCTCATAAGACCCTTTGTAGCCGGAATTGCGGACGGCCAACTCGTATTTCAATGCACAGATTTCTTCAGCATCTGGTTGGAGGATTTCCGCCGACTCGAACAGGTTTTCGGCGCCAGCCCAAGCGCCATTGACGCTGGGGTCCATGACGAAGTCCACGGCGTCGAGCCTGTAGTCGTCGCCGACGACAGAATGACCCTTCTCGTCCTTTTTGACGGAGCCATGTCCACGGGCGCTGACGCCCAATTTCCCGCCTCCAGCAATGATAGCTCGGAGGTTTTTCCCGGCCCGGGTATCCAAAAGTTTTACGGTCGCATAGGCGTCGCCGTTTTTATCAGTCTCCACCTTCGTGATGAGGTGGCTGACCGCATCCAACTCGCCGTCAGGCTTGTGGCCGGACATCCCGTAACTCGGCCCAGCCTTTTCAATCCGCTGGTTGAGGTTATCGACGGCGGATTTGATGATGCTCGCCTTATATACATTTCCATTGCCTGTGGGGATGCCGCCGCCATACAGGAACCGGAACTTCATCATCGTCAGGCCGGCACCTTCATTGACTGATATTTTTTCTAGGAGTGTTTCGTTAAGTTTCATATTCGTCTCTCAATGTCGAAATGGCCTTGACCGATTCTGCGGCCAGGCCTGTGTCATCATTAAAAAAATGGACGGGCCGGCCTCCGGCTGAACACGGCGAACTCTTGAAGAACGTCACGACAACCTTTGGCCGGCCCCGCACTCATGAGTGAAAGGAGAAATAAAATGCCGGAGTGTTCCAACACTGGGGTTAAACATCGGAGCACTTCCGGTTGAAATGAAAAGAGGGAAACAAAATCAACCCCGCGGTCCTTCGCCGACCGGGGCGAGCACCTTGTCGGTGTAAATGACGCCTGGCAGCGTCGGCGCCTTGAACCGTTTCGAAATAATCCTCAGCGCCACCCGCTCATACTTCACGAGCGGGTCATCCGGGCCGAGGAAGGCCTTGACTGGAATGTCCTTCGTCAGGAATATCGACGTCCCGTCGCCGGTGACCACCTTCTCGACGTCTTTGCCCTCGGCGTTCAGGAACTCGACGACGTTCGGCCCTACGAACGGGTCGACAAACCCGTCCCTGTCGGTCAGGACGACCTGGCCTTCCGGCGTCTTCGTCACCCTCGACCACCTGGCATATGCCGTTAGCGCGCTGATAGAAATCATCGTCACGGACCGGCCAGGCGGGACCTGGACGATCAGGTGGCCATCCACCTCATAAAGCGACCAGGCCTTTCCAGACTGATTCACGAATTCAGTAGAGAACTCTTCGTCCATTCGAAACTCCTTCCGTTATTTCTACCAACCGGCCTCCGCCGACATGCTTCAGCGCCGCCTGGATGGCGACCCTGAGCAGATGCTCGAGCCGGGCCAGCCGCTTCACATCCTCAGGCATATCGGCCTTGATCGTATACGTCTTGACCATCATTCACCTCGATATCAAAACAACGGCGGCCAGCAGGACGGCGAGTATGGCCAGCGGCAGCCACACCTGGCTCCAAACGGCCTTGCGCCTCAACGTTCCGCTCCGACCGACTCCGCGATGTCGTCCTGGAACGTCCGGATGCCGGCGAACTCGGCCCGGCAGCCGACCGGCAGCCGCAGCCGGTCGGCGCGCCGCGCCTTCAGGTCCCGCTTGGCCTGCCAGACCTTCCGCATGGCCTTGGACTGGGCCGCCTTGGAATCCTTCTCCCGCCGCCTGCCCTTCATGGGGTTGCCGTCGCCGGTCAAGGCCTGAGATATCCTGGCCTTAGATTCAACCGTGTGCCGCGTTCCACGTCGCATTCAAATCTCCGAAAAAAAAATCGCCCATCTCAGCCATCTACCAAGGCTATGCTTAGGAAAGTGTCATTCTCTAAAGTGTTTGGGGTGCCGGACCTGTTTCTCCCCATATGGAACATTGTGGTATTGGAACGGTCCATTAAGCTCATTAAACCAAAAGGCTGTTCTTGAAACTTTTCTACTGGGAAAGAATGTCGTTTTCAGGCTTTGATTCGTCCCTAGAAAACTCTCCAGATAGCCTAATAACCTTAATGAGCTTAATCGGCAACAGATATCAACCTCCGTCCCTGATCAACACCTATCTTCTGCCAGCCGGCAACAGGTAGTGCGGATATCCCCTATAGGACAGGTAGGGATTGATCTCTTCCAGGCCTGCTGCGAACGCCCCCTTTTTGCCCTTCTCGGGACAAAACAGCCACTACCGGTAGTATTTGGGGGCGTTTTCGGATCGAGATAATTTTGCCCTTTGCCCGCAACCCGAGTCCTGTCAGCGACATAGGCCAAATAATCTGGTTTGCCTAATAGATATTATAGGACACAGAGGACTATCCGAGAGAGTGAGGTTATGCCGGCCTTCTAGGATGGGCGCAGGAGGCCTCTAGAATGACCCAGGCGATGTCAGGACGCCTAACCCTGGGGAAGTTGGGTGGAGGGCGGCGGGCGGTGGAAGCCGATTCGACCGGATCGTGGCCGGCACTGGCGGAAACGACCGCTGATGACAACCTGGCAGCGGATAAGGCATTGCCGGTTCTGAATTGGAATCCTTCTCCCGCCTGGGATGGAATTTTTCTTCCAGTTCTGGATACGATTTTTTATTGCGTGAGATGGTCCATTTCGCGACCATGTGGTTTTTCATGGTCGCGATAGGAAATAAAGCTTCTTTATTTCAAACTATAGAATAGTATATCGTCCGTTATTCCGTCTCAGTATATGGGGATTTGACCATCGGAGCCGTTTTCTCGGGGAAAACGGGGTTTTTTTGGTCACGAAATGGAGTAAACTTTTTCGATTAATGGAGTAAACTTTTTCGATTAGGCTGCTTTGAGGGCTTGGACACGTTTCACTCCCGGGAACCAGCCTTCGTCGACCAAATCCTGGAATTCGGTAGCGGCCATTTGGAGCTGTTTAACCCGGTTTTTCTTGTCCTTGTACGGTTTCCGTCCCGTGACTGCGAGCAGTTCTTCGGGCGCCGGGACTTCCCGCCTCCACTTGTTCCAGCTCCAATACGCGCAGATTATCATCTGCTTGGCTGGCGGGAGGCTGAAGAATTTCTCGACCGTGACCGGGCCTTTGTTCTTCAGGAGGTTGTACGCCCCGACCATCAGGTTGTGGATGAAGGCCAGGCCGGGCTTGGATATCCAATAGACGGCGTAGACGCTTTCCGGTTCGCCTCGTCCCAGGCCGCGCTTCCGGTGGACCGCCTCCGGCCCGAATCCGAGCTCTTTCAGGAATTGCACCGGCTCGACTTTGTCATAGCGGATCACCCCGAACGGGCCGACCTCGCCCGACTTGACAGAATACTTCTGGAGCCGGCCTTTCCGGTCTTCCTTCTCGCAGAAGCCCTTGAATTCCTCGAACTGGAAGACGACGGCCGGGATAGAGAACATGATGTCGTCGCAGTCCTTCGACGAGAGGTCGGGATCGCGGAGGACCTTCTGGATGTCGGTCTGGGTGACGACGGTGTGCGGCGTCTTCAAGAAATCCTTGTCAAGCTTCAGTTTCCAGACGCGCTGCCAATACTCCTGGAGCTCTTCGGCCGTGCCGAATTCCGGCTTTTCGCCGGTCTCGATTATCTTCCAGCCGCAGACGAGAAGGGCCTGCCAGAACTGGCGGGTTATTTTCCCCGACCTCACCGCAAGGCACTTGCTGCCAGCCCTGGTCAGCCCTTGCATCTGGAATTCGAACGGGACGGCCATATGCTCGAGCGCATAGCGGAGTTTCCTCGGGCCTGAGTATTCCCACTTTATGACGTCCGAGGAAATCCGCTTCACAATGGCCTTGACCTGGCGCCCAGGTTCCGCCGCCTCCGGCTGGGACTTCAGCGGAGGCTGGTCGAGAGGGCGGAGGATGAGGCCTTTTTTCAGCCGGCTTGAGAGGATGGAATCAAGCGGCTGAGCGTCTTCTGGCTTTTCCAAATCGTCAGGAAACGGGTCGACGAGAACACCTTTGAATTTGCCATGCTTCCGTTTGGCGACTTCCGCCTCGATAAATTTCGTCCTGTCTTCAGTCATTTCCATCTCCTTCACCGATCGCCTTGTTTATTGCAAGCACTAAGTCCAGCGCCTCGTCTTTCATCATGTGGATGCCGTGGGAGCGGATGGAACCATCGGCCCTGGGGTTGACAAAAATCAGGATGATGTCATTGATGGGCTCTCCGACACCGTCATGCGGCACTTTTTCTCGCAGGGTGCCGCATCCGAAAAAGCCATCCTGAACGCAAATGATATAAGATTTTTCCGGCACGATTTTGGCTTCGAATATCCTGTAATATTCTCCGATTTGCCGGCGCTGTTCCAGCGTAATTGCGTCTTTGCGAACGGAATTATCCCAAAACTCTTCGTGCGTCATATTATACCTCCGAATTGAAAATCAAAATTTTATTCGCCAGTTTCTGAAGGTCCTTCAACTCCCCGCATTTAGAGCAGCGCTTATTCATGATGGCTCCTGGCAGAGTTCTCTGAGGGCTTGAACGGCGAAGGCCGCTGAGAAGGTCAAGAAGTGCGTTTTAATATCCGAAACTATGGCGAGCCATTCTTTCAGAGCCGTTCTTCCTTAATTACCCCTAGCGAGAACCCTGCCTTGGCTTCGGAGAATTGAAGGGTCTTCACCCATTTTTCACCGATCCTTCATCATCCCTTAACTCCGACGCGGTACGATGAAGCTTGAACAAAATGAGAGTTTCCAACCCAAAAAGCCGCCCGGGAACCTGTATCCTGGACCCCGAAAGGGCGAGAAGGCTGGTCGCCTTGGGTTGGGCGGCCGCCGACCTTCATGTCCACACCCTGCATTCTCCCGATGTCATTCCGACCCGCGAGGTCGATCCTCTGACCCTCTACCAAAAAGCCCAGCGGCTCGGCATGACCTATATCGCGTTCACCGATCACGACTCCATGAAGGCCTACGACCAGATCGGCTGGAGTCGCGAGGGCCTCATTCCCGCCGTCGAAATCAAGATCCTGGACTGTAAAAACGTGGGGCATACCCTCCACATCAACGTTTACACTCTCAACCGGGGCCAATTTTACGAGATCTTGAAGATCGCCCAAGTTGGCCGGGACCTGGAGCGTCTTGTCTCATATTTGAAGGACGAGCATCTCCCTTATACATTCAACCATCCGTTCTGGCATGAGGCGGGGGAGACTCCCAACCTCCAGGCGATCCTCGATGTCGTCGACCTTTTCCCCGTTCTCGAATACAACATGAGACGGATCGCCCGGATCAATGAACAGGCTCTCAGGCTGGCCCAGGCGAGGGGGCGAGGCATCGTCGCGACGACGGATTCCCACATCGGAGAGATCGGCCGGGCTTTTACCATCGGCCGGGGCGCCACGTTCATGGAGTTTTTTGACCGTATCCGGTCGGGGCAATCCTTCATTGTCCCGGCAGACCTGAACATCTCCCGCTTGAAGGGAGAAACGACAATCCGTCTTGGCCAGCTTTTTAATAAATCCGTCTGGCTCCATCCCAAAGACTCGCTCGCCATGGACACCGGGAGCGCGATCCTCGACAATATCGTCGCTCGGCTGGCCCAGGCGCCTCCTGAGACGCCGCAGCTCGGAAGAAAGATCCTCAAGGTCCTCCTTGAGGCCGCATCCCGCTCGGGAATCCCGGGCTCTCTCTATCTTCGATCCCAGCGACATTTGGCAGACCGGATCAGCGGGCTTTTGGAGAATACGGAGAGCGCCGCTTGACCCTGTTCCTTTCTTGTTTCATCTAGGATCATAAAAGGACATGGTCAGCATCGACAACACCAGGTGTAACGGTGCCTGATCCGGCTCTCGTTTACCCGTTCGCCGACGCTAAGCCCCTCCTTTCTAGGCGGGGACAAGAAGCGAGGCTCAGGGTTACTACGGGGAGCAGTAAATATATTACATAATCCTTGCTGCTCCCCGAGTACTAGCCGGGCGATAGAGAAATCTGAAGACAATTATATCCTGCCCGGCTTAGTAACTCCGAACAAGCCCCGGCATTCATGCCGGGGACTCGAGGGGTTTACTTTGTGTCCGCCAATGCCTTCGACGCTTCGGGATAGTTCGGCCGGAGTTCGAGGGCCTTTTTGTAAGCCGCGGCGGCCTTGTCGTTGAGGCCCTTTTTCTTCAAGGCCTCGCCGAGATAGTAATAGGCCTCGGGCGACGGCGTTTTGGCGATGGCCGCTTCGCAGTCCGCGATGGCGCCGTCCACGTCCCCGCCGAACCCGGGCGGGGCTATCAATCGGCCGACGGCTCGGCCGACGTGGGCGTCAGGGTTATTCGGCTCGAGGGCCAGGGCCTTTTCGAATTCCTGCATAGCGCCCATCCCATACTTCATCATGTCCGCCGGATTCCCCTGGGCCATCATGCCCATGATGCGCCCTTTCCACATATGGACGTCGGCGCTCTTCGGGTCCTTGGCGATTAGAGCATCCGCCATGTCCAGAGCATCAGCATATTTCTTGGAGTCGAAAAGTTTCTTCAGTTCTGCAAGTGACGCATTCCTGGCTGAAGAGGCGGCCGACGCCGGGGTATTCAGATGCCCCACGTTGAGCCCGTTGGCCATGACCGTCGTTTGTCCCATCATGGCCGAGACTAACGGCGCCATGTCCTGGAGGGTCCCGGAGGTCCCTCCGATGTTCAAGCCGTTCGCCATGAATACCAACTTTCTGTCCTTGATGGCCTGGAGGATCTCCTCGAGGAAAGTTAGTTTTTCCTCTTGTTCCGGGAAGAGTTCCGCGCGAACCTCATCACCCTCGACGATCAGGACCCCGAGCGGGACGGTCTTCCCGCCCATGCCGCCGCCGAAACCCATCGCCGCCCCACCGCCGCCGAGCCCGAACTTGATTTTGGCAAAGGGGATGATTTCGGTGCCGCCGACACGGATGGGCTCGCCGACAACGCTGCTGATTTTCAGTTGAGAAACGAGCTTGTCGAACTCCGCCAGAGGGTTGGCCAAAGGGGCTTGGGCTCTCGCGAGCAGTCCGCAGAAGAGGAGGGGAACAGCCGCCAATAAAGATCTTCGTATCGCTTTCATGATTGGCCTCCTCACTTGGCGGGCGTCTTGCCGACGCTGATGAAGCGGGTTCCTTTTTTGGTGACTGCAACAAATCCCAGGGGCCGTGCTTCGCCGCTCATGAAGAAGCCATCCGCCCCAAAGGCCTGGTTTTGCGGCGCCGTCGCCGCAGGAGTCGTCGGCGCAGCCATGCCTCCGCCCCCGAAGCTGACGTCCAGCATCATGATTGGGATCAGGGTGACCGAGCCGACTTTGACCGGCTCGCCCACGATGGTCTTCACATGGAGATCATTGCTCAAGCGCTGGGCCAGGGCATCGGCCAACTCGTTGGCGGGTTGAATCGCGGGCGCCTGAGGCTTCTTCTCCGGCGGGTTTTGTCCGACGGCGAGAGAGCCAAGAATCAGTCCGGCCGCGATGACCACGAGGATTTTTCGATTCAACGGATACCTCCAAAATGAACTTCTGTCCGACGACTCCATGGGGCCACGGAGCCATCTATATAGCCTGATTATTTTACCATTTTTGTTCAGCCTTGATGAAGAAATCGTTAAGGTTTTGTGAAGATGCTTTTCGACAGCCATCATCGGCGGGCGGATCCTCAGGGCTGAGTCCGCGCCGGGTTTTGCAGAATTTTGCCATTTTGAGTATAATCGCTGGCCTCAGACGGTTCCTCGCCGGAGGAACGAAGCTCTCAGGAGAACCACCAACATGGACAAGATCAAGCGCATCGCCCTTGTGGCTCACGATAATCGCAAGCAGCGACCTGAAGGAATGGGTCGAATACAACTACCGGACGCTCGTCCGCCACAAGCTGGTTTGCACGGGAACGACGGGACGGCTCGTCGAGGAAACGATCACGCGGAAGTTCGAGCAGGACGGCATCCCCCAAGAGGAGCTGAGGGTCAAAAAACTCAAGTCGGGTCCGCTCGGGCGGGACCAGCAGCTCGGCGGCATGATCGCTGACGGCAAGATTGACTTCGTCATCTTCTTCTGGGATCCGATGGAGCCTTTTCCCCATGACGTCGACGTCAAGGCCCTCCTCCGGATCACCGTCCTCTACAACATCCCGATCGCCTGCAACCGGTCAACGGCCGATTTCATGATTTCCTCGCACCTGATGAACGAAGCCTATCAGCCCGTGACCAAGGATTACACGGAATACATCAACCGCGAACTGCCCTAGGCCGGCGGTAGTTTTTACCATAGCTTGTCCGTTTGTGTCCGCTGAGTGAAAAAGCGGGCCCAGAGAATTAACAAAATCTTGATAATTCCTTCATTAGAAATTAAGTTTTTTCGGGGACACTGGGGGCATGGCCACAGTACTCTTAGCCTGTCTTCTGGGTCTTTCCTTTGCGATTTTGGCCCTTTATTCCGTTTTGACCGTCGTTTTCCATAGGGGGAAGAAGGAGCCTAACCAGACTCTTAGGGAATATCCCCTGGTGAGCATCCTCAAGCCCCTCAGGAATTTCGACGACGACATGGAACGGAATTTTGAATCGTTCTTCCAGTTGGATTACCCCCTCTACGAGATCCTGTTCGCCGTGGATTCCCCGGAGGATCCCTGCGCTCCCATCATCAACCGTCTCAGACTCAAATACCCTCATGTTCCTGTCCAAATCGTCTTCACGGGCCATTCTCTTTCCCATAATCCCAAAATCCACAAGCTGGCCCAGCTCGAACCTCTCAGCAACGGGCGCCTGTTTTGGGTCACGGATTCCAATATCCGGGTCGAGGCCGACACCCTCGAAAAGCTCGTTCAGACCCATCTCCGGGAAGGCGCTAAGATTATTTTTTCCCCGATCCGGGGTACGTCCGGCCGGAGCCTGGGAAGCCTCATGGAAAACGCCGGCCTGAACTTCTTCACCTCCGGAAGCATCATCGCCGCCTGGGCCCTCTTCAGGCAGCCGATCGTCGTCGGCAAGTCTATCCTCATCGAACGCAATTCCCTGAGCCGGTTCGGGGGGTTCGCTTACTTCAAGGACTACCTCGCCGAGGATTTCCTTCTCGGCGACGCTTTTATAAAAAGCGGATTTTCTGTGGCGTCAGACTATACGTGGGTCACCAACATCAACCAAACGACATCGCTCAAGGGATTCTTTGAGAGGATGTCCCGTTGGGCCAAGTTGCGCTTTCATTTAAAAAAAGGGATCTATCTTTGCGAGGTCCTGTTGAACCCCATGGTGGTTGCCGGCGCCGGCCTTCTCTTGACCGGCCGCGTGGGGTGGATGCTCTTGGCCGCAGCCGTCGAGCTTCAAGGTTCTCCTCGAATACGCGAATTTTCTGGTCTTGAACCATGAGGACCGGAAAAAACTCTGGGCCCATCTCGTTTTCCCGGCCGCCGTCGTCTGCAAAGATCTCCTCCTTTTTGCCGTCTACCTCACCCCATTTTTCAGCCGGACGGTCCGCTGGCGGAAGGGCAAGATCGGCATCGGGAAAAAGACCTTGATCACCCTCCCCGGAAACATGGATAATCTGGTCCATGAGGGAGCGTAGAGAAAAGGCCTGGGTCGTTTCCGTCCTCATGGGATTGGGCCATCTCAGGGCCGCTTTTCCCCTCAAAGACATCGCCCGCGATGAGATTATCCTTTACGGGTCGCGCCGGTTCACGCCGCCCGGGGAGTACAGGCGCTGGAAAAGATTGAGAAGGGTCTATTACCTTTTTTCGCGGGCCGGGCGGGTGCCGCTGATTGGCCGCACCCTTTTGGCGCTGATGCTGGCCTTGGAGAAGATCCCGCCCCTTTACCCTCGACAAGATCGTTCCAGGCCGAATTTGGCCGTCCGATATCTTGACTTTCTAATCAAGAAAAGACATCTCTGCCGGGCGCTCCTGGACAGAGTCCGGACTCCCAGGCTCCCGGTGATCCATACTTTTTATGCCACGGCGATGGCCCTGGACACGCTGGCGCCTGAAGACCAAGGCCAGTATCTCCTGATTTGCGATGCGGATGTCAACCGCGTTTGGGTCTCCCGGTCTCCGGACCGCTCGCGGCTGAACTATCTTGCGCCCTGCACCCAGATCAAAGGGAGATTGATGACTTACGGAGTCCCCGAGAGCCAAATTTACTTGACGGGTTTTCCCCTGCCCAAGGAGAATGTCGGAAGCGAGGACGGGCTGGAGGTCCTCAAAGAAGATCTCTTCCGGCGCCTTTTGCGATTGGACCCCGCCGGAAAGTTCTTTTCTTATCACGAGTCCTCGGTGTTGAAGTGGTTGGACCGGAAAGACGTTCCCCCGGCACGAGAGGACTTTTTCCATCTCACGTTCGCGATCGGAGGGGCCGGGGCCCAAGCAGAAATGACCAGGGGAATCCTGAGAAGCTTAAAAGCAAAGATCCTTGAGGGCAAGGTCAAGGTCAACTTCTCCTGCGGCATCCAGAAGCGGGTTTTTGAAGAAGTCCTCGGGGCCATCAACGAGCTGGGCCTGATCGGCCACCTAGGCCAGGAACTCGAGGTCGTCTTCGATCAGGATGTTTACGAGTATCTCCGGAAGTTCAATCACATTCTCCGCCGGACCGACGTCCTCTGGACAAAGCCCAGCGAGCTTTCGTTCTATTGCGCGCTGGGCATCCCCATCCTCATCGCCCCCCCGATAGGGACGCACGAGGAACGGAATAGAAGATGGCTCGAGGAAATCCATGCCGGCATCTTTCCGTCGGGCCCGGTCGAGGCCTGCCATGAATGGCTTTTCGATCTCCGTGAGAACGGCCGCCTCGCCGAGGCGGCTTGGGACGGCTTTCTCAAAGCGCGAAAGCTCGGGACATACAAAATCGAAAAACTCGTCCGGACAGGGTTATTTTCCGAAGGCCACGGGCCTCTGGAACAATAACCGTCCCCCCAAAAGCCATTTTTAACCGAAATTTAAGCCGTTCTTAATTAATCCTTAACTCTTATCCACTATTTTGGGCGCGGACATTATCTGTTCCCTCCCGCGAACGCCAAGTCGAGGGAGGTCAAGGTGCACCGGATCTTGGCAGAAAAGAAAAAAAGAGGATTTTGAAAGGAGACACAAAAATGGGTAAGAGACAAAAGTTGATTCTGGCCCTCGTCTTCGGCGCGCTGGTTCTGCCCCTGGCCAACGCGCTGGCCCAGACGACGACCCCCTCGCCGCAGACCTTCAGCGCGACGGTCTACCTCGACTACCGATTCTATCTGTCGATGCCGGCCCGCTCACGCTGAAGCCGACGGACCCGACCGTCGCGTATCTTAACAACCAGTTCATCTTCCGCCGGGCCTATTTCACCTACGAAAACAAGATCAGCGACAACCTGAAGTTCCGGTTCCGCCTGGATGCCGACAACACGGCCAATGTCACCGGCGTCACTCTGACCGGCACGCCGGTGTCGGGCGTACGACCTTGGCCAAGGACGACAAGCTCCGGCCTTTCCTCAAGAACCTCTACTTTGAATGGTCGAACTTCCTCACTGGAAAATTTGACCTTCAAGGTCGGCATGGAGGAAACGCTGACCTTCAACTCTGTCCGAAGCCCGCTGGGGCTACCGGAGCGTGGCCAAGACCCTCCTCGACGGCTACAAGGATATCACGGGCGTCGACATCAACGCCTCGAGCGCCGACATCGGCGTCGAGTCTGCAAGGACCGCGACGAAGTACGTTCCGCTACGGCGTCCAGGTCGTCAACGGCGCGGGCTACTCCCACCTAGAAAACGACAAGTTCAAGAAGTTCAGCGGCCAGCTCCAGCTCATTCCCGTGTCCAGGGTTCTCGCATCGTCGGCTACATCGATTATTCACGGCAGCTCCCGAAGACCGCCTACCCGCTGGATGACGGCGCCCGGGGCCACGACCTATAAGCTCGACTCCTACTTCGAGATGGTCAAGAGGCCTGGTCCTCGGCGGCGAGTGGTTCGTCTACAAGAACGACCTCAACCAGACGCTCGAGTCGTTCGTGAAATACAACGTCGTCCGGCTGGTCGGTCTTCGGCCGCTACGGACTCGTCCAGGACAAGCTCAACGCCTTCGCCCGCTACGACAGCTACATGCCGAACAACCAGAACACGTTGAGAGACATGGACCTGGCGATCGTGGGCCTCGACTGGGCCCCCCTCCACACCAGCCTGAAGTTCCAGCCCAACATCTGGATCTATCAACTACAAAGACGGCACGCTGTATAACGCGCGCGCCACGTCGAACACCGACATCGCCTTCAATATGACATTTTACTGTCATTCTGACAATCGAAGAAGGTTTCGCAATCACATCTCAATGAAACGGAGGAATGAAATGAAAAAGACACTCATCATCGCCCTGGCGGCCATCGGCCTCCTGGCGACCTTCCTCATGGCCGCCCCGGCCAAGAAGATGATCCAGATCAAGGGCTCGGACACCATGGTCAACCTCGTCCAGATCCTGGCCGAGGAGTACATGGGCAAGAACCCCGGCACGGCCATCGCCGTCCTCGGGCGGCGGCTCCGGCACGGGCATCACCGGCCTCATCAACCAGACCTGCGACATCGCCGACCACTCCCGGGAGTGGAAACAGAAAGAGATCGACCAGGCCTGGGAAAAGGGCGTCACGCCCGGTTCTTCGTCATCGCCGTCGACGGCCTGAGCATCATCGTCAACGAGAAGAACCCCATCGACAGACTCACCATGGCCCAGGTCGGCGCCCTCTACCGGGGCGAGATCAAGAACTGGAAGGTGCTGGGCGCCTACGACAAGCCGGTCTCCCTCTACGGCCGTCAGTCCAACTCCGGCACCTACGTCTTCATGCAGGAATTCGTCCTCGGGCAACAAGAACTATTCGACCGATGTCAAGGAAATGAACGGCAACGCCCAGATCATCGAGGGCATCCTCCAGGACGAGGCCGGGGTCGGCTACGTCGGGGTCGGCTATCTCTACGACAAGGACGGCAAGATCCGGAAGGGTCTCAGGGTCCTGAACATCTCCAAGACCCCCGACGGAGAGGCGTTCGCGCCCGACGGATAAGGCCGCCGTCGACTCCGGAAAATACCCGATCTCCCGGCCGCTCTTCCAGGCCACGAACGGCAAGCCGGGCGCGGAAGCCGCCCAGTTCATCGCTTGGGAAACGGGCCCAGAGGGCCAGGCGATCGTCGAGCGCGAAGGGTTCTTCGCCATCAGCGCCGCCCAAAAGGCGGAGAACGACAAGAACCTGAAGTGATTTGACCGGCGTCAAGGTCTTCATATAGATTAAAGCAGGCGAGAGAGGGCCCTGGTTGGCGGATGAAAAAGAGGACATGGTCAAACCTCAAGGAGTCCGCCATCAGGGCCTTCTTCCTGACCTGCGGCATCCTGGCCATTCTGGTCCTGGTCGGCATCTTCATCACCCTTCTCTACACGGCCATCCCCGCTTTTAAAGAGATCCGCCTCTCCGAATTCCTCCTGAAGAAGAACTGGGACCCCACCTCGCCTGAGAAAGCGGAGTACGGGATCCTGTCTATGATCGTGAGCACGCTCATGGTCACCGGCGGCGCCCTCCTCCTGGCCGTCCCCATCGGCATCGGCGTCGCCGCGTACCTCTCGGATGTCGCCCACTGGCGCGTCCGGGAGATCGTCAAGCCGATCGTCGAGATCCTGGCGGCATCCCCTCGGTCGTCGTCGGCTTTCTGGGGATCGTCCTGTTCGGGCCCGCCATCGCCAGGATCTTCCACATCGGCAACGGGCTGAACGCCATCAACGGCAGTCTCCTGCTGGCGATCATGTCCCTGCCGACGATCATCAGCATCTCCGAGGACTCGCTGAACGCCGTGCCGGCCGCTTATAACGAGGCCTCCCTGGCCCTTGGCGCCTCGCGCTGGCAGACGCTCTGTCCGGGTCGAAGATCCCGGCCGCCCTGTCCGGCATCATCGCCGCCTTCATGCTCGGCATGGGCCGGGCCATCGGCGAGACCATGACCGTCCTCATGGCCACGGGCAACGCCCGGACCTTCCCGCACGGCTTCCTGGGCTCGGTCCGGACTATGACCGCCAACATCGCCATCGAGCTGGGCGAAGTGCCCTTACTACACGACGCATTATTACGCGCTTTTCGCCATCGGCCTCGTCCTGTTCATCATGACCTTCATCGTCAACCTGGCCGCCGACGTCATCCTTCATAAATATCAGGAGCGCGAGCAGTGAAGCAGGCCACCCAGAAGAAGGTCGCCCAGTTCATCGGCTTCTTCGCCCTCCGGGCCTGCCTCTACCTCGTCTTGGCCGTCCTTCTCCTTTTCCTCTATGACATCGGGCGAAAAGGCGGGGCGGGCGATCAGCTGGGAGTTCCTGACCCAGGCCCCGCGGAAAGGGATGACCCAAGGCGGGATCTTCCCGGCCATTTTCGGGACCTTCCTCGTGACCCTCATCACGGCGATCCTGGCCGTGCCGTCTGGGCATGTTCGCCGCCATCTACCTCAACGAATACGCCAGGCAGGGCCGCCTGACCCGCCTCATCCGGCTGTCCATCCGGAACTTGTCCGGCGTGCCTTCCATCGTCTATGGTCTTTTCGGCGTCATCCTGTTCGTCAACATCATGCGCTTCGGGACGTCCGTCCTCTCCGCCGGCCTGACCCTGGGGCTCATGACGCTTCCCTGGACGATCACGGCCAGCGAGGAGGCCCTGAAGACCGTCCCCAATTCCTACCGCGAAGGCGCGCTGGCACTGGGCGCGACCAAATGGCAGTCGATCCGGACGAACGTCTTGCCCTATGCCGTTCCCGGCATGCTGACGGGGACCGTTCTCGGCCTGGCCCGGGCGGCGGGGGAGACGGCGCCCATCCTTTTCACCGGGGCGGCCTTCTTTCTGCCCTATCTCCCGAAATCCCTGGGAGACCAGTTCATGGCCCTCCCGTACCATCTCTACATCATGGCCACCCAGCATCATCAGATCGAGCAGGTCCGGCCCCTGGCCTACGGGACAGCCCTGGTCCTGATCGCCCTGGTGCTCGGCATGAACATGACGGCCATCGTCATCAGGTTCAGAGCTGAGAAGGAAACACCGATGAACGACGGAACGACGCCCGCCGAAGATCAGAAACGCAAGGGCCTGAATTTTTATCTACGGCCCCGCGCGGGCCCTCAAAAACGTCAGCATCGCCTGTGCCGCGAACCGGGTCACGGCCATTATCGGCCCTTCGGGATGCGGCAAATCGACCTTCATCCGGACTCTCAACCGGATGAACGACGTGATTCCCGGGACCCGGATGGAGGGGACGATCCTCCTCGACGGGAAGAACATCCACGATCCGGACGTGGACGTCGTGGAGCTCGGCGCCGCGTGGGCATGGTCTTCCAGAAGCCCAATCCCTTCCCCAAGTCCATCTTCGACAACATCGCCTACGGCCTCCGGATCAACGGCATGAGGGAGAGCGGCGGAAGCTCGAAGAGGTCGTCGAGAAGAGCCTCCGGGGATCGGCGCTCTGGGATGAAGTCAAAGACCGGCTGGACAAGAACGCTTTTACCCTCTCCGGGGGGCAGCAGCAGCGGCTGTGCATCGCCCGGGCCCTGGCCGTCGAGCCGGAGGTCGTCCTCTTTGACGAGCCCTGCTCGGCCATCGACCCCATCGCCACGGCCAAGATCGAGGACCTGATTCAAACGCTCAAAAAAAGCTACACTGTCATCATCGTGACGCACAATATGCAGCAGGCGGCCCGCGTTTCGGACTTCACGGCCTTCATGATGCTCGGTGAGCTCGTCGAGTTCGACGCCACGGAGAAAGTCTTCACGAACCCGTCGAGCAAGCTGACCGAGGATTACATCACCGGCCGGTTCGGATAAGGCGGAGGCGTGCGGCGCCAGGGAGGATCCATGCCAACAACAGAACGCCCCTTCGACGAGGAGCTCAAGGACCTCAAGGAAGAACTCCTGGAGATGGCGTCGCGGGCCGAAGAGCAGATCGGCCTGGCCATCCGCGGGCTCAAGGACCGGAAAGAAGAGATGGCCTGCGAGGTTCTCGAGAAAGAGGAGGCGATCAACCGCCTCGACATCGAGATCGACGAGATGGCCATGAAGCTCCTGGCCCTCCGGCAGCCCATGGCGGCGGACCTCCGGTTCATCACCTCGGCCATGAAGATCGGGAGCGACCTCGAGCGGATCGGCGACCTGGCGGTCAACATCGCCGAACGAACGCTCGAGATCCTCAAGTTCCCGCAGCTCAAACCGCTCATCGACATTCCCCGGATGGCCGAACTGGCCCAGGGGATGGTCCGGGACGCCCTGAACGCCTTCGTCAACGGCGACGCAGACCTGGCGAAAAACGTCTGCGAGCGGGACGACCAGGTGGACCAGCTCAACGGCCAGATCTTCCGGGAGCTCCTGACGTTCATGATGGAAGACCCTGAAACCATCACTCGGGCGGTGGACCTGATCCTCGTCGGCCGCCATCTCGAGAGGATCGCGGACCACGCGACGAACATCGGCGAGGATGTGATCTACATGGTCAAGGGCAAGACCATCAAGCACCATATCGAGGAAGGCCGGTTCACCGGTCTGAAGGGCTGCCCTCCCAAAGAATAGCCCGAAAAAAAGCGGCCGGGCGCTCAGCTCATCTTCCGGACCCGGACCTCGATCCCCTTTTCCGCTTGCAGGAGCTTGACGAGCTTTGATGTGTCCGTTTCCCCGAAATGGTAGGGGTAGAGGATCCTTGGCCTGAAGGCCTTGGCGGCGTCGGCGACCATCCCGGGGGTCATCGTGTAAGGGAGGTTCATGGGGAGGAAGGCGACGTCGATATTTTTCAGGGCCTTCATTTCCGGAGTGTTCTCCGTATCCCCGGCGATATAGACGCGCTTGTCGCCGAAAGTGACGATATACCCGTTGCCCGCGCCCTTCGGATGGAACGGGCTTCCGTCCGGCCTCTTGTTGACGATGTTGTAGGCCGGGACGGCCTCAATGGCCAGACCAAGGACCGTCCGGGAATCCCCGTTGCCCATAATGACGGCATCCTTGACCTTGCCGGCACAGGCTGTGGATCCGACGATGATCGTTCCCGGCTTGAGAATGGCCTGGAGCGCCTTGGGGTCCAGATGGTCGTAATGGTCATGGGTGATGAGGACGAGGTCGGCCTTGGGCAGCTGGCTGTAGTCCGCCACCTGGCTGAAGGGGTCGACCTGGATGACCTTTCCGCCGAAGCCCATGATCAACGAACCGTGGCCGAGAAAGGTCAGGACGAGATTCCCTTTTGAGGTCGGGATCGTGTCTTCCTCGAATTTTCTCATGGCCGCGGAGAGACCCGCGAAACCAAAGCCCAGGACGAGAAAAACCAGGATAAATTTGCTCATCTTCTTAACCCTCCGATTTTCCTTTTCATTATAGCCTTCTTCAGAAGCGCGGGCAACCGGACCCGGCGACAGCTCCGGGGTAGTGAGAGCGTGGGGGCTCGTCAACGTGCTAGAGCCGGAGACAAGAGCCAATGGCAGGCCATGACGATCACACCGAGAACCGCCCGGCCTTGGCCGTTCAGCGACTCCCAGACCAGCGGGCCGGGGTCGACCATCTTCAGGAAAAAAAGGAGAAGAGGAAGGAAGAGGAGGGCGGTAACGATGCGAGCGGCCCTCGCGAGAGCGCGGACGGCCGAATCCAAGCCACGGCGCGCGGCTCGAAAGTCCACCATGCGTCTTCTCAAGAATCATCATGGAGGCCCTCTCTTTGCCGGTGATGAAGAGATGGTTCAGAATCGGTTAATATTTTCCCCGGCCCAAAAAATATTGACTTCCCAAGGGGATTTTCTTTTATAATGGGTCCGGCCGGGATGGCCGAAACGGGCCCGAAAATGTCGCTATTGATCGCCGCTCTTGATGATGAATCCGACATTCTCGAGCTGCTCAGAATCAACCTCAAGAAAGCCGGATTCCGATTCGAAGGCTTCCATGAAGCCGAGGGACTCTACCGCTTCCTCCAGAGGGAGGCGCCGGACCTCATCCTCCTCGACCTCATGCTGCCCGACATGGACGGACTCGACGTCTGCCGGCACCTGCAACAAAGCGAAGGCCTGGCCCGGATCCCGGTGATCATGCTGACGGCCAAGGACCAGGAGACGGACAAGATCGTCGGGCTCGAGCTCGGAGCCGACGATTATGTCACCAAGCCGTTTTCCGTCAAGGAGCTCATCGCGCGCATCCGCGCCGTCCTGAGGCGCGGGATCCAGGCCCCTGACGGTCGTCCGCTCGACGTGGGGCCGCTCGTCATCGATCCGGCCGGCCACCGAGTCACGCTCGCTGGCACCTCGGTTGACCTCACGGCCACCGAGTTCAGGATCCTTCATCTGCTGGCCTCCCGCCGGGGCCGTGTCTTCACCAGGGACCAGATCCTGGACCACCTTTGGGGCCATGAAAAGGCCGTCGTGGACCGCACCGTCGATGTCCACATCAGGAATCTCCGTGAGAAGCTAGGGACCGCGGCGTCGCTCATCAAGAATATCCGCGGCGTAGGGTACAAGATCGAAGAATGAAACCCTCGCTTTTTCTGCGTGTCTTCCTTGGCTATGCCGTCGTCATCGTCTTCCTGGCGGGCGCCATTGCCCTTTTCGCCCCGGGCTTGATGCGGACGCACTATATCCAGGAGCAGGCCGCCGGCCTGGAGCATCTCGGCTCTCTCCTGGGAGAGCCCGTCCTGCCCTATCTCATCGGAGAAGGGAAGGGGAATCTTGAAGAGTACATCTTGTCCGTGGGCAAAAAGACGGCGACGCGGATCACTGTCATCCGCTGTGACGGCCAGGTCCTGGCCGACTCCGAGAAAGAGCCGAAGGACATGGAAAACCACCTCTACCGGCCGGAGATCTTCGAGGCCCTCCAGGGACGGCAACACATGTCCCTCCGCCGCAGCTCGACCCTCAACCGGGAAATGATGTATATGGGCTTGCCCCTTGTATCGGGAGGAAAGGTTGTGGGCGTCCTCCGCCTGAGTTTGTTCATGACGGAGCTGGACCTGCTCTTCGATCGGCTCCGGGCCGACCTCCTCAAGACTCTCGGCTTGGTGACCGTCCTGGCCCTCGGGGCCGCTTTCTTTTTCACCCGCAGCATCGCCCGGCCGGTCAGAGACTTTGTGGATGCCTCCGCCAGGGTCGCGGCGGGGAATTTCGACGCCAAGGTCTCCGAACGGCAGCATGGGAAAGAGTTCAGGTCTTTCGCCCGGAGCTTCAATACCATGACCTCGGAGCTGAAAACTCTATTCCTGGAAACCCGGCTCAAGACCGAGGAGCTCGACAGCATCCTGGCGTCCATCCAGGAAGGGCTCTGCGTTCTCGACAATGAAGCCCGGATCGTCCTCAGCAACGCGAGCTTCCGGCGGATCATCCAGAACGACCGGCCGGAAGGCAAGCCCTACTGGGAGGTCGTCCGGAGTTCAAAATTCGCTGAGATCATCAAGAAGGCCTTCGCCGCCAAGCACGGAAGCGAGGAAGAGCTCGCCCTGGCCGACAGGGTCTTCTCCTGCAGCGTTTCTTACCTGCCGTCCCGCGAGCGATACGTCGTGATGCTCCATGACGTGACCGAATTCAGGAATCTCGAGAAGGTCAAGAAGGATTTCGTCGTCAATGTCTCCCATGAGCTCAAGACGCCCTTGACGGCGATCAAGGGCTTTGTCGAAACAATGGAACCCGCGGCCGAGCCGGAGAACCGTTCCTACCTGGAGATCATCAAGAGAAACACCGACCGCATGATCGCGATCGTCGGCGACCTCCTGGCCCTCTCGGAACTCGAAGAGAAGGGGACGAAGCTCCTGAAAGAAAAAGTCGACGTGCGCGCCCTGGCTGAGAGCGTCGTCAGGATCTTCGAAAAGCCGGCCGGCGAAAAAGGATTGACGCTGGCCCTGGAAGCGGCCCATGGACTGCCCGCCGTCATGGCCGATCCCTACGAGATCGAACGGCTGCTTATCAACCTCGTTGACAACGCCGTCAAGTATACGGAAAAGGGACGGGTGACGCTGCGGCTTTCGGTTGCGGGGGACAGGTTCACGGTCGAGGTCACGGACACGGGCCTCGGGATCGACGCGGATCACCTGCCTCATGTTTTCGAGAGGTTCTATGTCGTCGACAAGTCGCGGTCGAAGAAACTTGGGGGGACCGGCCTCGGCCTGTCCATTGCCAAGCATATCGTTCTCGCCCACCAGGGCACGATCTCGGTCAAAAGCCGCCTCGGCGAGGGCACGACGTTCATGGTCTCGCTTCCTCTCTCTTGATCCGGGCCATGACTTTTTGACAGGCGGGGCCGCTCTGCTATAATGACTTCTTTCCCGGTCGTCCGAGACCCCGGGCTGATGGCTCATCCGGGATCATCGGGCCTTGAATGACCTCCCATGAGCAAGATCTTGAGCGTCCTTGAGAACGAGGTGCAGATCTCTGCCCTGCTGTTCATGGCTGCCGTCTATACGCTCCGCCTGATCTGGATTTTCCGGTTCACGTCCAAGAAGGAACGCACGTTTCCGGCCGGAAGCTCAACGGCGGGGGTCGGCTATTCTTTGATGAACATCGCCATGCCATGGGCCATGGAATCGACCCGGAAGAGGCCCTGGTTTTATACCCAATTCGTGATCTTTCACTTCGGAGTCGTAGCCGCCATCACCGCCACGTTCATCATTCCCTATGCCCCGGGCCTTTTCAAGGTCAAGGCCGTTGTCCTGGTGTTCCAGGTCATCATCAGCGCGGCCTGCCTGGTAGGCCTGTTGCGCCTCTACCGGCGGCTGAGGAACCCGGCCCTCCGGCTCGTCAGCACGGCCGACGACTACCTGTCGCTTCTTCTGATGATCGTCTTTTTCGCCGCGGCTGTTCTGGCCGTGCCGAACGAATATCGGAAAGCGGAGTGGCCCATCGCCGTTTTCTTCGGCCTCACCGCCTTTTTCCTCATCTACGTTCCTTTCTCCAAGATCTGCCATTATCTCTATTATCCCTTCGGCCGCTATTTCTTGGGGCGAACTCTAGGCCACCGGGGGGCGATGCCTCCCGGGATGAATAGAAAGAGCACCTGCCTTCCCTCCAGCCCCGACGGAGGGGGATCGCGATGAACCGAAAGAAAGTCGCTGTCTCGGGGATCGTGGAAGCCCCCCTGGAAACTCGATCCCAGGAAAAGGCCCGCCTGGACAGGATCCCTTCGCTCGCCCCCGGCCGTCTCCAAACGTACGATGCAAGCGCCGACAACGTCGGGAGGTTTCTCCGTTTACTGGGCGAGCGGATCACCCGACCCTTGGCGGTGTCCATGACCGCCTGTGTCCATTGCGGGCTATGCGCCGATTCCTGCCACTATTCTCTGGCCCGGCCGGACGACCCGACCATGACACCGGTCTACAAGGCCGACCAGATTCGCAGGATCTTCAAGAGGCATCTGGACTGGACGGGCCGGGTCCTCCCCTGGTGGGTCCACGCAGGGTCTCCCCGAAATGATGAGGATCTCAACCGCCTGAAGAATATCGTGTTCGGCACCTGCAGCGCCTGCCGCCGTTGCACTCTCAATTGCCCCATGGGAGTGGATACAGGGCTTCTCGTTCGGTTCGCGCGGGGACTCCTGACTGAGCTGGGGATCGTCCCCGAAGGGGTTTTCAATGTCAGCCGGGACCAATGGGAGACGGGAAACCAAATGGCCGTCACGGAAGAAGAGTATCTGGAGACGCTTCAGTGGATGAAAGACGAGCTCCAGACCGAGCTCGGAACGCCGGAGGTGGACATCCCGGTCGACCGGCCGGACTGCGACGTTCTCTATACCATCAATCCCCGCGAGGTCAAGTTCGATCCGCGGTCCATCGCCAACGCGGCCAAGGTTTTTTTCCTGGCCGGGGAGAAGTGGACCCTTCCGAAATGGGGTTGGGACCAGACCAACTTCGGCCTCTTTTCGGGGGACGACAGGCTCGGGGCCTATGCGGCCAGGAACGTCTACGAAGCGGCCGAGCGGCTCCGCTCCAAGAAAATCGTCATTTCCGAGTGCGGCCATGGCTACCGGTCCACCCGTTGGGAGGGTTATAACTGGGCTGGATACGACCAGAAGGTCCCGACAGAGTCTGTGGTCGTGACTCTCCAGCGATATCTCCAAGGAGGCCGCCTCCGGGTCGACCCCGCTAGGAACCCCGATCCCGTGACCTTCCATGATTCCTGCAACATCGCCCGGTCCGGAGATCTCGTCGAAGAGCCCCGATGGGTCCTCCAACGGGTCGCCGCGGATTTCCGCGAGATGGACCCGAATCGCAGGGAGAATTTCTGCTGCACCGGCGGGGGAGGGCTGCTCTCCATGGCGGAATACAGGCCTCTCCGGCTTGAGGTCGCCAGGATCAAGGCGGAGCAGCTCAAGGCCACGGGGGCCAAGCTCGTCTGCACCATGTGCCACAACTGCATCGACGGCTTGACCGACGTCATCAAGCATTACAAGCTGGAGATGAAAGTCGTCCAGGTCCTGGACCTGGTCGCGAACGCCCTCGTGATTCCGGGATAGGATCCGGGGAGACGGACGACAGGATAAGACTCGAAGGAGTGCGATATGCCGTTTATCGAAAAAGATGGCCAAAAGATCGAGGTCAACGAAGAAGGGTTTCTGGCCCATCCGGCCGAATGGGACGAGCAGGCGGCCCGCATCCTTGCGGAAATCGAGGAGGGCCTCACCGAGATGACGGCCGAGCATTGGGCCGTCGTGAGCTACATCAGGGGCTATTATCTGGAAAAAGGGCTGGCTCCCATGGTCCGCAAGATCTGCCAGACCACGGGTTTTCCGCTCCGTCATATCTATGAGCTGTTTCCGTCAGGGCCGGCCAGGGGAGCCTGTAAGGTGGCCGGGCTTCCCAAGCCCGACGGCTGCGTCTGACACTCCGGGCTATCCCTTCTTCTTTTTCAAAGCGGCAATCTCGCCGACGGCCCGGACCGCGGCCGCGATGTCCTCTTCGGTGTTGAAGGGGCCGATCCCGAACCTCACGGCGCCATGGATTTTGTCTGTTCCCAGCTGCTCATGGACCCGGGGAGCGCAATGGAGTCCCGTCCGGATGGCGATATTGTAGTCGACGTCGAGCATCGTCCCTACGTCGGCGGCGACCATGCCGTCGACGTTGATGGCCAGGACGCTGATGTGATCGCTGAGATCGTCCAAGCAGTAGAGCGTCACCCCCGGGATCTCCCGGAGCCCGTCGCGGAGCTTGCGCGCGAGCTCCATCTCATGCTCCTGGAGGCTGTTCAGGCCCTTGGCCAGGATCCACTTCAAGCCCGCATTCAGCCCGGCGATGCCCTGGACATTCGGCGTCCCGTATTCGAGCCGGTACGGGTATTCGTCAAGGTGGGTCCGGACGGCGGAGCGGACGCCCGTCCCGCCGGCCCTCGTGTGCCGGATCTCGATGCCCTCCCGGACGTAAAGGCCGCCGATGCCTGTAGGCCCGAGAAGCGACTTATGGCCGGTGAACGCGACGACGTCGAGGAACTGATCTTCCATGTCGATCGGCACCTTGCCCGCAGACTGCGACGCGTCGACCGCGAAGGGGATTCCTGCTTCCCGGCAGATTCTCCCGATTTCTCGGATGGGCTGCACGGTCCCGATGACATTCGAAGCATGGTTGACGATGACCAGGCGGGTTGTCGGGCGGAACCTTTTCCGGATCTCTCCGGGATCGACGAAGCCCGCGCCATCAAATGGCACGTGGTCGACCGCCACGCCCGCGAGCGCCTGGTGATACAGAGGGCGGAGCACGGAGTTGTGCTCGATCGTTGTCGTGACGGCATGGTCTCCGGGCTTGAGCATGCCGAAGATGATCAGGTTGAGGGCGTCCGTCGAGTTATAGGAGAAACAGAGCCGGTTGGGATCCGTGCCGTTGAAGAAGTGCGTCAGCAACTTCCGTGTCGCCTCAACGACTTCGCCGGCCTCCAGACAGAGGTCATATCCGGACCGTCCCGGGTTGACCCCGAAATTCCTGTAGAATTGGTCCATGAAGCGGTAGACCTCTTCGGGTTTCGGGAAGGATGTCGCCCCGTTATCCAGAAAGATCAGCTTGCTCATAAATACCTCCCGATGAAAGTCTGCGTCGCCGCCACTTTCAAAGAAAGTAATGGTAATGGAAAGGTCGGCCGAAAATCAAATGCTTTCGTGCGGCGGAGAACGAACTGCTTGATTGAATCCAACGCTGAAACGGTTACAATAGCGGTGTGAAAGAAAAGACGAAGGCTCGGCGCCGCGCCGAGAATCCTGGTTTTCGCAGCAGCCGCCGGCCGCGGTCCTCGGTCTATTTCCTGGGCTTGGGAAGCAACCTCGGCCGCCGGCGGCGGAATTTGACGCTGGCCCGGCTGTCGCTCGAGAAAGCAGGCGTGACGATCCTTAAGGCGTCGTCCATCTACATGACCGAGCCCGTCGACGTCCCGGACCAGCCATGGTTCCTCAATCAGGTCCTCAAGGTTAGGGCCAAGCTCAGTCCACCGGAGCTCCTGGAGCTCGCCAAGTCCCTCGAAAAAAAAATGAAGCGGATCCCGACGGTCGATAAGGGACCGCGTTCGATCGACATCGACATCCTCCTGGCCGCAGATACCGTCATGGACACGCCCGGGCTGACCATCCCGCATCCCCGCCTCGCCCGGCGCAATTTCGTGCTGGTCCCGTTGAAGGAGATCGCCCCCCGCACCGTTCATCCGGTCCTAAGGAAAACGGTCGGCGAGCTCGCGCGCGAGTCGCCGGATGCTTCTGCCGTGCTCAAAGAAGAACCTTGGCCCTCACGGAAATGATGGGGTGCGGTCCGGTCGCCGGACCTCAGAAAGCGTCCACGAAATGGGCGATGGCATACCCCTCGCCGTCCTTCGGACTGACGGCGATGACATCGAACCGGCAGGGCCCATCTCCCAACCGGCGTTTGAAGAGATAGCCCTGGGCCACCTTCCTGATTTGCCGCTGTTTGGCGGGGGTCACCGCTTCTTCAGGACGGCCATAGTCCCCGCTCCTCCGCGTCTTGACCTCGACAAAAACAAGGGTGTTTCCGTCGCGGGCGATGATGTCGATCTCGCCGCGGAACAGGCGGAAGCCGGTTTCGACGATCCTGTATCTTTTGCGGCGGAGGTATTTCAGGGCCATGGCCTCGCCGGTCCGGCCAACTGCGAGCGGGGTCCTTTGGCGATCGATCACGTTCCCCCTCAGGGCGTCTCGGTCCGGGCTGGCCCCGGCCGATGGGCTCCTCAGGACCGCGCCGGGCGGACCTTTTTCCAGCGGACGCCGTCCTTGGTATCCTCGAGAAGGATGCCCTGGTCGAGGAGCTCTTTCCTGATCTCGTCGGCGCGCTTGTAATCCTTCGCCGCCCGGGCCCGTTGTCGTTCGTCGATGAGTTTCTGCATGACGTCATCGATCTCGCCGGAGACGTCGACCTTGATTGTCATATGATCGGAGGCTTGCGTTTGGTAACCCGAATCGGGTCTCAGATAAACGGACGTCGGCTCGATCTTCAGGATCCTGTCGTCGAGGTCCTCGACGAAATCCCGGAGCGCCTGGGCATCGGCCCTGGTCAACTCTCCTTTCGCCATCTTGCCGTTCGCTCTTTCGATGAGCGTGAATAGCGCGGCCAGGGCCTCAGAGATGTTCAGGTCGTCCTCGAGGGCGGCCACGAATTCCCCCCGGGCCTTCTCGATCAGCCGGGAGACTTCAGGAGTTGCTGTGCCTTCGCGCTTGACGTCCCTGAGGTCGACCAGGAAATCGCGGATCCTGTTGCGGCTCGCCCGGGCCTGGTCCAGCGCTTCGAAGGTGAAATTGAGCATCCTCCGGTAATGGGTCGAGAGGAGAAGGAACCGGACCTCCCTCGGGTCATAGCCCCTGGCCAGGATGTCGCTCAAGAGGTAAAAATTACCCTTGGATTTGGCCATCTTCTCGCCGTCCACGACCAGGTGGTGGCAGTGGAGCCAATAATTCACGAACTTGACGCCGTTGGCGGCCTCGGATTGAGCGATCTCGTTCTCATGGTGCGGAAAGATGTTGTCGACTCCGCCGCAGTGGATGTCGAACGTCGGGCCGAGGTACTTGGAGCTCATAGCCGAGCACTCGATGTGCCAGCCGGGTCGGCCGGGGCCGAGCTCGGTCTCCCAGAACGGCTCGCCCTCCTTTTTTGCCTTCCAGAGGGCGAAGTCATGGACGCTCTCCTTCTCATATTCGTCCGAGTCTCCGCGTTGGCCCGGCTTGAGGTCCTCGAGATTGATCTTGGACAGCCGGCCGTAGGTCGGGAACCTGGCGATGCTGAAATAGACGGAGCCGTCCTTCTTATAGGCGAACCCCTTGTCGAGGAGGAGTCTGATGAGGGCGACCATTTCGGGGATGTGCTCCGTGGCCCGGGGGTAAACGTCTGCCGGCAGGATATTCAGGATGTCGCGGTCCCGGTAAAAAGCTTCGATGAACGGCCGGGTGTACTCGTCGAGAGTGAGGCCCCGGACGTTGGCGCCGCGGATCGTCTTGTCGTCGACGTCGGTCAGGTTCATGATGTGCGTAACTTCATAACCGAGGAACAGGAGGAACCGCTTGAGCAGGTCCTCGAAGATGTAGGCCCGCCAGTTGCCGATGTGAGGAAAATCGTAAACCGTGGGGCCGCACGTGTAGAGCTTGACCTGGCCGGGCTGGACGGGGTTAAAAGGCTCGACCGAGCCGGCGAGCGTGTTGTGGAAGCGGATCATCAGGGTCATTATGAAAATTCCCAGTCCTCGAGTCAACCGATATTACGGCCCCCATCAGGAAAAGGACGGCGAGGGCCCCGGTCAAGTGTCATGAGGCGGAGGATAAAATGGGAACGGGCCCCTGGGAGGGGACTGCCCTTACGGCTCACGAGAGAGGGGAAGAGCCGGAAATCCTCTTCCGAGGAGGTTGACCCCTCATGGCTTTTTATGAAATAATCAGCCCTAATTCTCACAAGGGCAGTCATCATGAAAACGAAGATCGGCATCCGGAGAGAGGATATCAACAAGTGGGAAAAGCGCGTCCCCCTCATTCCCTCGCACGCCCGGGAGCTCGTCGAAAAACATCCGATCGAGATCCGCATCCAACCGTCCGACATCCGCGTCTTCACGGACGACGACTACCGCCTGGCCGGGATTCCAGTCCAGGAAAACCTCTCTCCGTGCGACATCATCATGGCCCTCAAGGAGATTCCCATCGAGCGGCTGGAGAAAGACAAGGTCTACGCTTTTTTCTCTCACACGGCCAAGGGCCAAAGCCACAATATGCCCATGCTCAAGAAAATGATGGAGATGGGCTGTTCCATCATCGATTATGAGAAGATGGTCAACGACAAGGGCCAGCGCGTCCTTTTCTTCGGGAATTACGCCGGCCACGCCGGGATGATCGATACGCTCTGGGCCTTGGGCCGGCGGCTGGACCTCGAGGGCGTCGCGAATCCGTTCATCTCCCTTTGTCCGGCCCACCATTATAAGAGCCTCGTGGAGATCAAGGAGGTCGTCGGCGAAGTGGCCCGGAAGATCGTCCGGCAAGGCCTGCCGCGGGAGCTCGATCCCCTGGTCGTCGGCTTCTTCGGCTACGGCCACGTGTCCCAGGGAGCCCAGGAGATCTTCGATATCCTCCCGGTGGAGACGGTCCGGCCGCGCGACCTTCCCCGGCTTTTCGAGAGCGGGCGGGAGAAGCCCCGGACGATGTTCAAGGTCGTCTTCAAGGAAGAGGACATGGTGGAGCCGATCCCCCCCGGCCAGCCCTTCGCGCTTCAGGATTATTATCAGAATCCGCAACGCTACAGGCCGGTCGTCGAAAAGTTGGTCCCTTACCTGACGGCCCTCGTCAACGGCATCTACTGGACACCGAAGTATCCCCGGTTCGTGACCAAGGCTTTCCTGAAGAAGCTCTACGGAGAGGATCCCCGGCCGCGCCTCCGGGTCATCGGCGACATCACCTGCGACATCGACGGGTCCGTCGAGTGCACGGTCGAGGCCACCGACCCGGAGAACCCGGTTTATGTCTATGATCCCTTCCAGGACAAGGCGGTTCTCGGGTTCGAGGGCACGGGCCCCGTCGTGCTGGCCGTCTACAACCTTCCCGCAGAGCTGCCGCTTGAAGCCTCCACGTATTTCAGCGGGGTTCTGAAGCAACATGTCCCGGCCCTCGCCAAGGCGGATTTCCGGACGAGTTTCGCCCGTTGCGGATTGCCCGATGTCCTCCGGCGGGCGGTCATCCTCTATCGAGGGAAGCTCGCCCCCGACTACGCTTACCTCAGCGGTTTTCTCCAATAAAACCTATCAGGAGAGCGTCATGAAAAAGATCCTCGTCCTCGGCGCTGGACTGGTCGCGGGGCCGCTCGTGAAATACCTTCTCGACCGGCCGGATTTTCATGTGGCCGTGGCGGACGTCGAGCCCGGCCGGGCGGCGAAGCTCGTTTCGGGTCATCCGCGGGGCGAGGCCAGGGTCTTTTCCATCGAGGACCGGGAGGCCTTGAAGGCCGCGATCGTTAGGTCCGACCTGGTCATCAGCATGCTTCCGTTCACCTTCCATCCGGTCGTCGCGGCGGCCGCGATCGATTCCGGAAAGTCCGTCGTGACCGCTTCCTATTCGGGCCCGGCCATGAGGGAGCTCGACGGCCGGGCCCGGGAAAAGGGCGTGACCGTGCTCAACGAGCTCGGGCTCGATCCCGGGATCGACCACATGGAGGCCATGAGGGTCATTAACGAGGTCCATGGCGAGGGCGGCCGCGTGCTGGGCTTCACGTCCTACTGCGGGGGGCTGCCGGCCCCGGAAGCCAACACCAACCCCTTCGGCTACAAGTTTTCCTGGAGCCCCAGGGGCGTTCTCCTGGCGTCCAAGAATTCGGCCAGGTTCCTCAAAGACGGGAAGGTCGTGCTCATCCCCGCGGAGGAGCTCTTCGCGGCCCCGGAAACGCTTGCGTTTCCCGGCCTGGGCGAATTCGAAGGCTATCCCAACAGGGATTCTGTGTCCTACCGGGAGACCTACGGGATCCCCGAGGCCGGGAACGTCCTCAGGGGAACCTTGCGTTATCCGGGCTGGTGCCGGACCTTGAAAAAGATCGGGGACCTGGGGCTTCTGGACGACACGGACGTCAAGAATTGGACGGGCCTCACATATCGCGACCTCATGGCCGGCCTCGCGGAGGCCCCGGCCGGAGCGGACCTCAAGACGGCCGTCGCCGCCCGCTTGGGAATCGGCGCCGGTTCGGACATCATCGGGCGCCTGGAATGGCTGGGCCTTTTCGAGGCCGAGCGGCTCCCAGTCAAAAAGGGCTCGGCCCTCGATATCCTGGCGGCCCGGATGGTCGAACGGCTCAAGTATGCGGAGGGGGAGAGGGACATGGTCATCCTCCAGCACGAGTTCGTGGCGGAAGACCGGAAAGGACGGACCGGGAAGATCACGTCCACCCTCATCGACTTCGGCATCCCGGGCGGCGACTCCTCGATGTCCAGGACCGTCGGTCTGACGGCGGCCATCGGCGCCCGCCTCATCCTGGAAGGCCGGATCCGCGAAACCGGGGTCCGAGTCCCCGTCACTCCAGACATTTATGAGCCCATCCTGGACGAGCTCTCCCGGCTCGGCATCCGCTTCGAGGAAAAGCGGCGGCCGATATGACTTTCTGCTCGGCCCTCACGGTTTGACTTTCGTCCGCCCGACGCCTATTGTTGTAAGGGGAGGGCCCGATGAAAAGAAAACCGTGCGTCGCCGGAACCTTCTATCCCGGCCGGAGGGACGATCTGCTCGAGACGATCGAGAAGCTGACCGACCCGAAGGCCGAGAAAAAGCGGGCCGTTTCGGTGGTCGCTCCGCACGCCGGGTACGAATATTCAGGCCCGGTCGCCGGGGCCGTGTTTTCTTCCGTCGTCGTGCCCCGGGCCGTCGTGGTCTTGGGCCCTGGACACCGGGAGATCGGTTCGCTTTTTGCCATCCAGAAAGAGGGCAGCTGGCTGACCCCCCTCGGGGAGACCCCGATCGAATCGGACCTCGCCGCGCTCATCGTGCAGCATTGCCCTCTTGTCACGGAAGATGACAAGGCCCATCTTTGGGAGCACTCCCTTGAAGTCGAGCTGCCGTTCATCCAGTATTTCGAAAAGCAGGCGGCCCTCGTCCCGATATGCGTTTCCTACGAGGCCGGATACGACGATCTGGAATCCTTGGGGCGGGGCGTGGCGGCCGCGGTCCGGGCCTACGGCCACCCCGTCCTGATCGTGTCCAGCAGCGATATGAGCCATTACGTCAGCCAGAAGACGGCGGAAAGAAAAGACTCCATGGCCATCAGGAAGATCCTCGATCTCGACGCCCGTGGCCTTTTCGACACGGTCCGGGGAGAAGGGATCTCGATGTGCGGGTACCAACCCACGACGTCGGCCCTCGTCGCCAGCCGGGAATTGGGGGCCGTCAAGGCCGAGCTTATCAAGTACCAGACTTCGGGCGAGGCGACCGGGGACTTCACCCAAGTTGTTGGATATGCTGGAATTAGGATTGTTTAAGGGGCGCCCCCTTAACTCTGAGTCATTTGACAGGCTCTGGCGGTCCTCATCTAATTAACTGAAAATGAAGAGGTTGGAGGCGCAACCGGCGCTTCCGTTTTCTCCGTGTGACGCACACGTGCCAAATCCAGGGGCGTTTGTGCCGCCGTCGAGCCGTCGAGGAGTGCCACGGCGGAGCGTTTCGTCGCCTCGTCGGTGTGTGCGTATCGTTGCGTGACGACGACGGAGGAATGGCCGAGGAGGCGCTGCACGGTGACAATATCGGCGCCCCGCCGGAGCAGCCGCGTCGCGAACGTGTGGCGAAGATCATGGACGCGCAGGCCCTCGAGCCCCGCCTTCCGGCAGGCCTTCTCGAACGAACGCCGCACGCCGTTGAGCTGCTGGCCGTCCTGGGCCGGGAAAACGTAACCGCTCTTGCCGCGCTTATGCGACTCGAGGCACTCCCGGAGCCTGGCGTTGATGGGGACGAGGCGGTTGCAGCCGGCCTTCGTGTGAGTGAAGAGGACCGTGCCGTTTTCGAGGTCAACGTCCCGCCAGCGGAGCGACAGGACCTCCATCCGCCGGCCGCCAGTGTTGAGCCAGGCGACGATGATCGGCCGAAGGTCGGGCGTTGCGGCCGCGAGGAGCCGCGCCTCTTCGTCCTCCGTGAGGATCCGCTCGCGGAGGTTGTCCCTTTCGGAGAACATCTTGACCTTGCGGAGGGGATTCTCAGCGGCGAGGCCCCAATCGATGGCGAGGTTGAACATGACCTTGAGGAGCGCCATCTCCCGGTTCGTCGAGGACTTGCGGACGGTGCGGAGCCGCATGGTCCGATACTGCTCGACCATGAGCGGGTTGATGCCCGCGAGGGGCGTTGAGCCGAAGTAGGGGATGAGGTTGGCGTTGAGCGACATCTCATCGCAGCGCCAGCTCCGCTTGTTCGTCCGGGCGTAGTCGCGCAGGTAAATAGCTGCGAACTCCGAAAACTTCATCGCCCCGGCCATGCGTGCGGGATGGAGGCGGCCGTCGAATGATCCAGCGACGCGCCGTTGGAGGGCGACGAGGGCCTCCGCACGGCTCTGCGCGTCCCTGACGACCTCGCGCACCCGTTTGCCCCCGTCCATGTAATCGAGCGTCCAGCGATCTTTGCCCTCTTTCGTCTTCCGTAAATAAACCGACCCGAAACCGTAATTCCACCGGCGCCGCGTTGGATTATTCACGGCGCATCCTCCCTTGGAGGATGATGTTAGATACATTCGGTCGAAATTGTCAAGGTCGAGGGCTATGTTCGTTGAAAGGGGAGAGGGGTCAATGAACCGTGTGCGGCGCCGTTCGATGAATTCGTCGATCTGCTTTTGCTCGAAGCGGACGCGCCGGCCTATTATGACCGAAGGAAGTTTGTTCGATTCCTTCCAGGCATAGATCGTGCATGGCCGAACATGGAGAAGCCCGGCGACTTCCTTGACGTCGAGCAGGGCTTCTCTCACGTTTCCCTGTCGCCTTTACTTTTTTTCCGCTGCGGCCTTCAGCGCCGCCTTCTCGGTGGGCGTTGGCCGGCGGCGGGGACACAAGTTCGCCAAGATTAAATTGTCCGTCATCCCGCGATTGATCAAACTCTGGATGAAGGGGAGGGCGCTTTGCGGCAAGCCCGCTTGAATAAGGCCCGTTTTTCGGCAGTCGATCTCGTATTCGAACCCGCCGAAAAGCTTGAGCACGACCAGGCCGTCCTCATCGACCCCCAGCTCCGCCGTCGAGGTATTCGATAAAGTCTCAGGTTTGGCGCTCATTTCTTCTCGCCGTCGAAGATATCCTGGATCGGGTTGAGTTGCGAAGCCACCGCGTGCCGGAAGTCCACGAATTCCGGGGCGTCCCCGAGCTTCAGCAAGTGCGCGTCTTTTTCTTTTTTGAGGGCGTCGAAGTTCGACTTCAACGCAGCGAGCTTTTCCTTGGCCGCGAGGTTCGAGGAGAAGTCCAAGAGGTTCACACTTGCCCGGACTTTTTGGGCCTCGGCGGCGAGCTCGCCCATCCTGTCCAAAATTGTGCCGATCGCCAATTTGGTTTTCTCATGGGCGGCGTTAAGACCCACCAGGAGCAGCGCCGCGCCTGCTAAGGGTTTCGGCTCAGGCGGCTCCTCGCCGACGCGCCCGACGAGTTCCCCGGCTCGGTTATAGACTGGAGAGCCGGGCTTGCCGGGCCTGCCGGGTTTTGGCATCAGATACCCGGACATCATGCTCGCCTGGACGTCAACGTCATCGTGTGGAATTTTGTCTGCCATGATAAATCTCCTTTAGCCTTTAATTTTTCCCAGACCGGTTCGTCTTGCCGAGAGGCTTGCCGCCCACCCTTCTTAAAAAGCCGGCCGCCGAGTAACCTCAATCGTTTGGCTGACCGTGCACCCGGCGGCGACGGCCTGGTCCCGGACGGCCGGTGACGACGTGGACCCGACTCCGTTGACCCAATCCAGCCCCAAAAAATTCCCGGTCCTCGTCACGTCAAAGTGCTCCAAAATGTAGACGTACTCGGAATTGCTGCTCATGTTATGAGCCTCCTAATTTAAAATTTCGGTCCCGTGACCGATTGTTTCATAACAATTTCACCACGACGCCCGGCTTTTTCTTAGCGGTCGGCTGCTTTATCGCGGCGGTCGGCGCATGGGCGACGCGGAAGCTCTCGAGCTCGGCGCGCTCCTCCGGCGTCAGGCCGCACACCTTGAAGCCCTGGCCAGCGTCGAGCAGGAAGATGACCGTCGCTTTACTGGAGGTCGTCCCGTACCCGGCGTAAAAATCTACGCCGCCGAAGAAGCCTCTAAAATCGGCCTGGGGGTGCTTCAGTCGATAAACCGTATCTCTCACGGCTCGTAGTCCTCGTCGTGTTCATGATCCAGCTTGTCGGCGGTAGGTTTGGCCGCCTCCCTCGCCCGCCGCGCCTTGGCCCGCTCGGCCGCTGCGAGTAATTCGTTGGCCTCCTCCTCCTCCCGAAGTTTGGACGCCTGCTCGGCGGTCATCCAGACGCCGCGCCGCCGCTGCCCGGCCAGGACCAGGGCCCCAGCCACGGCATTGGCCACGTCGTCGTGCAGCCCTCGAAAATGCGAAATCCAATCATGAGCCCCAGGCCCCCGGCCCGTCCGGCGTTCGAGATTCACGAATTGGGCGATCATATTCCGGTTATCCAAGAGTTGAAGACAGCCGGACTTCAAGAGATATAAAAACTTGAGATAAAGCTCGCTCGTCTTCATCGGACATTGTTTCTGAGTGAGGCCATTTCTTAGCCACTCCGGCCGGAAATAATCGCCCATCCAAGCGTCGGAGATCACCTCCGTGGCTTGATACGCCTTCACAATCTCCGCAAGCTCCGCGACGGCGCTCGAGGGGTCGAACGGGGCCTTGATTTCCCGGACTAGATCCAAAACCTTGCTCCGGCCTGCAATCTCGGTATGGCTGATCGCCAAGGTGAACGAATCGCCCTTCCCGGCGCTCGGGTCGACGAAAGCCAAATATCTTATGCCTGGCAAAGGCGGGATCTCGGCCCGGCCGACGTCGATATACGGATCGAGGTCCTCATGGGAAATAAACTGCTCGATGTCCTCCCTAAATTCCGCGTCGTACTCCGCCGCGGCCGAGCTCGCGTCCTTGGCCCTAGCGCGGCGGATCGAGGTGAGCGAATATCCCGGCCGCATATCCAAGGTCCCGGCCTTCCAGACGATCGTATCCGGGTCCGGATTCCCCCACTTGTCACGCAGGGATTCCCATAACGGGCCGGCTTTCGAGTAGGGCGTGCTGATGGCCAGCAAGAGCGAGCCCGGCTGCTCGCCCAGGGCCGGCCGGAGCGCCGTCAGCACCTCCTCCGCCGGCGAGGCGCCTTCGACCCGCCAGAAGGCGATTTCGTCCCCGACGGCCGCACAAATCCGGTAGCCCCGCAGCGACCGATAAGAGCAGCTGTGGACGCTTAAGACCATCTTATTCCTGAGGACGATCTCTTCCTTCCCCTCGCTCTCGACCATCCCCTTGAACACCTTGAGACGGAGAATGTCCCGGATGTAGCCGAAGACGACGCCGGCCTGCTCGCGATCGACGGCAACGCATACGATATGGCCCTGGCCAATGCCAAGGTTCCATTCGCGGAACACAGCCAAAAAGACGCAGATCAACGCGGAAATCAGGCTCTTCCCGCCACGCCGCCCGATGATGAGGAACGCTTCGGAGAACGGCTGCACCGGCGGGTCCTGACGGCCCGTGAATTTCCTGTAGACCTCGAGCTCCTCGGGGTCCATCGGCAACGCAAAAATCGCCTTGAGACAGACGAGCCAGTTCCCCCACGTTTCTAGGTCCTTAAATACACTCAGCCCGCCGAAGATACGCGGGTTGTGGATCGCGTCGATGATGTTCACGGTCTCCTCCTGCTCCGGGCCTCGAGGTCGATGAGCGCGTCCGGGTGGGCGTCCAAACCCTGCCGCGCCTGAGCATGGGCCTTAGTCACGCCCGTCCTCAGTAAGGGCAACAACGCCTCGGCCGTCGATGGCCTCACGGTTATGCCTCTTGACGTCGGCGAGTCGTTTTCGTCGTGGACCCGAACATCGAGGAAGGGTCTTCCCCGGTATTCAAGGAGCTCAACTACCACGACTTCCCGCGAATTTTTTTCGCGGCGGCCGATCTCAATCCTGGTTTCTGGGTCATTCATGGCCGAATCCTTTCAGCATCGGGCGCAACCCCTCCGCACGGCCGGCATAGACCACTTCAACAAGCTCGCCTGCGGCCCAAAAGAGCAGCCGGCAACGGCTCGAGCAGAAGCGGTTTGGGGGGCGTTTCGGCCGGAACGGCTTAAGGCAGCAGGCGCAGGGTACAAGGATATCCTTGGACAAGGCCCCGTTCGTCGTTCCTGGGGCGTTAACGAAGGGGTTGCGGCCTATCCTAGCGCTTGTCGCCATTGTCCGTGCCTTCTCCCGCCTGCCTTGCACCAGCGGCCTTCTCGGCCTCAGCCCGATCGGACTCGGCGATGATATCCTGAAGCGTCTGCTCATGGTCGCCGGTCTTCGTCGCGATTCCGAGCTCGCGCAAGTTCAAACGGATCGTGTTCACATAGGCCAGGTAGTTACAGCCAAGGACCGGGTCGAGCTTCTTGCCTCTGAATGGACCCTCGCGCCTGATGTACGCCTCAAGGCAGAGCGTGATCTGATACAAGTTCACGGTCTTGTCGATGAGGACCGCCTGGGCCGCGGTCAACGCCGCCTCTGTTCCAGCCACATCTCGGATGAGGCCCTCCCTGACGCCCTGCACCTGACGCCGGACGGCCAAGGGAATCCCCTGCATCGTCTTGAGGAAACCACCGTGCCGAACGCCGCCAAGGTTGCCCGGGAGCCATCTTCCGGTCGTTTTGTCGCGATCTAGCTTGATTCTAGGCATTTTTATTTCCCGTTTTGCTCATGTTTCAATCAATATGACGCCCAATCCACGGTAAAACGAAGGCCATAAACGACGTTATCATCCCGTTGGAGGCTAAATAAAGGCGGGACGAAATCGCATAATTTCTTCGCCTCTCGTTGACGATTTATTATCTGCATTTTACGCTCTTCTTCTAGTTTACCGAAGAGTGCTTATGCGACACGGCTCCCAGGCCGCCCCTGGGCCGCGCACAGAGCACAAGGCGGGCAGGATGACGGCTTTCCGACGTGATGTTTTCGCCATCTTTCTCACGTAGGGTTGATGTGGTGAGAATGGGAAGAATGGGAATAATGGGAATAATGGGCGCTATCATCCTTGCCATCTTTCCCATCTTTCCCATTATTTTCATAACACTCTCATAGAGAATCATTGGGAAGTTCCCAGGACGTAGAGCGGCCCTTTCCAAAGCCGAATGAGCGGGACCTTGCCTTGAGCCTGTCCTTGGCCCGGTAGAGGGCGCTTTGGCTTATCTTGAGTTCCTTTGCCGAGGTCAGGATGTCTTTCAGGTCCACGGCGCCGGCGGCCAGGTGCCCCGCGAGCCACTCCACCGCGAAATTCCCCTCAACGGCCTCTCTGCCCGTGGGGGGCGACAGGCTCTCGTCCTGGTCCACGTCAACGGGCCCGTCATCGAAGGTCAGGAGAAGGTCCTCGCCGATTCGGAAGGCTAGGGGGTCGGGCTTTCTGGCGTAGTTCATCTTGAGCGGCCGGAGGAGGCGCCGGTCCCGGTCTTCGGGGTCCTGGGTGACGGCCAGGATTGAGCGGGCCACGCCGGCGAAGGCGATAGAGCCGCCGATCCGGTAGATGCCCGCCTGGTCGGTCTTCTTGTTGAGGTGCATGATGACCAGGACCGCGATTCCGCTGTCCTCGGCGAATCCGATGAGGGGGTTGAGCATGGCCCGAACGTCGGGGTCCTTGAGGTAGTCGGCGCCTCCGAGGTAGCTGTTCAACGGGTCCACGACGAGGAGGCGCACCTTGGGGTCTTTCTTGACGATCCCCCGAATCTTCTCCAAGTCGGCGGTAATGTCGAAGGTGGAATCTTCGAGAACCATGATCTTTTCGAGGTCAGCGCCGTTTTTAGCCGCCCGGGGCCGCAGGGCATAGGCCGGGGAATCCTCCGCGCTGAGGTAGATCGTCGAACCGTTTAGCGCCGGCCCGGGGTCGCCGGGAAGCACCGCTCCGATACTGAGCCGGGACGCGAGCCATGTTGCCAGGAAGGATTTGCCGAGCCCCGGATCGCCCGCGCAAAGGGAGATCATGCCGAGCGGGATTCGACCGTGCCAGAGCCAATCGATCGACCGGCCCTCGATCTCGGACAGGCGCTTGAACGCCGGCACCTGCCCGGACCCCTCGAGGTCCTCGATCTCGCGCCAGGCCTCCCCAAGCTCCCTGAGCTTTTCCGGGTCGATCTCCCCGGTCTTGACGAACGCCTCGGCCTCGACCTGGGATAGCCTGAGAATCCGTTCGCCCGTCCGCCGCGATAAGAGCCGGGAGATACAAAGCCGGAAATTATCCGGCGTCATTTTGACCACAGGGCACCCATCCGTTATATGGGTGACATCCGTTACGGCGATCCCCTCCTCAACCGCCAGGAGTCCTTCATTCGGAGATTCCCGTCCATTCTCCCAGGCCTTGGTCATCTGGGCGTATAATTTTCTGTATAGCCCAGACGAAAACATCCCCGAGGTCAATCGCTCGTCGGCATCGAGGAGCGTTCGATCTCGAATGAGGGCCACGAGAACTTGGCGCTCAAGCTCGAATTGGCGGCTCATTTCCCGGACTCGCTCTCCGGGAATAACCCTTCAATGGGAAAATTCAACGCGACGGCGATCTTCTCTCGGTTGGCCGTGTTGATCGGGACGATGCCCCGTTCGGCCCGAGACAGCCACCGCGATCGAGGCCGGTTCGAACGCTTACGTCGTCAAGGCTAAGTCCCAGCCGGAACCGAATTTCTCGCACTCTTGAAGGTGTCTTCATTATGGCCTCCACTTATATAGACACACGAGAACAAATGTGTTGACTACATAAGTATTATATGCTAGACTACATGTAGACACATTCTAGAACGGAGAGACCGATGGACTATAAAAAACTCATGAAGGTTGAGGAAGTGATCAAGCAGGCCGTAAAGCGGTTGCATGCCTCTGATGAGGACCGTGACGAGCTGGCCAATGACATACTACTAGCGTTTGCCTCGGGGCAAGTAAAGGAAAAGGACCAAGAACGCTACATCAAGAGTGCCATTAAAAAACGGAGCATAAATCTTACAAAAAGGCCAAAGCATCGAACCGTTCTTCTTCAAAAGAACTCGCCTTCCTGGGTCCCACGGGGTGTCCAAGTGCGAGACGAAACGGGAGAACTGATCCATGATGCCGTGGACGAATCCTCTGAGCCTGAGCACGGCCGGTCGAGAATCCCCGGGACCCTCATAGAGGAGGCGGAGGCCGCCGAATCTGCCCGGGCTAAGCAGGAATTTATCCGCAAGAGCGTGCGACTCGTTGACCTTCTATATCGGATCTCCCTATCCCGGGATAATCCGAATGTTACAACGCTTCTTTGCCTGCAACGGACCATGAATGCCTTGTCGGGGGCGAAACATGAGATTGATAGTTTGTACTTCCAATATGATAATTTTGGATTCAGGAAATTCTTAATTAGCCACGGGACCAGGATTTCCCGGTGGCTCCAGGATGAAATTGCGAGTCTCTGGTCGAGGAGCGACTCGATCAAGGGACTTGCCCGCATGTATCGTTTCCCTGACTTCGTGCTCGATGCAATCCCAAAACTCCGCGCCGATCCGATCATGCTCGTCCTTCGCCTGTTCTATAAGAATTTCAAGATCGGGTCCGGGAGATACGCGGCCCGGGCCGAGATAAGGGAAATCATCCTTGAACTCAAGAAATCCAAAGCCGGGAGGACGGATATCTTCGACTCAGTTTCGGAGAGTACGAACTTCGAGACGTTGCGGAAGAAGATTTACAGGAAGGCCTCCGATCCGTTCTACGATAGAATCGCCGAATGGATCTGCGAGGTTTGCAGGCCAGCCAAATGACCCTTACTCAGGACGCCTTATCTGTGAATTGCTGGTCTATCCATTTCTTAGCCGATTCGACAGCCCTTGAGTAAGCCTCGGCTTCCGTTTTGCCCCATAGCTCCGATCCGACGCCGGGAAAGGGGGCGGGTCGTCTGTTCCGAGAATCCATACTAATCACTTTTCCCCCAAAGCAGTCACCCTGCGGAAGCGGAGGAATTATTGGATAAGTCTCGACCTTAAAAAAGAATCCTCGGTATTTCATTCTTGCCTCCCTCGCGAAGTTCTAGCCTAATTATAAGTCGTCCGTGGAGGAACATTCAAGGGACTTGGAAACCAAGCCATCCAATTCCGTTTCCCGGCCCTCCGCCCTTCTCATAGTCCTCGCCCCGCTCGGCAAGTTCCTTGAGCGCCCTGAACCGGGCGGCATCGTGAGCCTTGATGTAGAGGACGCGCTCGACGGAGTTCTGCGAAACGCAGGCATCTTCCGCCATCCGCTCACGTGTCGTTTTCCCCTTCACTTCTGCATTATTAATGCAGGAGTGTTTTCCCGGAGCCGTGCCGCCATGCTCTTTTCTGCCTTCCCTTCGCCTCCTCCCGGTAGATCGGCTCGAACTCAAGCACATGGCAGATGCTCAGGAACTGCGGGGCGTCGCCGCGCCGAGCGGCCGTCCGCCATGTGCCGGTGGCGTGCCAAAAGTGACGTAAAACGCCGGAAAATTACGGTTTCAGACGGAAGACGGTGAGGGGGTCGGGCTCATCGTAACTCACGGTAAAACAAGGACTTCTCGGGGAAAAGGCCGGTCCGATAGGGGAGAGCCCCGTCCCGCTCGGGGTAACTCTGAGTCATTTGACAATAATCCTGCTTTAGTGCTATAAAACTCGGGAAAGAAGCTGATGGTTAAGTCTGCCCTGCGCGATAAAGACAAGACGGTCCTCCACCTTATCGTCGAGAGCTTTGTGCGGGGGGGCCGTCCCGTCAGCTCGGGGTCGATCGCCCAGACCAGGAAGTTCGAAGGCTCCCCGGCGACCATCCGGAATATCATGGTCAGGCTCGAGGCCCAGGGGTATCTTTCCCAGCCGCATACATCGTCCGGCCGGGTGCCGACCGATAAAGGATTGAGGTCTTACGTCAACACGCTCCTCTCGGAAAAGACGTTCGCCCGGGACGACTTTCCCTTGATCCAGGATGAGTTCACGGCTAAGAAGGCCGATCTGGATTCTCTTCTGATCCAGGCCTCTCATCTCCTGGCCGACTATTCCGACAATCTGGGTTTCGTGATCTCCCCACAAGTCTCGCGGGTCCAGTTCGAGCACCTCCGCTTCATCAGGATCTCCTCCCAGCGGATCATGGCCATCCTGGTGACCCCGTTCCAGATGGTCCTGACCGAAACGCTGGAAACCCCGCTCTCCATGTCCCAGGCCGAGCTCGACCGGGCCTCCCAGCTCATCAACCAGAATTTCCGCGGGAAGACCCTGATCTTCATCCGGGACGCCCTGCTCCAGGAGCTTCCGAGGTACAGGCCGAGATACGAGGACATCATCAACAAGGTCGCCGACCTGGTCCGGGCCGTGATCAACCGCGAGGAGGATGAAAACCGGATCTTCATCCAGGGCACCTCCCGGCTTCTCGGCAAGGCCGAGCTGTTCGACATGGGCAAGCTGCGGTCCCTGTTCGAGAATTTCGAGGAACGGGCCAGCCTGGTCAAGCTCCTGGCCGATTTCATCAGCCTGGACCGGGTCAAGGTTCTGATCGGGGCGGAGGTCAATTTTCCCAACGTCCAGGACTGTTCCCTCGTCCTGTCCCATTACGGGACGAGCCATCAGGTCCTCGGCTCCCTGGGCATCATCGGTCCCAAGAGGATCCCTTATGCGAAGATCATCCCGCTCGTCGACAGGGTCGCCAAGCGGCTGAGCCAGGCGATCACCATCTACGGCAGAGAGGTCGCGATATGAAAGACGACGAAAAAGAAAAGCCGGCCGAAGAGATCGAATACATCCCGGAGCCCGGGGCCCCCGAAGAGGGCGGACCAAAAGCGCCTGTGGCTGCCGAACCGGAGAAGCCAGAAGCCGTCCCTCATGACAAAGAGCCTTCCCAGGCGGTCAAGCATCTCAAAGAGAAGCTCAAGAAGCGGGAGGCCGAGATCAAGCACCTTAGGAAGGAGACGGAGGACCTCAAGGACCAATATCTGAGGAAGCTCGCCGACGTCGAGAACCTCCGGAAGAGGCTCGAGCGGGAGAAAAGCGATTACTTCCAGTTCGCCCTCAGCGAGGCGCTGCTCGAGTTCCTGGGGATCCTGGACAATTTCGAGCGGGCCATTCAGGCCTCCGGGGGAGATGTGGACGGGAAGACGTTCAGGGAAGGGATCGACCTCATCTACAGGATGTCCATGAGCTTCCTCCTCAAGCGGGGTGTTCAGCCGATCGAGATCAAGGACGGTCATTTCGACCCGGCCTTTCACCAGGCGATGGCCATGGAGGAGTCGTCGGAGGTCCAGGAGCCCCGCGTCACGGAAGAGCTCCAGAAAGGATACATGCTCCACAACCGGCTTCTCCGGCCGGCCTTGGTCAAAGTCATCGTTCCAAAGAAGGATTAGCGTCATGGATCGCATCATCGGAATCGACCTCGGCACGACCTATTCCTGCATTGCCTATCTCGAAGGGGGCAGCCCGGTCGTCCTCCCCAACCTGGAGGGCCTGCCAACGACACCCTCCGTCGTCTCGTTCACTTCGGCGGGGGAGAAGCTGGTCGGGACGCTGGCCCTAAGGCAGGCGATCACCAACCCCCAGAACACCATTTTCGCCGTCAAGCGGCTCATCGGCCGGAAATTCGTTTCCGATGAGATCTCCTCGGCCCGGACGAGGCTGCCCTATAAGCTGACCGAGGCCAAGAACGGGGATGTGCTCGTCGCGGTGGAATCGAGGACGTTCACCCCCCAGGAGCTCTCGAGCATGATCCTGTCCTACCTGAAGGGCTGTGCAGAGTCCTTTTTCGGGGAAAAGGTCTCGGACGCCGTCATCACGGTCCCCGCCCATTTCAACGACCACCAGAGGCAGGCGACCAAGGACGCCGCCCTGATCAGCGGCCTCAACGTCCAGCGGGTCATCAACGAGCCGACGGCCGCCGGCCTGGCCTACGGTCTCAACAGCAAGAAGAACGGGACCGCGGCGGTCTTCGACCTCGGCGGCGGGACCTTCGATATCACCCTGATGGAGATCCGGGACGGCGTCTTCAATGTCCTCGCCACCAACGGCGATTCCTACCTCGGCGGCGAGGATTTCGACAACAGGATCATCGAGTGGCTCGTCGAGGATTTCCGCAAGGAGACGGGGATCGACCTCCACCACGATAAGCTGGCCCTGCAGCGGATCAAGGAAGCCTCGGAAAGGGCCAAGCGGGAGCTGTCCTTCACCCTGGAGACCGAGATCAACCTGCCGTTCATCTGCTCGGACCAGACGAGCTCCAAGCACCTCAAGAAGATCCTGAACCGTCAGACGCTCGAGGAGTTGACGTCGGACCTCGTCGAGCGGACGATCCCCCTGATCGAAGAAGCTTTCGGCGCGGCCCGCCTGGACCCCGACAAGATCGACGATGTCATCCTCGTCGGCGGCCAGACCAGGATGCCCCTGGTCAAGAAGAGGCTGGCGGAATTCTTCGAAAAAAAGCCGGCCGAGCACATCAACCCCGAGGAGATCGTGGCGATGGGAGCGGCCATCCAATCCGGCATCCTCCAGGGCCAGGTCCGCGGGCTGATCCTCCTCCTCGACGTCACCCCCTTTTCCCTCGGGATCGAGACGGAGAACGATGGCTACGAGACGGTCATCGAGAAGAACTCGACCATCCCCCTGCGGAAGACGAAGTCCTTCACGACCGTCGAACACAACCAGCGCCGGGTCAGGATGCACGTCCTCCAAGGGGAAAATTCGCTCGCTTCGCTGAACAAATCGCTGGCCGTGTTCGAGCTCGTCGGCATCGAACCCGCTCCCGCCGGCGTGCCCCAGGTCGACGTGACGTTCGAGATCAACGCCGACGGCCTCGTCAAGGTCTCGGCCAAGGACGTCGCGACAGGGCTGCAGCAGAAGATCGAGGTCCGGCCCTCCTCCGGGCTCGCGCCCAATGAGCTCGAGGCGATCATCGAGAGGCAGAAAGGCGAGGGGGTGAGGTTGAACCCGAATGGCTAAGCGGGATTATTACGAGATCCTCGGGATTCCGCGGACCGCCCCGCCCGAAGAGATCAAGAAAGCCTACCGCCAGATGGCGCTGAAGCACCATCCTGACCGCAACCCCGGGGACAAGGAAGCCGAGGACAGGTTCAAGGAGGCCGCAGAAGCCTACAGCGTCCTCATCGATGTCGAGAAGCGATCGGTCTATGACCGCTACGGCCAGGACGGCCTGCGCGGCGAAGGCTTTCAGGGCTTCTCCGGGTTCGACTCGTCCGTCTTCGAGGACTTCGAGGATATCCTGGGGAACTTCTTCGGTTTCAGCTTCGGGGATTTTTTCGGCGCCGGCGGCCGGCGTCGGGGCGGCCGCGAGCGCGAGAGAGGCCGGGACCTGGCCCTCGAGGTCGAGATCAGCCTGGAGGAAGCCGCGTCGGGAGTCGACAGGGAGATCAAGCTCAACCGGGCCGAGGTCTGCCCGGCCTGCCACGGGTCGAAAACCAAGCCCGGGACGGCCCCCTTAGCCTGCCCGTCATGCGGCGGAAAGGGCCAGATGCGTTATCAGCAGGGCTTCTTCACGGTGGCCAGGACGTGCCCGAAGTGTCAGGGCCGCGGCGAGGTCATTTCCTCGCCCTGCGATCACTGCGGAGGGAAAGGCCACGTCAAGGAAAAGCGTGCCCTCCGGGTCCGGATCCCGTCCGGTGTGAGCGACGGCTCCCGGCTGAGGCTCGTCGGCGAAGGGGAAGCCGGGGACCAGGGAATGCCGGGAGGCGACCTCTATGTTGTTACGCGGGTCCTCAAGCATCCGTTTTTCGAGCGGGAAGAAAACGACCTGGTCTGCCAGATCGAGATCTCGTCAACCCAGGCGGCGCTCGGGGCCAGGATCGGGATCCCGACCCTCGATGGGAGCGAGGTCCTGAAGATCCCGGCCGGGACCCAGCCGGGGGAAACCTTCAAGCTCAAGGGCCAAGGCATCCAGGATATCTCCGGCCGGAGAAGAGGGGATCTTTATGTCAGGGTCCAGGTCAAGACGCCCGACGGCCTGTCCAAGGAGCAAAGAACCCTCCTGGCAAGGCTGGCCGAGCTCAGGGGCGAAAACGTTGATACGGTCGACGAGAGCGTCATCCACAAGGTCAAGGGCATCCTCCATTAGGACAGGCACAGATTTGACGTCGAACCAGTTTTATGTTGCCCGGATCGAGGCGGGGGTGTCCCGAGTCACCCTCGAAGGCGCGGAGCATCGCCACTTGGCCAAGGCGGCCAGAGTCAAAGAAGGGGACCGGGTCCGGCTATTCGACGGAGCCGGCCGCCGCATCCTGGGCCGGGTCCAGTCGGTGAAGAGGGACCGGACGGTCGTCGAAATCCTCGAACGGGCCGATGACGAGGCCTCCCGCGTCAAGCTGGTTTTGGCCCAGGGGCTCCTGCAGGCAAAAAAAATGGAGTTCATCCTGCAGAAAGCGTCGGAGATCGGGATCTCCGATTTCATCCCTCTGGAGACCGCCCGCTCGCTGAAGGCCTCCGTGGAACGGGAAGGACGGAAGGCGGAACGCTGGGCCAGGATCGCGAGAGAGGCCACCAAGCAGAGCAAGGGCTGGGCTGTGCCGGCCGTTCATCCGGCCGAACGATTGAAGGACGTCCTCGGCCGCCCCGGAGATGGGTTAAGGCTTTTTATGAGCGAAAACGGGGGAAAGCCCCTCAAGACCTTTCTCCTCGAGGCGGAAAAGAAGGGAGGGCCGCCGGCTCCGGCGGTCACGGTCTTTGTCGGACCGGAGGGGGGATGGACCGAAGCCGAAGAACGGGCCTTCAGAGAAGCCGGGTGTGAGGCCGCCAGTCTCGGGCGCCGGATCCTCAAGGCCGAGACGGCGGCGATCGCCGGGGTCGCGATGATCGCCCATTTTTGGAACGATTGACATGTTTCTCCAGGGCCAGAAGGTCGGAAAATACGAGATCCTCCGCTCGCTCGGCAGCGGCGGCTTCGGTTCCGTCTATCTGGCCAAGGATACTTGGCTCGATATCAGGGTCGCCATCAAGGTCCCTCATAAGCAGTCCTCCGAGCTCTACAAGCTCCTGAAGGAGCCGCGGCTGCAGGCCGCCCTCAGCCATCCGAACATCGTCCGGATGCTGGCCGCCGAAAAAGAGAAGAACGTTTTCTTCATGGTCATGGAGTACGTCAAAGGTCCGACCCTGGAGAAGATCCTGGAGAAGGAGCGGGTTCTCGGCTGCGAGCAGGCCCTGGACTACGTCAAGCAGATCGCCTACGGCATCGACCACGCCCATAAGAACAAGATCATCCACCGTGACCTGAGGCCGTCGAACATCATCATCTCGGAGGACGGGACGGCCAAGATTACGGACTTCGGGACGTCGGCCTGGCTCAACACCGTGCCGTACGCCTCGACGAGGATCGGGTCTCCTCCCTATATGGCGCCGGAACAGTTCCTGGGCAAGGCCAGCTATGCGTCGGACATCTACTCGATCGGTTGCATCTTTTACGAGATGATCATCGGCCGGCCCCCGATCTTCGACCCGGACCCCTTCAAGATCCTGGAAAAGGCCCAGCAGGGCAAGATCACGCCGCCCCGGATCCGCAACAACAAGGTCCCCAAGGAGATCGACGCCATCATCATGAAGGCCCTGGCCCCCAAGGTCGAGGAGCGTTACCAGAGCGCCGCCGAGATCGTCCGGGACCTGTCGCTTTACAAGGGAAAGACCCCCAAAACATCGGAGATCGACGATATCATGCTCCGGATCAAGGCCCGGGAGCAGAAGACCTCCGGCCAATGCTGGAACTGCCGCCGGCCCCTCCGCCCAAGTCCCGCAGCTGCCCCCACTGCGGGGAGAGCGTATGAGGATTTGGGGAGCCTTGGGGGCCCGGCCTCGGCGGTTTGACTTCCCGCCGGCGGATGATATAACATGAGGCCTCGAAATGCTGTCAGGTTCGCTCCGGCGGGAGAGGAACCTCGAACGAATGATCGGAGGAAGGAGTCGTCGATGAGTCCTTTCCTGGAAAACAGTTTCGTCTGGATGAACGGGCGGTTTGTCCCCTGGAAGGACGCCCACATCCATGTCGCCTCTCACGTTGTCCACTACGGGAGTTCCATCTTTGAAGGCTTCAGGGCGTACGAGACGCCCAAAGGGACGGCCGTTTTCAGGCTGCAGGACCACACCCGGCGCCTGTACAATTCGTGCAAGATCTACCGCATGGAGGTCCCGTATCACCCAGGAAGAGTTCAACCGGGCCGTCGTCGAGACGATCAAGGTCAACAAGCTGAAGGCCTGCTATGTCCGGCCCATCGTCTACCGGGGATACAAGACCCTGGGCGTTGATCCTTTCCCGAATCCCGTCGATTGCGCCATCCTCGTCTGGGAATGGGGCCAGTACCTGGGCGCCGGAAGCCCTGGAGAGCGGCGTGGACGTCTGCATCTCCTCCTGGTGGCGCATGGCCCCGAACACGTTCCCGGCCCTGGCCAAGTCGGGCGCCAACTACATGAACTCCCAGCTCATCAAGATGGAAGCCAATCTGGACGGCTATGCCGAGGGCATCGCCCTCAATATCCGCGGGCATGTCAGCGAGGGGAGCGGGGAGAACCTCTTCCTGGTCCGCGGACGGGACCGCTCTATACGCCGCCCCTGTCCTCGTCGGTCCTGCCCGGCATCACCCGGGACTCGGTCATGAAGCTCGCCCGTGGAGATGGGCGTCCGGGTTGTCGAAGACACGATCCCGCGGGAGATCCTCTACATTGCCGACGAGGTGTTCTTCACCGGCTCCGCGGCCGAGATCACTCCGATCCGCTCGATCGACAAGATCGTCATCGGGAACGGAAAACGGGGGCCCGTCGACCCGGAAGATCCAGGAGGCCTTTTTCGTCTATCTCAACGGGAAGCGGGATGACACTTTTAACTGGCTGACGTATGTGGCCTAGTTTCATGGGAGGAGAGCCTCATGGTCATTGATGAATTCTTGAAAATCGGCATCGAACGTGACGCTTCGGACCTTCACTTCAAGGCCGGCAACCATCCGATGATCCGCGTCCACGGGACGCTGACGCCCCTGACCGGGTTTCCCCGCTTGACCACCTCAGACTGCGAAGAGCTGGCCAACCAGATGATGTCGGATTACCAGAGGAAGAGGCTCCGGGAGGAATTCGACCTCGACCTGGCCTACAGCCTCCCGGGCTTCGGCCGCTTCCGCGGCAGCATCTATTATCAGCGGGGGTCGCTGGCCATCGCCCTGCGCATCATCCCCTTGGAGGTCAAGACGATCCGGCAGCTCCTCCTGCCCGAGGTCCTGGAGAAGATCGCGTTCTACCAGAGGGGCCTCGTCCTCGTGACCGGGACGACCGGCAGCGGCAAGACCACAAGCCTGGCGGCCATGATCGAATATATCAACACCTTCCGCCGGGAGAATATCATCACGATCGAGGACCCGATCGAGTACCTCCACAAGGACAAGAAGAGCACCATCAGCCAGCGGGAGGTCGGGTGGGACGTCACGAGCTTCTCGCGGGGTTTGCGGGCGCCTCCGCGAGGACCCCGATATCATCCTCGTCGGCGAGATGCGCGACCTGGACACGATCGAGACGGCCCTGCTCGCGGCCGAGACGGGCCACCTCGTCCTCAGCACCCTCCACACGCTCGACGCCCCGGAAAGCATCAACCGCATCATCTCCGTCTTCGCCCCCCACCAGCAGAGGCAGGTCCGGCTCCAGCTCTCAAGCATCCTCAAGGCCATCATCTCCATGCGACTCATCCCGAGAATGGACGGACAGGGCCGGGTGCCGGCCGTCGAAGTCATGATCACGACCCCCTACCTCCAGGAATGCATCGCCGACAAGGACAAGTCGACAATGATCAAGGACGCCATCACGGCGGGCGTTTCGCAGTACGGGATGCAGACCTTCGACCAGTCCATCTACCAGCTCTACAGGGACGGTTACATCTCCTTCGAACAAGGGATGAAATACTCTTCCAACCCGGACAATTTCAAGCTCCGCGTCATGGGCATCCAGTCCACTCTAGACATCGCCACGGAAGAGATGGAGAAAGGGATGGGCAAAGTGGAGCGCGTCGAGGGAGGGGCTGAAGAAGAGCCCAAATGAAGTCCTCCGAGATCCGCGAGACGTTCCTCCGGTATTTCGCGGCGAGGGGCCACAAGGTCGTCAAAAGCTCGCCGCTCCTTCCCAAGGACGACCCGTCCATCCTGTTCACGAACGCGGGGATGAACCAGTTCAAGAGCATCTTCCTCGGGCTCGAGACGCGGAGCTACAAGAGGGCGGCGAGCGTCCAGAAGTGTCTCCGGGTCAGCGGCAAGCACAACGACCTGGAGACGGTCGGCCGGACGACCAAGCACCATACCTTCTTCGAGATGCTCGGCAATTTCTCCTTCGGCGATTATTTCAAGCGAGAGGCCATCGGGTTCGCCTGGGAGCTGGTCACCGGAGTCTTTGGCCTGCCCAAAGACAGGCTCTACGCGACGGTCTACCTTGACGACGACCAGGCCTTCCGGATCTGGGCGGAGGAGATCGGGATCCCGCCGGCCAGGATTTTCCGCTACGGCAAGAAAGACAATTTTTGGGCCATGGGCGACACGGGCCCCTGCGGCCCCTGCTCGGAGATCCACTATGATCTGGGCGAGGACCTTGAGGCCGGCCCGCCGGACGTCCTCATCGAGAAGGGCAGCGACCGTTTCGTCGAGCTCTGGAACCTCGTCTTCATGGAGTTCGACCGGGATGACAGCGGCCTCCTCCGGCCGCTCCCGGCCCCCTCGATCGACACGGGCATGGGGCTTGAACGGATGGCCGCGGTCCTCCAGGGAAAGAGGAGCAATTTCGAGACCGACCTGTTCGTCCCCCTCATCGAAGCCGTCGCCGAGCTGGCCCGCCGTGAATACCCCGCCGACGACGAAGGCGACATTTCCGTAAGGATCATCGCCGACCACGCCCGGGCGGTCTCCTTTCTCGTCGGGGACGGCGTGACGCCGGCCAACGTCGGGCGCGGATATGTCCTGAGACGGCTCATCCGCCGGGCCTACCGCAAGGGAAACCTCCTGGGGATCGACCGTCCGTTCCTGTTCGAGCTCGTCGGCCGCGTCGCCGACGTCATGAAGGACGCCTATCCCGAGCTCCTGGCCTCGACCCCTTACGTTTCCAGGGTCTGCCTGGCCGAGGAGGAGCGGTTCGCGGCCACCCTCGCCTCCGGACTGCGCTTCTTCGACCAGGCCGTCCGGGAGACCCTCGACGAAGGCCGGACAGTCCTTGGCGGCGACAGGATCTTCAAGCTCTATGACACCTTCGGCTTTCCCGTGGACCTTTCCCAGGAGCTGGCCCGCGAGCAGGGCCTCGACGTCGACGAGACGGGTTTCACGAAGGAGCTCGAGGAGCAAAAACAGAGGGCCCGGCTCACCTGGAAGGGCGGACTCGACCAGAAGGAAAAGAAAGTCCAGGAAGAGCTCAAGGACGTCAAGGTCGTCTCGCGCGTCTATGAGGCGGCCGAGCTCAGCGACGTGACGATCCTGGCCCTGCTCAAGGATGGCCGGAGAACGGGTGTCCTCGGGCCGGGAGAGACCGGAGAGGCCGTCCTGAACGAGACGCCCTTTTACGCCGAAGCCGGCGGACAGGTCGGCGACACCGGGACCTTGAAGGGAGCCCGGTTCTCGGCCCTTGTCCAAAACACGTATGACCTCGCGCCGGAACTCGTAGGCCACGAGGTCAAGGTCCTGACCGGAGAGCTGAGGCCGGGCGACACGGCCGACGCGGCCGTGGACCTCGTCAGGCGTCAGGCCGTCTCCAACAACCACACGGCAACGCATCTCCTTCATGCGGCCCTCCGGCAGGTCCTCGGCGACCATGTCCGGCAGGCCGGGTCGTTGGTGTCCGCGGCCCGGCTGCGCTTCGACTTCACCCATTTCTCGCACCTCTCCAGGGAGGAGATCCGCAAGGTCGAGTCCCTGGTGAACGAGAAGATCCGGGAGGACATTCCCGTGGGGACCAGGGTCACGACCCTCGAGGCGGGCATCCGGGAAGGGGCCACGGCCATCTTCGAGGAAAAATACGGCGAACTGGTCCGGGTCATCGAGATCGGCGATTTCAGCAAGGAGCTTTGCGGCGGCGTCCATGTCCAGTCGACGGGCCGGATCGGACTGTTCAAGATCCTCTCGGAATCGAGCATCGCCTCCGGGATGCGCCGGATCGAGGCGGTCACGGGCGAGGAGGCCTTCCGGTATCTCCGGGAACTCGAGGACATCGTGGCCGGGATCGAAAAAAGCCTGGGCGCCACCCGCCGCGAGGTTCTGTCCAAGATCGAGAAGCTCAGGGACGGGCTGGACTCTCTGGAAAAGGAGAACAGGGCCCTCCGCAGGAGGATGGTCCTGGCGGCCGGGACCGTCGAGGCAAGATCCTCGGCAGAGGGGAAGATGACGGTGATCAGGGACATCAAGGGCATCTCCGTTCATGTCCAGAGGGTCGATGGCTTGACGATGGCTGAGCTCCGGGACATGGCCGACGCTTTCAAGCAGAAGATGGGAAGCGGGGTCGTTATGCTCGGAGCGACGGACGGGGAAAAGGTCTCCCTGGTGGCCTCCGTCAGCAAAGACCTCACGGCCCGGATCCAGGCCGGCGCGCTGATCAAGGAGGCCGCACCCGTCATCGGGGGCGGAGGTGGCGGTCGGGCGGATTTCGCTCAGGCTGGGGGCAACCGGCCTGGGGAGCTCGATAAGCTCCTCGAGATGGTGCCGGGAATCGTCGAGAAGCTCCTGGCCTGACCCCTCGATTCACCTCTCGGGGGGATTGCCAAACGACGGCGCCCGGGCGATGATGGGACGCGGAGCAGAAATGAACGTTTGGAAAAGAGGATGGACGACGGCTCTGGCCATCGTTCTCTGGGTCCCTGCCCTTTTTGGGGCCTCTTCCGCCGACCTCAAGAAGCTTTACAACCCCATCGTCGAGCGTGTCGCCGACAAGCACAGGGTGGACCCGGAGCTCATCCACGCCATCATCCGGGCCGAATCCGATTATGACAGCTTCGCCCTGTCGGAAAAGGGAGCGATGGGGGTCATGCAATTGATGCCGGATACGGCCGCCCAGTACGGGGTCCGGAACGTCTTTGACGCCGCCCAGAACATCGAGGGCGGGACGAAATATCTGAAAGACTTGATCCAGCTCTACAACGGCAACACCAGGCTGGTCCTGGCCGCCTATAACGCCGGCCAGGAAGCCGTCAAGAAATACGGCGGGCAGATCCCGCCCTATCAGGAAACCAGGGACTATATCGACCGGATCATGGCCAGATACAACAGGTCCGAGATCCGCTCCGCCCGGGCGGTCGTCAAGTTCCGCGACGCGTCAGGCCGGATTGTCCTGACGAACGATCCGGACCTCGCTGCCCAGAAATAAGAATAAAGAACACCGGCGGTGCGGGCCGTAGGGAAAAGCGGCTTGTCCAGGCCGCGAGTGGAGCTATCCGAGGAATCCCTTGATGGCCAGGTTCCGCGGAAGGATCTCGAATGTCGCCGGCAAGCGCCCGAGCTGCTCGCCGTCGAGCTCGAGAAGGACATCGGTCGTCCCCTCCGATGGCGCCGCCTCGACTTTCCGCCCCCGGATGAGAGAGATCTTCGGGTGGGACAAATGGCTGCCGTTGATGAGCTTCCAACCGTGGAGGCAGAACTCGAGGAACCTCAGGCTCTGGACGAACACGCTGTCGAAGAGGCCGTCGTCCAGCCGGGCTTCAGGCGCGATCTTCATCCCCTTGCCGAAGATCCGGCCGTTGGCGATGGCCCCGATCAGGTATTCCCTCTGAGGGATATCCTCGCCGTCCACCCGGATCCTGACCTTCTTGCTCCGGTACTGGACCATGGTCTCCACGAGGCAGCGGACATAGGATGAGGCCTTGCGTTCGAGCCGGCGTTGGTTGACCTTCCGGACGACTTCGCCGCCCAGGCCGAAATCGGCAACATTCAGGAAAAAGCGCTCCTCGTCCGCGCCCGAGTGGTTCTTGAAACGGACCTGGCCCACGTCCATCCGGACGGACGGGGCCTCCGGTGATGACCTTGAGCGCGCCGGCCAGGCCCGGCGGGATGTTCAGGCTCTTGGTCAGGTCGCAGCCCGTGCCCGAGGGCACGATGCCGAGCGTGGCCTCGGGGTTGATCATCATCCGATCCTCGAAGAAGCCGTTGGCGATTTCGTTCATGGTCCCGTCGCCGCCGACGCCGATGACGAGTTCGGTCCCGTCCTTGATGACCTGGCGGGTGATCTCCGTGGCCTGAAAGGGCTTCTCCGTGAACTCGAACTTGTACTCGCGGAGGAAATTCTTGAGCGCCTCGCGGATGTCCCCCCAGCGCTTGCGGGTCCGCCCCTGGTTGGATTCGGGATTGACGATGACGTGCGTCTTAAGTCTTCGCATCCGTCGGTCCTTGAGGGGGCTGGGGGGTGGAGGCCGGGGTTTTTTTCCGGCCGAAGATGGAAACGCCAATGACGCCGCCGAGGACGCCCAGGACGGCGAAGATGGCGGCTGAGAAAAACAGGCCGAAGAGGATTCGGGCTATGGTGAAATGTCCCGGCATCTCCGGCTGCATCCAGTCCTGCCACCAGGAGGGCATCTGGCTCCGGAACTGGGTCAGGCTCTCGGCGATCCTCCTCAGAAAGGCCTCGTTGACGGGCCGGAGCGGAACACTGATCAGGTTATCGACAACGGCGGCGACAATGCCCGTCAGGGCGCCGACGATGGCTCCATCCCCTCCCGTTAGGGCGCCGAGCGTGTTCTTGGCGAGGAGGAATGAGGCCAAAACGGCCCCGCCGATGATCCACAGGCAGCACAGACAGTTGATGAGAGGAATCCCAGAGAGGACGCCGCAGACGGCCCCGGCGATGAGCGCGGGAACCAGGTATTCCGGCTTCCTGTCATTCATGGCGGCTCCTGTTTCGGTCATGATTCCCTATTCTATGTTCTTTTGCCAGGGATAATCAAGCTTAGGCTCATGATCTCGGTGAGGTGGGCGGGCCTCCCTTTTCCTGCCGGAACGCCAGAGGAAGAACTCTGAAACTCCGGTGATGAAATAAAAGGGAAGCAGGATGCCCCAGATGGCCCCGACGGCGAATCGGAGGCCGATCGGGGAGGCCCAGGCGCCGAGAAATCCGCCGGCAAAATCGAGCCCGACAGGGACCGAGAGAAGAAGGAAGAGGCGCACCGGAGGCAGGGAGATCCTCGAAAATCCCCGGGCGAGGGGATAGATGATGAGGCCGGCGAGAAAGCCGGCGTAGATCCCGAGACACCTGCCGCAGACCGCCAGCGGGAAGCCGTGGAAAAAGAACGAGCGGCCGGGGATCTGGTGGCAGACAGGGGAGAAGAGGGAATAGAGGAAGGCGGACCCGGCGGGAGACCGGCTCTTAAGGTAAGGCGCAAGAAAGATGGCCGAGAGCCAGGCCAGAGTCCCCGCCAGGGTGAGAGCGAAAACGGGCATGACGGCATGCCGGACCGCGGCCTCGGGTGTCGTAAGGGTCCTGTCTCTCATGGGGTTCATCCCGGAACCCGTATTCTAATCCTTTCTTTTTTCCCTGTCATCCAACGCCGCCCCGGGCGGTCCCGGCTTTCATTCCGGGGACTCGAGGGGTTGACAGGCCGGCTGGTCCTTCTGTACATTATGGATTGGCCGCATTCATCGGAACATCCTTGGTTGAGGAGGGCGCACGATGACCGCATTCCGGAAATCTTTCCCGGCCCTTGTCACGATCCTCTTGCTTGTTTCCGCAACAGTCTTCGGCCGCCAGACCGAAGACGCCGCGAAGATCCTGGCCCAGGCGAACAGCGGAACGCTGTCGCTCGTGATTTACGGAGCCGACAAGACCGAGGTCGCCAAGGGTTCGGCTATGGCCCTGGCGGAGGACATCCTCGCAACGGCCTACCACGTCGTCAGCCAGGCCTTTGATGTCCAGGTCCTCACTTCCAAGGGGAAAAAGATCAAGGTCGACGGGATCATCGGGATCGACAAAGCGCACGACGTCGCCCTCTTGAAGCTCAAAGGCAAAGTCCAGCCCCTGAACGTCAGTGTCCCCGGTCATGAAACCTTGGCCGCAGGGGCCAGGCTTTTCGCCCTCGGGTCCAACGAATCGGGCCAGGTCAGCGTCGCCGAAGGCGCCTTCCGTCAGTTCGTCGATATCGGGCCCGGGGAAAAGGTCATGGACGTATCTCTCACGACGCCCGACCAGTTCTCCGGCGGTCCGGTCCTCGACATCGGAGGTCAGGCGGTAGGCATGATGATCATCATCGGCCGGGGGCTCAAGGTCGCCCTCCCGGTCGACGTCCTCCAAAAGATCTCCCGGACGGGGAAGGTCGCCGAATTCAAGACATGGACCCGGGAGGATTATTTCGGCCTCTTCGAGGGGGCTTCTTTCGCCGGCCGCGTGGCGGCAGGCCTGGACGAGCAGCTGGACGCCCGGATGTACCTTGAAAAAGCCGTGAAATCGAACCCCGCGTTCAAGGAGGGATATCGGCTTCTGGCCGCCGTATACGAAAAGCAGAGGGATTATTCTGACGCGATCGAGGCCTATCGGCAAATCACCGCCCAGGACGGGGCCGGGGCCGACGCCTTTTTTGGTCTCGGGAATTGCCTGAAAAGGACGACGAAATACCAGGAAGCGGCCGAAGCCTATGAAAAGGCGATCTCCCTGAATATCGCCAATAAAGAGGTCTATTTCGAGCTCGGGGACACCTACGAGGCGATCCAGAACTGGGCCAAGGCGGCCGACGCCTATGAACGATACCTGGCCCTCAAGCCGGAGGTGACCTGGACCGGGTTCCTGAGGCTGGGGGCCTGCCGGATCCAGCTGAAGCAGTACGATGCCGCCATCGCAGCCTTCCTCGAGGCCCAGAAGGCGCAGCCCAAGGACCTGAAAGTGAATACCAGCCTGGCCGATGCCTACGATAAGGCCGGCCAGCTCGAGAAGGCCGAGGAGACTTATAATGGCCTGGCGGCGATCAACCCGGCCGACGCGAAGTCGTACTATTCCATGGCCATCCGGATGTACGACGCCGCAGAGAAATACGATAAGGGCATCGGTCCCGCCAAGAAAATCGTCGACCTCGACCCCAAGAACGAAACGAACATCTACAACCTGGGTCTCATGTATTTCAAATCCCAGAAGTTCGACGAGGCCATCGAGGCCTTCAAACAGTGCCTGGCCATCAAGCCCGACCTCTCCAACGCCTGGTTCCAGATCGGCTCCGCGTATTTCCAGCAGAAAAAGTACAAAGACGCCATCATCGCCTACAAAAAATACACGAGCCTGGCCCCCGACGAGGCCAGCGGCTGGCTGAGCCTGGGGGTCTCGTATATGTACGCGAAGGATTTCGAAGGGGCCCTGGAGCCCATGAAAAAGTGCGTCGACCTCAGGCCGGAGAACGCGAGCGCCCAGTTCAACCTGGCCATTGTCTACATCAACCTCAAGGACAATCTCAGCGCCAAGGAGATCTACAAGAAGCTCTTGACCCTGGATCCGGCCCTGGCCGAGAGGCTGAAGAAGTTCCTCCGCTAGGCTCGGAGGGTGAATCCGCTGATCTAGAAGACCTGAGACTCGTTTCGGATCGTTCCTAGAAGCGCAGCTCCGAGTTGGGCCGCAGGCAATAAAAGATATCAGGCTTTTATCAAGATATTTACCAGAATAGCGGCTCCGAGTCACTCCGCCGCTATTCTGCCGGTCGCTCCCAAGAATCCGCTCCCTGCCGCTCCTCAGAATTCGCCCCCGTCAAGAGACGGTGCTGCCCGGACCGGACAAATCAGGCGGGAGCCGGGGCTGCTCCCGCCTGAGGGCGCTGTGAGGGAACCTCGGCCAACCCTCGAAATTGACAGGATGGGCCGGCTGTGCTAAAAAAGAGCCTCGGATATCCACGTTGAGATTCCCCCGCCTGAGGAGGGGGCGAATTCCGGATTCGGCGCCTGATGACCTTTAATTTATTTAAAATGAGCTGATTGCTGATAAAGGGCAGGTGGCGGAATTGGCAGACGCGCTAGGCTTAGGACCTAGTTCCTGATGAAGGAGTGCGGGTTCGATTCCCGCCCTGCCTATTCTCGGTGCCCCGGCGGACACGCCGGCTTTCCGGGAACCTCTCGGGCGGGGATGACCTTTGAAAGAGAGCAGCCATGAGCGAACAGGACAAGAAGAACCGCTTCCTCGACAAAAGCCCGAGCCGTAAAGAGATCGAGTTCGAGATCCCGTCCGAGGAGGTCGAGAGGGAATACACGAAGATCCTCGACGACTACGCTGGACGGGTCAAGCTCCCCGGCTTCCGGAAAGGGCATGCCCCCAAGGAGATGGTCAGGCGCCTTTTCGACCATGACATCCTGCATGACGTCTACGACGAGCTCATCCCCAAGATCCTCGGCGAGGAGCTCAAGGCCCGCGGTTTGAATCCGGTCAACGTCCCCGAGATCCGTGACCTCCGCCACGAACACGGCCAGGCCCTGCGCTGCACGGTGGCTTTCGAGGTCCTGCCGGATTTCGATCTCCCCGACTACCGGAGCGTCCAGGTCCCGGAACACCAGGCTGCCGTCGACGAGGCCGAGGTCGAGAAGGCCTTGGAGGAGATCCAGGCCAGGGCGGCGGAGTACATCCCGGTGACGGGCAGGGGAGTGGCGGAAGGGGATTACGTGGCGGCCGAGATCCACGGCAAGGACCTCACGACCAAACGGTTCCTCCCGGTCGAAAAAGCCGTCGTCCTGGCCGGCCACTCTGACAACGAGCCTGCTCTGAACGACGTCATCAAGGGGCAGATGCCCGGGGAAGAGCGCGTTTTCCGGGCTTCCCACGGGAAAGACCATGCCAACAAGCGCGTGGCCGGGAAAGAGATCGAATACACCCTGAAGGTCAGCGAGATCAAGGAGAAGAAGATCCCGGACCTCAACGACGAATTCGCCAAGGCCGCGGGCGACTATGCCGACCTCAGCGACCTCCGGGGAAAGGTCCGGAAAGAGCTCCTGGACGCCCGGGAGCGGGCTGGCCGGAACGCCACTGCCTCGGCCGTCCTGCGGGAGATCGCCAAGAAAGTCTCCCTGGAGCTCCCCGAGTCCGTCGTCGAGCATGAAACCCTGAGCGTCCTCAAGCGGATGCTGAACGCCGCCAGGCAGCCCCGGATCCCTGTAGACGCCCTGGAGGGACTCAAGGTCCAGGCCAGGGGCCAGGCCGTCGAGCACCTGACGAACCACCTCATCCTGGAAAAGATTGCCCGCCAGGAGGGTTTCGAGGTTTCAGACGAAGAGATCCAGGCGGAGATCAAGGCCCTGGCCCAGGCCAACGGGGTTCCCGAGAAGTACCTCGCGGATATGATCGCCAGGGAGAACCGCCGCGAAGAGATCCAGGAAACCCTGCTCTTCCGCAAAACAGTTGACTTTTTGGTGAAAAACGCTATAATTAAGTGACTTGATCGTTCATATGCTCAGATTTCCCTTGAGCTCAAAAGATAAACAATAAAAGCGGGCTCTGATCTTCTCTCCCGAGCCCCGCGCCAGAGGCGGTCGGGGGCCCCGGCGGGCCCGGAGCGTAAATCATGCAGGATTCCAGCGAGCATTCCGAGGTCCTCAGGAACATCCCTCTCATCCCCCTGAGGGACCTCGTGGTCTTTCCCGCGACCCTCGTCCCTTTCATCGTCGGGCGCTCCTCCTCCATCCAGGCCCTGGAAAAGGCCGCGGAAAAGGACAAGATGATCTTCCTCGCCGCCCAGATAGACGCTTCGATCGACAATCCGACGGCCAAAGACATCTATTCGGTGGGGGTCACGGCCAAGATCATCCGGACTATCAAATCCGATGAGAAGAATATGAAGGTCATCGTCGAGGGCAAGAGCCGGGCCCGGATCGTCGAATACCTCAGCACCTACCCTTATTACCAGATCCTGGCCAAGGTGATCAAGGAGGTGGACGACCACGCGCCGGAGTCCAAGGACCTCCTGAAAAGGGTCTTGGCCCTCTTCGAGGACTATCTCAAGCTCATCCAGAACGCCAACCTCGACTCGATCATCCCAGCCCTCAGGGAGAACACCCCTGACCGGATCACGGATATCATCTCCTCCCATGTCTATATGCCGCTCGAGGAGAAGCAGAACCTCCTTGAAACGGCCAATAGCCTGGAGCGGCTCCGCCGCCTGAACTATGTCCTGGAGAACGAGATCCTGAAGATCCATGCCTCCTACCAGAAAGACCCCCAGCGGGCCAACCGGCGGCGGGTCACCTTGAAGGAACAACAAGGGCAGAAGGCCTTTCCGCCCGGGGGGGCCCCCAATTTCAGGAAGGAAGACCAGCCGAACGAGATCGAGGAGCTCAGTCAGAAGGTCGCCGAGGCCAAGATGCCGCCCGACGCCGAGGAGAAGTCCTATAAGGAGATCGAGCGCCTGGAGGCCATGCCCCCCATGTCCGCCGAGGCGACCGTCAGCCGGAATTACCTGGACTGGCTCATTTCCCTTCCGTGGGTCAAGAAATCACGCGAGAAGCGCGAACTCAAAGAGGCCGAGCGGATCCTCAACGAGGACCATTATGGCCTCGACAAGGTCAAGGAGCGCATCCTGGAATACCTGTCCATCCGCCAGCTCGTCAAGAACCCGCGGGGGGTCATCCTCGGCTTCATCGGCCCCCCGGGAGTGGGCAAGAGCTCCCTGGGCAAGTCGATCGCCCGGGCCACCGGGCGGAAGTTCGTCCGCCTGTCGCTCGGCGGCGTCCGCGACGAGGCCGAGATCCGCGGCCACCGCCGGACCTACATCGGGGCCTATCCCGGACGGATCATTCAGATGATCAAGCGGGCCGGGACGAAGAACCCCGTCTTCCTCCTGGACGAAGTGGACAAGATGAGCATGGATTTCCGCGGCGACCCGGCCTCGGCCCTCATGGAAGTCCTAGACCCTGAACAAAATAGCACTTTCCTGGACCATTACATCGACACCGATTTCGACCTCTCCCAGGTCATGTTCATCGTCACGGCGAACATGCTCGACCCCATCCCGCAGGCCCCTGCTCGACCGGATGGAGATCATCCGCCTTCCCGGCTACACGGAGGACGAAAAGCTCCAGATCGCCAAGCGCTTCCTCCTGTCCAAGCAAATGGACGCCCACGGTCTGAGTGAGGCCAACCTGGAAATCTCGGACCAGTCCCTTCTTAAGCTCATCCGCGGCTACACGCGGGAGGCCGGCGTCCGGAGCCTGGAGCGGGAGATCACGACGATCTGCCGCAAGGTCGTGAAGCGTGTCGTCCAGAAAGGCAGGGAGCATTCCGAGAAGGTCACGCCGAAGAACCTGGAGTCTTTCCTCGGAATCCCCAAGTTCCGGCGCTCCGAATTCGATAAGAGGGACGAGGTGGGCGTATCGACCGGGATGGCCTGGACGGAGTTCGGCGGCGAGCTCCTGAGGTTCGAGGCCAACAAGGTCCACGGCAAGGGGAGCTTCACCTTGACCGGACAGCTGGGCGAGATCATGCAGGAATCCGCCCAGGCGGCCTTCAGTTTTGTCCGCGGCAAGATCTACGAGCTCGACATCGCCCGGGACCTCCATCGCAACTTCGACATCCACGTCCATGTCCCTGAGGGATCAACCCCCAAGGAAGGCCCCTCCGCGGGCATCACCATCGCCACGGCTATTATCTCCCTCCTGACCGATATCCCCGTGAGCAAGAAGGTGGCCATGAGCGGGGAGATCACCCTGAAGGGCAAGGTTCTACCCGTGGGAGGGCATCAAAGAAAAGCTCCTCGCGGCCTTCCGGGAAGGGATCCGGGAGGCCGTCCTTCCCTTGGACAACAAACCCGACCTGAAGGACCTGCCGAAGGTCCTGCGGCTGAATATGGTTATTCACCTCGTCGAAACGATGGACGAGGTCCTCAAGATCGCCCTGACCAAGGAGCTTCCCAAAAAGCCCGAAGGCCGGGAGGCGAAGGTCACCGAGACCGAGCGAAAAGCCCGAGCAGGGGAGGAGGAGGCGCCTAAGGAGCCGCCCCTGACCAACTGAGCCCGAACGGGTCCCTCCAGCCAGCGGCCTGGCCGCCGGTCCCAGCTGAAAAATCATATAAGTTGTAGTAAATAAATACTTTACAGTGAGGTCAATGATGAAAGAGTACAATTTGGTCGAGCTCGAGGAAAAAGACGTTTCCGGGCTGAAGAAGCTCGCCGTCACCGTGGGCATCGAGGAGCCGGAAACCGAGGAGACCAGCAAGCACCATCTGATCTTCAGGATCCTCGAGGCCCAGGCCAAGAAGCAGGGCATGCTGTTCTCGGAAGGGGTCCTCGAGTGCCTCGAGGACGGCTTCGGGTTCCTGAGGGCCCCTGAGTTCAGCTACCTGCCGAGTCAGGACGACATCTATGTTTCGCCGTCCCAGATCAGAAAATTCCAGCTCAGGACCGGGGACACGATTTCGGGCCACGTCCGGGCCCCGAAGAACGGGGAAAAATACTTCGCCCTGATCAAGATCGAGGCCGTCAACTTCATGCACCCCGACGTCATCATCGAGGAGAGGCGAAATGTCGTCTTTGAAAGCCTAACGCCGCTCTATCCCTTCGAAATGATCAAGCTCCAGGACGGGAATCCGAAGAACATGAACGCCCGGGTCATGGAGCTCCTGACGCCCATCGGCAAGGGGCAGCGGGGGCTCATCGTTTCGCCGCCGAGGGCCGGGAAGACGACCATTCTCAAGACGATCGCCAAGTCCATAGAAAAAAACCACCCCGAGATCTTCCTGATCGTGCTCCTGGTCGCCGAGCGGCCAGAGGAAGTGACGGACTTCAAAAGGAGCGTCAACGGCGAGGTCGTCGCGTCGACCTTCGACGAGCCGCCGACCCGGAATGCCCAGGTCGCGAACATCGTCCTCGAGAAGGCCAAGAGGCTCGTCGAGATCAAGCGGGACGTCGTCATCCTGCTCGACTCGATCACCCGGCTGGCCCGGGCCCACAACGCGATCGTCCCGCCCTCGGGCAAGGTCCTATCGGGCGGGATCGATGCCAACGCCCTTCACAAGCCGAAGAAGTTCTTCGGCTCGGCCCGCAAGGTCGAGGAGGGCGGCAGTCTGACCATCCTGGCGACCGCCCTGGTAGACACGGGGAGCCGGATGGACGAGGTCATCTTCGAAGAATTCAAGGGCACGGGCAACATGGAGATCAACCTGGACCGGAGGCTCGTCGACAAGAGGGTCTTCCCGGCGATCGATATCAGCCGGTCCGGAACGCGAAAAGAGGAGCTCCTGATCGAGGAGGCGGACCTGAACCGGATCTGGGTCCTGAGAAAGGTCCTCAGCCAGATGAACGAAGTCGAAGCCGTGGAGCTGCTGATCGACAAGCTGAGCAAGACCAAGACGAACCAGGACTTCATGGCGGCCATGAGCAAGGCCCTCTAGAGTCCCCAGGGACCTCGGACGAGGCCGGCGCGGCCAAGCTTACCGTGTCCGGCCTTTTTTTATGCTTAAAAAACGGTGTTGGGGGGAGTCCAGATCAAGTCAACGAACCCTTTTAGGCAGGGCCAGCCAGGAAATATACTAGAAAAGTTTTAGAACCGATAGAAAAATAAGACAGAAGGCATCAGAAGATAAGGGGAAGTTCCGGCCATCATTGCCGAAAAGAGACCGGGAATTTCCACAATTGCACAAGTGTTGTTCAAGTGGAATATCCACAGGCTGTGGAGATTGACAACCGACTGAAATGGAAAGAGTTAATGAAGCCCCGTGAAATGAGTCGCATAAGAATTATTATGTCAACTAATATCCGGATATCCCCAGAGCGAGATAAAAAGGCGCAATCCTGACGCTTTTTACCCATATGGAGCTCCCACATTTGCCTTTATGAAGCTGATTCGGCAGAAAAAGAATCGCCGTTGGGGGGCGATATTATCCTTCTTTGTCGCTTAGCCTTCGAATAATGTCCTCGAGGACCTCGATGATCTCGGCTTTCGAGATCGATTGTTTTTTGAACTCGAGCCTCAGCCTGAACTTGTCCGTGTCATCAGGGACAAAATTATAAACATAATATTTGAGCTTCTTCGTCTTGCCCTTGAGGTGCTTGGAAAGGTCGCGCGTATCCTCCCGGGTCAGATGCCGGTCGACAATCTCTTTGACGAGCCTTTGCATGTCGTCCTCGGTCTTTTGCTTGGCGATCTCGATGATCGTGCTCCGGCTGAAGGCGGGCGAAGATTTGATAGTCTCGCGGACGGATGCCGGGATCCTGGTGATCGAGAGTATTTCGGTTATCGTCGAACGGGCTTTCCCGATCTTCTCTGAGACCTGCTGATGGTGGTATCCGTAAAGATCGATCAAGGACTGGAGCCCGTCGGCCTCCTCGAAAAGGTCGAGGTCCTTCCGCTGTAGGTTCTCGATAAGGGCGATCTCCATGGCCTCGTTCTCCTCGACATCCATTTCGATGCACGGGATCTCCTTGAGGCCGATGTTCTTGGAGGCGATGAACCTCCGTTCCCCGGCGATGATCTCGAACCTGGTCCCCTTGGATCGGACCAGGATGGGCTCGAGGACGCCCTTGCTCCGGATGGAGTCCATAAGCTCCTGGATATTGCCGAGCTCGGTCCGCGCTTGGTGGGGATTCGGGTCGATCTGCTCGAGCTCGATCATCCGAATGCGGGGCCCCAGGGACCTGGACGAGAGCAGGTCGACAAAGTGGCCATCATGCCTCATCGTAACGGTTTCAGGAAGACCGGACCGCTTAGCTTTTTGCACGTTCCAATATCTCCTCGGCGACTTTTCGGTATTGCACGGCCCCGACGGATTCGGGAGCATATGTGAAGATAGATTCCTTATAGGCCGGGCTCTCTTCGAGCTTGACGCTCTTCGAGATATAGGTCTTGAAAACCTTCTTTCCGAAGACGCGGCGGATCCTCTCCACGACGTCACGCCCGAGGTTCGTCCTCCTATCGTGAAGGGTGACCAGGACCCCGATGATCTTCAGACCGGGGTTGGCGATCCGGCGGACCTTTTCAATGGTCTCCAGGAGGTCATCGGTCCCCTCAAGCGCTAGATACGAGGACTGGATCGGGATCAAGATGGCCGACGCGGCGACCAGGGCGTTCATGGTGATCAAGCCGAGGGTCGGAGGCGTGTCGATAAAGATGAACTGGTATTTATGCTTGGTGGATTCGAGGGCGTCCTTCAGGCGGAAATGGCCGTCGATCTCTCCGAGAAGGGACGGCTCCAGTTTGGCCATGGAGATCTTTGCGATTGCGAGGTCCAGGCCCGGCACCGTCGAACGGACGATGATGCTCTCCATTTTCTCGTGCTTATTCATCAGGACATCGTAGAGTGATTTTTCATAGTTCCCCGGGTCGGCCACGGTCGAGATCGTGCTGTGGGCTTGAGGGTCCATATCGATGAGGAGAACCTTCTTTCCCATCAAAGCCAGGGCAGAAGAGATGTTGATGGATGTCGTGGTTTTCCCCACTCCGCCTTTCTGGTTCGTGATAGCAATGATCAACGGCCTCTCTCCCTCCACGACGGATTGATCCGAAGGTACATTTATAATGAAAGGGGGTCCATAATGCAAGCGATTTATCGCCCCTGGACTAGAAAATGTCGGCATGCCGACATTTATCGTAATCATTTGAATACAAATGAATAAGATTTATATCCAGAAGCAGGCGGAAGAAGTTTAGGGCTTCATAAGAACAAGATTGCGGGCGAGGCGGAAGACCGGAAGAACGGGGAAATCAAACGGGATTTCGTCGGCGGTAGGGCGTAGAAATAAAACGCGCAGATGGGCACGAGCAAGCTTTAATGAAAATTGATTTCGAAAACCGGGAAAAACGTCAGGCCGATTAAGCATCGGCCGGGTTTTGCGTGTCTCCCGAAAGCGAATGGAAAAAGGGCTTGGTGAGATCCGTATGTCTATGTCAAATTGTCAAACCACAGGGGAAAAAAGGCCCCACTCCCCTATCATGGATGCTCGGCAACCCTGCTTGGGAAAAGCGCGATTAGCGGTCAGGCTCGTTAGCCGGGTTGGCGATCTAATCTAGGGCCATCGGGGGAGGGCGAAATTAATGATCATGAAAAAGGATGATCGTAATCAAGTGCGTTTTAATTAAGGTTACGGCTTTAAAAAATGTTATATATAGCTGCAAATAAACAAGATGCTGTGATTTGTGATGGCCCAGTGGATAGGCCAATAAGAGGTCATGCGGTCCGTCCATCGTGTCGTTCCACGAGGATCTTTAGCAGGCTTTGAGGTATGCATCGATCCCTGTGATCCCGGTCGGTGGCCTGCCTATAAAGGCGCTTTTAAGAATCAGAAAATAGTCCTCACGCTTGATCCTCTAAATCCCGTACAATGAGGCCTGGCCGCGACCATGAGCCCGGAAACGTCCGAACCAAGATTCCTCAGGCGGCTGAACCTCATGGACACGGCCTTCCTCGTCGTCGGTGCGGTCATCGGATCAGGGATCTTCATGACCCCGGGCTTGATCGCGGCCGGCCTCCCGTCCCCAGGCCTCCTGCTCGTCGTTTGGCTGGCCGGAGGCCTCGTCACGCTCTGCGGGGCGCTCTCCTTCGCCGAGCTCGGAGCGATGTACCCCCAGGCCGGGGGCCAATACGTCTACCTCCGCGAAGCCTATGGCCCGGGCGCCGCGTTCCTCTTCGGCTGGGGCTTTTTCGGGTTCATCATGTGCGGCGGACTGGCCGCGCTGGCCGTGGGGTTCGCTGAATTCTTTGGCTCCTTCGTTCCGTGCCTGTCCATGGGGGTTGAGATCGCTCACTTATCGGGTTTTGGCCTGACATATTCCCTATCGGCCGGACAGGTGGTCGCTGCCGCCTCTATCGTCGTCCTGACCCTCATCAACTCGCTCGGGATACGGGCGGGAGTCGTCGTCCAGAACCTCTTGACGGTCTTCAGGATAGGGGCGGTCGGGGCGCTCGTGGTCCTGGGGCTCGTTTTCGGGACCAAGGCGGGCGGGACGAACTTTCATCCCCTTTTCCCCGCAGGGCTGAGGTTTCCGGAATTCCTGAAGCCACTCGGGCTGGCTCTGGTCGCGGTTTTTTGGACTTATGACGGCTGGTATTCCGTCAACTGCACGGCCGAAGAGATCAGGGACCCGGAGAAGAACATCCCCCGGGGACTGGCCCTCGGCGTTGTCGGGGTCATGGTCCTGTATGTCTCGATCAACCTCGTTTACCTTCTGGCTCTTCCGCTGGAGAAGATGAAGGGGGTCGTGCGGGTCGGGGAGCTGGTCACGACGGCTCTGTTCGGCGGCGGAGCGGGAACGGCAATGGCGGCCGTGATCATGATCTCGGTCTTCGGCTGCCTGAACGCCAACCTTCTTTTCGGGCCGCGGGTCTATTACGCCATGGCCAGGGATGGGAGCTTTTTCCGGTCCATGGCCCGGCTCAGCCCGCGCACCAAAGTCCCGGTGCGCGCCCTCTGGGGCCAAGCCGTCTGGTCCGCGGTGCTCTGCCTGTCGGGGACCTACCAGTCCCTGTACGAATACATGGTCTTCGCCCTGCTCGTTTTCTTCGCGGCGACGGGCTTGGCCGTCATCGTCCTCCGCAATCGCCGTCCCGAAGTGAGCCGCCCCTACCGGGCCTGGGGATATCCTATTATTCCTATAATATTTATAGTAATATGCTTGGCGATCTTCGTCAACATCCTCTCCGCCCAACCCCTGAAGTCCGCGGCGGGCCTGGCCCTCCTCGGGGCCGGCCTGCCGGCCTTCCTGATCTGGAGAAGGCGCCGCCCGGCGGCCGGCGGGAACGTTAAAAAAGGATAGGCAAGGCCGGGGATATGGTTTAAAATGAAGCTTCTTGTGGCGGGCTGCAGAAGATGACCGACGCGACCTATTCCCTCGAGATCCTCCCTGAAGGGACTAAGGTCCGGGTCCGGGCCGGGGAACTCCTGGCCGACGCCCTGACGACGGCCGGCATCCCGGTCAGTCTCTATTGCCACAAGCGCGGCGTCTGCGGGAAGTGCGCCGTCCGGATCCGGGCGGGGCTCCTTCCCCTTCTCGAGGGTCCCGAAAGAGCCGTCCTCGAGAAAAGGGGCCTCGGTCCCGACCACCGGCTGGCCTGCCGGTTCGCCGTCCGGTGCGACATGGTCGTCGAGATCCTCCCGGAATCGCGCCTGGGCAAAGTGGCTGTCCTCGAGACCGGCCTCTCTCTGCCTGTCGCCCTTGATCCTCAAGTCAGGAAACTTCCCGTGACCCTCGAGAAACCCCCGCTCTCATCCCCCGCGTCCGTGACGGAAAGCCTGGCCTCACTTCTCGGGACGCCCGGTCTGAGCTTCCCTCTTCCGGCCCTAAGGGGCCTCAAGGAGCTGGACCAGGGCTCTCCCCGGACGGTCACGGCCGTCCTCTACGGAGACCTTGAGGCCCTTGACATCGAGCCCGGCGACACGTCTGCGCGGGCCTTCGGCCTGGCCGTGGACATCGGCACGAGCACGGTCGTCGTCGAGCTCGTCGATCTCATCACGGGAGAAAGCGTCGGCCGGGCCTCGGCCCTCAACAGCCAGGCCTCCTATGGCGCGGACGTAGTTTCGAGGATCAGCTTCGCCTTCCAATCGCCGGATAATCTCAAGCGCCTGAGAAAGTCCATCACCCATCTCCTGAACACCATCGCCCGCGAATTGCTGGAAAAGAACGGCGTCCCGACCGATCGCGTCTACGAGGCCGTCATCGCCGGCAACACGGCGATGAATCATCTGCTCTGCGGCGTGAGCGTGGACTCGCTGGCCCTCTCCCCCTTCCAGGCGGTCTTCACTTTCCTTCCGCCTTTCCCCGCCGCGGAGATCGGCCTCGAGCTCAATCCGGCGGCCAAGGTTTTCATCGTCCCCAATATCAAGAGCTTCGTCGGCGGGGACATCACGGCCGGGCTGGCTGCCTGCGCCCTGGCCGATAAGCCGGGCACCGTGCTCTTCATAGATATCGGGACCAACGGCGAGATCGTCCTTAAAAAAGGCCCGCAGTTCATTGCCACTTCCACGGCGGCGGGGCCGGCCTTCGAAGGGATGAGCATCAGCTGCGGCATGCTGGCCATCGAGGGCGCGGTCCACCGGGCCGAATGGCGGGACGGCTTCCGGCTCCAGACGCTCGGCGGCGGGACGCCCCACGGCCTCTGCGGCACGGGGCTCATCGACGTCCTGGCCCACGGCCTGGCCCGCGGCTTCATCGGCCGCGACGGCAAGATCGCCGGGCCGGAGAAGAAACTCCGGCTGGGCGACAAGCTCAGCCTGACCCAGAACGACATCCGGGAGATCCAACTGGCCGCCGCCGCCATCAAGACGGGGGTCCGGCTGTTGCTCCGGGAGTTCCAGGTCGGCCTGAAGGAGCTGGACGGCGTTTACGTCGCCGGTGCTTTCGGCAGCTCGCTCGACATCCGCAACGCCCAGGCCCTGGGCCTTTTGCCGGGGATCCCGGATAAGAAGGTCACGTTCGTCGGGAACTCGTCGCTGGCCGGGGCGCGCAAGCTCCTCCTTTCGGCTCCTGCGAGGTCGGCCGCCGGGTCCCTGGCGAAGAGCGTAACCCATATTTCGCTGGCCACGCGGCCGGATTTCCAGGACGAGTTTGTCCGATGCCTGGAATTCGGCCCGTTCCCCGGAGGTGGATGATGAGCCTTTCGATCATGGACCTGATCCGTCAAAGGACCGTCCTCTTGGACGGGGCCATGGGCACGGAACTCATGGCCCGCGGGTTGCCCCAGGGGAAATTTCCTGAAGAGTGGAACATCGAGAGACCCGGCGTTGTCCAGGAGATTCATCGGGACTATTTCCTGGCCGGCTCCGACATGGTTTCCACGAACAGCTTCGGCGCGAGCCGGATCAAACTCGCCCACCACGGGCTTGAGGGCCGGACGGCCGAGCTGAATGGCGTCGCAGCCCGGCTCGCCCGGGAGGTTGCGCCCTCCGGGAAGTTCGTGGCCGGGAGCATCGGGCCGACCGGCAAGCTCCTCAAGCCCCTGGGCGAGTTCACGGAGGAGGAGTTCGAGTCCGTTTTCGCCGAACAGGCGGGGGCCCTTGCCGATGGCGCGGTGGACGCCCTGCTCATCGAAACCCAGTATGACCTCCGCGAAGCCCTCTCCGCGCTCCGAGGGGCCCTGCGGGCCTCCCGCCTCCCCGTTTTCGTCACGATGACCTTCGCCGTGAATCCCCGGGGGTACTTTACCAGCATGGGCGACACCATCTCCCGGTGCCTGAAGGAGCTCGAAAAGGAGGGCGCCCGGGCCGTGGGAGCCAACTGCACTCTCAACAGCGAACAGATGGTGGGCCTCGTCAAGGCCATGCGGCAGGAAACGACCCTGCCGTTGATCGCCCAGGCCAACGCGGGTCAGCCCGTTGTCGGGAGCGAGGGCCGGGTGGGCTATACGCAAGGGCTCGAAGACTATGTCCGGTTCGTTCCGGAACTCATCCGGGCCGGGGCCAATATCGTCGGCGGCTGCTGCGGGACGGACCCGGCCTTCATCAAGGCCATGGCGGAATCGATCTCAAGGAGGACGGCATGAAGAACGAAGATCTCTACCTGCAGATGCGCGAGGCGATCGTCGAGGGCGACGGCGCAGGGGCCGGTCGGCTGGCCGGGGAGGCCGTCAAGGCGGGCTTGGACCTTCTCGAAGTCATTGAAGAAGGATATGTTCCGGGCATCCAGAGGGTCGGCGAACTATGGGAGCAGGGAGAGTATTTCCTGCCCGAGCTCATCTCCTCCGCCGAGGCCATGAAGGCGGCCATGTCCGTCCTCGAGCCCGAGCTCCAGCGCTCCCGTCTCCAGGTCAGGACGGGCGGAAAGGTGGTCATCGGCACGATCGAGGGAGACATCCACGACATCGGCAAGAACCTCGTGTCCTCCATGCTCCAGGCCGGCGGCTTCGAGGTCTTCGACCTCGGCGCCGACGTCAAGCTCGAAAGGTTCATCGAAAAGGCCGAGTCCGTCGGCGCGGATTTCATCTGCCTGTCCGCCCTGCTGACGACGACGATGATCAACCAGAAGCGGCTGGTTGCGCTCCTCAAGGAGAGGAACCTCAGGAAGAGATACAAGGTCCTCGTGGGAGGGGCGCCGGCCAGCCAGAAGTGGGCCGACGAGGCGGGTGCCGACGGCTATGCCGAGAACGCCGTGGCCGCCGTCAAGCTGGCGAAGAGCCTGGCCCCGAAGAGATGAGGGGAGGCGAACCATGATCGAGACCAAAAGACCGAAGATCGAGCTTCTGAGCCCAGGACTGGTCGAAAAGATCGTCGACGAGGGACTTGCGCTCCTCGAGATGCAGGGCGTCTTCGTCGAAAACCAGGAGGCCCTGGGGCTCCTGGCCGCGGCCGGCGCCGGTATCGACAAGGCCACACAAAGGGCCCGGCTCGACAAGAAACTCGTCCAGGACTGCCTGTCGTCGACTCCGGCCACGGTCACGATGTACGACCGGAGCGGCGAAAAGTCTTACCTCGTCGGCGGCGATGAGATCCACTTCGACCCGGGCTCGGCGGCCGTCTCCCTCCTCGACCACGAGACCCAGGAAGAGCGAAAGGCCTCGACGCGGGACGTCGTTGCGTTCTGCCGGCTCGTGGAAACGCTCGAGCACATCCATTTCCAGAGCACGGGCCTGATCTCGATGGACGTCCCAGCCGCGATCGCCGACTGTTACCGGCTTTACCTCGGACTCCTCCTTTCGTCCAAGCCCGTCGTCACGGGCACGTTCCGGGTCGAGAGCTTCAAGCCCATGAAGGACCTCCTCGCGGCCGTCCGGGGCGGCGAGGCGGAGCTCGCCCGCAAGCCCCTGGCCATCTTCGACGCCTGCCCCTCCCCTCCCCTCAAGTGGAGTCACCTGACGACCCAGAGCCTGATCGACTCGGCCCGGGCCGGCATCCCCTCGGAACTCATCTCGATGGGCATGACGGGCGCGACATCGCTCGCCACGATCTCAGGGACCCTCGTCCAGCACGTGGCCGAGAACCTCAGCGGCCTCGTCATTGGCCAGCTGGCCCACCGAGGCGCGCCCATCATCTTCGGCGGCTCGCCTTCGAGCTTCGACATGAGGAAGGGGACGACGCCGATGGGGGCCATCGAGACGATGATGATCGACTCGGCCTACGCCCAGATCGGGAAACATCTGAAGCTCCCGACGCACGCCTACATGGCCCTGAGCGACTCCAAGGTCAACGATGCCCAGAGCGGAATCGAGACGGCCTTGGGCGCTGTTCTGGCGGCCCTCGCCGGCGTCAACGTCATCTCGGGGCCGGGGATGCTGGACTTCGAGAGCTCGCAGAGCCTCGAGAAGCTCGTCATCGACAACGAGATCTGCGGGATGGCCTACCGGCTGGTCGCCGGAATCGCTCAGCGGGAAGACCCGATCGCCCTGGACAAGTTCGAGGGCTTCAAGGCCGGTTTCCAGTTCCTGTCCCATCCCCATACGCGCCAATGGTACAGAAAAGAGCACACGATGCCGGCGATCATGGACAGGGACCCTTACGAGGCCTGGGTCATGGCCGGCCGCAAGACCGCTCTCGACAAGGCCCACAAGGACGTGGAGGACAGGATCGCCAAATATGCTCTCCCGCCGCTTCCCGATGGTTTAAGAAAAGATCTGGAAAAGATCATGACCGGCTACGCGCGCGCCCAGGGGCCCGGGGCTCTGCCGAAGACGGGCTTTTAATCGAGGACGCGGGAGCCGAGGTATTCCGGGGCCTCCGCCTCCCAGGCCCGCTCTTGGTGGACCCTTTCCGCGAAACGAAGGGCCACGTCCGCATCGCCATGGACAACGAACAACCAGCGGGGCGGCGCCTGGAACGCATCGAGCCAACGGTCCAGGGCCTTCCGGTCGGCGTGTGCGGAAAAGCCGTTGATCTTGGCCACCTTGGCCCGGACCGGGAGCGTCTGGCCCAGGATCCGGACCTGGGGCTGTCTTTCGAGGATCTGCCGGCCGAGCGTGTCCTTGGCCTGGTAACCCACGATAAGGATGGTCGACTCGGGCCGGGCGATGTTCCAAAGGAGATGGTGTTTGATCCGGCCTCCGGTGCACATCCCCGAGCCCGCCATGATGACGGCCGACCCCCGGATGGAGTTGATGGCTTTGGATTCCTCTATGGTCCGGACGATCACGAGCCCGGGGAAGTCGAAGGGGCTCGTCCCCGCCTTGAAGAGATCCTGCGCGTCGTCGTCGAGGTCGCCCGGATGACGGCGGAACGCCTCTGTGACCTCACGGGCCATGGGGCTGTCAAGGAAGACGGGCAGGGCGGGGATGGCCTTGGCCCGGACGAGACGGCTGAGATAGAACATGAGCTCCTGGGCCCGTTCGATGGCGAAGGTGGGGATGACGATGTTCCCGCCGGCCTTGGCCGTCTCCACGATCGTCTCGCTGAGGATCTCGTCCACGGCCTTGGGGTCCTCGTGGTCGCGGTCCGCGTAGGTGGATTCCATCACCACGTGATCGGCCCGGGCAAAGACGGACGGGTCGCGGACGAACGGCTTGTCCCACTGACCGATGTCACCCGTAAAAACGACGCTCTTCGACACGCCGTTCTCCCGGCAGGTCAATTCGATCATGGCCGAGCCGAGGATGTGGCCGGCGTCCCTGAACCGGGCGGTGAGGACCTCGGAGAGGGGGATGTCGGTTTCGTAGGGGATCTCCTCGACGAGGGGCATGGTCCGCTGGACGTCCTCGACGGAGTAGAGCGGGACCTCGGGATGGGACGCCAGCCGCCCTTCCTTCTTGTGCCGCTTCGCTTTGAAGGCCGCATCTTCCTCCTGGATACGCGCCGAATCCATGAGGGCGATGGACAAGAGATCGGCGGTGGCCGCCGTGGTCAGGATCGTTCCGGAAAAGCCCTCGCGGACGATCTTCGGGATGAGGCCTGAATGGTCCAGATGAGCGTGGGTCAGCAGCAGCAGGTCGATCTTTTCCGGCGGTACGGGGAGCGGTTCCCAGTTCCTTTCAAGGAAAGGCCGCTCTTGGTAAAGGCCGCAGTCGATGAGGATCTTCATGCCCCCGGCCTCGAGGAAGAAGCAGGACCCCGTCACCTGGCGCGCCGCACCCAAGAAAGTGATCTTCATGGCCGTCAATAATGGCTCATCCGGTAAAATTCCGCCTGGACTGAGAAATAGACCATCTTCGTCCAGACCCGGAAGACGATGAACGCCTGCCCCCAGAGGATGCTGAGCCCGAGCCAGAAGAGGCCCGAGTCCGGGAGGTTGCCTCCGACGAGGAGGTAGACGGCCGTCCCGGCCAGGAAGCCCGCTCCGATGAGGAGGCAAAGGGACCAGGCCCGGAAAAACCGCTTCCCGAGGAAGACGAAGGCTGCCCTCAGCGCCCGGAGGAAACTCCTCTCGTCCGCGACCACCACGAGGATCCTCGCGTAATCGAAAACCATGTGGACGAGGCTGAGAAGGAGCAAAGCAATAATGGTCCTGAGGTCGGATATCCAGAAAACCGTCCATTCCGTCCTGGCGTTTTCTAGGACGGGATTGACGAGGGCCGAAAGGGCTTCCAGGATGACCCCGAAGGCCAGGGCGTAGAAAAGCAGGGAAACCAGGAAAAGCCCGGCGAACCGCCAGAAGTACCGCCCGCAATCCGCGAAAAACGCCTGAGGGGTCGCCGGCGCGTCCCTGTCGAGAAGGCGGCCGATGATCCCCCCGTTGAGGAAGACATAGAGGACCGCGTAGAGGAGCAGGGAAACCAGGATCATGGCCAGGGCGGCCGGGGCCATGTCCTGGTACTTGTAGATGAAGTCTCCCAGCCAGATCAAGTCCAGGGGCTGGAGGTTTCGCCCGAGCAGGGAATGGCCGAGGTCCGCCTTGAAAAGCGCATAGAGCGGCGCCGCGATGAAGAGGGAGTAGACGATGTTGATGACCCACAAGTCGACGACGAGCCTGGGCCGGCGGGCCGCCGTTCCGACCCCGTTTCCGATCGCTTTGAAGACAGCCATGACGATCTCCCCCTTCTTCAGCTGAACGAGCTTGCCAACTGCAGGATGTTCTGGACCGCCCAAAGGAGCCGCGAGAGGAGCTTGATAAGGCCTCGCCGGACCGGCTGGACAAGGAACGAGTTATTGGCGAAATTCGAGTCCACGAGCCACACGCCCTCGGGGTCGACCTCGGCCCGGACCGCCCTGGACGGCTTCACGAAGACCAGCCGGGCCCAGCGTTCCTGCCCGTCCCAGAAGGCGGTTTCCCGGCTTCCGTCCTCGAAGGCCACCACGAGCTTGACCCGGGCGTCTCCCCCCATCCGGGCCTCGCCGAAGCGCCGCAGGGTCACCGTCGTCATGAATTCCTTTTTCTCCGCCGCCGCCCCGCCTCGGAGCTCGTCTTTTGCCCTGGAGTCGAGCTCGCGGATCCTCGCCGACGTCATCTCCTCCTTTTTCCCGCCAGCGTCGAAGACGCCCCTCGGGTTCTTCGGCGTTTCCCGGGAAATGACCGAGGCGATCCCATAGTCGAAGTTCAGCGTGTTTCTCATCAGCTCGTCAAAGAACCAGGTCATGTCCCGGCCGGACACCTGGTTGACGACCCGGACGAAATCTTCGGTCTTCGGGTGCTTGAACCGGTAGTGTTCCTGGAAGGTCCGCATGACCCGGGCCATCGTGGGCTCGCCGAGGAAGCGTTCGAGGGTGTTGAGGCAGGTCGCCGCCCGCATGTAGACGTTCGCCCCGTAGCTCCCTCGGTTATAGAAGCGCCAGGAGAATGTGAGGACGGGGTCGTACCGGACGGCGTTGATGGCGGCCGCCCGGTCGGTGTCCTCATCGAGAACCTTCGGCATCCTGAAGACCGAGGCCAGGGGGATCCCCAGGACGTCGAAGGAGATGGCTCCAGGCCCGTAGGCGTGGGCGAGGACGCGACCCGTCGAATAGGTGTTGATGCCCTCGTCGAGCCAGGCCTCTTCGAACTCGTTGTTGGCGACAAGTCCGTACCAGTAGCCGTGTCCGAACTCGTGGACGATGACGCCCTCGAGCGAGAGGACGTCGGCGCCGGGCATCACCCGGGTCCCCGCGGTGAAGAGCGTGGGGTATTCCATGCCCCCGCTCGCGGTCCGGAAGGGAGGGTCGACCATCGTGACCGTTTCGTAGGGATAAGGGCCGTACCAGAGTCCATAATACTTGATGGCCGCGGCGAGGGCCCTGAAGTGGCGCTCGATCTGGCCCCTGTGCTCGGGCAGGATGAGGAGGATCATCCTGACATCGGGGAGCTTCACCTCTTCGACCGGGAGGCCGAGGAGGGCGGCCGTCTCGGCGTATTCACGCGGGGTCACCTCCTTCGAGGCGACGAAGGACCGTTCGACCTTGAGATAGCGCGGGTCGGCCGTCCAGGCGAAATCGTGGATCATCGTCTGGCGGTACGTGTGGGTGATCCGGGGCGGCGCGGGTCCGGGCTCGAGGCCCGTCTCCCGGCCCGACGCCCCGACGACGAAATTCTCAGGGACCGTGATGTGGACGACGAAGTCGGCGAAATCGGAGAAGAATTCGGAGTTCTGGTGATACTCATGGCAGTTCCAGCCCCGCCCCTCTTCGTAAACCCCGGGCTTGGGGAACCACTGCCCGATGAAATAGGAGTTCTTATAGTAGCCGGAGCGGGCAACGGTCCGCGGGATCTTGCTCCGGAACTCCAGGCGGAGCCGGACATTGTCCCCGGGTTTGACGGGTTCGGCGAAGCGGACCCGCAAGACGGTCTCATCTCCCCCGTGGAGCGGCTCGTCGCGCCTGACGAACTCCTTCGTCGGAGCGAGGTCACGGCCGTCCGCCAACCGGATGTCCGTGATATCGACCCAGCCCCAATCGCCGTCTTCCGGTTCGGTCCCGCGGGCGGCGAAAGTCTCCTCGGCGGCCTCGCGGAGGAACGTGCTCGTCGAATTCTTGAAGGCATTCCAGTAGAGATGAAAAAGCATGTCGGGCACGGCGTCCCGGGTGCGATTGGTCCAGACGATGTCCTCTTTGCCGCGGAGCGTTTTCGTCGCGTCCTCGAGCTCGACCCAGATCTCGTAGCGGAGCACGGGGGCGTTCGGGACGGGGTCCGCGGGCGTCCGGCCCGCCGCTGCAGGACGGGGAAAAAGCCCGCAGGCCGCGCAAAGGAAAAGGATTCCGAGACGGTTCCTCATGGACCACCTCCGACAGGGATCAAGACAGCCACTCTTCCCAGCCCGAGCGGCGCGGGAAGAACATGATGACCAGGAGACTGGACGCGGAAAGGAGAATGTAAAAATCGGCGTTGAGCCCGCCGAGAAGGAAGAGGACAAGCCCGAGGAGGGCCGGGACCTCGGCCAGGACGAGGGTCAAGACCGTAGCCCGTTCGAGCCTGTGGAGGGCGGCTTTCCTGTCGTCCCCGGAGGGCCTCTTCAGGAGGACGTGGCGGAGGACCAGGATGATGGCCAGGGCCGTGGCGGCCAGGCCGAAAAAGCCGTAGCGGAGCGTCTGGCGGTCGGCGATCCTCGCAAACCCGAAGAAGGGCTTGAACCGGGCCCGGATGAGCTCCTCGAGGCCGAGGTCGATGAGAAGGCTCACGCCGATGGAAACGCCGATCAAAGAAACGGTTCTGAGGTGCCGACGGATCTCATCCTCGAAGTCCATGACAGCCTCCTTCCTCGGGACGGCCGGTCGCGGGCCGACCTCGAAGAGGAAGATTATATGTATTTCCTGGGAGCCGCGCAATTGTCTCCCGGCGGGGATTGGATTATACTGGGCCGCGGCGTTTATCCGAAGACCGCGCGTGAGGTCCTGTCATGGCTAAAAACTGGTTCCTGACCATCCTGGCGTTGTGGTTCCTGGCGGCAGGGGCTCCCTCCCTCGGGGCCCGGCCTCCCATCCAAGCGGAAGACGAGCTGACGGTCAAGGCCCACGGATTCCTGGAGGCCCTCGAAAAGGGCGATTTCAACCTGGCCGTCCAAGATTTTGACGAGACCATGCTCAAGGTCTCGGGTCCCGAGAAGCTGGCGGTGTTCTGGAAAGAGCAATTCCCGAAGCAGGTGGGCGCGTTCAGAAAACGGACAGGGTCCCGGCGCGACAAGCTCGGGCCCTATGAGATCGTGCTCATCACCTGCGAGTTCGAAAAGGCGACCCTGGACGCCAGGGTCGTTTTCGACAAGGCCGGAAAGATCGCGGGCTTCCAGTTCGTGCCGTCCCTCCCCCCCGCCAAGTACGAACCGCCGGCCTATGCCGACGCCGCCGGATTCGACGAAAAAGACGTCACCGTCGGCTCCGGCGAATGGCAGCTCCCGGGCACGCTCACGATGCCCAAGGGGGACGGTCCGTTCCCCGGCGCTGGTCCTTGTCCACGGGTCGGGTCCCAACGACAGGGACGAGTCGCTCGGCCCCAACAAGCCCTTCAAGGACCTGGCCTGGGGCCTCGCCACGCGCGGCATCGCAGTTCTCCGCTACGACAAGCGCACCAAGGTCTACGGGGCCAAGATCGTCGCCGACCCGAAGTTCGAGGCGGGGCTGACGGTCAAGGAAGAGACGATCGACGACGCTCTGGCCGCCGCGGCCCTGCTCCGGGAGACGGCGAAGGTCGACAAGGCGAGGGTCTTCATTTTAGGTCACAGCCTGGGCGGTTTCCTCATGCCCAGGATCGCCCTCGCCGCGAAACCTCTGGGCCTCGCGGGATTCATCAGCTTGGCCGGCCTAACCCGGCCTCTTGACGACACGATCCTCCGCCAGGTGATGTATCTTTCCGGGGGTGATACCTCGGAGGAGACCAGGAAAAGGCTCGAAGGCCTCAAGGCGGACGTCGCCAGGCTCAAGGCCCTTGTCCCCGCCGACAAGGGTTCGACCGTCAAGCTCCTGGGCGCGATGCCGACCTACTGGCTGGACCTCCGCGGCTACAATCCTCCCGAGTTGGCCAAGTCGGTCGCCAAGCCCATGCTCATCCTCCAAGGCAGCCGTGATTACCAGGTGACAACAGAGGACTTCAAGAACTGGAAAACCGCCCTGGGATCGCGCCAGGATGTCGAGCTTCACCTCTACCCCAAATTGAACCACTTCTTCTTCGAGGGCCAGGGACTGCCGACGCCGAACGAGTATATCCAGATCCATGGCAGCGTCGCGCCCTACGTCATCGGGGACATCGCGGCCTGGATCCTCAAGCATTAAGCGCGCCGCTATTTTGGATATTGCTCTAGGAACTCTGGCTTTTTTCCATAGAATAAAAAACGTTTCGGGAAGATTATCCCAGGCTTTTTATTCCTAATCGACGTAGAGCAGGAAGCCCTTCAGATATTCCGTCTCCGGGTGGAAGATATTGACGGGATGATCGAGGGATTGGCGGTGGCGCTGGAGGATCTTGACCAGCCGGCCCGCTTCCTGCGCGGCCTGGAAAACGACCTGCTGGAAGAGCTTCTCGTCCACGAAATAGGAGCAGGAAAAGGTCAGGACCAGGCCCTGAGCCTTGACCTTCTGGATGGCCAGCCGGTTGATATCCTTGTATCCGCGGCAGGCCTGGACGACGTCCGTTTTCTTCTTGGCGAAGGCGGGCGGGTCGAGGATGATGAAGTCGTAGGCGAGGCCGGGATCCCTCAGGAAATCGAAGACGTCGGCGGTGAAGAAGACGCCGGAGTCCGCCGGCAGGGCGTTGAGCTCGAAATTCTCCTGGGCCAGGGCGATGGCGCTTCCGGAAGAGTCCACGGAGTCAGCCCGGACCGCGCCTCCCTTGAGGGCGTAGACCGAAAAAGCCCCGGTGTAGGCGAAGGCGTTGAGGACGTGGCGGCCTCGGGCGAAGGTCCTGACGAGCTTCCGCATCTCCCGCTGATCGAGATAGAACCCCGTCTTCTGGGAATGGACGAGGCTGATTTCGAACGGGAGGCCTTCCTCGAGGATCCGGACCCTCTCCACGGGCTCGCCGAAAATCGTCCCTTCGAAATCCTCCAAACCCTCTTCCCGCCTCGCCGGGAGGTCCGACCTCTCGCAGACGCTCCGCGGCTTGAGGAGGGAGACGAGGATGTCGAGGACGAGAGCTTTGAGCTTTTCCATGCCGAGCGTTGCGACCTGGAGGACGAGGACGTCCCCGTAAAGATCGGCGACCAACCCAGGCAGGAGATCGCCCTCGGCGTTGATCAAGCCGGAAGGCGTTGGTCACGGCCGGGTCGAAGAACCTGCGGCGGAGGCGGACGGCCTGCTCGATGCTCTGCCGGATGGCGTCCTCGGGGGCCGATTTTCCGAAGCTCACCATCCGGCCGGTGATCGACGAGTCCCGGTTGAAATAGGCGTGGCCGAGGAGGTCGCCGTCGGCGCTCCTGACCGGGAGGATGGTCCCATTGTCAAAATCCGGCATCGACCGGATCGCGCCGGAAAAGATCCAATGGTGGCGGTTCCGGACGGCCTTGTCCTTCCCCGGTTTGAGAACGACGCTATCCATGGGGGTTCTTGACAGGCCGCTCTCATCGGCCGTGGCCCGGACCTCCCGGACCCTGAGCCGCATCGCCCGCCTTGAGGTACCGGACGACGGGCCGGTCGGGCTCGGTGAAGGCCGATTCATCCAGCCCGGCCGGCTCCACCCAGCGGATCTCATCGTGGTCGGTCGGGCTGAGCTCGCCCGAGACATGGGCCGTCCTGTAAGCCAAGAGCTCGATCGACAGGGCTGGCGTACAGTACCGGACGGAGCAGAAGAACCCCTCGACCCGCGCTTGGATGCCGAGCTCTTCGGCCAGCTCGCGCTCGAGCCCGGTCTCCGGGTCCTCGCCGTCCTTGAGCTTGCCGCCCGGGAACTCCCAGAAGCCGCCGAAGCGGATGCCTTTCCGGCGCCGGGCGACCAGGACTTTCCCATCCCGCTCGATGATCGCGGCCACGACCTTGGGTAGATCCGCCGTTCCCGCCTTTTTTTTCATCGGAATCTTCTCCGCCCCATCTTATTCCATGCCGGGGGCATTCACAAGCCTCCCTGAAAGGGCCGGATTGTGCTAGAATAGCCCAACCATGAAAATAGCATTCCTAGCCTCCGAAGCCATCCCCTACGCCAAGACAGGCGGCCTGGCCGATGTGGCCGGCGCCCTGCCGAAGTTCTTGTCCCGGCTCGGGGCCGACGTCCGGGTTTTCCTGCCTTATTACCGGGAGGTGCGGAAGAAAGGCCTCCCGCTGAGGAAGGTCATCGAAGACCTCTCCCTGGATTGGGCTGGGGCAAGGGCGGCCTTTTCCGTCCTCGAGCATCGGGCCGAAGGGTTTTCCGTGTATTTTATCGTCCGGGATGAATATTTCGACCGGGACTGCCTTTACGGGACACCGGCGGGCGATTATCCCGACAACGGCGAGCGCTTCGCCTTCTTCGCCCGGGCCTCGCTCGAATCGATGAAGGCCCTGGGCTTCTCTCCCGACGTCGTCCACGGCCATGATTGGCAGGCGGCCACCGCCTTCGCCTACTTGAAATTCGCCCACGCTGACGACCCGTTCTTCAAGGACACCAAGTCCCTCTTCACGGTCCATAACCTCGCCTACCAGGGCCTTTTCGAGCAAAAAGTCCTGGCGGCGGTCGGCCTTCCCGCCCGGCTTTTCAACATGAATGACCTCGAGTTCTTCGGCAAGGTCAACTACATGAAAGCCGGCATTCTCTATGCGACGGCCGTGAATACCGTGAGCCCGCGCTACAGCCGGGAGATCCAGACCCCGGAGTTCGGTTGCGGTTTGGACGGTCTCCTGAGATGGCGCTCCCACGCCCTCTCGGGCATCCTGAACGGCGTCGATTACAGCGACTGGGACCCGGCAACGGACCGGCTGATCCCGGCCCGCTTCTCCCCCGGCGACCTTTCCGGAAAGGCCCGCTCGAAAGCGGCCTTGCTCGAGACGTTCGGGCTAGGAAACGCCGGCCGGTCCCCGGTCGCGGGGATGGTCACGCGCCTGGCCGGGCAGAAGGGCGTCGACATCGTCTGCGACGCCCTCGACGAGATCTTCCGCCTGGGCGTCACGGTCGTCATCCTCGGGACCGGCGACGAGAAGATCCAGGACTTCCTGAAGGCTGCCAAGAAGAAACACCCCGGCCGCCTCGGCCTGATGATCGCGTTCGACGAGAAGACGGCCCACACGATCTATGCCGGGAGCGACGTCTTCCTGATCCCCTCACGCTATGAGCCGTGCGGCCTGACCCAGATGTACGCCCTCAAGTACGGGACTGTCCCGGTCGTCCGGGCCACGGGCGGGCTCGACGACACGATCCAGGAGTTCGATCCCGGACGGGCCGCGGGGAATGGATTCAAGTTCGAGACCGCGTCGGCCGAAGCGCTCCTGCTCTCTCTCGTCCGAGCGCTCGACACGTATTCCCGGACGGACCTCTGGGGGGCTCTCGTCCGGAATACCATGGCTTCCGATTTTTCGTGGGAGAGGTCGGCCGCAGAGTACCTTCGTCTCTACAGAGAAGTCAGGGGACTCTCTTAGGGCTGGGGCGTCGCGGGTGCGTTGCCGGGCGCGCTCGCAGGGACAGCCCCTCCGGGGGCAGTCCTTATTCTTTCCTAAGGAACCCCGCCGCCGTTTCCGGCGGAACCGGATTGATGTAGTAACCCGTCCCCCACTCGAAACCCGCCACCTTCGTCAGGATCGGGAAGATCTCGATGTGCCAGTGGTAGTTGTGGTCGATATCCGGCCAGTTCTTGAGGGAGAGCGCCGGGTTGGGCGCCTGGTGAAGGACCATGTTGTAGGGGGGGTCGCCGAGCGTCATCTTCAGCTTGGTCAGGACGGTTTTGATGGTCTCGGCCATCGCATCCAGCTCCTCCCCCTAGGGGAGGTGAAGGAGGGCGAATGGCGGAGCGGGAAGATGGCCATTTCGAAGGGGAAGCGAGAGGCGAATGGGGCGATGACGGCGAAGTGCCGGTTCTCGAAGACGAGCCTCTCGCCCGTGGCCTGCTCCTCGCGGATGATCCGGCAGAAGGCGCATTCCTTAAGGCCCCGGTACAGACGTTCGGCCCCGTAGATTTCCTCCTTGACCCGCTTCGGGACGATGGGGGTCGCCACGAGCTGGGAATGGGGATGGCTGAGGGACGCGCCGGCCTCCTTGCCCTTGTTCTTGAACAGCTGGACGTACTGGTAATGAAGGTCCTCCTCGATGGACCGGATCCTCTGCTGGAAGATCTGGAGGACGTCCCGGACATGGCCGGGGGGGAGATCGCCGAGCTCCTTGTCGTGGTCGGGGTTTTCGATGATGACTTCGTGGACCCCGATGCCCTCCATCCATTCGAAAACGCCCTTGGTGTGCTTGGACGCCGTCGTCCCGCGGTTGAGAGCGGGGAACTTATTGGGGACGACCCGGACCCGCCATCCCGGCGAGTCGGGCACGGTCCCAGTCCCTCTTAAGGCGAAGACCTCGGGCGGGGTTTTCCCCTCGTTCCCCTCGCAAAAAGGGCAGAACCCCCTGGCTTCCGCGACCGGCGCCGTGCCTCCGGCCGGCCGGAAATCGTCAGGCCGCTTGCTCCGCTCCGTGGCGATGATGACCCAGCGTCCGCTGATGAGGTCCTTTCTGAGTTCAGACATTATTCACCGATGAGTTCCTTGATCTTGAGCTTGAGTTCATCGAGCGAGGACGATTTCACGACGTAGGCGTCGGCGGCCCAGGTCATGAAATCCTCCTTGTGGCTCTGGTAGGCTGAGTTGATGATGATGGGGATGTCCTTGCGGAGACCCATGATCTGGGTGATGAGCTCGATCCCGTTCTTCCCCGGCATCCGGATGTCGGTGATGATGAGGTCAAAGGTCGTTTTCTTGAGCTCCCGCAGGGCGGCGTCGGCGTCGTAAGCGGTCGTGACGGCATAACCGGCTTTGCCGAGTTCCTCCCCGTAGAGGAGGCAAAGCGCCTTCTCATCTTCGACGACGAGGATCTTCTTCATGGCGAATCACTCCCTTTCACGGCTTTGGAAGACGAGCTTGAACAGGGCCCCTTTTCCGGCCCGGCTCTGGACCTCGATCTTCCCGCCGCAGGTGTCCATGACCCTTTTGATGAAGGGCAGGCCCAGGCCCATCCCCTTCTCCTTGGTGGTGAAAAAGGGCCTGAAGAGCTGGCCTTTGTCCGGGTTGGAGATGCCTTGGCCCGTGTCTCTCACCGAAAGGACGAACGACGCCTTGTTCTTCCGGTAGGCCCTGACGGAAACCGTCCCTCCGGGGGGCGTCGCATCGAAGGCGTTGTCCAGGAGGTTTCGCAGGACCTCCCCGAATGAGGTCGGGTCGCAGAGGACCTGGATCGGGCATTCCTCGATCTTGACATTGAGCGTATGGCCCTGGCCTTTAGCCAGGACCTCAGGGCTCCGGAGGACGGATTCGATTGCCGGGCCGACGCTGAAATAGACGGGCTCTTTCAGGCTGACCTTGAGGAAGTGGCCCATCTGATAGACGATATTCTCCAGGCGCTGGATCTCGTCCCGGATGATCCTCAGGTTCCGCTCCCTTTTGTCCTCGGAAACGCCCGGCTGGAGGAGTTGGTCGGTGAAGCCGCCGATCGTCACCAGCGGATTCCTGAGCTGGTGGGTGACGAACATCGCCATCTCGCCCATGGCGGCCATCTTTTCCGCCTCGAGGAGCCGTTCGTGGAGCGTGGCCGAATAGATGTAGTTGCTGGCGATCAGGCCGCAGAGGCTGGCGAGCTTGATGTCCCCCGGGCTGATGGGGACGCGGGTGAAGGCGTTGTCCAGGATGATCTCGCCGAAGACCTCGTCCCGGGCGAGCAGCGGGATGCAGAGGAACTCGTCGACCTGGATGAGGTCGAGGAACTTCTTGTCCACCATCGGGTCGTTCGACGCGTCGCGGACGAGGTACGTCTCTTTGTTGCAGGCCGCGTAGGCGGGTATCAACGCGCAGGTCTCCTCGTCCATGGTGAAAACAAGATTCTTGATGCGGCGGCTGAGGGTGTCCTCGTTCTTGCTGACGAGGGTCCGGTTGTGCTCGATGATCTCGACATAGCCGATCCCCGGGGTCGAGAGGACTTCCCAGATGTATCCGGCCTCCTCCGGGGTCCGCGGCCCCAGCCAGGTCTCACCCCGGAGGCGGTCTCCGTCCCGGAGGAAGAGCATGGCCCGGTTGAAGCCGACCCCGGAGCCGGAGGTCAGGGCGGTCATGATGACAAGGAGGTTGTCTTCCAGGGAGAACGGCTGGAAAAAGCTCTGGGAGATGATGGACAGAAGCATCATCTCCTTGGGCGCGTTCTTCTCAAAATCCGAGGCCAGGACGCTGTACTTCTCGATCATTCGGCCTTCCAGCCTTTGGGGACGACCCGCACACCGGACTTGCTGATCTTGAAATTCCGGCCGTCCTTTTCCGCGTCGAAGCCGATCTCAAAGCGCTCGGGGATGACGCTGTATTTGTCGACGATGACCTTCTTGAGCTTGGCCCCCCGGCCGACCTCGACCCCTTCGAAGAGGATCGAATCACAGACCTCAGCCCTATCGCAGATGCGGACGCCCGGAGAGATGATCGAATTCTCGATCCGCCCCCCGGCCAGGGTGAGCCCCGGGCTGAGGATCGAATTCCGGATCGTGCCTCCCTCGATGAAGGCCGGAGGGTACTGGGGCTTGTAGGTCCTGAACGGCCAATCCGGGTCGCGGAGAATGGCCGGCGCGGGGTCGGCCAGGAAGGCCATATTGGCTTCCCAGTAAGCGTCGATCGTGCCGATGTCTTCCCAGTATTCATCGAAGAGGTAGGCGAAGGTCCGGTAGTCATGGGTCAGGCTGGGGATGATGTCTTTCCCGAAGTCGTGGCTGCTCGCGGAGTTCCGGGCGTCCTTGAACAGGGCCTTGATCAGGACCGGCGTCTTGAACAGGTAGACGCCCATGGAGATCAGGCTCTTTCCGGGATCCCAGGGCGTCGAGGAGGGCTTCTTCGGCTTTTCCATGAACTCGATGATCCTGCGGTCCTCATCGATCCCGATGACGCCGAACCGGGACGCCTCTTGCGTCGGGATGACCCTCGTCATGATCACGGCGTCGGCGTCCCGCTGCCCCGAGAAAAGGAGGAGCTTCCGGTAATCCGCCTTATAGATATGGTCGCCCGAGAGGACGAGGACGTGATCGGGGTTCTCCTGCTGGATCGTGTAGATGTTCTGGAAGACGGCGTCCGCCGTGCCCTCGTACCAGTGGTCGCCGACCCGGCCTTGGGCCGGGATGGACATGATGAAGTCGCCGCTTTCGGCGTGGAAGATGTTCCAGCCGTTCATGATGTGCCGCTCGAGGGATAGGGATTTGTACTGGGTGACCAACGCGATCTTTCGGAGCCCCGAGTTGAGGGCGTTCGAGAGGCTGAAATCGATGATCCTGTAGGAGCCGAGGAAGGGGACGGAAGGCTTGGCTCGGTCCCGGGTCAGGGGGTAAAGCCTCTCCCCCTTACCCCCGCACAAGACCATGACCAGCGTTTTCTTAGATAACAGTTCCATCGGGCAACACGATCTCCTCAAAAAGTCCGTCCTCTTTTTCGTAGACGCGGAGGAGGGCCTCCTCGGCGGCCGTGAGGACGCGTCCGCTCCGGAGCCACCTGGCGAGCTCCATGGCCCTCGTGAAGTGTTCGGCCGCCCGGTTTTCGGCATAGTCCCGGGCCGTCCAAGTCGAGATGAGGAACGGCCAGTCCGAGCTTTCGAGAAGGAATTTCTCCCGGTAGAATTGCTTGAGGACCCGCTTGTCGAGGACGGCCGTGCGAGGCCTGATCTCCTCCTCGGCCTCCTCGACCCGATAGATGTCTTTCCAGATCCAGGCCGTATCGTCGTTGAGCCAGATCCAGTGGAACCCGCCCTGGCCCCATGAGCCTTCGGGCAGAGAGACGATCGCCGTCGGGGGCAGCTTTTCCAGGCATTCGCCCGCCGTCACGGGCTGGACCGGGCTCTGGGCAAGCTTCTTGATCACGCGGTAGAGCCACTCCGGTCCCTCGAACCACCAGTGCCCGAAAAGCTCAGTGTCGTAGAGGGCAACGACGACCCCCGTCTCCTTGTCCTTGAGGGCCGACTCGACGACGGAGACGAAATGCGAGGCGTGGTCATCCATCCGGACCGCCGCTGCGGCCGGGTCATAGGCCTCTTTGAGGGCCAGGTCGGGGTCGCTCGAGGTGATCCGCCAGTAGCGCATGCCGCCCGGGAAGTGCTTTTTGTGGAACTCCAGGTAGCAGCCGTCTCCGGGATAGCCCATTTGGCGGCTCCAGACCTGGGAGCCGGAAACTTCGTCGCGGACGAAGAACGGGAGATTCGAGGGATAGGCCAGATACCCGGAATAAGGGTCGCGCTTAAACTCGTCGGCCGGCCGGTATTCCTTCCGTGATTTTTCCCAGAGGAGCTTCAGACCTGGGAACCTGTCGATGTAAACACCCTTGGCTTCGCCGCCGTTGAGGAGGTGGGCATCGACGAAAAAATAGCCGATCCCCTCCTGGCTCAGCATCTCGTCCACCCCGAGGCGGTGGGTGGCTTGAGCCTCACCGAACGGCGACTTCCAGGCGTAGGCCGGACGATAGGCGCACTCGGGGAGCCAAAAACCCCGGGCTTCCCGTCCAAAATACCGCCGGTAGACATGGCGCCCCTGCTCGATCTGATGGCGGATGCTGGCGTCTTTCTTGAGGAGGGGGAAGTAACCGTGGGTGGCCGCCGAGGTCAAGACCTCGATCTGCCCCCGGTCCTGGAGCGACCGGAAGCCTTCGATGATGTCGCCGTCGTACCTCTCGTTGAACTCGTGGAGGAGCTTCCGATACCAATCTCCCCAGTAGACGGTGAGGGGCAGGATGGAGTGCCCTGTCGCCAGGAATGAGGCCCCGTCGCGGTCGGCGACCTCGATCTTCATCCGCAGGTACCTGTCAAAGCCGCGGACAAAATCCGGGTCCTTGAGCTGAGCCATGAGGACGGGCGTGAAGCCGATATTCACCCGGGGAGGGACGGCCTCCGCCGCCAGCCGCTCGAAGACCCCGAGGAGAGGGAGATAGGTTTCGGCGGCGGCTTCATAAAGCCAGTCCATCCCGTGAGGCCAGCTGCCGTGGTCGAGGACGTAGGGGATGTGGCTGTGGAGGACGAGGGAGAAATATTTATTGGCCATTCCTCTCCTTCAAGAGGATCTCGAGCCTTTCCTTTTTTTTCGCGGCCAGGGTGAGGGTCCACAACGGCATGAAGCTGAAACCCTGATGTATTATATCAAATCCCTCCTCGGATTGGGAGAGGGTCTCAAGGGGCATCGTCCAGAGCTCGACTGGGTCTTGCGGCTCCAGGGCGAGCCGTCCCCCGTACAGGATGACCCAGCCCCGGCGGTGGAACTCGACTTCCTGGGGGAAGGCCAAGAGGTTCCATTCGGAGCCGAAGCGGAGCTGGAGGCTCCTCTCCGAGAGGTTCTCGACGTCATAGACAACCCTGATCAGGCCGGGCCCGGGCTCGATCCGCTTTCGAACAAGGACCTGGACCCGTTCCCCGTCCACCCAAACCCCTCCCCTCCTCTCGAGGTCGAGGCCGCCGTCCCGGACCGCAGCTTCGTACGGCTGGTTGACGAAATCCCCCTGCTCGCCGTAGTTGACTTTCCGGAAGTCCTCTTCCGTGGAATCGGCATTGATGAAGTGGTCGAGGAGCGAGGTGCGGGGATGCCAGTCATAGCGCATGAGATCCTTGGCCCGGGGCGGGAGCTTTTTCTCGATCTCGTGAATGCTCCTCCCGCCGGCCTCCTCGCCGCGCGGGAAATGGTAGGATTCGGGGCGGCGGGCGAGGACGTCGGAGAGATTCCTGGCCCAGGGAACATGGTCGACCTCGACCAAGCTGCCTCCGAAGGACGGCTTGACGAGGAGGTTGAATGTCTCCCCCCGCCAGAAGAGCTCCTCCCGGCCGTCAAGGTCGTAATCGAGAGTCTTCCAGCCCCCCGGACGCGGGGTCCGTTTCTCGGCCTCGAGAAGATGATGATAGACGGCCTCCCTGAGGTGAGGGAGATAGAGTCCGCCGAAAACGCCGTGCCAGTACGGGTCATTGCATTGGCCCCGGTAAAGATCGCGCACGGCCTCCTCATCCCCGGGCGAAGCGTGGACCTCCCGGGAGATCATGAGCATCCTCTTGTGGAGGTGGTTGCTTTCGACGTATTTCAGGAAGAAATCGCGGAAGAAGCCGCCCCGGAGGAACCGCCGGTCTGCCTCAGGGACAATCGCCCGGATCTCCTCATAGGCGCGCCGCTCGGCCGGCTCGAGGACCCATTCCATCATCTCTTCATAGGAGGCGGGAGGCAGATAGACGCGCCCCGCCGGCGGGAAAGCGTCCAGGTATTCCGAGCCGGTCATCATCCGGATCCCCCGGTCGTCGACGAATGCCAGGAACTTGTCGAGCCAGCCATCGTCATAAACCCATTTTTTCGTCCCGGGCCAGACGCCGAACTTCTCGCCGTCATCGCCCAGGATAGCCGTTCCTCCCGAAGCCTGGATCTCCCTGAGGTATTCCTCGACCTTATCGAGGGGATGGAAGGGGATCATGTAACGGAGCTTTTTGTCGATAGGGAAAACCCGCAAGGGCCGGCCCTCGTCCTCGGTGAGATAAGTGGCATAGAGATTCCGGACCCCGGCGTAGTGGAAGTGCTCCTCGTCGAGCAAGGTGTATTCGATCCCGGCCGCGGCGAGCGACTTCGGCAGGTGCGGCTCCCAGACCCGCTCCGTCAGCCAGAGGCCGCGCGGCGTCTGGCCGAAGTTCGCCGCGATGAAATCATTCATCAGCCGGACCTGCCCGATGCGGTCCTCCTCCGGGATGACGGACAGGATGGGCTCGTAGAAGCCCCCGCTGAGAAGCTCGACCTGGCCGCGGCCGGCCATGGCCTTCACCAGGTCCCAGCTCGTCCGCTCTTTCTTTTCCATGTGCTCCCAGAGCGGGCCCGAAAAGTGGAGGGAGAACCTGAACCCGGGGTGTTTTTCGAGACGCTCGAGGAACGGGCGGTAGCAATCCTTGAAGGCCTTGTCCAGAATGTGCCCGAAATTGCCGACCGGCTGATGGTTGTGGACGGCAAAGAGAAAACGGAGTTCCTTCATGAGGACTCCTTGGCCCCCCTGACCCGGCGGTTGACGGTGATGGGTTCCAAGTGGACATTGTCGAAGCCCATCCCCTTCATGATCTTCCGGGTCAGCTCGACCGCCGCGGCCGCTTCGGGCGAACCGGTCAGCCGGGGCCCGCCTGCCATGATCTTGCGCAGGATATCGTAGGCCTTTTCATCCGTCAGCCCCGTCCTGCGGATCTTGTCCGCGACCTCTCCGTATCGGGAAAGGGCCCGGTCCCTCGCGCACGAAAACATGGCCAAGATCAAAAGGAGGGCGGGGAGGACGACCAGGAAACCGGCGGCCCGAGGCCTTAGACATGAAACGCTCGAAGTTGATCTTCGCATGAGAAGCAACCTCCATATATCCAATAAACTCCGAGCCCCTGTCAAGACGGATGTTTCGCGGTTCAGGCCGGAGGGGCCGGTCCTTCCCGGATCGTTTGTCGATAGATCAGTGGACGCGGGCGGACGTCCCGAAGAAAACAGTGAGCGCGACGCGGGCTTCACGGAATGATCGCGGACGTGGTTAGGCGGAGCGGATTCTCCCTCCCAAAGGGCGCTGGGAGCTTGCCTAAGGTTGCTCCTTGAGCTTGAAGAAAAGCCAGCTCTTGTCCCCCCCCTCCCTGGCCTTGATCCGGATCAGGGCGAACCGTCCGCGAAGCCGCCGCCCCGAGATCTCCACGATCAGCTTGCCCGGCGCCGTCTCGAGCGGACGGTATTCACCCCGGTCCCAGACCTCGACGGTCCCGGCGCCGTACTCGGGTTCAGGGATCTCCCCCTCGAAGTCTTCGTATCCGAGGGGATGGTCCTCGGTCTGGACGGCCAGCCGCTTGACCCCCTCCTTGTTGACCGGGACTTTTGGAATGGCCCAGCTTTTCAGGACGCCCCGTTCCTCGAGCCTCAGGTCGTAATGAAGGTGGGAGGCCTGATGTTTTTGAATGGCATAGATCAGGCCCCGGCCGGCCGTCTTGGCCCGGGATTCGGGAGGCTCGGACGTCCGGCCGAAGTCACGCCTTTTATGATATTCCTTGAGGCTCACGGCACCTCTCCCCTGCGCCATCCAGGTTGAGGAAGCTCAGCGGTGGAGGAAGCACCTCTCGCAATCGACCTCGCCGGGCTTCCGGGTGACGATCATGGCCAGCCCCAGTTCGTTGGCCCGGCCGATGACCTCCTGGTCCTTCACGGAGCCGAGCGGGTAAATGACGGCCGTGATCCCATTCTTGGCCGCGAGCTCCACGACGTCGGGAAACGGCATGAAGGCATCGGAGGCCAGGACGCAGCCTTCCGGCCCGTACCCGCGGCGCGACAGCCGGATGGCGTCCTCGGTCGAATCGATGCGGCTCCGTTGCCCGGAGCCGATGCCGTGGGTCTTATCGGCTTTGCCGATCACGACGGCGTTGGAACGGGTGAAAGCCGCCACGGTCCAGTTGAAGATCGCGGCCCGGACCTCTTCGTCGCTCGGCTTCCGGGCAGAGACGACGTCCACGGACTCGGCGGAAATGATCTTCGAATCGAACCGCTTCTGGACGAGCAGACCGCCGGCCACCCTCTTGACCTCGAGCCCGTTGTCGACCGAAGCGGACTCGAGGGGAGCCGCCCATCCGGACGACGCGGAGGACCTTCCGCGTGGCCAGGACCTCGAGAGCCTCGGGAGTGAAGCCCGGCGCGTAGACGACCTCGACGTTCCGCGGGCTCTCGACGAGTAACCGGGCCAGCGGCTCCGTCACCGGGTAGTTGAAAACGTCGACGCTGCCGAAGTTCGATAGCGAATCGCACTTCCAGGCCTTCTCGAATGTGCCGACTTCGTCGTCGCCGAGGGCGACGCCGCTGGGCATCTCGTGCTTGATCAGGACGCAGGCCTTGCGTCCTATGAACACCTCGGTGAGCTTCCTGGCCAGTCTCTGGCCGAGGTCCATGTCGCCGACGTTGATGTAGCTCAGGCCCTTGGTCCCTTCCTGGAGGAGCTCGATGCTCGCCATGTTCGGCCCGGAGGCTCCGGCCTCCTGGTAAAACGCCGCGGGATAGCCGGGGTTCTCGCCGTAGCGCATCGGGAATTTCTTGATGAAGCGGGTCTCGCCGAACGGCAGGACGTCCGGGAAATCCTCGCTGACCTTGGTCTGATATTGGGTTCGGGCGGTACGTTCGGGCTTGTCCATTTTTTCAGGTCCTATCATGTCGGTTGATGATGTGGAGATCATGGGCCGCGGGGTCGGCGAGCGAAGCGAAGACGCAGGCGACGGCCACCCGGAAGTCTTTCCCGGGGGCCCGCGGCCCGAGAGCTTCATAGACGTTTTTCGCCGTTTCCCGGGGCGTTGCCCCTTCGAGGAGCATCTCCCGGGGTTCCCCTTCGAAGGCAGGAAGCGGGTCGCTGTTGACCCCCTGATAGGTCGAGATCAGGCCGGCTTTGCCCGGCCGGATCGGGACTTCAAAAAAGCTCCGGAGGGTCACTCCCCCCGGCCCGCGGCGGACGAGGCTCAACCCGGCGGCGCCGGCCCGGACGCAGCCGCTGATCCGGGGAGTGAAGATCGGAGGGTCGGGCTCGTAATCCCAGCCGACCAGGGCCCGCGCGAGGACGGAGACGGGATTTCCCTCTCTGGACAACCCGTCCCGGATGATCGGCCGTCTGCTTGCCGTTGGAGACGGCGATCCCCTCTTGATGAAAAAGAACGGCGGGATAGACGAGAAGGTCGACGTTGCCCTTGCTGAGGACATCCTCGTCGGTCGGCTGGACCCAAATGCCTCCGTCCCGGAAAACGAGCTTCCGGGCCTGGCTCGACGGCGAGCGGCCCGTGATGGCGTAGATGATCACGGCCCTGGCCCCGTCGGGCGCCGTCCCCAGCGATAGGAGCCGTCCAGGGTATTCGAGCGTCGAAAGAATTCCTGGCGTTGGGTTCATCGGCTTATCCTCGAAGCCCTATTGATAGCACAGGCCGCGGCGCGAAGTCAAAGAAGGACGTCCGGCTTGTGACGTCTGACTCGATTCTGCTAAAATCTGGCCGCTTTGAGATTCCGTCGTCAAGTCCAGCCGTGAGGGAACCCAATGGCCAAACTCTTCCATCCCGACGAATATTATCGTGACCCGGCCTTCCTGGAATCCTTGGAGGGTCGGACCCTCAGGATCCTGAGCGAATATCTGGGGCCCATGACCACGCTGGACAAGCACAGGGTCAACAGCACCATCCTCTTCCTCGGGTCGGCCAAGGCCAATCCCATCTCCCCGGATTCCGTCCTGTATCGCTATTATTGGGAGGTCGAAGAGCTCGCCTACCTCCTGGCGAAGTGGGCGATCTCCCTGAAAAAACCCAAGGGGAAGGATTTTGTCGTCTGCACCGGCGCCGGCCCGGGCATGATGGAGGCGGCCAACCGAGGTGCGGCCCGGGCCGGGGGGAAGACGATCGGCATGAACATCGCCCTCCCGCAGGCCCAGGAGCCGAACCCTTACATCACGCCGGACCTGTCATTCACGTTCCATTATTTCTTCATGCGAAAGTTCTGGCTGGTCTACAAGGCCAGGGCCGTCATCATCTGCCCCGGCGGCTATGGAACGCTCGACGAGTTCTTCGAGATCATCACTCTCCTTCAGACGAGCAAGATCTCGAAGAAGGAGATGACCCTCGTTTTGTATGGAGAGGACTACTGGCGCAAGGTGATCAACTTCGAGAACCTCATCAAGATGAAGGCGATCTGCGCCGAGGACCTGTCCCTTTTCAAGTTCTGCTCCTCCCCCCGGGAAGCCTTTCAATTTCTGAAGAAGCGGTTCTCGGTCTTCTTGAAATGAACGGCCGGCCCGTTTTCGCTGGATGGGCGGGGTTCCGGACGAGGGGGGTCATCCCCTGGCTTGCTCTCGTCGTCCTGGCCCTCGCAGGGTCGTCGTGCTCGCGTCTGAGCTATCGGCCTCCGCCCGGTCCGCGGGGCGGGGTCGAGGTCGGCCTCGCCTCATGGTACGGGAAAGAATTCAACGGCCGGCCCACCTCGAACCGGGAGATCTATAACATGAACGACATGACGGCGGCCCACCCCACGCTGCCGTTCGGGACGGTCCTCATGGTGACCAATCTGGACAATCAGCGGACGGCCGTCGTCCGGGTCAACGACCGCGGGCCGTTCATCGAAGGCCGGATCATCGACCTGTCCTACGCCGCGGCCCGTGTCCTGGAAATGATCGGGCCCGGAACCGCCAGGGTTCGCCTGGAGGTCCTCGAGGGCTACGCCCCCGCCCCGGCCGCGCCGCCAGCCCGGTTCTCCGTCCAAGTCGGCGCGTTCGCCGTCCAGGAGAACGCCTATGCCCTCAAAAAGCGGCTCGAATCGCGCTACGAAGGTGTTTTTGTCACGGCCTTCAAAACGCCGAACCGCACCTATTTCCGGGTTCGGGTCGGAGCCAAGGATAGGGACGAGGCGCTCAAAACGGCCCGCCGGCTGGCGGACGAGGGCTTCGCCGTCATCCTGATGGAGGAATGAGCGGCCGTCTCGGCGCGTCTATTTTTTCTTTTTATAGAGCCCTGCGCAGTCCCTGAGCTTGTTCTCGACGCCGTCGTGGGCCGCGTACTTGCCCCCCTCGTAGATCCCGGCTGAGCCGAACTCGCCTTTCTTGTTCAGGGCGTAAAAATGGAGGCCGAAATTGGGCAGGCCGTCCGTGTCGCGCCAGCGGGGCGCGAGGGTCATCTTCCGGGATACTTCCTCGCAGACCTTCAGGCAGGCTTGTTCCGGCGAAACCCCCCGGCCCATGAGCTCCACGATCCTGAAACTGGCGCACGTCCGGAGGTTGGCCTCCCCCAGGCCCGTCGATCCCGCGGCCCCGATATCGTTGTCGACGTAGAGCCCGGCGCCGATGATCGGAGAATCGCCCACCCGGCCCGGGAGCTTCCAGGAGAGACCGCTCGTCGACGTGACGCCGGCCAGCCGGCCCGTCGCATCCAGGGCGATGCAATTGATGGTCCCATAGGTCGTCAGGGCGGTCCGGAGTTCCGGAGGATGCCCGCTCGCCGCCGCCGGCGGCCAGACGCCCTTCCCGCCCTGCTCCTTTTTCCAGCGGAGCCAAATCTCGCGGGACTTATCGGTCAGGAGGTTTTCTTTCATGAAGCCCTGGGCCAAGGCGAACTTCAAGGCCCCTTCGCCGACGAGAAGGACGTGGGGCGTTCTTTCCATGACGAGCTTGGCGACCTTGGAGGGGTTCTTGATGTTCTGGAGAGAGGCTACGGCTCCGGCAGTGTGGGTCGGCCCATACATGACGGAGGCGTCGAGTTCAACGACCCCTTCGGCGTTCGGAAGACCGCCGTATCCCACGGACATGTCTTCGGGGTCGTCCTCGACGATATTGACCCCGGCGATGACGGCGTCCAACGGGTCCCCGCCGGCCTTGAGGATCTCCATGGCTTTCCCCGTCGCCCGGAGCCCGTTCCCGCTGGAGATGACGCGCATCGGGCCCTCTTCCGGAGGTCCGGAAGAGGCCTGGCCGCGTCCGCCGGAGACGAGCGCCGCGGCCCCAATCCCCACTCCGGCCTTGATGAAGTCCCTTCGCGTGTAGCTCGCCATGTGATGTCCCTCCTTTAATTGTCATACATCATCGAAAATAACTTAAAGGATTTTCGGCGAAGAAGCAACCGTTCTTTGAGGAACTTGAGCAAGAGCAGCACAGGGGGCGTTCCCGGGACCAGCCAGAAAAACGGTCGGAGACTCGATTCGGTGTGTTTTCCAGAATTGCGGCCCCCAGCCAGCTCCCCCGCATTTCTATCAGCGGGCGAGGAAATTGACAACGGCGCGAGCGTTGCCTAAGATAGGCCTCTTTTGGCCATGAAAAACAGGATCCTCCTATCCGGCTCCCTCTTCCACGCGCTCAATGACGCGACGACGGTCGTCGTGCCCATGGTCTTCCCCCTTCTCTACGGCCGGAGTCCGCTCCTCACGAACTATTCCCAGATCGGGCTCCTGTCCAACCTGGGGCTGCTGACGACCCTGCTCGTCCAGTTCCTGGTGGTCAAGCTTTCTTTCCACATCGAGTACAAAACGTTGATGCTCTCGAGCCTGATCGGGATCTGCTTGTCCCTGGCCCTGGTCCCCCTCGCCTCCTCCTTCCTGACGCTCCTCGTTTTTTTCCTCTTCATGCGCGCGGTCACGAGCTTCTACCATCCGGTCGTGATCGCCTGGATCGCCAAGTCGCAGCCCTCCCGTGGCCTCGACCAGGCGATGGGTATCCAGTCCGGGTCCGGGAACATCGGAGTCCTTCTGGCCTTTCTGTCGGTCGGCTACCTGGCTCAGAAGTGGGACTGGAAAGTCCCCCTCTTTGCCTGGTCGGTTTTCGGACTGGCCCTTGGAGCTGTGGGCTATCTCGTCATCAGGAGGATTTCTTCTAAGAGCGACATCAAGCCCTCGCTCCGCGTGTCCTCCTGGATGAAGGTCCTCGGCCGGATCCGCTATCTCGTGCCGGGTTTCATCTTCGGGGGCATGGGCTGGTCCCTGACCATCTACTACGCGCCGTCCCTGCTCAACCATCAGTTCTCGGTCCCCATCGGACAGACCGGGCTTTATCTGTCCCTGTGGATCGCCCTGGGCACGGTTTCCGGATATGGATACGGATATATCAGCCGCCGCCTCGGCCGGAGGACGGTCTTCCTCATGAGCATCGGCGTCGCAGCCCTGAGCCTGGCCGCCATCGGCTTCGCGCCGGGCAGGACCGTGGCCGTCGTGGGGCTTTTCATATTCGGCGTCTTTCTCCTGATGACATACCCGTCCCTTCACACGTTTGTGGGAAGCAGCGTCCCCCACGGGGACCAGACCCAAGCTTTCAGCTGGGTCTCGAACATCCAGACCCTGGCGGGCGCCCTGGTGAGTCTTCTGGCCGGCGTCCTCTCCGACCGTTTCGGGATCAGGGCCCCTTTCCTCCTCTCGGCTGTCCTGGCCGCGATGTGCTTCCTTTATTATTTGCTTCCGGGGAGGTTGTCGCTGCCCGCCCGGGAAGAAGCCCCTTGAGCTTTCTCCCCCCTCCCTCTCCGAACGGGCTTGCGCTCCTCGCGGGCATGAGCAGGAAGCGAAGAAAGGCGGGCCAGGTCAGCGGGGCGGACCCTGCTTCAGCAGACTCTCCAGGAGCTGGACGAGGACCGTGTGGTTGCCTTCCGGGACTTCGAACTTCAGGGAATCCCCCTTGAAAACGTCCACCTCCCGTCCGTCGATCAGGAGCTGGTACTTCCCTTTGGTCAGGAACCGCAGCTTGAGGGTCCGCCTCTTCAGGGACTTGATCTCGAAGGAGACCTCGGATTCGTTGTAGAGAAAATGGCGGAAGACCGCCCCGCCGTCCGCCGAAAGGATCTCTTCGCCTTCCTCGCGGAGGGTTATTCCCGAGCCGGAGACCTTGACTTCGTACTGCCGCCCCTGGATCGATACGCGCGAAAGGGTCCCGCTGCGGTCGGGCTTGAGCATGCCGATCCGGAAGCCCTCCCAAGGCGTGAAATCCAGGTACTCTTCGACGGCGGAAAGGGCGAAAAGGGGGCCCCAGCTCTGATAGCGCTGGCCGCCCGGTTCGCCGCTCAGACTATCGAAGTTCTCCGGGCAGATCTGGAAGTTTGTCCAGGCCCGGAGGAACATCTCCGCGCTCTTCTTGGCGAATTCCGAAGCGACGGCGTCGAAGCCATACGTCTTGAGCCCCTGGTAGACGAGATAGTTCGTCGGGGGCCAGATCGTCCCCCGCCAATACTGCTGGTTTTCGGGCTTGAACGCGGGATCGTCGCGGGAGATCGTCGGGACGACATAATCGCCCCAGAACTTCTTCGGGTCGAGGAGGTGCCTGAGCATGCGCTGAGCCCTCTTTTCGTCGGGGATCCCGGCGATCAAGGGGAAGAAACCCGAAGCGGACATGTGGGTGGAGAAAGTGCCGTCCCATAGCCTGTCGAAATAGAAGCCTCTCTTTTCATCCCAGAGCTGGCTGTTGACGAGGGCTTTCAGCTTTTCGTACTGGCCGGCGTATTCCTCGACGTCGCGGTTGAGCCCGAGGATCGCGGCGATCTGGGACAGGCACCAGGAGTCGAGAGCGTAGAGCGAGTTGAGATCGACGCAGTCCATCATCATCGTCCCGCTCTCTTCGCTGAACGGGACGCCATCCCAGTTGGGAAGGTCGTCCTGACCCGATTCCCAGGCCGCCCGCATCCGTCCCGGCGCGTCCTTTTCCCAGGACGGGACGTCCTTCCCAAGAAGCTCGGCGTCCGACCCCCACTCGAGGAGGCCGTCGCCGTTGCCATCCCTTCGGGCGAGGCCGTTGGGTTTTCGGGCCGTCCAGAAGTCATGCCATTTCTGCAGATAAGGGTAGGCAAAACGGAGAAGCTCCATGTCTCCCAGCTTCTGAAAGAGCTTCAGGACGACGTAGGCCCCGACAGGGGGCTGGGACCTGTCCGCCGACCCTCCGAAACGGCCCCGCCAGTTCGGGACGTTGCCGTTGGGATACTGGGTCTCGAGCACGGCCTTGACGGCGTCGACGGCCAGCTTCGAGCTCTCGAGCGAAAGTTCGAGACTGTTGAAGAAAGCGTCCCATTCGAAGATTGTCCAAGGCTCCTGGCCGCCCCCCGGCCGGGGAAAGACCCAGCCCCGTCCGGCCGGCGTGTACAGACGATGGCCGCCCGGCTGGTAAAGGACCATCCAGTGAAGGTTGTTCGTGATGGCTTCCGGCACGCCTTCGTAGAGGCCCCGGATCTTGACCCGCCTTTGTTCGTACGCGCGGGACTCGTCTCCGATGATGTCGTCGATGGCCGTGGCGTTCTTGTAGCGGACGATCCGGTCGCTCAGGCCCCGCGCGTCGTCCCCGGCGCCGGCGACGAAGTAGATGCTCCGGTCATCGGCCGTGGAGAACACGAGGCCCAGCTCGCTCCGCCCCCCGGGCGCGGGCACGCCAGGACGATGGGCCCAAAACAGGTAATGTTGGGATTGGCCCGCGCCGCCCGAGCCCTGGACCTGGTTGTCCGGCCGGAGCGTGTAGTTCCCCGAATAACCCCAGGGAAAATAGTGGACGATCGTCACCTGGATGTCGGGCGGGCAAAGGACGCGGCCGATGACGGTCTTCTCGTCGCGGCGCGACCATTCGATGGTCAGCGTCCGTTTCTTCTGCGGGGGCTTGAGGAGGACGGGCGTGTCCCCGGCTTTGTTGAACGGGAGGCCGAGGTCGAACTTGACCCGGGCGTAGAGTCCGTCGGGAGATTGCGGCCCGACCTCGGACACGAGGTAAAGAAAATCGCCGCGCTCGGCGGTCTGCCCGTCCCTCTCCACCTTGAGGACGAAGGCGAACGCCGTCTCCTTGTCCGGGACGATGACGAGTCCGGGCCAGGCCGGGCCTTCGAGGGCGCCGATGTAGGTGTCTTTCCAGGGATAGGGAATTTCCGGCCTCACGCATGGGGCAAGGAAGGCGACGAGGATGCCGAGGAGAGCTGCTCTTCTGATCATTTCATTTTATCCGGGCCCCGGTCGGCCGGGCCGCTCAACCCGTAATTTAAGGGAAACTGTGGCCGAAATCAAGGCCGGAGCCGTCCTCGGGAAGGGTGATGGCCGCTGCTTCGGACGCGTGAATCTTCGTGAAATTCCCGCCGAGGTGTGATAAATTAGTATTTCTTAATCCGGCTGGAGGGCCACGATGGATTTTCCGCTCTATTTCCGATCCAGGCAGGGGGAGATGGTCCATCTCCTGAAACAACTCACGTCCCTGGAGTCTCCGACGGACGATAAGAAGGCGGTCGATGCCTGCTCGGCGTTCGCGGCCGGGCAATTCCGCAAACTCGGCTGCAAGGTCTCGACGCTTCCCCAAAAAGATATCGGCGACCTCACCGTGATCGAATACGCGCCGGGTCGGGTCAAGGACGCCGACGACGAGATCCTGGTCCTGGCCCACATCGACACGGTCTGGCCCGTGGGCAAGATCGCCAGGATGCCATTCTACATCTCCGGGAGCAAGCTTTTCGGTCCCGGCGTCCTCGACATGAAATCCGGACTGGTCATGCTCTTTTTCGCCCTGGCCACGATGCGGAGCCTGAGCCTCAAGCCACGCAAGCGGATCAATATCTTCATCAACTCCGCCGAGGAAACCGGACATAGCGCAGCTTACGAGGTTATTCGCCGGATGGCTAAGCGGGCCTCCCTTGTCCTCTGTCTCGAGCCCGCCCTTCCGGGCGGGGCCCTGAAGCTCGAGCGGAAGGGCCGGCTCGTCCTTAAGCTGGATGTCCTGGGGCGGGCGGCCCACGGCGGCACCCCTGAAAAGGGGGTCAACGCCATCGAGGAGCTCGCGATCCAGCTCCAGCGGCTGAAAAAACTGAGGACCGGAGAAACGACCGTCAATTTCGGACAGGCCGGCGGCGGGGACAAGGCCAACATCGTCGCCGAAAGCGCCTGGGCCGTCCTGGACATCCGCTTTTGGAAGGCCTTGGACCGGGAGAGGGTCATGAGGACCGTCAGGGAGATGAAGCCCGCCCTCCGGGGGGCCCATCTCAAGTTCTCGGTCGAGAGCACGACACCGCCCATGGAAAAGACGAAGGCCTCGGGCCGTCTCTTCGGCGAAGCCGCAGAAATCGCCGCCTCGATCGGCCTGTCCCTGAAGGGGGGGAAGACGGGCGGCGGATCAGACGCTTCGATCGCGGCCGGCCTGGGGATCCCGACTCTGGACGGGCTGGGGCCCGACGGCGACGGGATCCACGCCGAGAACGAGCATATCCTCCTCGGCTCGCTCATCGAGCGGACGGCCCTCTTGACCAGGCTCTTGACGGACCTATGATTGACGAGCTGACGGACGTTCTGCTAAATGACACTCTTCGGGGTTTTATGGAGCCATTCGCGATGACAGCATTTCCCTTTTTTAGGATATGCGCAGCCCATTCCAAGGAGGAAACATGATCAAGAAATACTACCTTCTCTCACCCGGACCGACTCCCGTGCCGGAGAATGTCCTCTCCGCCGCGGCCGAGCCGATCATTCATCACCGGACGCCCGAGTTCTCCAAGATCTTCATGGAGACGACCGAGGGGCTCAAGTACGTCTTCGGGACCAAGGAGGACGTCTACGTCCTGACGTCCTCGGGCACGGGGGCCATGGAGGCCGCCGTGGCCAACCTCCTGTCCCCCGGCGACAAGGCCCTGACCATCAACGCCGGGAAATTCGGCGAGCGCTGGGGGAACATCTGCAAGGCCTACGGCATCGCCCACAAGGAGATCGTCGTCGAATGGGGCAAGGACTACACCAAAGAAGAGCTCGAATCGGAGCTCAAGGCCACCCCGGGCCTAAAGGCGGTCTTCTGCCAGCTGTCCGAGACCTCCACCGGGGCCATCTTCGACATTCAGGGCTTCGGCGAGGTCGTCTCCCGGACCGAGGCCGTCCTCGTCGTCGACGGCATCTCCGGCACGGGCGCGACCCCCTGCCCGATGGACGAATGGAAGGTTGACGCCATGGTTTCCGGGCTCCCAGAAGTCCTTCATGATCCCGCCCGGCCTGGCGTACATCGCCGTCGGGCCCAAGGCCTGGAAGCTTGTCGAGACGGCCAAGTGCCCCAGGTTCTATTTCGACCTCAAAAAAGCGCGCAAGAACCTGGCTGACAAGACGACCCCCTGGACCCCGGCCGTCTCGCTGGTCATCCAGCAGAAAAAGGCCCTCGATATCATCCGGAGCATGGGCCTCGAAAAGCTCTACGATCATCACCGGATCCTCGGCGACGCCACCCGGGCAGGGGTCAAGGCCCTCGGGCTGGAGCTCCTGGCCCAGAAGCCGGGCAACATCCTGACCGCCGTCAAGACCCCGGCCGGGATCGAGGGCGGCAAGATCGTCAAGACGATGCAGGCCAAGTACATGGCCTACATCGCCGGGGCCCAGGACCCGCAGAAGGGCAAGTTCTTCCGCATCGCCCATCTCGGCTACATGGGCGGGTTCGACATCATCACGGCCCTGTCCGCACTGGAGATGACGCTGGCGGAGCTCGGCTACAAGTTCGAGGCCGGGAGCGGCGTCAAGGCCGCCCAGGCCGTCCTGAGGGAGAGATGGCAATGAAGAAAATCCTGATCGCCGATTCCATGGACAAAGAGGCCCTCGACGCGATGAAGGCCGTTCCCGGCTTTGATGTCACGGTCAAGACGGGCCTGGACGAGGCCGATCTCGTCCAGCTCGTGCCTGGCTTCCAGGCGATCGTCGTCCGGAGCGCGACGAAGATGACGCGGCCCGTCATCGAGGCCGGGCAAAGACCTCAAGCTCCTCGTCCGGGCCGGCATCGGCCTCGACAATATCGACGGCGCTGCGGCCAAGGAGAAAGGCGATCGCCGTGGCCAACACGCCGGCTGCGACGTCGATCTCCGTGGCCGAGCACACCTTCGGGCTCATGCTCGGGGTCGTCCGCAACCACGGCAAGGCCGTCCTTTCCATGAAGCAGCACAAGTGGGACAAAAAGAGCCTGGAGGGGACGGAGCTCTTCGGCAAGACGCTCGGGATCATCGGCTGCGGGCGGATCGGGATCGAGGTCGCCCGAGCGGGCCATCGCCTTCGGGATGAAGGTCGTGGGCTACGACGTCATCCCGATCAAGACCGACCTGGCGGTCAACCAGGTCCCGCTCGACGAGCTCCTGGCCGTGGCGGACCTCATTACCGTTCACGTCCCCAAGCAGCCCAAACCGATCCTCGGAGAAGCCGAGTTCAAGAAGATGAAGGACGGCGTCATCATCATCAACGTCGCCAGAGGCGGCGTCGTCGACGAAAAGGCCCTGCTCGACGGCCTCAATTCGGGCAAGGTCCGGGCCGCGGCCCTGGACGTCTACGACAAGGAGCCGCCCGAGGACTTTTCGCTGGTCGATCACCCGAACGTGACTCCCATCCCCCACCTCGGGGCGGCGGCCGATGAAGGCCAGAGGAGGGCCGGACTGGAGGTCGTCAAGATCCTCAAGGAGAAGCTCGGCTGACGTCGTCCTAATTCACGCAGGATACTCGGGAGTGGCCGGGGCGGCTTCCGCTCCAGATCGCGGTTCTTAACGCCGTTCCCTCCTCGTTCTTTCTCGGCGTCTGCGGAACTCGCTCAAAGATCTGTTAACGATCCCTTCATTGAAAAAAGGGAATCCTCATTGCCATTTTTTCTAATCCATCACCCTTCGTCGACTCTAGCTCAAACATCCTCGCCGTCCTCTAGAGAGGATACCCTCTCTCAGAGGGTTCCCTCGAAAAACGCTTCGAGAAGGCTAAACCGCTTTATCACGTTTCAGCCATCCCCGGCCGCTCCCTTAGTTGTTAGGAAGGGCACTATTTTTATTAGATCTCCCGGCGCCCTTTTACCTGGGGGCGCCGTTCTGCTAAAATACGTTCATGATATATCTCGACCATAACGCCACGACTCCGGTCGACCCGGCCGTTGCCGATAAAATGTACTGGTTCCTGAAAGAATATTTCGGGAACCCGTCCTCGCTCTACCCCATCGGCCGGAAAGTCAAGGAACTCTTGAACGAAGCCAGAGAGCTGGTCGCGGGGGCCCTCGGGGCCGAACGCGGGGAGATCTTTTTCACCGGCTCCGGGACCGAGGCCGACAATTTCGCGGTCTTCGGGACCCTGAACGCCCTCCCGGAGAGGAACGAGCTCATCGTCTCCGCGATCGAGCATCCGGCGGTCCTGGAATCCGCCAGGTACCTGGAAAAGAAGGACGTCAAGGTCACGTATCTTCCCGTGGATTCTTACGGGACGGTGGACCTGGAGGCCCTGCGCGACGCCCTGACAACCCGGACGGCCCTCATTTCGGTCATGCACGCCAGCAACGAGATCGGGACGATCCAGCCCATCGAGAGGATCGCGGAGATCGCCCACGAGAAGGGCGTTCCGGTCCATACCGACGCGGTTCAGACCTTCGGCAAGATCGATGTCGACGTCCGGAAGCTCGGGGTCGACCTTCTCACGGTCTCGGCCCACAAGATCTACGGCCCGAAAGGTGTCGGCGCCCTTTATATAAGGAAAGGGATGAACATCCACCCTTACCTGCACGGCGGGCACCAGGAACGGCGCCTGAGGGCGGGGACGGAGAACACGGCCGGGATCGTGGGTTTCGGCGAGGCCGTCCGGGTCCTCGAGGAGCGCGGAAGAAAGGACAGGCCTCGTATCGAAAGGCTGGCCGAGACCCTCAAGAAAGGCGTCGAGGAGAGGATCCCCAGGATCCGCTTCAATGGACACCCCACGAACCGGGTCAAGAGCACGCTCAACTTCGCGTTTCCCGGCCTTGAGGCCGAGGCCATCCTCCTCTCGCTGGCCACCAAGGAGATCTATGTCTCGACCGGGTCGGCCTGCAGCGAGGAGTCCGAAGAGGTCTCCCATGTCCTGACGGCGATAGGCCTGCGGCCGGAGATCGCCCGGTCATCCATCCGGATGTCCCTCGGCCGCTTGAACGGCGACGGAGACGTGACGACGGTGCTGCTGGAGCTTCCCGAGATCATCGAAAAATTGAGGAAGATCACGGCCTTCAACCCGGAGGACTGAGCCCCGACGTCCTTCCCTCCTCTTCCGGCGCGGGGCCATCCGCGAGGCCATAGATAACTCCAAGGTCTCTCGGCGCTCCTCAGGCCCGTCGAAACGTCATCCTGGCGGACCCTTGAGTTGGGCGAGGTAAATCCTGCGGACGTCAAGAAAAAAACGCTTGCAGCCGTCTTGTCTCATGTCGGCGTACGTCCACTCCAGGACCCTCGCGTCCGCCTTCGTGAAGAGGAGCTCGAGGTGGGCGTAGATCCCGATGTCAAGCGGGATCCGGTGAGAGAAGTCTTTGGCCGTCGCCATGACCAGGGCCGAGGCTGTGAGATAGCCGGGGTCGAGGTTGACGGCCCGGAGCCCCGTCCCAGCCTCGCCCCGGAGCCGTTCCTCGAAGCCGTTGGTCTCGATCTTGATCGCGGCGAGCTTCTCGGGTCCGGTCAGCTTGGCAAAGCTCATGAAGCGCCGTTTCAGTCCGCGGCCCATGTCTTTTTCATAATAGTCCGTGAAGTCGAAATCGAAGGGCAGACTCTCCAGGTCGGTCGGCCCAAAGGCCTCGACGAGCAAGCTCTTCGCCCGGCCATAGAGAGATTCGTCCCCGAAGATGATCCCGCAAACGAGCTTGACGGGCGAAAAAGGCTTCGGCAGAGCCATGATCCCTCTCCTCGGATTTTATAGCACAACCCCGGCCGTGCAGGAAGCCTCAACCCCCTCCGAGCTGCGATCTCCAGGTCCGGGGTCGGAATGGTCGAAATTGATTAAATGGCCGTATTCTCTTATAATTGGCCCATTATGAAATGGGTTTACGTCGAAGACATCGCCCCGGCACGATGGCCAGGACGTCGAGGTTCGGGGCTGGGTCTACCACAAGCGCTCCTCGGGGAAGGTCCGCTTTCTCCTCGTCCGTGACGGCACCGGGATCATCCAGTCCACGGTCTTCAGCGCCGAGAAAGACCATCCCCTGTTCCGGAAGTTCGACGAGCTGACCCAGGAATCCTCGGTCATCATCCGGGGGCGGGTCCGGGAAGACAAGCGGGCGCCCGGCGGATACGAGCTCGGCCTCTCGGACATCGAAGTCGTCCAAGTCGCCCGGGACTACCCCATCACGCCCAAGGAGCACAGCACTCCCTTCCTCATGGAACACCGCCATCTCTGGCTCCGGTCCGCGAAGCAGCATGCGACTTTGAGGGTCCGGTCCGAGGTCATCAAGGCCATCCGCGATTTCTTCGACGACCGCGGGTTCCGGGTGATGGACACTCCGATCCTCACGCCCAGCGCCTGCGAGGGGACGACGACGCTCTTCGAGACCGAGTACTTCGACCAGAAAGCCTACCTCAGTCAGAGCGGCCAGCTCTACAACGAGGCGACGGCCATGGCCTTCGGGAAGGTCTATTGTTTCGGGCCGACCTTCCGGGCCGAGAAGTCCAAGACGCGACGCCACCTCATCGAATTCTGGATGGTCGAGCCCGAAGTCGCGTTCGCCACCCTCGCCGACACCATCGAGCTCGGCGAAGACCTCATCCTCTTCATCCTCGAGCGGGTCCTGACGAAACGGAAGCAGGAATTCGAGGTCCTCGAACGCGACACAAAGCCGCTCGAGACGATCCGGAAGCCCTTCCCCCGCCTGACCTATGACCAGGCCGTTCCCATCCTCCGGGAGAAGGGCTCGGCCATCGAATGGGGCGGCGATTTCGGAGCGCCCGAGGAGACCATCATCTCAGAGGTCTACGATTCGCCGGTCTGCGTCACGCATTTCCCGACGGCCATCAAGGCCTTCTACATGCAGCCCGCCCCGGACAGGCCGGACGTCGTCCTCGGCGTGGATTTTCTGGCCTCGGAAGGCTACGGTGAGATCATCGGCGGCGGGCAGCGCATCCATGACCTCGCCCTTCTCGAGCAGCGGCTCAAGGAACACAATCTTCCCCGGGAGGCTTATGAGTGGTACCTGGACCTGAGGAAATATGGCTCCGTCCCCCACGCCGGGTTTGGGATGGGACTCGAACGGACCGTTTCCTGGCTTTGCAAGACCAAGCACATCCGCGAGACCATTCCCTTCCCCCGCCTCCTCTACCGGATCTATCCGTGACCCCGCGAACGGCGAGAGGTGGGGTGGCCGTCAGTCCATGAAAAAGGTCGCCCTCATCAGCCTCGGCTGCGCCAAGAACCTGGTGGACAGCGAAGTCATGCTGGGCGTCCTCAAGAGGTCGGGCTACTCGTTCGTCGACCGCCCCTCGTCAGCCGATATCATCGTCGTCAATACGTGCGGCTTCATCCAGCCGGCGCGCGATGAGGCCGAGGAGGCCCTCGAGGGCGCCCTCCTTCTCAAGCGGGAGGACCCGCGGAAAAAGATCGTCGTGGCGGGGTGCTACGTCGAAAGGGACGAAGCCCGCCTCCGTCGGCGATTCCCGGACGTCGACGCCTGGACGGGCGTCCGGAGCTTCGACCGGATTGCGGAAGTGCTTGAGGGACGCCCGGGTCCGCGCCCCGGCCGGACATTCCTCTATTCCGACGCTTCCCCGCGCGTCGTCACGACGCCCTCGACGTGGGCCTACGTCAAGATCTCGGAAGGTTGTTCCCACCGTTGCGGATTCTGTTCCATCCCCTTGATCAAGGGCCGCTATACCTCCCGGAGCATGGCTTCCGTCGTCCGGGAAGTCCGGGCCCTGGCCGCTCTCGGCGTCAAGGAGATCGACCTCGTCTCGCACGACACGACGTTCTACGGCCGGGACCGGGGGAGGCGGGACGGACTGGTGGACCTCCTCGAGCGCCTCATTCGAGTGGACGGGATCGAGTGGGTCCGCATTCTCTATGGCAATCCCGATGAGGTCACGGATGCTTTGCTCGACATCATGAAGGAAAAAAAGGTCTGCCGGTACCTGGACATTCCCTTTCAGCACTCCGATCCGGGTCTGGTCAAGGCCATGAAAAGGGGCCTGGACGGGGCGAAGGCCCTCCGTCTTCTGGCGAAGATCCGGTCCAGGGTCCCGGGCGTCGCGGTCAGGACATCCCTCATCGTCGGGTTCCCCGGTGAAGGGCGGAAGGAGTTCCAGTCCCTCGAGCGGTTCGTCGAAGAAGCCCGGTTCGACCATCTCGGCGTGTTCACGTATTCCGCGGAGGACGGGACGGACTCGTACGGTCGCCCCGAAACGGCCAGCCCCGAAGAAAAAGAAAGCCGGCGGGCCGAGATCATGCTCCTCCAGGCCGAGCTGTCCCTGGAGAGGAACAGGTCATACGTGGGCAAAGTCTTGGACGTCCTGGTCGAAGGCCCGGCCGAGCCGCACGGCCGGATGCTCGCCGCAAGGGCGCGCTTCCAGGCCCCGGAGGTCGACGGCCGGGTCCTCGTTTCGCTCCCGGACCGGCGTTTCGGGACGCCGTCCCCGGCTCCCATTGTCAAGACAAGGGTCCGGTCGGCCGGCCCCTACGATCTCGAAGGAATGCTCGTCTCATGAGAATCTTCAGTAGAATCCTGTCCACGTTCTTTGGCCTCGGGTTCTTTCCCAAGGCTCCGGGAACGGCCGCGAGCGCGGTGGCCGTCGTCCTCTACCGGCTGGCCGTCCACGGCCTTCCCTGGCCCTGGTACGTCCTTTTCCTTTTGGCCCTCTTCGCCCTCGGGCATGTGGTCTCCACGGCCTACGCCGCCGAGCTCGGCCAGGCTGACCCGCAACAGATCGTCATCGACGAGGCCTTCGGTCAGTTCCTGGCCCTTTTCCTGGTCCCTTCGCGGTGGCTGCCGATGGTCCTGGCGTTTGTCTTTTTCCGCTTTTTTGACATCGTCAAGCCCGGTCCGATCCGGAGGCTGGAGGACTTCCCTGGGGGCTGGGGGATCATGGCTGATGACGCCGGGGCGGGACTCGCCGCAGGAGTTCTCGTCCATCTTCTCCTGCTCTGGATTTGAGGTCGTCTTGGCCATGAGAACCGAGATCATCGCCGTCGGCAGCGAGCTCCTGACTCCTTTTTTCCAGGACACCAACTCCCTATTCCTGACCGAGCGCCTGAACGACCTCGGCTTGGGGGTTTCGTTCAAGACCGTGGTCGGGGACGACGATAGGGACCTCCGGCGGGCCATAAGGACAGCCCTCGGCCGGTCGACCCTCATCATCGCCATGGGCGGCCTGGGCCCGACCGAGGACGACCGGACCCGCGAGGCCTTTGCCGGGGCTCTCGGCCGGAAGCTCGTCTTCGACGCCCGGATCCTGGCCGGGATCAGGCGGCGATTCCACCGCCGCGGCCTGCGCATGTCCGCGGCGAACCGTAAGCAGAGCTACGTGATCGAGGGCGCGGAGGTCCTGGAGAACCCGAATGGGACGGCCCCCGGCCTCTGGATCGAGACGTCCGGCCGCCGGATCGCCCTGTTGCCGGGGCCGCCCCACGAGCTCAAGCCCATGTTCGACCATCATGTCGAGCCTCGGCTGAGGTCGTCCGTGAAAGGCAGCGTCCTGCGCCGGATCATGAGGCTGACGGGGATCGGCGAATCCCTGATGGAGAGCCGGATCAAAGACGTTTACGGCACGCTGCCTCCCGGCGTCACCATCACGACGCTGGCGAACCCGGGCGACCTGGCCATTCATCTCGTCTATCAGGGGAGCGCCCCGTCTTCCCTATCTGTCCCTCTCCTGGACGCCGTTCAGAACAGGCTCGCCGCCCGGCTGGGGCCCTGGATCTATTCCACGGGCGGGGAAAGCTTGGAGTCTGCCGTCGGGGCGCTGCTGAGGGGAAAAGGGCTGACCCTGGCCTGCGCGGAATCGTGCACGGGGGGGCTTCTCGCTCACCGCCTGACCAACATCCCGGGAAGCTCGGCCTATTTCCTGGAGTCCGCCGTCGTCTATGGAAACCGGGCGAAGGTTAGGCGGCTGGGCGTGGCCTCAGCCGTGATCGAGGAACATGGGGCGGTCAGCGCGCAGGTTGCCAGGGCCATGGCCGGCGGCATCAGGCGGACGGCCGGCTCTGATTACGGTCTGGCGATTACGGGTATCGCCGGCCCCGACGGCGGGACGGCGCGCAAACCCGTCGGCCTCGTCTATGTCGGCCTGGCGCGGGCCGCCGGAGTGAGGGTCGAGAAGAATGTTTTTTGGGGCGGACGCGAGCAAGTCAAGTTCCAGTCGACGCAAAAGGCCCTGGACATCCTGAGAAAAGACCTTATCAAAACGCCTAAAAAAAAATACAATAGGACAGGAAGTGCCCGATGAGGACGTTTGCCGCCATCGACCTCGACCTTGAGCTTAAGCAATCGCTGCAGGACCTCATTCTGAAGCTCAAGCGAACGGGGGCGGACGTCCGATGGGTCGGCTTCCAAGGGATGCACCTGACCTTGAAGTTCCTCGGCGAAGTCGGGGAAGATCGGGTCCCCGGCGTCGAGGGCGTTCTGAGACGGGCGGCGGCCGCCAGCTCGAGCGTTCCGCTTGTCCTCCAAGGGACGGGGACTTTTCCGGAGGGAAGAAGTCCCCGGGTCATTTGGGCCGGGTTCAAGGAGGCGCCGGCGCTTCTCGCCCTCCAAACGGCGGTCGAGGACGGTCTTGAGCGGGAGGGCTTTCCGCGGGAAGAGCGGGCGTTCCATCCCCACCTGACCCTCGGCCGGGTCAAAAGCCCCTCCGGCATCCAGAAAGCCATCTTCGAGCTCGAGAAATATCGGGGGTTCCTATTCGGGGAAATGACCGCCCGCAAGCTCACGCTGTTCGAGAGCGTCCTCAAGCCCCAGGGCGCCGAATACAGGGCGATTTCCGGGTTTGAATTCACATGAAAGTCCTTTTTGCGGTCGCCTCGTATCTTCTGGGATCGATTCCGACGGGCTATCTCCTCGTCCGGGCGGCGGACCGGAACGACATCCGCCGCTTCGGCAGTCAGAGCACGGGGGCCACGAACGTCCTCCGGGTCAAGGGACTGAGATATGCCTTCCCCGTCGTGGTCGTCGACGTCGCCAAAGGCTTTCTTCCGGTTTTTCTCGGGATCAAGATCTTCCACGACCCCGCCCTGGCCGCTCTCTGCGGCTTGCTGGCCGCGTTCGGGCACTGTTTCCCGTTCTCAATCGGCTTCAAGGGTGGAAAGGGTATGGCCACGTCCATGGGGGTCTACGCCGCGCTGGCCTGGCCGCCTTTTTTCGCCAGCCTGGCCCTCTTTGTCGTGACCGTAGCGGTTTCCCGCTTCGTTTCGCTCGGATCGGTCCTGGCCGCGGCCTCGTTCCCCTTTTTCCTGCTCCTCCTCCATGGCCCGCGGTCCGCCTTCGTCTGGAGCCTGGCGATCGCCGCCCTCGTCATCTTCAAACACAAGGACAACATCGGTCGGCTCGCCGGCGGGACTGAGGCGAAGCTCGGAGAAAAAGCCCCATGAACGCGGCGGTCATCGGTGCCGGCAGCTGGGGCTCGGCCTTCGCCCGCTACCTCGGCCAGATCAGGATCCCGACCCGTCTCTGGGTCCGGGAGGAAGATATCCACGGGGAACTCATCAAGACCCGGGAAAACCGGACGTTCCTGCCCGGATTCACTTTTCCCAAGCCTGTGACTTTTTCCGCAAATATCAAGGAAGCCGTCCTCTTTGCAGACATCCTTTTCATTGCCGTTCCTTCCCAGTTCTGCCGTTCCGTGTACGCCAGGATCGCCCCGTTCCTCGTGGACGGCCAAATTGTCGTCAGCCTGACCAAGGGGATCGATCAGAAGTCGCTCAAGCGGATGAGCCAGGTCATGGAAGAGGTCTTCCGGCCTCATGCCCGGCCCCACCTGGCCGTCCTTTCAGGGCCCAGCTTCGCCCGGGACGTGGCGGCGGGGCATCCGACCGCCCTCGTCGTGGCCTCACGCGATCCAGGAACGGCCAGGACCGTGCAGCACCTCATCTCCAGCCTGACGATCCGGGTCTATACGAGCCCGGACGTGACGGGCGTCGAGATCGCGGGAGCCCTCAAGAACGTCATCGCCATCGCCGCGGGCATCGTCGACGCCATGGATTTCGGCCTGAACTCGAGGGCGGCCCTCATTACCCGGGGGCTTGTCGAGATCACGAATCTCGGCCTCGCGCTCGGCGCCCAGAAGAAGACCTTTTCGGGGCTGGCAGGGATCGGGGACCTCGTCCTGACCTGTACGGGAGAGCTGAGCCGCAACCATTATGTCGGGTATCAGCTGGGCAAGGGAAGGTCCCTAGAGGCGATCTTGTCGCGGATGAAGATGATCGCCGAGGGGGTCCACACGACGAACTCGGCCCGCCGTCTGGCCCGGGCCCAAGGCGTCGAAATGCCCATCACGCAGCAGATTTATCAAGTTCTCTATCGGAAAAAGCCCCCCCGCAGAGCCCTCCAGGACCTTATGTCCCGGGCTTTGAGGGAGGAGTAAACGGGACCGGGAGCGGGCCTCCGCTCCGGCCAAAGGAGACATGCCATGAAAGCCAAGAGCGTCATCGTCCTTCTCTTATCCTCGACCTTGGCCTTTTGCGCGAGTTCCCAGCAGAAATTGCAGCAATCCAGGGCCAAAGACCCCAAGTACCAGTACAACCTCGGGCTTGTCTATCTCAACCAGAGCAACCTCGACCCCAAGAACATCGACGAGGCCATCATGTATTTCGTCAAAGCCCTGACCCTCGACACCCGCTTTTACCTGGCCTGGAACGGCATCGGCCTGGCCCAGTCCCTGAAGGGCAACCTCGCGGAGTCCGCCAAAGCGTACGAGAAGTGCCTGGAGATCCATCCCGAGTTCACGGACGCCCATAACAACCTGGGCACGATCTACCAGGAGATGAACCAGCTGCCCAAGGCCGAAGTGGAGTTCCAGAAGGCCCTTCTCGATATGACCTACGCCACCCGCGAACTCCCCTACTATAACCTGGCGGGTCTCTATCTTCTCCAGAACCGGCTTGATTTAGCCTATGATAATGTGCAGAGGGCCCTCCAGATCAAACCCCGCTTGGCCATGGCCCATAACCGGAAAGGGCTGATCCTGGAAAAACAAGATAAGTTCGAGGACGCCGTGACGAGCTACGAGCAGGCCGTCAAGATCGTCCCTGAGGACGTCCAATTCAACTTCAACCTGGGGGCTGCTTATCTGAGGACCGGCGAGACGGCCAAGGCGAAAGAGATCTTCCTGAAGATCTCCCCCGGGTCACCGACCCGGCCATGAAAGCCAGGATCGACAAGTTCCTGAAAGTTATCGGGGACATGAAGCTCCCGCGCCCCTGAGGCCACCCCGGTCCGTCAGGTCCCCTCTTTCCAGTCGGCCAAGTACTTTTTCTGGGCCGGCGTCAGCCTGTCGACGGCCGAACCCATGGACCTCGAGCTTGAGGGCCGCGATCTTCTCGTCGATCTCCACGGGCACGGGGTAGACCCTGTTCTCAAGTTCCCGGCTGTGGCCGGCCAGATAGAGTGCGCTCTGGGCCTGGTTGGCGAAGCTCATGTCCATGACCATGGCCGGATGGCCCTCGGCCGCGGCGAGGTTGATCAGCCGCCCCTCGCCAAGAAGATAGATCCGCCGGCCGTCCTTGAGCATGTACTCGTCGACGATCTCGCGCACCGCGCCGCTTGTCTGCCGAGATGCTCTCGAGGGCGGGGATGTCGATCTCGACGTTGAAGTGGCCGGAGTTGGCGACGATCGCGCCGTCCTTCATCATCTGCGAAATGCTCCCTCCGGATGACGTGACTTGTCGCCGGTGACCGTGACGAAGATGTCGCCGATGCTGGCGGCCTCGCGCCATGGGCATGACGCTCGAAGCCGTCCATGACCGCCTCGAGCGCCTTGATCGGGTCGACCTCGGTGACGATGACGTTCGCGCCCATGCCCCTGCGCCCTCATCGCCATGCCGCTTGCCGCACCAGCCGTAGCCGGCGACCACGAAGTTCGAGCCGGCCAAGAGCACGTTCGTCGCCCGGATGATGCCGTCGAGCGTGCTCTGGCCCGTGCCGTAACGGTTGTCGAACAGGTGCTTGGTCTGGGCGTCGTTGACGGCGATGATCGGGATACGTGAGGACGCCGTCCTTGGCCATGCTCTGCAGCCGGATGACGCCCGTCGTCGTCTCTTCGGTCCCGCCAGGATACCGGCAGGAGGTCCTTGCGCCGCGAATGGGT
>CAWCND010000017.1:0-20783 GCA_963796835.1 Candidatus Aminicenantota bacterium | reverse complement strand
GAGAAATCTGAAGACAATTATATCCTGCCCGGCTTAGTAACCCCGAAAGCCCCGGCATTCATGCCGGGGACTCGGGTGTTGACTTGCCCCGGAGGGGGTGTTATAAAAAAGGCGGATTTCCCAGGGAGAACGGAGCATGGCGCGACTGACCTACGCGAGGGCAGGAGTCAACATCGACGCGGCCGACCGGTTCATCCGGATGATCAAGCCCCTGGTCCGGTCGACCGAGCGCCCGGAGGTCCTGGGCACGATCGGCGGCTTCAGCGGGCTTTTCCGGCCCCGGATCGCCGGCATGAAGCGGCCGGTCCTCGTTTCCTCGACGGACGGCGTCGGGACCAAGCTCATGATCGCCGACGATGCTCGGCAAGTACGACACGGTGGGGATCGACCTTGTGGCCATGTGCGTCGACGATGTCGTCGTTCTCGGCGCGGAACCCCTGTTCTTCCTGGACTATATCGCCGTCGGCAAGGTCAGGCCCCGATGCTCGTCGAGATCATCAAGGGGATCGTCCAGGGGCTGCCGGCGAGGCCCGCTGCGCCCTCCTCGGCGGGGAGACGGCCGAGCTCCCGGGCCTCTACGCGCCGGACAAGTGGGACCTGGCAGGGTTCTCGTCGGGATCGTCGACGAGCCGAAGATCATCGACGGCACGGGCCTGCCGGGCCGGGGACGCGGTCATCGGGCTGGCCTCGTCGCGGCCTCCACAGCAACGGCTATTCGCTCTGGCCCGCAAGGTCTTCACGCCGAAGGGAGATCAGGGGCGGCCTGGGGAAAGAGCTCCTCCGGCCGACCAGGATCTACTACACGGCATCCTCAAGGTCCTCAAGACCGTCCCATCAAGTCCATGGCCCACATCACGGGCGGCGGCTTCTACGACAACATCCCACGGGTCATCCCCGAGGGGTTGGCGGTCCGGATCGAGCGGGGCGCCTGGCCCATCCCGGCCATCTTCCGCAAGATCCAGCGGGGGGGGGGTCGACGAGCGGGAGATGTTCCGGACCCTCAACATGGGGATCGGCATGGCCCTGGTGGTCTCGCCGCGACACGCGGACAAAGCCCTTTCCTTGTTTGCCCGGCTTGGCCAGAAAGCCTGGGTTATCGGCGACGTCGTACGGGGAAACCGCGAAGTCGCCATCCTCTGATATGACATAACCTGACAACATCAGACATCCGGGCCCCATCTGTTGACATCAGGGGGAATCACCGTATTGTGAGAATGTCGGGGATCAAGAAGGCGCGGCCCAAGAGAGCCAATCAGGTGGGATAGAGCAGGAGGGGGGCCTTTTATATCATCAGCTCTTGGTCAGTGCCCCTGACCGCGCTGCGACCGTCTCACCCCCGATTTCCGCGGGCTCGTCCGACAGGTTGACCTTCAGGTTGAAATCTCCGGCCGGGCCGCCCTTGGACTCGATGAGATAGAGGTCGTCCCCGAGAAGCCCCATGACCCGGCTCTTCCCTCCCCTGAGCCCAGAGACCGCCCGAACAGGCTCTTCCCCTCTTCCCCCACCAGGGCAAGGTTATCACTGTCGATCATCATGTTGTCCAACGCGCCGCACGCCAAGGCGTAAAGCTCGCGCTCGTTCCGGCTGAGCTCGATCTCGCGGTCCCTGAGGAGGACGCAGTCCGGATCGTTCGTCCAGAACTTCCTGTGCATGAATTGGCGGAGGAGGGCGTTTTTCAGGGCGAAATAGGCGTTCGGGCCCTCGAAGGCGGATGGCTTCGTCTTCCAGTAAGGGGCCGTGTCCTCGCCGATCCTCATCCCGTCCACCAAACCGACGGAGGGCAAAAGAGGCGCGCCGCAGCCGAGGACAAAACTCCTCCCGACGGCTTTCCTGATGACACGGAGGCCTTCCCGGTAGGCCTGGATCGGAGTCATGTTTCTCCGGCGATCGCCCGGCATAGCCGAGCCGAACAGAAAGTCGATTTTGAAGTAATCGAAACCGGCTTTCTTCAGCGTGCCAAAGAGGTCGAAGATGTGGGCCTGGACGGCGGGTTGGGTCAGGTCCAGGGCGTGGATCGTCCTGTCCCAGCTCCGGTGGCAGAACTTGGGCCGGCCGTCCTCGGCCACCATCCAACCGGGGTGGTCCGCGACGGCGTCCGAGGTCTCGGCCGCGCTGAACGGGGCCGTCCAGATCCCGGCCCGGAACCCGCTCCGGGTGATGGCTCGGGCCAGCCCGTCCAGGGCGGGATAATCGGGTTTGGCCTTCAGCCAGTCGCCGATGTCGCTTTCGTACCCGTCGTCGACCTGGAAGACCTCGAAGGGAAAGGACTTCCTGTCGCCGCGGGCCGTTTCGACGTTCCGGACGACGTCATCCCAGGTGAGGTCGCCGAAGTAGTGGTACCAGCTGCACCAGCCGACAGGATTCCAGGGGTTGACGCGGACCCCGTTCTCTTTCTTGACCAGCGTTCCGTAAGAATCGAGGAGATCCTCGACCGCGCCGCCGCGCAGGATCGCCAGGGGCTCGAGCGGCACGGGGTCGTCGAACTCCGCATCGAAGTATTCCAAGTAGCCGACGAGATCGGCGCCCTCGACGAGGAAGAAGGGATGGGCGATCTTCGACGTCAGGAACCCGAGAACCGCCCCCTCCCAGGCGATGAAGTAGTCGCTCCACACGCGCGGCAGGAGTTCGCCGAGGAGTGGCGAGAAGCCATAAGGGTTGGTCTCGGCGATCGACATGAGCTCGGGGAACGTGTCTGCGGGCGACGCTTTCTGCGTGGGGCCCCAGGACTGCCAATTATTCATGAGGAAGGTCTCGGGGACCGGGAGGCGGAGGACCTCGATACGGCCGGGGCGGCCCGAAACCGTCCCGCGGACGATGATGCCCGCGTCGGCCATTTCGACGGCGGCCTCGAGGCGTGCTTTCCCCAGGCGCCGGACCGAGCGCCCCGTCCGGACGGGTTTTCCGAATAGCTGCAAGCCGGACGGACTCCTCACTTGATGTCGTTCTTGCGGATGAACTCGTCGATCTTGGCCCGGAGCTCCTCCGCCTTGAGGATCGCCTTGTCCTCGGTCAGCGTGCCCGTGAGACGGGCCAGCTCGTTGCGGGTCTTCTGGACCTCGACGGCCGCGGCTTCGGCCACATCCAGGCCCGCGGCGAGACCGCTGGCCGCGGCCCCCATGAATTTGCTGGAGGCCGCGACGAAACGCTCCTCGACGCCCTTGACCTTGAGCTCTTCTTCCGAGAGCGGCTTGCGGGTTTGCTTATAGACGAAAAAGACGGCCACGGCGATGAGAAGGATGACCAGGAACGCTTTGCCCATGATTCCCTCCTCGGGCCCATTCTAGGCTAAAGCCCGGCCCCGTTCAATGACCTGGCGTGGAAAAAAAGGCGGAAAAATGGTACATATATAGTTCAATTCCGGGATGGGGTTGCGAGTGGGCGGTTAGCTCAGTTGGGAGAGCGCGGCGTTCGCAACGCTGAGGTCGGGAGTTCGAGTCTCCTACCGTCCACCATTTTTTTATTCCCGTCCGCGGATTTCGGCCCTCCGGGGCGGAAGTGAGAAAAGATGATGGCCCGCGGGATCCGGGCCCCGGCCTGCCTGATGAGCGTTGTTTCCGGACTGAGCGTTCGTCTCATCGGGCTGTAAAAGAGCCCGCCGGGCGGGAGGCCACATGAAATTCGTCGCCGATTGCATGCTCGGCCGGCTGGCCAAGTGGCTCAAGATCCTGGGCTTCGACGTCCTCTTCTTTCCCAAGGCCGAGGACAAGAACCTCATCGACATCTCACGCCGGGAGGGCCGCGTCCTTCTGACCCGTGACACCGGGCTCATCGACAGAGCGAAGAAGCAGAGAAACCGGCTCTTTGTGGTCAGCGACGATTGGCGCGATCAGCTCGTCCAGGTCCTGGACGAATTCGTGCTCTGGGACGACATCCGGCCCAATTCCCGTTGCCTCGAGTGCAACCTGGCCCTCAAGCCACTGCCCAGAGGCCGGGCCAAGAACCTTGTGACCCCCTATGTTCTGGAGCACGCCGAGTCCTTCGCTCTCTGCCCCGGCTGTGCCCGCGTCTACTGGCAGGGGACTCATTATGGCGACATGGAAAAGAAGATCGAGGCCATCCTCCAGCGGCGGCGACGATGCCGTGCGGGCGATTGACATTCCGCTTTCAATCCGATAGAACAGGGGGCGAATTGAATCGGATCTCGTTTTCGGGGGAGGACATGACATGACGAGGAAAAACCGCATTCTTCATGGCCCCTTTTTCCTGGGATTCGTGTTGTCCGCCCTGCTCGCGATGGCGGGCCCGGTCAGGGCAGGTGAAGCGGGCAACCGGCAGAAAACGTCCGTCCCGGCCTCTGCGGACGCCGGGCTCCTCGGGCCCGGGCCGCAGCGCGTCTTCGAGGGCGCCGCGCTCAGGGAAGTCGCCTTTCCCCTCGGCGGCATCGGCACCGGGACAGTCTCCCTCGGCGGCCGCGGCAACCTCCGCGACTGGGAGATCTTCAACCGGCCCGGCAAGGGCGTCAACCTCCCGTTCACGTTCTTCGCCCTCTATTTCGAGCAGGACGGGAAGAAGCTCGTCCGCGTTCTCGAGGGCCCGCTCGAACCCCCCTTCACGACGGGCTTCGGGTTCCGCCGCGAGGACGTCCCCGGCCTTCCGCGGATGGAGAAAGCCCGGTTCAACGGCGAATACCCTTTCGCCGAGGTCGAGCTTTCCGATAGCCAGCTCCCCCTGGCCGTCACGCTCGAGGCCTTCAACCCGTTCATCCCGCTCCAGCCCGACGACTCCGGGATCCCGGCCGCCGTTCTGAGGTTCAGGGTCAAGAACCTGAGCCAAGCGCCCGCCAGGATCACCATCGCCGGCTCCCTCCTCAACCCTATCGGCTACGACGGCGAGGGACAGATCGGCGGCCTCGGGAACGACAAGTTCGGCCAGAACGTGAACGAGCTCAAGAGGACCGCGACCCTCCGCGGCCTGGCCATGTCCTCGAACAAAGTGAAGCCCGGGTCCCCCGCCTTCGGCACGATGTCCCTCGCGACGCCCTGGACCGACATCACCTACCTCACCCACTGGGTGCGGGGCGACTGGTGGGACGACCTCCAGATCTTCTGGGACGACTTTGCGGCCGACGGCCGGCTCAAGGACCTGGCCGAGGTCTCCCCGTCCCCCGACAAGCAATCCGACATCGGGACGCTCGGCCTCGTCGCCTCGATCGGCCCCGGCGAAGAAGTCACTCTGCCCTTCATCCTCTCCTGGAGCTTCCCCAATTTCCTGGATGACTTCGACGTCGTTCCCGAGCAGCGGGGCCGGATCTTCAAGAACCACTACGCCGAGCGGTTCAAAGACTCCTGGGAGGCCGCCGAGTACCTCCAAGCGAACCTGGGCCGGCTGGAAAAGGACAGCCGCCGGTTCCACGACGCGCTCTTCGCCTCGACCTTGCCGCCCTACGTCCTCGACGCCGTCTCGAGCCAGGCGGCCATCATCCGCACCCCGACCTGCTTCTGGCTCGAGGGCGGGAAGTTCTTCGGCTTCGAAGGCTGCGACGACCAAGACCGGCTGTTGTCCGCTCAACTGCGCCCACGTCTGGAACTACGAGCAATCGCTGGCCTTCCTCTTCCCGTCGCTCGAGCGGTACGATGCGCGAGACCGACTTCCTCAACAACGTCAAGCCCGACGGCGCCATGGTCTTCCGGACCTCGCTGCCGCTCGGGAGCGGCGTCTTCTGGAACTTCAAGCCGGCCGCCGACGGTCAGATGGGCCGGATCATCAGCCTCTACCGCGACTGGCAGATCTCGGGCGACACCGCCTGGCTGAAAAAGCTCTGGCCGCAGGCCAGGAAGGCCATGGAATACGCCTGGACGTCTTGGGACGCGAACAAGGACGGCCTGATGGAGGGCGAGCAGCACAACACCTACGACATCGAATTCTACGGCCCGAACAGCATGATCGGCGGCTTTTACCTCGGCGCGCTCAAGGCCGCGACCGAAATGGCCGTGGCCGTGGCCGACTGGCCCGCGGCGCAAGGCTTCCGGGCCCTCTACGAGAAAGGCCGGCAGCAACTACGATGCGGCTCCTCTGGAACGGCGAATACTACGTCCAGAAATACGACCAGGTCATGGAGAAGAAGTATCAGTACGGCGAGGGCTGCCTCTCCGACCAGCTCCTCGGCCAATGGCTGGGCATGGTTTCGGGGCTTGGGCGCTACCTGCCCCAGGAGCGTATCCGGTCGGCCCTCGGCGCCATCTACAAGTACAATTTCAGGACCGACTTCCGGAATTTCTCGAACGTCGAGAGAACCTATGCCCTGGACGACGAGAAGGGCCTCCTCGTCTGCTCCTGGCCCAAGGGCGGGCGGCCGCCGCTGCCGTTCCCCTATTCGGACGAGGTCTGGACGGGCATCGAGTACCATGTGGCCTCGCACCTGATCTACGAGGGCCTCGTTGAGGAGGGGCTGAACATCGTCAAGGCCGCCCGCGACCGGTATGACGGCCGCCGTCGCAATCCCTGGGACGAGGTCGAATGCGGCCACCACTACGCCCGGGCCATGTCGTCCTGGGGCCTTCTCCTCGCCCTCAGCGGCTTCTCGTATTCGGGGCCCGACATGAAAATGGGGTTCGACCCGAGGGTCTCCGCCGAAGATTTCCGGACGGCCTGGACGGCCGGCTCCGGCTGGGGCACTTATGCCCAGAAGATCTCGGACGGGAAAAGGGCCGAGCTGAAAGTCGAGGTCGAGTCCGGGGGCCTGACCTTGATGGAATTCGTGTTCACGGCCCCGGCGTCAGTCCAAGCCGCGAAGCTGAAATCGTTGAAAGGAACGCTCGGAGAGGCCGTGACGAAACCGGCCTTCAAGAAGACGGGGAACGTCGTCCGGGTCCTGTGGAGCCAACCCGTCGTCGTGAAGCCCGGCCAGCCGCTGGCCCTGGAGCTCCAGTTCTGAGACGATTTTCGCGCGCCCGCGGCCTTGAAAAGAGCTCTATTTCAGGCTCGATGACCGCCGTTGCAAAAATTATGAGGGGATACATCCCCCCCGTTTTGGTAAGATAGGGCTTCATGAATTGTCCTTCGTCCGGAGGATCCGCTTGAGAAAAACCCCGATCTTCTTCCTGGCTTTGGCCTTCGCCCTGACCTGCTCCTCCGCCGCCCAGGCCGGGCCCAGGGGCCACCTGTTCATCATCGGCGGCGGCGAGCGCGACGCGCCCTTGATGAAGCGCTACGTCCAGCTGGCCGCCGGCTTCGGCACGGGCAAGGTCGTCGTCTTCACCATGGCCAGCGGCGTCCCCCAGGAAGTCGGCCCGGAGCTCGTGGCCGAGTTCAAGGCGAACGGGGTCAAGGACGTCGTTTTTTATCAGCTCACGCACGACGAGGCCATGAAGCCGGACAGCGCGAGGATCCTCGACGGCGTCGGCGGGGTCTGGTTCGCCGGCGGCGACCAAGCGCGCCTGACCGCGGCCCTCCTCGACACTCCCATCCACAAGAAGATGCTCGAGCTCTACGAGAAGGGCGGCGTCATCGGCGGCACGAGCGCGGGGGCCGCGGTGATGAGCGAGGTCATGATCACGGGAGACGAAAAGCGGACCGACAACAAGGAAGGATCCTGGGAGGTCATCTGGGCGAACGACGTCATCCGGACCCGCGGCTTCGGCTTCGTCAAGAACGCCATCATCGACCAGCATTTTGTGACCCGGCGGCGCCTCAACCGGCTCATCGCCACCGTCATCGAGAACCCGAAGCTCGTCGGAGTGGGGATCGATGAGTCGACGGCCGTCCTCGTCCGGCCCGACGGTCGTTACGAGGTCCTGGGCGAGAGCCAGGTCCTGATCTTCGACGCTCGGCGGGCCAAGACGTTCAGGGCCGCGGACAACCGCCTTGGGGCCCACGGCATGACGCTGCAGGTCCTCCTCCCCGGCGACGTCTACGATGTCGCCACCGGAAAGGTCACGGCACGATGAGCCTCAAGAAGCTGAAACTCCCCCACACCCTGATCCTCATCTACATCATGGTCGTTCTGACCGTGGCCGCGACCTGGATCATTCCGGGAGGCCGGTACAAGCGGGTGGAAAAGGACGGACGGACCATCCCCGTGGCCGGTTCCTACGAGCGGGTCGAGAGCCGTCCCCAGGGGCTTGGCGGGCTCTTCGTCTCGCCGGCCAAGGGGTTTGTGGACGCCGCGGCCATCATCATCATCGTTTTCATCTGCGGGGGGGCCTTCTCGGTCATCCAGAAGACGGGGGCCATCTCGACGGTCATCCATAACCTCTCGTTGAAATTCGGCCGGAGCAAAACGCTCCGGATCCTCTTCATTCCCGTGACGATGATCATCTTCTCCCTGGGGGGCGCCATCTGGGGCATGTGCGAGGAGACCATGCCCTTCATCCTGATCTTCGTCCCGCTCTCGCTGTCCCTGGGCTACGACACGATCGTCGGCGTCGCCCTGCCCTTTCTGGGCGCCGCGTCGGGGTTCGCCGGGGCGTTTTTCAATCCCTTCACGGTCGGCATCGCCCAGGGCATCGCGGGCCTTCCCCTCTATTCCGGACTGGGCTACAGGCTGATCGTCTGGGCCGGCGGGACGGCCATCGTCATCGCCGTCGTCACCCGCTACGCCGGCCGGATCTCCAAGGACCCGAAGCTCAGCCCGACCTACGAAGAGGACCTCGAAAAGAGAAAGAAGCTCCAGGTCGGCGGGCCGGTCATCGAAAAGCTCACGCTGACGGCCGGGCACAAACGGGTCATGGCGGTCTTCCTCGCCGGCTTCGCTTTCATGGTCTTCGGCATCCTGAAATACCACTGGTTCATCTACGAGATCGGCGGCGTTTTCCTGGCCATGGGGATTTTCGCCGGGGTCGCCGGCAGGCTCAAGGGCGACGAGCTGGGCAAAGCGTTCGTCGAGGGGGCCAAGGACATGGTCAACGCGGCCCTCATCATCGGCACGGCCCGGGCCATCCTCATCGTGGCCCAGGACGGGAGGATCCTGGACACCATCCTGGCCGGGATGGCCGGCGCCATCTCGCGCTTCCACCCGCTCCTCTCCTCCGAGCTCATGTTCGTCGCCCAGTGTGTGATCAACTTCTTCGTCCATTCGGGGACGGCCCAGGCCGCCCTGACCATCCCGATCATGGCCCCGCTCGGGGACCTCGTCGGGATCACCCGGCAGACCTCGGTCTTCGCCTTCCAGCTCGCCGAGTATATCAACCCCGTCCTGCCGACGTCGGGGGTCACCATGGGAATCCTGGGGCTGGCCGGGCTCAAGTGGGAGAAATGGGCCAAGTGGATGGTCCCGCTCCTCGTCGTCTGGGTCCTGTTCGCGGCCCTGGCCCTCATCCCGCCCGTCCTGATGCACTGGGGCCCGAACTAAAGCCGCCGCTTCCTTGACAGCGATTCCTGGCCGGCGATATCATCATCCGGTCCCGGGATGTCGATGAGATACATCACTGAGGAAGAGATCAGACGGACCCTGGCCATGCCCGAAGCGATCCGGGCGGTCCGCGAGGCTCTTGTCCAGCTCTCTTCCGGCCGGGCCGTCGTCCCTCCCCGGACTTGCCTCGAAATCCCCGGGTCCAGGACGACGGCTCTGGTCATGCCCGCCTACCTGCCCCAAACCAGGCGGCTCGGGCTGAAGCTGATCTCGCTCAGCGAGGGCAACCCGGCCAAGGGGCTTCCTCTGGCCCAGGCGATAGCGATCCTCATGGACGCTGAAAATGGGACGCCCCTCGCGGTGATCGAGGCGGCCTATCTCACCGCGGTCCGGACAGGGGCGGCCTCTGGAGCTGCCACGGACGCGCTGGCCCGTCAGGACGCCCGGGTGGCCGCCGTCTTCGGCGCCGGAGTCCAAGGTCGGACGCAGCTTCAGGCCATCGCCGCGGTCCGGCCGATCCGCAAGGCCTTCATTTTCGATACCAACCCCGCGGCTGCGGCGAGCTTCGCCGAGGAGATGGGGAAAGCACTGTCCGTGGATGTGGAGCCGGCCGCCTCGCCCGAAGCGCTGCGCGGAGCGGACATCATCTCAACGGCGACGACCTCGATCGTGCCCGTCTTCCTGGACAGGGACCTGAAGCCGGGTGTCCATATCAACGCCATCGGCTCCTATAAGCCGCATGTCCGAGAGGTCCCGGGCGAAACCGTCAGACGGGCCAGAGTCTTTGTCGACCTACGGCAGGCCTGCCTCGAAGAAGCCGGGGACCTGATCATCCCCCTCCGCGAGGGCCTGATTGACGAGGGCCATATCCGGGCTGAGATCGGCGAAGTCCTGGCGGGACTCAAGCCGGGCCGAAGATCCGGCGATGACATCACCTTGTTCAAGTCCGTGGGCAACGCGGCCCTGGACCTGGCGGTCGCCAGCCTGGTCTTCGGCTGAAAGAAAGAAGAAGATGGAATTCGTCAGCATCCTGAACGACGTCCTCGGCCCGGTCATGCGTGGACCATCGAGCTCCCACACCGCCGGCTCCTATCACATCGGGCGGCTCCTCCGCTCGCTGCTGGGAGGAGAACCCGTCGCGGCCACGTTCACTTTTGACCCTCATGGCTCATACGCTAAAACCTACCGCCAGCAGGGCGTCGACCTGGCCCTCGCCTCGGGCCTCCTCGGCTGGCCGATCACCGACCGCAGGTTCGCCAAAGCCCTCGCCGTTGCCCCCCAGCAAGGCCTCAGGCTCAAATTCCGGATCGCCCCGCTCGAAAGGGCGGACCATCCGAATACGGTGAGGATCGAGGCTGTTTCCGGACGTGGTAGGCGCCTCAAGGTCATGGCCAAGTCGGTCGGCGGGGGGATGATCGCCCTCACCGAGCTCGAAGGCTGGCCGGTTGCCCTCGACGGGAAGAGCCACGAGGTCCTTGTCCTGGCCGATAAGCGCCTCAACGATACCGTCAGAACGATGGTCTCCTCGGACGGGCATCTCATCGGGAACCCCGTCCGGCGGGTCAAGGGCGGGAGCGTCTTTCTCTCTTTCAAACGGCTGAGGCCGCTGAGCCGGGCCGTCCGGGCCCGGCTCGACCGGCTCGAGGGCGTCAGGGAGACTTGGTCGGCCCCTCCTCTTTTTCATATCCAAAAAGGAGCGCCCCTTTTCTCAAGCGGGGCGGAGATGATCCGCGTGGCCCGCGCGCGGCATATCTCTTTGGGGGAAACCGCCCTGGCCTATGAAGCCGAGCTTCTTGGGATCTCCGAAGACGAAGTCGTCCGGGAGATCCGGCGGCGCTTCGAGGTCATGCGGGGATCCGTCCGCCAGGGCCTGTCCGGCCGCGGGCTCCGGATGCAGCTCCTAAGGCCTTCGGCCGGGCGGATCTTCCGCTCCGAGGCGAAGGCGAGCCTCCCGCTCGGAGGCGTCCATACGAGGGCCGCGGCCAGGGCCATGGCCGCTTTGCACGTCTCCAACAGCCAAGGTATTGTCTGCGCGGCCCCGACCGGCGGTTCGGCGGGCGTCCTCCCGGGCGTCGCCGTCACGCTGGCCGAGGAGAAGAAGCTCGATGGAGAAAAAATAGCCTTGGCCCTCTTGGCCGCCTCCGCGGTCGGCTTGATCATCGCCAGGCGGGCGACCTTCGCCGCCGAAGTCGCCGGGTGCCAGGTCGAGATCGGCGCGGCGGGAGCCATGGCCGCGGCGGCCGTGGTCGAGGCGGCCGGCGGGAGCCCTGCCCAGGCCGCCGATGCCGCGGCCGTTTGCCTCCAGAACACCATGGGGTCTGTTTGCGACCTCGTCCAGGGGATGTGCGAGATCCCCTGTCATACCCGGAATGCCGTGGCCGCATCGAGCGCGTTCGTCTGCGCCGACTTGATCCTCGGCGGTTACCGGAATCCGATCCCCCTCGATGAGACCATCGACGCGGCCTACTCTTCGGGGAAGATGCTTCCGGCCGAGCTCCGCTGCACAGCCCTGGGCGGGATCGCCATGGCTCCCTCGGCCCTCTCCCTCGCCCGTCGGAAATAGCGCCCGGCATCCCTGATCTCCCCTCAGGCAACCTTTTCCGGGGGAGCTTCATCTATTACGGGTGAGGAAAGAAATGGACGCACCTGGCCTGATCCTGGCAGTCACCGGGGAAATCATGGATAATAGGACCTATGATCAGCCGGGTGGATCCCAGGGGGCGGCCGGGTTCATGAGCGAGGCGAAGCGCGATGAGCCCATCTGGGGGACGGCCGACAAGGCCCGCTTGGCCGACCTCCTCGCCCGCGGCCGCTCGGGCGAGCTCGCGGCCATGGAATCCATCTACGAGATGTTCAAGCGCCCGGTTTTCGGCTTGCAGTATCGCCACACCCTGAACCAGGCGGCCGCCGAGGACCTCCTCCAGGACGTTTTTCTGAAGGTCTTCTCCCATCTCCGGGAAGTCCGGGATGCGGACACGTTCCCGGCCTGGATCTTCCGGATCGCCCTCAACACCTGCTACAGCTACCTGCGCCAGAAAAAGGCCCAGGGAGGGAATACCGTTCCCCTCAGCGAGATGGAGGGGCAGATTCTTGACGAAGGCGCCGAACCCGTCGAGAGGGACCTCAAGGAGCCCCTGGAAACCGCCGTCGAGTCCCTTCCCCCTCGTCTCCGGAGCGTTTTTGTCCTCCACGACGTCCAGGGGTACAAGCATCAAGAGATCTCCCGGCTCCTCGGCTGTTCCGTGGGGACCTCGAAATCTCAGCTTTTCAAGGCCAGGATGAAGCTGCGGGTCTTCCTCAAGGCCAGGAAAGTCGTCTAACGGAGAAAAACCATGCGGTGCCACAAAGCCCAAAGACTCGTCAGCGAATATATCGATGGCTCGCTCGAACCAGGGAAGGCCGCCGGGCTCGAACAGCACGTCCTGAAATGCGCGGCCTGCCGGGAGCTCCTCGGGGACTTCCAGGCCATGATCGAAGCCGCCCCCGGCCTGGCCGGACCCGGGCCCCGGGACGCCGTCTGGCTAAGGATCAGGAGCCGGCTGAATGCCGCCGGAGAGGGCCTGGCCGCGGCCTCGGAGAAGGCCCCCCGGCCCCGGCCGTTCGGCTGGAGCGCACCGGCCCTGAGACTCGCCGGAGCGGCCGCCCTCGCCCTCATCCTGATCGCTTCGGGGATTATCGTCGGGATCCGCCTGGCCCGCCGGGGGAGCCCCGGAGTTCCCAGGAACTCCGAGACGTACACGCTGGCCAAGCTGGACGAGGCCGAAGGATACTATAAAAAAGCGATCGCGTCCCTTGGAGAAGCGTTCGCCTCCCAGAAAGGGATGATGGTCCCCCAGGCGGCCGAGATGTTCGAGAAGAACTTGGCCGTCATCGACGCCACCATCCAGGCCTGCCGCCAGGCCGTTCTGAAGGAGCCGGACGACCTTCAGGCCAGGAGTTACCTCCTGGCCGCCTACCTTGACAAAGTCCACGTCCTCGACACGGCCCTGGAGTTCTCGGGAAGGAACCCGGCCGCCGTCAAGCGGGGAACGACCTGATAAGAACATCCGAGAAGGAGGATGACCATGATGAATCGGCAAATCCTGAAGAAGCTGGCGGTCCCGCTGGGCCTGACCTTCGTCCTGACCCTCGGCGCTGCCCTGGCCCTCGGCCGCGAGAAGTACGAGGAGAAGTTCGAGAAGACGGAAGCCCTGGCCAAGGGCGGCAAGGTCTACCTGATCAACGTTTCCGGCGACATCGAGATCAAGAGCTGGAAGGAAGACCAGGTCAAGATCGAGGCCCTCAAGGTGTCCGAGGCGTCGAGCCTCGACAAGGCCAAGGAGAACGCCAAGGACGTGACGATCGAGGTGACCAGCGAAGCCGGCATCGTCCGGATCGAGACCAAGTACCCCGAGCGTCACGGCTTTTGGGGCGTCATGAACAACAACAATAACGTTTCGGTCTCCTACAAGCTCTGGATCCCGGAGAAGGTGGCCGCCGACGTGAAGTCCGTGAGCGGCGACGTCACCCTCGATTGCATTCACGGCGGGCCGGTCAAGGTCAACTCCGTCAGCGGCAACGTCAACGTCCTCGGCGCGGCCGGAGTTGAGATCAAACTGGTCAGCGGCGACATCACTCTGGAGAACGTGATGGGCGACGCCTACCTCAAGTCCGTTTCCGGGGACATCAAGGCGACCAAGGTCAATGGGTCGGTGGAGCTTGAATCGGTCAGCGGCGACATCGAGCTCAAGGACGTGGCCGGGGCCCGGACGGTGACCGGGAAGACGGTCAGCGGGAACATCACCTACATGGGGACCATCATGCCCGGGGGGAACTACGAGCTCAAGTCCCACAGCGGGAACGTCGAATTGAAGATCCCGGCCGACTCGGCCTTCGAATTCGAAGCCACCACGTTCAGCGGCGTCATCGACAGCGACTTCCAGATCGAGGTCGTCGGCAAGCTCTCCCCGAAGGAGATCCACGGGACCGTCAACAAGGGCGGGGCCAGGATCCGGCTGGGAAGCTTCAGCGGCAACATCGACCTTAAGAAACATTGAACCGGGAGGGGCGCGAGATCCTGTCCCGATCATTCGGGGAGAGGGTATTGGGCCCCGACAGTCTGAGAAGGGGCGGTCTTCGGGCCGCCCTTTTTTTATGCTATGATGTCCGCCTGAGCCGATGATCCGCCGCGTCCACGCCATCAACTTCGTCCGGAAGCTCACCCTGACGACCGTCCTCTTCCTGGCCCCCCTCCACTTCCTGAAGCTCGGGTTCAACGGCCTCGAGATCGGCCTCATCGTGGCCTGCTTTTCCTTCGCCCCCATCGTCTTCTCCTTCCCCACGGGCTGGATGAACGACCGGCTGTCGATGAAGAAAGTCATCCTCACCGCCCTCTTGGCCCAGGGCCTCTCCTTCGTCCTGATCGGCCTCACCCGGGGCGCCGGGCTGATGGCTTTCGTCTTCCTTCTCGCCGGCATCGCCAACAACGCCCTGGACGTTTCGACCGCCAGCCTTTACTACAAGGACGATACGGAACCGAACCCCAACCGCAAGTACGGGGTCTACAACTTCTGGCTGGCCATCGGACCCCCCATCGGCTTCGTGGCCGGCGGACTCCTGACGTTCTACTCGGGCTACCGGACGCTGCTCGCCGTGTTCGCCGCCTTGACGGCGCTCGTCGCCCTGGCCCTCCGGGGGTTCGGCCGGGAAAAGTTCTCCCCCGTCACCATGCGGGAATACCGCTCGAACATCTTCCAAAAGCGGACCCTGGCGTTTTCCGCCTTCCTGTTCGTCCTGGCGCTCCACTGGGGAGTGGAAGGCACTGTTTACGGCCCCTTCCTGAGGGCGCGGTTCGGCCTCAACGACTTCCAAGGCGCCCTTTACATGGGCTTGGCCTATTTGGGCATCGGCTCGTCATCGCTGGCCCTCAGCCGGCTGAAGGCCGACCCTCGCCGGAACCGCCGACTCCTCATTCTCGGCATGGCCCTTTCGGGGCTCGGGCTCGTGTTCATGGTCCAGACCGACGTGCGGCTGTCGTTCCTTTTCCGCTTCGTCCACGAGTGCGGCGACGGGCTGATGGGCGCCCTCGTCCTCCTCGTCATCTCCCGGCTTTTCGAGAAACGGACGATCGGCGGGAGCTTCGGCCTGCTCATGACCATCCAGACGGCCGGCCTGATGACCGGGGCCGTGATCTTCCCGTCGATCGGCTTCCGGTCGGGGCTCCAGTATCCGTTCTATATCGCAGGGGCCCTGCTTCTCGCGAACGCGGTTTTCGGCCTCTATGCCGTGCCGCGGGAAGGCGGCCAGGCCGGCCCGACGGCCTGACGCTTGGGTCGCCAGCGCTCCGGATCCTATCCGGTATGCCGAGCAGGGCGAACGACCGAATGTCATCGCGAGCCCCTCCGGGGGTCGCGCTCCCGGCCTTTCGTTCACGCGGAGAGGGCATGCTACAATAGCGCTGATGATCGCGACGCGCGGCTCCGGGTTCGATGTCATCCTCGTCAGCGGCGAGCCCTACGCCGACCACCCGCTCTCTCCGGTCGGGGTCATCGCCCGCGTTCTCGACGCGCGCGGGTACAGCGTCGGGGTCATCGAATCCCCGGACTGGAAAGGCCGGGAGGATTTCCTGAAGCTCGGCCGGCCGCGGCTGTTCTTCGGCATCACTTCGGGCTCGATCGACAGCATGCTGGTCAACTATTCGCCTCTCAAGCGCGACCGGGCCCGGGACCGTAATGTCCCCTATATCGCCCGGATGCCCGACCGGGCGGTCATCGTCTACGCCAACAAGATCAGGGAGCTCCACCGCGGCGCGGCCATCGTCCTCGGCGGGATCGAGGCCTCGCTCCGCCGCCTCGCCCACTACGATTACTGGGACGATGCGGTCCGGCGGTCGATCCTCCTCGACACCCGCGCCGACATCCTCGTCTACGGCCCGGGCGAGATCCAGGTCCTGAAGATCGCGAAAAGGCTTGACCGCGGCGAGGGGCTGGACGGGATCCCGGGGACGTGCGTCGTCCGGGATGAGCCGCCGGAGGGAGCCGAGACGATCCCGTCCTTCGAGGACGTGAGCCGCGACAAGGACTTGTTCTGCAAAGCCCAGGGCCGCCTTTCCAACCGGCGCCTGCTCGCCCAGGGACACGCCAACCGGTTCGTCATCCAGTATCCCGCCCCCGAGTACAAGACGGGAGACCTCGACTGGATCTACGGATTGCCGTTCTCGCGCGCGATCCCGGACGGCTATCCCGAGCTCGGGATGGCCAGGTTCTCGGTCGTGACCCACCGCGGTTGCATCGGCCGGTGTTCCTTCTGTTCCCTTTCCCTCCACCAGGGCGACCGGATCGTCTCCCGGAGCGAAGGGTCCATCCTGGCGGAGATCCAGCGACTGACCGGACATCCCGACTTCAAGGGTTTTATCGACGACCTGGGCGGTCCCACGGCCAACATGTACGGCATGGACTGCGAGACGCCTTGCCGGGACGGGGATTGCCTGGACTGCGGCCGTCTCACCCGGGACCACAAGCGGCTCATCGCCCTCATGCGGAAGGCCCGCCGGATCCCGGGGGTGAAGAAGGTCTTCGTCCGGAGCGGCATCCGCTATGACCTGGCCCTGGAGAGCCGGGAGTATCTCGAAGAGCTCTCGAAGCACCACATCTCAGGGCTCCTGAAGATCGCCCCCGAGCATGTTTCGGACAACGTCCTCCGGCTGATGGGGAAGAGCGGCGGCCGGCGATCGCTCGAGGAGTTCCGGCGCGTTTTCGCGGAGATCAACAAAAAGGCCGGCCGGGGACGCTGGGCGAGCCCGCAGCATCTCAAGTATTATTTCATGGTGGCTCACCCGGGGACCTCGGAGAAGGAAGCCAAGGAGCTGGCCGCCTACCTCAAGGAACTGGAGAAAGATGGGGAGAAGCCAGTCGAGGGCGTCCAGATCTTCACCCCGACCCCAATGACCCGCTCGACCTGCATGTATCACACGGGGCGGGACCCGGCGACCGGCGAGACCGTCTACGTCCCGCGCCCTTACGCCGAAAAAAAGGCCCAGAGAAAGATGCTGGGCGGGACGGGGCCCGGCACGGACTGATCCCTCAATAGACGCATTCCCGCGCGGCCTCGGCGTAGGCGCGCAGGTTCTCGGGCGGCGTGTCGAAAAAATGGTCGCTCGCGGACAGGATGTACCCGCCTTCGCCGCCGACTTTCTCGAACAGCTTGTGGACCATGCCCCGGATGCCGGCCTTGGTCCCCGTCGTCAAGACGTTGAACTGGTCGAGCCCTCCGATGAGGGCCAGGCGGCCGGCGATCTTCTCCTTGAACTCCCAGGGCTCCTGGTTCCCGCCGATCGATGTCGGGGCCAGGGTCTCGGAAGCGTCGCAGCCGTTGGCCACGATCAGCTCCTCGATGCCCCGGGTCCCGCCGCAAGTGTGGTAGACGACGGTGAAACCGACGGTGTGAAGGGCGTCGTGCATCCGGCGGTCGTAGGGCAGGCAGAAATCCCGGTGAAGGGCCGGCGAAATGAGAGTCGAGGAGGCCGACCCGCCTCCCGTTTCGACGAGATCGAACCGGGCGCCCTTCATGGTCTCGATGAACCGGAGCTTTTTCCGGAGCAGGATCCCGAGGAGCTCGTGGACCCAGCCCGGGTCGTCCATGGCGCGGAGGATCAGCTCCTGGATGTCCATCAGACAGGCGGCGTGCTGCCAGCAGCCGGCCTGGTCGCCCCAGACAAAGCCCCGCAGGATGCCTCTGTCGCCGACCCTGTCGTACAGCCGGCCGATCGCGGCGGGGTCGAGACTGGGAACGGGCATGTACTTGTCGATGAGCCCGATGTCGTCGTCCCGCTTGATGAGGTGCTCCGTGATCCAGGTCGTGGCCCGGTTGCCGGCCGAGGCGTACGTCAGCGCGCCTCCGGGCGTCCGGATCGTGTGACGGCAGATCCTGTTGTCGGGGTCGGAGCTGAGGACCTCGACCTCGTCCTGCCAATCGGGTGTCGAAAACTTGGTGAACTCCGCGTCCGTCAGCCAGAACTGGCCCATGTCCTGAAAAAACTGGATCGACGCGTCGAGGCCGAATATGTCGAACGCCTCGAGGTCCGTGATGCCGCCCAGGTATGTGTCCAGATGGAACTTCTGCCACTGGTGGACGGTCGCCGGCAGACGGTCGGGCTTCCCCCCGGCGAGCGCCCGGAGCATTCTCTCCTTCGAAGTCATCACGGAGATTATAGGAGGGGTTGGCCGGGAGTTCAACCTCTCGGGCCATCGTCGTTTTCCGGCCTTCCTCAGGGTCGCGCGGCCCTCGACGGGGAGGCCGATGGGACGCCGGCCTCGGATCGCCTCACTGAGGGCTTCAAAAACAACGGCCGTGCTGGTAAGATAAGAATCCGTTGCGCCGAATGATGAAGAGAAAATTCGCTTCGTGGCCGATCCTGGCCCTCCCGCTCGCCCTTGCTTCCGCCGCGCTCGCGGCCCCGGCCGGGCCGGGCGCTGCAGCCCCGCTCCAATACGTGATCCCTCAGGCCGCGGCCGGGGAGCCGCTGGACGCGAAATGGGCCGAGCTCGAAAAAGACATCCTGAGGAGCCTCCGGGATTTTCAGGGGACTCTCGGTTTCGTCATCAAGGACCTCCAGACCGGCCGGACCATGGCCCGGAACCAGGACCGGTCGTTCCCGTCGGCGAGCATGGTCAAGGTCCCGATCATGGCCTCCTGCCTCAAGGCCGTCGAGGAAAACCGGATCTCCCTGGAGGAGGTCCTGACCCTGAAAAGGACGGACAAGGTCCGGGGTTCGGGGATCCTCCGGGCGGCCCCGCCCGGAACGCCGGTCACGATCGAGAAGCTCCTCGAGCTCATGATCACCGACAGCGACAACACCGCGGCCAACATGCTCATCGACCTCCTCGGGTTCGATTATATCGGCAGCACCTTCCGCGAGTTCGGGCTCGAGCGGACGAACCTGTCGCGGAAGATGATGGACTTCCAGTCCCGGGCCAGGGGGATCGAAAATTACACGACGCCGCGCGAGATGGCGGACATCCTGGAAAAGATGTATCGCAGGAGCTGCGTCAGCCCGCCGGCCTCGGACAAATGTATGGCGGTCCTCAAGGAACAGAAAGTGAACGACCGGATCCCCCGGTATCTGCCCCGGAAGACCCCCGTCGCCCACAAGACCGGACTCGAGAACAAAGTCTGCCATGACGCCGGGATCATTTTCACCGGGCGGGGGGACGTCCTGGTCTGCGTCCTGACCGAGGGGGACACGGGCGCCGTCATCGCCAAGCGGATGATCGCCCGGATCGCTCTGCGCGTCTACAAGCTCTATAAATAGGACCGGCCCCTCGCCTTGACAAACCCCGATGAATATATGAAAATAGTTTCATATGTCAAAGCCCGTGAGCGGAAAAAAGGCCGGCCAAAGAGTCCTTGGAGGACGAGCGGGACTGACCTATCTTGAAAAAGGAGAGCGGGCCCCTGCCGTTGCCCGCGACTCGGGGAAGAGGCCCGAGGAAGGGGTGGCCCGCCGCCGCGTCAGAAAAGACGGAAGCCTGGTCGTCCCCCCGTCCGCCGCGAAGCGCCTGGGACTCGTCCCGGGCTCGGTCGCCGGCATCCGGTTCGACCACGGCCGCCTCGAGGTCCTGCCCGACATCCACAGCCTGGCCCGGGTTTATGTGGAACCCACCTCCCGCTGCGGGCTGAGTTGCCGGACGTGTCTTAGGAACACCTGGAACGAGCCTACGGGCGATATGAACCAGGAGGTTTTCGACCGCTTGGTTTCCCAGCTCGGTCGCTTCCCCGCCGTCGAATCCGTCATGTTCGGCGGGATCGGGGAGCCGACGCTTCATCCGGCGATCATCCCGATGGTCCGGAAGGTTAAGTCCCTGGGACTCAGAGCGGAAATGGTCACTAACGGGACCCGGCTGGATGGGAGGGAGCTCGAGGCCCTCTGGTCGAGCGGGTTGGACACGCTCTGGGTCTCGATTGACGGGGCGACGCAGGAGAGATATGAGGATATCCGCGGAGGCGGCGATTTCGGCCGGATCGTCGAAAATCTCCGCCGGCTCAACAGCCTCAATTCCCGAGGGCCGCACCGCGTCGAGCTCGGGATCGCCTTCGTCCTCCTGCGGCGGAACATGGGCGACCTCAAAAACCTCGATAAGCTCGCCCGGACCGTGGGGGCCCGCCGCGTTTCGGTCAGCCACGTCCTTCCCTACAACCCGGAGATGGAGAAGGAGATGCTCTGTCTCCAGACTTTGACCCTTGACACCTTCACCGCGGCGTCCGGCAAGACCGAGATCAATCTCCCCCGGCTGGACGTCAACAACACCACGAAAGAGGCCTTGTTCAGCCTCCTTCAAGGATTCGAAAACCTGTCTTTCATGGGGAACCGGATGAGCGTCGATGCCCCGCGCTGCCGGTTTATTCATGACCGTTGCACTTTTGTCAGGTGGGATGGAAAGGTGGCCCCGTGTGCCGGCCTTCTCCACACCCACCGGACATACCTCTATGGGCTGGAAAGGACAATCTCGGCGTACGC
>CAWCND010000016.1:0-15371 GCA_963796835.1 Candidatus Aminicenantota bacterium | reverse complement strand
TAGAAGAAGACTGATCCGGAACGGTTTGCTGATGGCGGCGAGTAGCGCCTGCGGGCCCTGGGCATTCGGCCGGGCAACGGACCGCGGGGATCATCCCGGTTCCGGGAGCGCCATCGCATCCTGGAAAATCGGCAACGGCCTCATCGCAAGGACCGTGACGTTCCATGCCGGGTCGGGACTGTTCACCGAGCAGTTGTCCGACCTGTCCACGCATGTGGACTTCGTCCACTCCAGGAGAGATCCGCGCGAACCTGGCCCAGGAGTTCTCCTTCCTGTGCAACGGACAAATATGCGCGGGCAACAATGCGGAGCTTCCAACCTGGTGAATCGGCAGCGAGACCGCGCTGGCCAGACGGAAAGTCGCTTGACCGTCAACCTGCGTCATAAGACCCTCGCCCTTGAAGTGTCGGTCGCTCTCTCTGCGTCTATGAAGGTCATGCGGCGATCCGCAAGCATCTGGTGTTGCGCAATACCGGCACCCCCACCCCCGCTCCATTGTTCGCATCTCGATATCGAGTCCATCGCAGTTACGCTCGGGCCGGAGAATGAAACGACTCTCCTCACGCAGTACGGGACGATTCCCAGGGAAATTTTTTACACCGGGCGCTCTGAAGATGCCGGCTTGTTGCTGGCCAATGGCCGCACCAGCGCCGGCCTGGCCATTCTCGGCTCAAGGTCCCCGGATATATGAAGCGCACCGAGATCGGCGGTTGGGACGATCCGCACTGTGTGCGCATCGGCGTCCTCTACGATACCGATCTGATGCCCTTCGAACGCACTCTCGCGCCCGGCAACTTGTTCACCACGGCAGCCGTATCGCTGGTAACCTTTCGCAGGGACGACGGCTTTCACGATCCGCACTGGGTGCTGCCTTCCTACACCTCGAAGGTTCTTGTGCGGCGCGTCGATGCGCAAGGACCTCCCTGGATCTACAACGCGTGGGAGCCTTTCGAGCGGGGAATCGATCGCGCTACAGCGCTTGAATTGATCGATGCCGCGGGCTCCATGGGGATGGATATCTTCACCATCGACGATGGGTGGCAACAGGTATACGGAGACAACGGCGTGAACCTGGCGTCGTTTCCCGGCGGCTTGCAACCCATTCTGGATGCGGTCGAGGCAAGAGGCGTGCGCCTGGGTCTGTGGATTCCCGTTGCGGCCATCGGAACCACTGCGCCGGACTATCGCCATCATCCCGAATGGGCATCGACCGACCGGCAAGGCAAGCTCAAGACCACCTCGACCATGGCCGGCGAAATGGCCGTCATGTGCATGGCGTCCGCATTTCGCGATGCCGCCGCCGGCCGCGTCATCGATGCCATCGAGCGCTTTCACCTGGCTTACGTCAAGCTCGACCTGACCACCATCTTGAATGCCTACGGCAAGGCGCCGGCTGCTGGGCCAAAGGCCACTACCACACAAACTGGGCCGAGTCGCTCAACATGATCTATGAAGGCATCGCCCACATCACCGGCAGATCTATCAAAAGCATCCGGAAGTGCTGCTCGACCTGACCTTCGAGCTATGGGGCCAGAAGCACGTGATCGATGCCGGCCTTTTGGCGGCCGGCGACCTGGACTGGATGAGCAACGTGGACGACACGCGGCCGGATTCGGCCGGACCGCGGCAGGCCCGCCAGTTGCTCTACCAGCGCGCCGCGTCCATGCCCGTCGAGAGCATGCTCATCGGCAATATCCACGCGGAGCTGCCGTCGATTCAGGAGAGTTTTGCGACGGCCATCGGCTCGGCGCCGTTGCTGCTCGGCGACCTGCGCAAGCTGACGCAGCCGATCGCCGGTGGTACCGCGAAAAGATCGGCTGGTTCAAGAAGCTGAGAAGCACGACTCGGATCAGCGAAAGCTTCTTCCCGCTCGGCAGTTGGTCCAGCCCGCGCCGGCGGCATGGGATGGCTTTGCTCGCCTGGGGCGCGGCGGCAGCGGCGTCATCACGCTCTTCCGCAACAAGTCGCTCGAGCCGGTAGCCACGATACGGTTGCCGTTGATGCCCGCGGGCGGCTACAAGTTGCAGTCGATCGTTACCGGCAAGGAACTGGGTGTCTTCGCGCAAGCCGACTGGGTCCGCGGCATACCTATCCGGTTTTCGGACAGCGAACCTGTCGAGGTCCTTGAGGTCACCGCAGTCCATGAATGAAGTCACCTATGACGAAGCGTCGGTTATGTGCGAGGCAGAGGTGGGATCGCTGCCAAACCAGGCTGTCGCGGTTCTTGTATCTCACGCCGGACGCTGCCCGCCCTGGCGCACCGCGCACCATCGGCTTCGAGCAATATAATCGCAGGGATCATCCAGGCGACGGGATAGGCCAGGGCAGCAAGGAGGCAGGAGATGGCCACTCCGGTTCAGAACACGGCAGCCGCGAGCGGCTCCGGAACGCTGAACCACAAGCAGCCGGACCGCATTCCCATCGACTTTGGCGGCACCGCCGTGACCGGCATGCACGTCAGTTGCGTAGCGGAGCTTGCGCGACTACTACGGCCTGGAGCAGCGCCCCGTGCGCGTTCACGAGCCGTTCCAGATGCTGGGGCTGATCGAAGAGGACCTGCTGGCAGGCGATGGGGCTTGATGTGGTGGCGTACTTTTCCGCGGAACACCATGTTTGGATTTCCGGCGGATGAATGGAAGAGCTGGAAATTCAACGGGCTGGAAGTGCTGGTGGCCAGAGACTTCAACGCTTCTGTCGATGCGGATGGCGACACCTTGATCTACCCCGAGTGGCGACACTCGTTCCGCCCAGCGGACGCATGCCCCAGCGGCGGCTATTTCTTCGATTGCATCGTGCGCCAGGAGCCGCTTGACGAAGAGAAGCTGAACCCGGAAGACAACATGGAAGAGTTCACCCTATTTCGCCAGCGGACCTCGACCACATTGTTCGACGGTGCGAGCTGCGGCTCAAACGGGCCGCGGCGTGATTGCCAACTTCGGAGGCACGGCATTCGGCGATATCGCGCTGGTTCCGGGACCATCTCTCAAGCATCCCAGGGGCATCCGCGACGTTACCGAGTGGTATGTTTCCACCAGCAGCCGCCAGGATTACATCCATAAGATCTTCGAGCACCAATGCGAGATCGCCATCAGAAATCTTGAGCCATCACGCCGCCATCGGCGATCGCCTTGCAGGTAGTGTTCATCTGCGGAACGGACTTCGGCACGCAGACTTCCTCGTTCTGTTCCGTCAAAACATTTCAGCAACCTTTACTTTCCCTATTACAAGCAGATCAACGACTGGATTCACCAGGCCAAGGAAACCCAGGAAAAGATCAAGGACTGCGAGGAGCGGCTGGCCGAGCACGAGACCGGCATCGGAACGCAATATGCGAAGATGAAGGTCTACCGGGCGGCCATCAGCCGCCTGAGTGATGTCATGACGACGTACCCCAACTATTCGCACATGGACGTCGTCTACTTCTACCTCGGCGAGTCCTACTTCGAGGCCAGAGCTCGCGATCAGGCCGTCCCCTATTTCACCAAGCTCGTCTCCGACTATCCGAAGAGCAGTTTGATCAAGAAGGCCACGGAACGGCTGAAAGAGATCGAGGCCAGCAAAAAGGCCATCCCGGCCAAGGTCAAGTGACCTCGAACGATCCCGGAGGAGGTGCGGCCGTGAAAACGCGAGCCCGGGCCCTTTTCCCGTCTCGCTCGGCAATGAAGCCGGCCTGGCGAGGAGCCCTCTCTTCGGGGCCGGGGTCCGGGCAAGGCTCCTCCGGCTCGGAGGCTTTGAGATCGAAGGGGCGGGACGGTCCGTCTATTCTTTGGGGGAGGACCAAGACATGGCCGCTCGAGGGGTTCGCTGTGAAGGGAAGCGGCCTGGGCGGCCCGGCCTGGATGAGAGCCTCCGCCGGCCGCCGGGTCGCCGGCATCACGGCGGCCGAGACGAATGGCAACGAGGGGATCGCCGGTGTCCCCTGGAATTGCAAGATCCTCCGCGTCAAGGTCATGGACGCCGAAGTTAACAAGGCCCGATATCCGGTCAAGGACGATGAGATCGGCCACGGCCGGATCAACATGGGCCGGGCCCTTATCGTTTACACGCTCACCAAATAAAATCCGGAGAGGCCATGATCAAGCTCCTGCGGATCAGGAATCTGGCGACCATCGAGGAGCTCGAGATCCGGCTGGACTCCGGGTTTTCCATTCTTACCGGCGAGACAGGCGCAGGAAAGTCCATCATCATCGACGCCATCCGGCTCGTCCTCGGCGACAAGGGCTCGCCCGAGCTCGTCCGGACGGGAAAGAAGGAGGCCCTCGTCGAGGCCGTGTTCGACGTGGCCAAGGCATCCATAGACCTTGGCGATCTCCCCGCAGCCGAAGAGGGAGAGCTCCTCATCCAGCGCCAGATCACGGACCAGGGGTCGGGCAAGGCTTATGTCAACGGGGTCCTCGTCCCGGTCCGGAGGCTCAGGGAGCTCGGCCCGCGGCTCGTCGACATTTACGGGCAGAACGACCATGTTTTCCTCCTCCACCTCGAGAACCACCTCCGTTACCTCGACAACGCCCTGGACAATCCCCCCCTGTTGCGCGAGACAGCCCTGGCCGCCCAGGGGCTCCGGAGCCTTCTCCAGGAAAAAAACGATCTCGAGGCCCGGGAAAAAGAGCGGGAGCAGAGGCTCGATTTCGTCGCCTTCCAGGCCCGGGAGATCGAGTCGGCCGGGCTGAGGCCCGGGGAGGACGCCGAGCTCCTCCGGGAGCGGGAGATCCTCAAGAACGCCGAAAAGATCGCCTCCCTCGTCGACCGCGCCCTCGACATCGCCTACCTCCGCGAGGACTCGCTCATCCCGCTGCTCTCCCGGCTCCAACCGGTCTTGGGCGACCTCGCGGCTTACGACGCCTGCTTCGAGGGCTTCCGGACGGGCCTCGGGGAGGCGGCCATCCTCCTCCAGGACGTCGCCGACTCTCTGGTCCGCTTCAAGGACAGGAGGTCGGAGGCCCCGGAGGACCCGGAGGCCGTCGAGGAGCGCCTGAGCGTCATCGAGAAGCTTAAGCGGAAATACGGCAACACCATCGAGGCGGTCATCGAGCGGCTGGAAGGCCTCCGGAAAGAACAGGCCGCGCTGACCACGAGCAAAGAGCGCTTGGCGGAGGTCGAGGCCGAGATCCAGTCGAGGTTCGGGCAATATGCCGGCCTTTGCAAAAAGCTAGGCGTCATGAGGTCCGGGGCCGCGCGGGAGCTCGAGAGGCTCATCGAGAAGGAGATCTCGTTCCTCGGCATGAAGAAGGCCAAGTTCGCGATCCGCATCGATCCGGCCCGTCCGACTCTCTCGGACCCGGCCACGATCCGGGACCAGGGGGCCGAAGACGCGGAGTTCCTCATCTCGCCGAACCCCGGCGAAGAGCTCCGCCCCCTCCGGCGGATCGCTTCGGGCGGCGAACTGTCGCGGGTCATGCTCGCCCTTAAATCCGTGGGCAAGGATTCCGAAACCCAGAAGACCTTGATCTTCGACGAGATCGATTCCGGGATCGGCGGCAAGACGGCTGAGTTTATCGCCCAGAAGCTCCGGAAACTGGCCGGCCGCCACCAGGTCATCTGCATCACCCATCTCCCCCAGATCGCCTCCACGGCCGGACATCATTTCCGGGTCGAGAAGAAGGTCGAAAAAGAACGGACCTTCACTTTTGTCCAGAGCCTGGGGCGGGAAGAGCGGATGACGGAGATCGCCCGGCTCATCGCCGGCAGCCGCCTGACGGACGCGTCCCTCGAGATCGCTCGGGAGATGCTCGACCACAACGATGGCGGCGAAAGGTCGCGCTCATGACGAAAACCGAGCAGGCGCTCTCACTTTTCAAGGAAGGCTTCAGCTGTTCCCAGGCCGTCTTCGCGGCCTACGCGGGAGGCTTAGGCCTTCCCCGGGAAACGGCGCTCCGGATCGCCCAGCCCTTCGGCGGCGGCATCGCCAAGTCGGGGGACTGGTGCGGGGCCGTGACCGGCGCATTTTTGGTCATCGGCCTGAGATACGGCCGGGTCAGGGCCGACGACGCGGCGGCGAAGGACCGCACCTACGCCCTCGTCCAGGAATTCGTCAAGAGGTTCAAGGCCAAACACGGCACGACCCGTTGCAACGAACTTCTCGGCTGTGACATCAGCACTCCCGAGGGGCAAAAGACGATCGAACAGGGAAAGCTCCACCAAACCCGCTGCGAGCCTCTCATCCGGGACGCCGTGGAAATCCTGGAAGATATTCTCTGAAACGCGAGGGCCTCCCGGAGGAGCCTCCAGGTATGGATTTTCTCACAGGCCGGGCCAGGGACGTCCTAGGCGTTTTCCGATACCGTCATCCAAGGACCCGGATGCGGATCTGAGAACCGTCCTTCCCGCCCCGGAACACGCGCTCGATCGCTTTCCCGAAGTCCGAGGGCAGGGCCTTGGGAATGTCCAGGAATTTCTGAGGATTCCGGTCGATCAAAGGGAACCAAGAGCTCTGGATCTGGATCATGATCCTGTGCCCCGAAAGGAATGTGTGGCAGACGTCGGGCATCGCAAATTCGATCTTCTCCGGCAGGCCTGGAGTGAAGGACGCCGGCCTCGCCATATCATGACGGAATTTTCCCCGGAACGGCTCCCCCCGCACGAGCTGCTGATACCCTGCCAGAGGAGTTCCCCCCGGGTTTCCAGCCGGGTCTTGGGCGTCGTTCGGATAGACATCGATCAGCTTCACGACGAAATCCGAATCCGTGCCTGATGTGGAAACCGTCAGCCGCGGCGTTACGGGACCCACCGCCGTGACGTCATGATCGAGCGGCTCGGTTTCATAGAGCAGGACGTCCGGACGCTCGGCGGCAAACCGCTGATCCTCAGTCATATAATCATACGGCATGCCCCGCCCGATGTGACCGATCACGGGCACGGGCTTGCCGGGGTCGCTGAGATATTCATCGAAATCGGCTCCCGTCCCGGGTGCCGGATCAAAGGAGAGCTTGCCGCCCGGGCCCAGATACAAGGTTTTTTCTTGGGCCTCCTTCGGTGGCCAGACGTCGAAACGGCGCCACTGGTTCTTTCCCGTTTCGAACAGCCATGCGGTCGGAGGACGGTGTTGTTCCGGTAACGCGAGGCCCTGGCCCTGGCCCTTGAGGTAGTAGAGGAAGAAAGGCAATTCGATCTGTCCGCGGAAGAACGCCCCGGTCTTGGATCCGAAGTTCAGCCGGCCGAGCCGGTCGCCCTCCATGCCGGCCCAGCCCCCATGGGGCCACGGGCCCATGACAAGAGTGACGGGAGCCGGCGTCCGGCGGCCGGCGAGCGCCCGGAACAATTTCGGCATGCCGCCAAGGTCCTCGGCGTCAAACCAGCCCCCGACGAGAAGCACGGCCGGCCTGACGTTCTTCATGTGGGGCGGCAACGCGCGGCGCTGCCAGAAGTCATCGTAGGTGTCATGGGCGAGCATGTCATCCCAGTACGGGTTCGGGTCCTGGAAATACTTCTTCGTTCCCTCCGCCAGGGTCCCCATGCGCAGGTAGAAGTCATACTGGTCGGGTGTGCCGAAATTGAGTCCCCCGGACTTCTCCGGGAGGGCCGGCCCTCCCCGCCGTGGCGTGAACGCCATGTAGAAGCCGAAGTTGGCGGCCAGGAAGAACGCGCCGTTGTGATAGGCATCGTCACCGTCGCCGACATCCGCCATCGGGGCTTGGGGGGAAACCGCCTTGAGCGCGGGATGGGCGTCGATCATGCTGAATGCGGCGTAGAACCCCGCGTACGAGATCCCCCAAATCCCCACCTTCCCGTTGTTGCCGGGGATGTGCTTGACGAGCCAGTCGATCGTGTCGTAAGTATCCGTGCTTTCGTCGGTGTCCTTGGCACTCGAGAGACGGGTCTTGTGAAAGGGAATATCGACGAATTCTCCTTCCGAGAGATACCGTCCGCGGACGTCCTGGTAGACAAAAATGAAGCCCTCCTCTTCGCAGCCCCGCGAGGGGCCGAGGACGGACCTGTAGCTCTCGGGGCCGTATGGCGAAACGGAGTATGGGGTGCGCTCCATCAGGATGGGATAGCGCCGGCTCGAGTCCTTGGGCACGTAGACCGTGGTGAACAGCCGGATTCCGTCCCGCATGGGAACATGGAAGTCCTGCTTGGTATAGTGGGCCCGCGTATACTCGAGCTGCTGGCGGGCAGCTTCGTTCCGGTCACGATCTTGAGCGAGGACGCCGGAACCCGGCCACACGGCAAGGAGGAAGGCCAGAGCCAAGGTGAGGCAACCGCCAAACCGCCAGGCCCCGGAGGACAGAAAGGAGCGGTCGCCCGCTCTTCGCCCTTTCTTTCGGCCCGGCCCAGCTTCCCGCCGGTCCGTTCCCGGATCGGGACGTTGTGAAATTCCGTGCATGGCATCCTCCTCTCTGAGCGCCACCCTCAAACGCCCGTCACTCCCGGGCTCCTTTTCGGTGCGATGTTATTCCCCCGGGAAAAAGAAACGGAATTCCGCGGACTCCGGAGGCCGTCCGCTTCATAGCCTGTTCTTATAGAAGACCCCTCCCTTGATGATGGCCGCGAGGCACCGATCGGGATCCTGGAGGCATCCGAGATCACTGAGGGGATCGCCTTCGACGACCAGGAGATCGGCCCGCGCGCCTTCGGCCACGACCCCCGTCCGGCCGTCTTCCCTGAACAGCTCGGCGGCGTTGCACGTCGCCGCGCGGATGACGTCACGAGGCGGCTGAACGGCGGACCGGAGCGAAAATTCCCGGAGCTGATGCCGGTGCATGGGGCCCAGCAGGTCCGTGCCGTAGGCCAGCTTCACGCCGCCCCTGGAGGCCATTTCCAGAGCCCGCAGGCCGTGGTCCTTGACCTCGTGAAGCTTGGCGATCTGCGCCTCCGAGAGCCCGGCTCCCAAGCCCTCTTCACCCAGGACGTCGTAGGTGGCCAGGGTGGGGACCATGGTCGCTTGGTGCTTCACGAACAGCTCGACCGTCGTCTCGTCAATGAGATTGCAGTGCTCGAGCGATCTCACTCCGCATCGAAGGGCCCGGTTCGCCGCCCGGGCCGTATACACGTGCCCCATGCAATAGATCCCGGCCATCTCCGCCTCTTCCACCGCGGCCCGGATCTCCTCCTCCGAGAATTGGGCATTCGTGATCCTGTCGGTCGGCGAGACGATTCCCCCGGACAGCATGAGTTTGATGTGGCTGGCGCCTTTGCGGATTTCCTCCCGGCAGGCGCGGCGGACCTCTGTGACACCATTGCAGAGCCGGCCGAGATTGACCGCGGCGCTCACCCCCTCCACAACGCTCTCGCCCCGCCTCCGGATATCCGCGTGCCCGCCCGTCTGCGATAGCCCCTGTCCGCAAAAGAGGATTCGGGGCCCGGCGACGCGGCCCTCCTCCACGGCTTGGGCCAATCCGAAATCCGCCCCGCCGGCGTCCCGGACGGTTGTGAAACCTCTGCTCAGCATCTCGCCAAGTATGCCGGCGGCCCGCGCCGCCGTGTAGAAGGGCGAGCTGCGCATCAGCTCGGAGAGATCGGCCGTCCAGGCCGACACGTGGACGTGGGCATCGCACAGGCCGGGCATAACGGTCTTCCCCTTGACATCGATGACCCGGCCCGGCCCGGCCGGCCGTCCTTTGGCTCCGGCGGGTTCCACCCGCTCGATGACCCCTCCCCGGATGACGACGCGATGATGGGGCCGCAGCTCTCCCGTGACGACATCCAGGACTGAGGCCTGGTCCAGGGTTATGGACTCTCCGGTCATGGTCGGGGCTCCTCCTTGCCAGGATTTACGAGCGATCGATCTCCAAATTTCTCTCTCCGCTTGATCACCCCCCATACATATCCCTCGCCCGGGACCCGTGTCAACCCCTCGAGTCCCCGGCATGAATGCCGGGGCTTGTTCGGGGTTACTAAGCCGGGCAGGATATAATTGTCTTCAGATTTCTCTATCGCCCGGCTAGTACTCGGGGAGCAGCAAGGATTATGTAATATATTTACTGCTCCCCGTAGTAACCCTGAGCCTCGCTTCCTGTCCCCGCTTTGAAAGGCGGGGCTTAGCGTCGGCGAACGGGTCAAGCACATCCCTCCCCGTCACGGCCCGAGGCTTTCCCTCGTGTATAATAGGGCTCATGAAGTATTTCGTCCGAACGTTCGGCTGTCAGATGAACGAGAACGATTCCGAGCACATCGCCGGGGTCCTGGCCCGGTCGGGCGCGGCCCGCGCCGCAAGCCCCGAGGAGGCCGACGTCATCATCGTCAACACCTGCGCCGTCCGCGGGAAGTCGGAGGAAAAGCTTTATTCCTATCTCGGCCGGCTATCCTCGCTCAAGAAAAAGCGGGCCGTCCTCATCGGCGTCGCCGGCTGCGTCGCCCAGGTTTATCGCGACGGCCTCTTCAAGAAAAGACCGTTCATCGATTTCGTCGTCGGCCCGGACAACTATCTCGAGATCCCGTCGATCCTCGAAAGAGCGGCGGATGGGCGGTGCCTCGAAGCCGGCCGGCGGCGCGGCTGGCGGGAGTTCGGCCATCCGGAGACCGCCCGCGAAAGCACGACGAGCGCGTTCGTCACGGTCATGGAAGGGTGCGACAACTTCTGTGCCTACTGCATCGTCCCTTTCAGCCGCGGCCGCGAGAAATTCCGGCCCTTCGGGAACATCATCCGAGAGGTCGAGGACCTGGCCGCGGCCGGTTACAGGGAGATCCAGCTCCTGGGCCAAAATGTCAATTCGTATCGGGACCCCGGGTCCGGGCACGGCCTCGCCGACCTCCTTGACGGGGCCGCGGCCGTCCCGGGCATCGCTTGGGTCCGCTTCATCACCTCCCATCCAAGGAATTTCGGCGACGACCTCATCGCGGCCATGGTCAGGAACCCGAAGGTCTGCCGGGAGCTCCATCTTCCTCTCCAGTCCGGTTCCCCCACGGTCCTGGCTAGGATGAACCGGGGCTATACCCGGGAGGATTACCTGGCCCTGGTGACGAGGCTCAGAAGGACGCTTCCCGGCATTCTCCTGATGACCGACATCATTGTCGGCTTCCCTGGGGAGACGGAGGCCGATTTCGAGGAGACATGCGACGCCCTCCGCGAGATCCGGTTCGCCGGCATTTTTTCCTTCCGCTATTCGCCCCGCCCCCTGACGGCGGCCGCGCGGATGACCGACGACATCCCGCTCGAGGTCAAAAGGCGGAGACTCCTCGCCCTCCAGAACCTCCAGAAGTCGATCCAACTCGAGGTCAACGGGTCTTTCGTCGGCCGCGAGCTCGAGGTCCTCTGCCTTGGCCGGAGCCCGAGGGGCGGCGGACGCCTGACCGGCCGGACCGAGGGCAATCTCGTGGCCAACTTCGAGTCCCCCCGCGACGTCATCGGACAATTCGTCACCGTCCGCATCACCGGCTGCGGCCCTTACAGCCTCCACGGCGAGCTCGCCGAGTAGGTTTCGTTGCACTTTGGCGGATTTTCCGTTATAATCTCTCGTCCCTGGAAGTCCTCCATCGGAAAAAGAGAACAGCGGATGAAAGTCAACGTCTGGAATACGATCCTGCAGCTCAGCAAGGAGCGCGATGTCGAGCCACGCGTGATCATCCAGGCGATCGAGGAGTCCCTGAGGGTCGCGGCCGGGACATTCTTCTCCCGGAACGAGGACGTCCGGATCCTGTTCAAGCCCGAGAAGGGTGAATTGCGGGTCTACGCTGTCAAGCGCGCCGTCGGGACGCCCGGGAACCCGGCCGACGAGATCTCGCTCGAGGAGGCCCGGATGCTCCGGAAGGGAGCGGAGGAGGGCGACGAAGTCGAGATCGACCTGCCCGCCGACACCCTGGGCCGGATCGCCGCCCAGGCCGCGAAACAGGTCATCTTCCAGAAGGTCCGGGACGCCGAGCAAGAAAAGATCTATGAGGAGTACGCCCCGCGGCTCGGGGAGATCGTGACCGGCATCGTCCGCCGCGTCGAGGACAACGCGCTCATCCTCGAGATCAACCGGACCGAGGTCACCTTCCCGCTCAGGGAGAAGCTCCCGTTGGAGGAGTTCCAGCGGGGGGACATGGTCAAGGCCGTGATCAACCAGGTCAGCCGGGGGCCCAAGGGCCCGCAGATCATCATCTCCCGGACGAGCCCTCGCTTCCTGGCCAAGCTCCTCGAGAACGAGATCCCCGAGATCGCCAATGGGACGATCGAGATCAAGGACATCGTCCGCCAGGCCGGCGACAGGGCCAAGGTCGCCGTCGCCAGCCGGGAGAGGGACATCGACCCCATCGGGGCCTGCATCGGCGTCAGGGGCGGAAGGATCCTCGCAATCTCCAAGGAGCTTGGCGGCGAAAAGGTCGACATCATCGAGTGGTCGCCGAACGCCGCCGCATACGCCAAGGCCGCGCTAAGCCCGGCCAAGGTCGAGAAGCTCTCCGTCATCAACCCGAACGAAAAAACCATGGAGGCCATCGTGGCCAAAGACCAGCTGTCCCTGGCCATCGGCAAGAAAGGGATCAACGTCAGGCTGGCTTCCAGACTCGTGGGCTGGAAAATTTCCATAACGCAAGAACAAACGCATGAGTGATCAACCCAAGAAACCAACCGTCAAGAAAGCGGTCAAAGAGGCCGCCCCCAAACCCCGTCTGAAGCTGACCATCTGGGAAGGCCTCGCCCTCCGTGACGTGGCCGAGCGGATGAAGCTCAAACCCAAGGACCTGATGGACAAGCTTGCAGCCAAGGGCTTCCCCGCCGACCTCGACGATTTCGCCGATGAAGCCATGGCCGCCGCCATCACCAAGGTCACGGATTTCGACGCCGAGTTCATGGCGTTCGAGCAAGCCATGCGTCAGCAGTCCGAGGCCCGGACGGCGGAGCTCGTCCCCCGTTCCCCGGTCGTCACGATCATGGGACACGTCGACCACGGCAAAACGACGCTCCTTGACGCCATCCGGTCCTCGAACCTCGTGGGCAAGGAATCGGGCGGCATCACCCAGCATATCGGGGCCTACCGCTTCCCCGTTAAGAACCGAGCGATCACCTTCGTCGACACGCCGGGCCACGAAGCGTTCACCCAGCTCCGGGCCCGTGGGGCCAAGGTCACGGACATCGTTGTCCTCGTCGTCGCCGCCGACGACGGGGTCATGCCCCAGACCAAGGAGGCGATCGACCACGCCAAGGCGGCCGGCGTCCCCATCATCGTGGCCATCAATAAGATCGACAAGCCCGAGGCCAACCAGGACCGGGTCAAGCAGCAGCTGTCCAAGGAAGGCCTTCTCGTCGAGGACTGGGGCGGCAAGACGATCAGCGTCTCCGTTTCCGCGCGCGATAAAAAGAACATCGATGACCTTCTCGAAATGATCCTGCTCCTGAGCGACATCCTGGAGCTCAAGGGGAACCCCAAGGTGCCTGCCCAGGGGGTCGTCCTCGAGGCCCGCCTGGACAGCCAGAAGGGCCCTCTGGCGACCGTGATCGTCCAGAACGGGACCCTCGTCGTCGGCCAGGCTTTCGTCTCCGGGACGGCCTCCGGCAAGGTCCGGGCGATGTTCGATGACCGGGGGAAGATCGTGAAGAACGCCGGGCCCTCGGTCCCCGTCGAGGTCATGGGCTTTTCCGAGGTCCCGGAGGCGGGCGATTTCTTCCAAGTCACCAGCGACATCATCGCGGCCAAAAAGATCGTCGAGTTCCGGCGATCCCGGGTGAAAAGACAGGAACAGGCGCGGCCCGAGCACTTCACCCTCGACGACCTCTTCAAGCGGATCGAAGGGGGCCGGGCCAAAGAACTTGCCTTGATCATCAAAGCCGATGTCCAGGGCTCGGTCGAAGTCCTCGCCGAGATCATCCCGCCCCTCGGCACGGACAAGGTGAACATCAAGCTCGTCCATCAGGCCACGGGGGGCATCACCGAGGCCGACGTGCTCCTGGCCTCGGCTTCGAACGCGATCATCATCGGCTATAACGTCAAGCCGAACCCGAAGGTCCTCGATCTGGCCAAGAAGGAAGAGGTCGAGATTCGGGTCTACGACATCATCTACCAGGTCACGGACGACATCAAGAAGGCCGTGATCGGACTGCTCGAGCCGGTCATCAAGGAAACCTACCAGGGCCGGGCCGAGGTCCGGCGCGTTTTCCAGATCCCGAAGGTCGGGGCGATCGCCGGCTGCTACGTGCAGGACGGCAGGATCATCCGGGGCTCCGAGGTCCGGGTCATCCGCGGCAAAGAGGTCGTCTATCAGGGACGCATCTCCTCGCTCAGGCACGTCAAGGAGAACGTCACGGAAGTCAAGAAGGATTATGAATGCGGCATCGGCCTCGAAAAGTTCAGCGATATCCAGACCGGCGACACGATCGAGGCCTTCATCCGGGAGAAGGTCAAAGCGACCTAGGCGCTTCGCGGGAGTCCGATGATCGTCGGTGTCCTGACCCTCGAGATATTTTTCCCCTACGCCCGGTCCCTCAAGGACAAGAGGCGGATCCTTCATGGCTTCAAGGAGCGGCTCAAGGGCCGCTACAACGTAGCCGTGGCCGAGCTCGATTATCAGGACAAGTGGCAGAGGGCCCTCCTCGGGGTCGTGACGCTCAACAGCCAGGCCGCCGTCGTCGGGGACCTCCTCAACAGGATCCTTTCGGACGCCCGAGGGCTCGAGGAGGGGGAGCTCGTCCACCACGAGGTCCGCTATCTTTAGCCCGAATCCGCCGAAGGAGAAGGAGCAATGCCGAAACCCGGGCTGAGGACCCGGCGCGTCGCCGAGCTCATCCAGGAAGAGCTCGGCCGCCTGATGATCCGCGAATTCCAGGACCCCTCCTCGGGGCTCGTGACCGTGACGCGGGTCGAGGTGACTCCCGACCTTCTCATCGCCCGCGTCTCCCTGAGCGTCTTCGGGGCCGCCGACCCCAAGGCCTTCCTCGACCGGTTGGAGAAGAGCAAAGGCTACATCCGGAAGACCCTTGCCTCCCGGGTCAAATTGAAGTATAATCCGGCACTATTTTTTTCCCTGGATGAGGGTCCGGAGTATGGGGATAAAATCGACCGGCTGATCGAACGGACGAAGAAACATGACACCTGACCCGCGCCTCGAGATCGCTTCCCGCATCCGGAAGTCCCGACGGATCGCGGTGACCTCCCACCTCCGTCCGGACGGGGATTCCCTCTGCACAGGCCTCGCCCTGAGCCGGATGGGCGACCTTTTGGGGAAAGAGGTCTCGGTCGTCAACAAGGACAACACCCCTTTCCCGTTCTGCCATTTTCCCGACGCCGAGAGGATCCGGATCGGGCAGATCGACCCCTCGCGGTTCGACACCGTCATCCTCCTCGAGTGCGCGGACGTGTCGCGCTCAGGCCAGGAACGCCTGGACGGCGCGTTCAAGGTCAATATCGACCACCATTATTCGAACACCCCCTATGCCGACATCAATTGGATCGATCCCGGCGCCTCGGCCGTCGGCGAGATGGTCTTCGAGCTCAGCCGGTACCTGGACATCGCCCTGA
>CAWCND010000015.1:0-197203 GCA_963796835.1 Candidatus Aminicenantota bacterium | reverse complement strand
GGCAGGCCGGAAATCGACCCGGCAGGAGTAGCCGGCCACCAGGAACTGGTTGTCCGCAAGTTGGGCGACCAGCGCCCGTCCCGTTGGCTCCCGATTTCCCGCCGCCCGGGCGCCGCGATTGCCCCGTCCGCCTCCGTAGGAGACCGTGGCGTTCCATGTGCCGAAGGCGAGCGTGTTTGTAGGCTTGTCCGTTTCTTCCGCGACGGCCTGGAGCTTGCCCTCGAAGTTGAGGCGGGCTATCTCCCGCATCATCGGGGCGATCAGGCGGTAGTTCAGCCGCCGTGGGGGCCAACTGGTCCATCGGCGCGGGTGCTGCGGTTCACGAGCCGGCCGGAGCCAGGGCTGGAGCGGCGGGCGGAACGGAGGGAGTGTTACTGTAGTCCAGGCCGAAGGGCGAGAAACCGATCGCCTGAAGGCCGAGGGCGGAGAAGAAGAAACCTGGCAACCGAGGGGCTACTGCCCTGGTTTCCGGGACGAACAGGGCATTATCGTCCCGGTGATAGAGTTCCAGGACTTTGAGGTATGCGACCGGGGTCTTCAGGGCCAAGCGTCTGTTCCACCTTCCTGGGAAAGACGGCCGATGCAACCATAGAGACGGCCAGGATTGAAATGATCGCACCAAGCGACCATCCGATTGGAATCTTTATCCAATCCTGGATCAGCATCTTCACTCCAACGAACGTAAGAACCACGACAAGTCCATGGCGCAGGTAATGAAAAATCCGCATGAGTCCGGCCAGCGCAAAGAAAACCGAGCGCAATCCCATCAGAGCGAATACGTTTGATGTATACACAATAAAGGGGTCTGTTGTGACGGCGAGAATCGCCGAATGGAATCCACGGCAAACATGACATCCGTGGGCGCAATCACAAGCATGACGCCAAAAGGAGATGGTCCTGGAGGACACCTTCCAATCGTATGAAAAAGCTGCCACCCTTGAAATGATCCGTTACCGGCATAAAGCGGCGCAGCAGGCGGAGCAAAGGATTCTGGTCCGGGTGAACGTCATGATCCTTGCCTGTCGCCATCTTAAAGGCCGTATAGATGAGAAAGGCGCCGAATATGTAAAGAACCCAATGAAACCTGTTTACCAACGCCACTCCGACGGCAATGAAGACAGCCCTGAGCAGGAGGGCAAAAACTGGTGCCCCAGAAGAGCACCTTGTGCTGATAGAGCGCAGACACTCCGAAATAGATGAAGATCATGAGAAAGACGAAGAGGTTGTCAATGCTGAGGGACTCTTCAATCAGGTAATATTGCCTGATGCGGAACCACGTCCACTACGTTTGTGTCCCGAAGGCCGAAGCGGCGCTCGCCCGCGCCTTCAACGCCCTCCACATGAGATATGCCCAGTACTTCCACGCCAAAAAAGGGGTAACAGATCTCTGGAGGGGGAGGTTCCTCTCGTGCGTGCTCGACGAGAGGAGCGTTTATGAAGAGGTCCGCTTCATCGAGAATAACCCCGTGCGCGCGGGCCTCGTTGCCTGGGCCGAAGACTATCCCTGGTCGAGCGCCCGCCACCATGTCCTGGGCGAACCAGACCCGGTGATGAGGAACAGCTGTTCCTTGACGAGCGAGATCGCGGATTGGCGAGCCTACCTCGCGGCTACGGCGGACGAGCCCGTCCTGGTCCGCACCTGGCAGAGCCTGAAGACCGGAAGGCCGGCAGGGGAGGAGAGCTTCGTCCATGGGCTCGAGGGGATCGTGGGGAGGAGGCTCTTGGCGTTGCCGCGCGGCCGGCCGAGGAAAGCGGTTTGACCTCTGCCCCGCATCTTTCGCATCGATCGTAGTGTTCCAGGAGTTGAAAAAGGAAGCTGAAAAAAGGAGCGTGCAATGAAACGAGCACTGGTTTGCGGCGCGGGCGGTTTCATCGCCAGCCACCTTGTCAAGAAATTGAAGAAAGAAGGCTATTGGGTCCGCGGGGTTGATATAAAGAAGCCGGAATTCTCGCCCACGGCCGCGGACGAGTTCATGGTCCTGGACCTCCGGGAGCGGCCCAACGCCGAGAAGGCCGTATCCGGCTCCTTTGATGAGATCTATCAACTTGCCGCCGACATGGGGGGCATGGGCTTCATCCATTCGGCGGAGACCGAGATCATGCGCAACAGCGTTCTCATCAACATCAATATGACCCATGCGGCCGCCGAAGCCCACATTCCGCGGTATTTCTTTTCCTCTTCCGTTTGCATTTATCGCGATATGGAGCCCGGCGAACCTGAATTGACCGAGGAAAAGGCCTATCCGGCCCTCCCCGATAACGAATACGGCTGGGAAAAGCTCTATTCCGAGAGAATGGCCCTTGCCTACGGCCGTCGTTACGGCATGGAGGTCCGGATCGCCCGTTTCCAGAATTGCTACGGCCCGGAAGGCACCTGGAGAGGCGGACGCGAAAAAGCCCCGGCCGCGATCTGCCGAAAAGTCGCCGAAGCGAAAGACGGTGGCACCATCGAAGCTTGGGGCACCGGAACGGCGATCCGTTCCTACACCTATATCGACGATATGCTGGAGGGCATCTATCTCCTCATGCACTCGGACCTCAAGAGTCCCGCGAATATCGGCTGCCCTCAATACGTCACGGTCAAAGAGCTGATCGACGCCGTAGCCCAGGTCTCCGGAAAGAAGATCCGAGTCAAATGGATCGAGGGCCCCGTGGGCGTTCAATCCCGCAACTTCAGCAATGCCAAGATCTACTCGCTCGGCTGGAAACCCAGGTATTTCCTGAAGGACGGCATCGCGCTCACTTACCCATGGGTGGCCGAACAGGTCAAAAAGGCAAGAAAAGGATAGCCTGATGTCAAATAGAAAAAAGGCCCTAATCACCGGAATTACCGGCCAGGACGGATCCTACCTCGCCGAGTTCCTGCTTTCAAAAGATTACGAGGTCCACGGGATCGTCCGGCGCTCCAGCTCATTCAACCGGAGCCGGATCGACCATCTCCGCGTGGATTCCCATCTTCCCGATGCCCGGTTCTTTCTCCACTATGGAGACCTTGCCGACTCCGAGCAGCTTACGGAGATTATCTATAACGTCAAGCCTGTTGAGATCTATCACCTGGCCTCCCAGAGCCATGTCCGGGTCAGCTTTGATCTTTCCGAATACACGGGCGATGTCACCGGCCTGGGGACTACGCGTCTGTTGGAAGCCGTGCGGAGGAGCGGGATCCAGACCAAGTTCTATCAGGCTTCAAGCAGTGAGATGTTCGGCAGCGCCCCGGCCCCCCAAAATGAAAATACGCCCTTTCAACCCCGAAGCCCTTACGCCACGGCCAAGGTCTATGCCTATTGGATGGTTAAGAACTACCGCGACGGCTACAACCTCTTCGCCTGTAACGGAATCCTCTTTAACCACGAATCTCCCCGCAGAGGGGAAAACTTTGTCACCAGGAAAATAACCAAGGGCATCGCTCAAATCCTGGGCAATAAAGAAAAGAAGATCTATCTCGGCAACCTGAATGCGAAAAGGGATTGGGGATACGCCCCGGAGTACGTCGGAGTCATGTGGCAAATGCTCCAACAGGATACACCTGACGATTATGTCATCGGGACGGGAGAGGCGCACTCCGTCGAGGAATTCGTCGACGACGCCTTCAAATACGTCAATCTAGATCGACAAAAACATATCGTGATCGAGCCGGCACATTTCCGGCCTACGGAAGTCCAGGAACTCAGGGCCGACTCAAGCAAAGCCCGAAAAAAATTGAACTGGGTCCCAAAAATCACCTTCCACGACCTTGTTAAAATCCTGGTTGACGCCGATCTCGAAATGTTGGGGCTCGATTCGCCGGGTCAAGGCAAAAAGATCGCCCAGCAAAGCGGTTTTCAGTGGATGCTGACCTTAAGGCTATAGGCTTAGAACCGCCAGGAACCCAGAAATAACTTTAGCACTTTAGCGCCTTGGAGTCGTCATGATCGATTTAAAAACAAAGCGGATAACGATTACGGGAGGTAAAGGTTTTCTTGGCACTCACCTGGTGAGAAAACTGAGGGAAGAAAGAGGCTGCCCAAATGTCTTCGTCGCTGATCTGCCTAACTACGACCTGAGGAATCCGGAACATATCAGACGCACGTTTGACGATCAGGAACCCGAGATCGTTATCCATTTGGCCGCTGTCGTTGGCGGGATAGGGGCCAATCAGGCGAGTCCCGGGAAGTTCTTTTACGATAATGCCATCATGGGTATCCAACTTATCCATGAAGCTTATCTTCGGGGAGTCGATAAACTTGTAATCCTCGGCACAGTTTGCTGCTATCCTAAGGACACGCCGGTGCCTTTTAAAGAGGAGAATCTCTGGAACGGTTATCCGGAGGAAACTAACGCACCTTATGGACTCGCAAAAAAAATGTTGCTTGTCCAATCGCAGGCTTATCGTCAAGAATATGGATGCAACGCCATATTTTTGTTGCCAGTTAATTTGTATGGTCCTGGCGACAACTTTAATCCGAAAAGTTCCCATGTGATACCGGCTTTGACAAATAAGTTCGTAGAAGCTGTCGGTGGGAAGGAGGAGGTCATAAAAAGAATGAAAGACCCAGAGCACATAATTCGACAAGATGCGCCCGTTGTTGTTTGGGGGACTGGGAGAGCATCTCGAGAATTCCTGTATGTAGAGGATGCGGCTGAAGCTATTATTATGGCCACAGAAAAATATGATAAAGGCGACCCCGTTAATATCGGGGCTGGGCACGAAACTAAAATTAACGATCTGGCCACGTTAATTGGGAATATTCTTCATTTCAACGGAAATATAAAATGGGACCCATCAAAGCCAGATGGCCAGCCTAGAAGAATGTTGGATACTCTTAAAGCTGAACGGGAATTTGGGTTCTGCGCAAAAACCGGACTGGAAGAAGGATTGAATAAGACCGTTGAGTGGTATATTAAAACAAACGATTAAAAAGGAAATCATGAAGTGAAAACCATTATCCTCGCTGGTGGACAAGGAACCCGTATTGCTGAGGAAACAATAGTTAGACCGAAGCCAATGGTTGAGATTGGGGGACGCCCTATCCTATGGCATATTATGATGATCTATTCTTCGGCAGAATTTAACGAATTCATTATCGCTCTGGGCTATAAAGGCGAACAGATTAAAGAGTATTTTCTTAACTTTCATGCTCTCAATAACGACCTGAGTATTAACTTGGCTAATGGATTCTCCGAGATTCACTCAAATAGAGCCCTCTCATGGGTGGTACACCTCATAGATACTGGTGATTCCACTCAGACGGCTGGCCGCATTAAACGCCTGCGGACATGGATAGAAAGAGAAACATTCATGCTGACGTATGGCGATGGGGTGGCCGATGTTGATATAAGAAAAACTCTCGAATTCCACAAAAGGCATGGCAAACTCGCTACGATGACCGTCGTCCGTCCTCCTTCGCGATTCGGAGGCGTAACGCTTGAAGGTGATCAGATCGCCGATTTTACGGAAAAGCCGCAGATCGGAGAAGGATGGATCAACGGCGGATTCTTTGTACTTGAGCCTGGGGTAATTGACTACATAGATTCGGATACGACTATTTGGGAACGTGATCCATTAGAACGCCTAGCAACTGAAGGACAGCTCATGGCCTATCGACATAACGGCTTTTGGCAGGGCATGGATACCATCCGTGAGAAACAGCTCCTCGAACAACTCTGGATAAACGGCCGGGCACCCTGGAAGGTCTGGGAGTAGCGTGAGCAAAGCCATGGGCAATTCTGAAATTCACAATGCATTTTTTGGAAAGAACATTTTTATCACCGGGCACACCGGGTTTAAAGGTTCATGGCTAGCAATTTGGCTTCAGTGGTTAGGATCCCGAGTATTTGGGTACTCCTTGGCCCCTCCGACGAAGCCTAGCAATTTCGAAGTCTCTCGCGTACGCTCGTTGCTTACTGATAACCGTGAGGGCGACGTCCGTGATGGGCGGCGTCTCAAAGCTGCTATCCAGACTGCCCAGCCGGATTTTATTTTTCATTTGGCCGCCCAGCCTATCGTACGCGAGAGCTTTCACTCTCCGCGCGAAACCTGGGACATAAATGTCATCGGAACGGCTACTTTATTGGACACAATACGTTCTTTGGGGCGTCCTTGTGTGATAGTCGTGGTTACGAGTGATAAATGCTATGAGCACAGAGAACAACCTGGAGGCTACCGCGAAGTAGATGCAATGGGCGGCTTCGATCCGTATAGCGCCAGCAAGGGAGCGTGCGAATTGCTCATTAGTTCTTATCGCCAATCATTCTTTCCGCCCGATAAAATTAATAAACATGGTATTAAACTAGCAAGTGCGCGGGCAGGAAATGTTATCGGAGGAGGCGATTGGGGCCGAGATCGAATCGTAACAGATATCGTTCTCTCACTTTCGAAGAGCATGCCGATCCCTATTAGAAACCCCGGATTTGTTAGACCCTGGCAACACGTATTAGAGCCCCTCTCCGGATATCTCCTTTTAGCAGCCCGCATGGCAGAAAATAATGATGGCCGCTGGTGTTCAGGTTGGAATTTCGGACCGGTGCCTGGCGAGAAGGTTTCAGTTGTAAATCTTGTAGAATTATTCTGTAGGGAATGGGGCGATGATTGCCGATGGGAATATCGGAGCAATCCAGATGCACCCTACGAAGCCGGCGTGCTTCAACTAAACATCGAAAAAGCCAACTTAGAGCTGAATTGGTGGCCACGCTGGCAACTGAAACAAGCGGTCCAACGGACAGTTAGGTGGTATCGCTCTTTTTACCGTGTGCCGGGGCAGCAAATGTACAACAGCTGCTTGGAAGATATAGAGTTTTTCAATGCCAGTTGAAAAAAAATCATTGCATTATGCGCATCGTATGAAAAGCAATTCTTAGGTTTAATTAGGCCTAAATGATTATTAGGGCTAGCTAATTAGGAATAAATAACTTACATAACCAATAATATTCGGAAAAAATGAAAAACCCGAAATGCCGTTCTTGTGCTTATCCACGACTAGAGCTAATTCTCTCCCTGGGGTATCTGCCCTTGGCCAATGCACTTCTCACTAGCTCTGAACTGAATGAGCCGGAAGAGAGATACTATCTAGATCTATTATTTTGCCCTCGCTGCTCACTTGTCCAAATAAGTGAGACGGTTCCGCCAGAGAAACTTTTTGAAGAATACGCGTATCTCTCGTCCTTTTCTGATACGGTCCTTGAAAATGCTAAGAACATTTCTGAGAGGATGACAAAAAGACTTGGACTTAATACTAATAGCATGATTGTGGAGATTGCCAGCAACGATGGCTATTTGCTTCAGTACTATCAGAAAAAAGGCATTCCGGTGCGAGGCATAGAACCTGCGCGCAACATTGTTCATGTTGCTCAGGAACGTGGAGTACCTACTATCAACGAATTTTTTAATAAAGCATCAGCCCAACGTTTGCTCGATGATGGGTTATCAGCAGACCTCATTCATGCCAACAATGTTATTGCACACGTTGCTGACCTGCATAGCGTGATTTCAGGCATTGCTTTACTGCTCAAACCCGACGGCGTTGTCGTCGTAGAGAACCATTATGTCAAAGACCTCATTGATCACGTGGAATTTGATTCGGTTTACCACGAACATCTGTGCTACTATTCGGTTACTTCCTTCGAGCACTTATTCAGACAGCACGGTCTTATCCTAGTAGATGTCGAGCGTATCCCTATTCATGGCGGATCCATACGAGTTTTTTTCCAGCGAGCGGATGGCCCGTGCTCGCAGATGAGGTCAGGAGTCAAAAGGGTTCAAAAAATGCTCCTGGACGAAAAGGCTTGGGGAGTGAATGATTTTAAATTCTATAAGGACTTTGGCAATAAAATTGAGAACCTTCGCAAAAACCTAGTATTGCTATTAGGTCGATTGAAGAATGAAGGGAAGCGGATCGTTGCCTACGGAGCCTCGGCGAAAAGTACTACTTTGCTTAACTACTTTTCTATTGGATCAGAGACCCTGGACTATGTAGTAGATCGAAGCACTGTAAAACAAAACCACTATACCCCCGGAACACATTTGCCAATCTGCTCACCAGATAAACTCTTAGAGACACAACCCGAATATGTGCTTATTTTAGCCTGGAACTTTTCCGAAGAGATTCTCGCTCAACAGCTCGAATATAGTCGCCGCGGGGGAAGGTTCATAATTCCGATTCCCGATATGAAAGTTGTATAACCTGCCGTGCATTTCATTGAGACGAAAATAGCCGGTGCATTCATCTTAGAGATCGAACGCCTCGAAGATGATCGCGGTTTCTTTGCTCGAACATTCTGCCGGCGAGAGTTTGAAGCTCATGAATTGAAACCGGAATTAGTCCAGTGCAGTATCTCCTTTAATAAGAAAAGGGGAACATTGCGTGGCATGCATTTCCATATTGAACCTTATGCTGAAAATAAGCTTGTACGCTGCACAAGCGGTGCTATCTATGACGTAATCTTAGACCTTCGTAGCGAGTCCGCTACCTTTAGGCAGTGGTTGGCTGTTGAACTTTCGGCCCAAAATCGGAAAATGATTTATATCCCAAAGGGATTAGCCCACGGGTATCAGACCTTAGAGGACAATACAGAAGTATTTTACCAGATGAGTGAATTTTTTCATCCCGAGAGTACCAGGGCAGTGAGATGGGACGATCCGTCGTTCAAAATCGCTTGGCCCTTGCCCGTATCCGTAATATCGGATAAGGATAATTCTTTGCCTTTATGGGGAGTGTAGTCGATGAAGATATTCATGACCGGGGCCAGCGGCTTTATCGGGGCGCATGTTGTTCGCGCCTTATTAAAAAGGGGACATTCCGTAACGGCCCTTGTCATTCCCGACGATCCACTTTGGCGTTTAAAGGAGGTCGTAAATAAAATAGCTATCGTTAATGGCAGGTTGAGCGATATGGAAAAAATAGGGCATGCACTGCGGCAGTTTAGGCCGGAAGCCTGCGTTCATTTAGCCTGGTATGCTGAGCCAGAGAAATACCTATATTCCTTAGAAAACATTGGCTATCTAACCGATAGTCTCGGGCTTTTACAGGCGTTAATAAACAGTGACTGTCGGCAGGTCGTAATGGCGGGGACGTGTGCAGAATATGATATAAATTTTGGATATTTCCATGAGGACACGCCAACTGGGCCGACCACTCTTTATGCAGCGGCTAAACTCGCCTGTTGTTTTATAGGCGAGCAGATTGCGGAACTTGCGAAAATTAATTTTGCGTGGGCAAGGATTTTCTATCTCTATGGACCACAGGAAGACGATCGCCGCATAGTATCTGCGGTCATTCGATCCTTACAAAAGAACAAGCCCTTTCCGGCAACATATGGGGAGCAAGTACGAGATTATGTTTTTGTTGAGGATGTAGCAGACGCATTCTGTTTGCTCGTAGAGAGGGCAGGTAATGGTGTTTTTAATGTTTCTTCTGGTGTACCGGTGACGATACGCCAGTTATTAGAAAGCATCGGAGATATGATGGGTCAAACGGACAAAATTCGCTTCAATGCAATACCTTGTCGGGCTTGGGAGCCTCCGTTCATATGCGGTGATAGTGGGCGGCTGAGAGAGCTGGGCTGGCAGCCACAATATACTCTAAAAAAGGGGCTCGAGAAAACCCTCCAATGGTGGGAATCGATCGAAAGATCGGCCTTCTATAAGGTAAAGAGATCATAAGATACTTCATTATATCCCGTAAGTGAGGCCAATGAAAATTTCCATTGATACTAAAACCAACCTGCTAATTTGGGACCTCGATGGTCAACGTACCGAGATTGCTCTTTACTCAAAACCGGCGTTTGAAGCCCTCTCGCAACTCTGGCTGAAAGTCGGCTGGAATGAAAAGTACGTATATACATTTAGCTGGATGGGGCGCCCGATTATTCAAATTCCGGAGGATATAATTCGGACGCAGGAAGTAATCCAGCGCCTTATGCCGAGTTTGATTGTTGAAACAGGAGTTGCCCACGGTGGCTCATTAGTTTTTTATGCGAGTCTTTGCAAACTGATGGGGAGGGGACGTGTTATCGGTGTGGATAGGGAGATACGGCCTCATAACCGTAAGGCAATTGAGGAGCATCCGCTTGCTTCCTATATTACCCTTATCGAGGGGAACTCCATAGAGCCAGTTATTGTACAGACCGTGAGGTCTTTAATCAAAGCGGGAGAGTCAACACTGATTTTCTTGGATTCTGATCATTCAAAAAAGCATGTTCTTGCAGAATTAGAAGCCTATCATGAGCTAGTAACGCGGGGCTCCTATATTGTGGCGACGGACGGTATTATGAAAGATCTTTATGATGTGCCAAGGGGAAAACCGGAATGGAAGTGGGATAATCCTCTCGCTGCCGTAAGTGAGTTTCTGACGATTCACTCTGAATTTATTATCGAGCAGCCGACATGGCCATTTAATGAGAGCCATCTGAACCAAAATATTACTCATTGGCCGAATGCATGGCTCCGTAGAATTCGTTAAAAAACTCCTCGCTAGATCATGTGTGACAAATTTGCAGTACTGGTAATATCTTGCGACAAATATTCTTATGTCTGGCCCGCGTTTTTCCATTTTTTGAATAAGTATTGGCACGATTGCCCTTATAAAATTTACCTGGTGAGCAATTTTATAAAAGCCGATTTTACGAAGGTCGAAAATATTTTAGTCGGGCAAGATTTATCTTGGTCAGACAATGTGATTAAAGCACTTGATAAAATAGTTGAAGAAAATATCTTCATTTTCCTTGAAGATGAATTCCTGATAGACCACGTTGATAATGATAAAATAAGGAACCTGTTCAATTGGTTCTTGTGCCACGATGCTAATTGTCTCCGATTGAATCCTATCCCTTTTCCTGACAAACAGTTTAACAAGAACGTGGGAATTGTATCAAAAGGGACAATATATAGGGTATCAACGGTGCTTACATTATGGAAAAAAAATGTATTGTCCAGCCTGTTGGTTCAAGGCGAGAATGCTTGGGAGTTTGAGACAAGAGGAACATTAAGATCCAACCAATATGGACAATTTTTCTCTGTTAGAAAGGAGGTTATAAGATTTCGGAACGTCATTATCAAGGGAAAGTGGCTGAGAAGTGGTATTAAGATGTTAGATAGGAATGATATTCGGCTAAATGCTGGATCCCTAATACCCATGAATGTATATGAAGAAATAGTTTTCCTAATGAAAAGAGCACGTACGAGAATTCTATATTTATTTCCTCCGAAATTTCGTATCACCATGAAGAACATTCTGTCTAACAGTCCATGAAATTAAACTTTGACAAATTACTAGGCAAAAACGTATTCCATAATATTCTTGGCAAATTATTATGCTCATTTATATTGCTATCAACCATACCATTATATATTCAGAAAATGGGCATAGAATCATATGGAATCATCGGCGTATTCACGTTGATTCAAACCATTTTTTCTCTGCTCGATTTGGGCTTAAGCAGATCCCTTAACAGGGAAATTGCTTTTCAGGTTGCTTCCGATTCTGGAATTACTGATATCAGAGATGTATTACGAACCACAGAGGTTATTTACTGGCTCATAGCACTCATTTTATGCGTGATCTTAATGTCCACCTCAGGATTTATAGGGAAGTATTGGGTAAAAGCTAGTATGCTCCAAAAGAGCGAAATACAAAAGGCGATATGGTTGATGGGCCCCGTAATATTTTTTCAATGGCCACAGAGTCTTTATTTCGGGGGTCTACAAGGATTACAGAAACACTTTGCGTATAATCTGCTTAATGTTGCCAGTTATTCATTAAGATATATTGGCGGAGCAGTTGTGATTCTATTTATATCGAACTCGATATCAGCCTTTTTCTTTTGGCAGGTTATTGCGGGCTTTTTAAGCACGGCAATTTCAGCATTTGTTCTTTGGGGAGCGATGCCGCTAGAAATGATAAAAGCGCATTTTAGGATGCAAATCCTAAAAAGGATTTGGAAATACGCATTGGGATTAAGCGGAATAGCTATAACGGTGCTCGTACTTTCTCAGCTTGATAAGTTAATCTTGAGTAACAGGCTTAGCTTAAAAGATTTCGGATATTACTCCTTAGCGGGAAACGCGGCAAGCATCATATCGATTTTTACGACGCCGATATTTATAACAATATTCCCTTTGCTGTCGAGCTATATTGCCAAGAAAGATGAGTCGAGCCTAAAGGTTGCTTATCATCAAGGCTGTCAATTGATTTCCATAATTATTATCCCGCTGAGTTTGATGATTTCATTATTTTCGTATGAGATATTGAGGATATGGTTCTCGGACATATCCATTTCAATAAATACCCATCTTATTTTGAGCCTCCTAGTGGTTGGCAACGGACTTAATAGTCTTGTAAATATTCCTTATGCACTTCAGTTATCTGCAGGTTGGACGACATTGGCATTTAAGGCGAATATTGTAGCGATTGCATTATTTATCCCGCTACTGTTTCTTTTGGTCCCGAAATATGGTGGGGCAGGGGCCGCTCTGGTTTGGATTGTGCTTAATATTGGGTACCTTATAGTGAATATAAATGTAATGCACAAAAGATTATTGACAGATCAAAAACGGTTCTGGTATCGACACGACATCGGTATCCCGGCAATTATCACTCTTGCAATATTGCTTCCAATAAGAGTCTTGGTTAGCAATATTAACATCAAGACGGCCTTAGTAATAATGATATTAGTAGTTTCTTTTATAGTTATATTGTTATTGCTTACCATAAAAATGGGATATATCAAATTCCGATTAAACAGGGTTTCTCTTACCTGATAACCACTTTCTATTGTTGGCCATATGAATAAGAAAATATTGTTGGTAATAGTTGTATTTGGGATATTTTTATTAATCTACAATCAGCCGATATTAAATGAGCAAACTATAAATATAACATCTTTCTTGATGCGATCAGATTCAATATTTATATTAGCTATTTTATATGGAATATTATTAATATTATTAAAGAAGTTAAGGGTAAATAAGAATTCTTATCGTATTTTGTTTATTCTTGTTTGCATATATCTTCTGGGGTTGGCTGCTACTGTCATAACGAGCAATATCAAAAATGTCCCAATAAGCGTAGTAGGTTGGTCCAAAATAATTAAGATTCCTATTTGTATAATATTCGGGTGGATATTGTACATTTTGATGAATAATTATAGGAAAGCGGTCGCTATTATCTCTAATGCGCTATTCCTCTCATCGATATTAATCGTTTTGCTCGGTATCTTGGGATTATTATTTCCAGAAATTCAAAACTATTTAGGCAATTATAGAGAAGGAGCGATCGGTGCTAACAGCATAACAACATTTTCTGGATTAACGCCGAATCCTTGGTTTATAACATATTATTTAATAATTTCTTATTCATTCACTTGGGCAAAGATCGTGAAGCAGATATATGAAAAGAGGTTAAAACTAACCATCGTATTAATTATATATTCGTTATTACTAGTCGTCGTCATGATATTAAGTGGAATTAGATCTATATTGATATTAATACCACTCTCAATGTTTATTAATCTCTATCTCTATAGCAAATATATCTCTAAAAAACATTACAAGCTAGTTCTATTTGTTCCACTTATATTAATCGCGTTACTTGTCATGTTCCAAGGCTCATACTTGATTTTGCCAGCTGAAAAAAGAAACACTTTTCTTTTGCGATTTAGTGAATCCTCCCTCAGAACGAGCTTATATCAGTATTATTTTGAGGTGGGGAAAAATAGCCCGCTAGGGGTAGGATATGATTACTTGAATCTAGCTCCGTTTGAAGCTTATAAGGCTCCGATAGATATAGTTGCTCCTCATAACGTATTATTGTCAATATTTGTTATAAGCGGTTACCTGGGGATAATCGCACTATTATTATATCTATTAAAGATTAGAAGAGTCCTCTTATTTAAGCTAAATAACATTCAAAGAATGGGAAGCAATCAGGTTTATCTGATAGGTGCCATAACGGCATATACTTGTTCATGGATTGTTTATTTAGCAACTGAAATATATCCATTATCGGATTTTACTCACTATATATTGTTATCGATATTATTGGCAGCATAGCGATAAAAGAAATGGTATCTATTGGGATCCCAACTTACAATCAGGGAAGGTATATTGGAAAAGCAATAGAATCGATAATTAATCAATCATTTGAAGAAATAGAGATTATAATATCGAATAATAGTTCTAATGATAACACCGATAATATCTGTAGAGAATATGCTGCAAAAGACAGGAGAATAAATTACTATTTGCAGGATAAAAATATAGGTCCCATTCGTAACTTTGATTTTGTTTTGAGCAAAGCGACTGGTGACTATTTTTTTTGGGCTGCTTCAGATGATTTCTTTTCGAATAATTGGATAGAAATGCTTCTGCCGAACTTTGGGGCCGATACTATTCTCAGCGTGGGCAAGATAGTAAACATTGCTGAAGATAATAAGGTTATTCGTGAATGGGATACGAAAGATTATTTAGATACGAACAGGGTGATTAGATCGCTAAAATATTACTTATCTAATAGTATGGAAGGAAACTATGTTCATGGAATATTCAGGACAGAATACTTAAGAATGGCAGGAGGGATGAAGAGGTATGGCTGGGCATGGCCAATCACAGATAGAATGCTGATATATCATGTAATCCAAGATGGGAAAATCAAAACATCGAATAAAGCAATATTATATAAAAGAATAGAAAGGAGTTCGGCGATTAAGTTCCCTAAGTCTGTTCTTAAGCCCTTAATTTCATTGCTGACATCAAATTATTTAAGCTTGGTTAAGGTGCCACTAACTATAAAATTCTTGAGCCTAATATTAATGCTGCCAAAGATATCCCTACTAATCATAATAAATTATAAAAAGGTGCTCCAATCTATGATCGAGCATAGATAGAAATGAAAATATGGTTGATAAATCCATACGGTCCTATCCCGGGCGAAGGATGGAGAGATTATCGTTTTACAACGCTCGGGAATGCTTTAGCAGAACGCGGACACTCAATTATTTGGTGGACGTCTAATTACTCTCATCATTTCAAAAGATTCAGGTCAAAAAGCTGGCTTGACGCAAAAATATATAAATCTTTTATTATTAGATTAGTTCCTACACTCAAGTATAGAAAAAATGTTGGCTTGGGTCGGCTGATATCTGAAATTGTGTTTGCCAGGAATACATTCCGCAGAGCTTTAATAGAAAACCAACCCGATATTATTATAGGGACGGATCCGTCACAATTTGTAGGTTATTTAACGATAAAATTGAAAAAAAGATTTGGAATCCCGATAATTTTGGATGTATTTGATTTATGGCCAGAACTATTTTCATTGGCCTTGCCAAAAGTACTCCGCCGATTATCGCCAATTTTGTTTGCCCCCCTTTATCGGTTGAGGAAGCATAATCTTCGACTTGCAACTTCAGTCACAGCTCTGTGCCAAACTTATCTTGACGTAGCGATAAAAGAAGCCGAAAAAATATTTCTTTATCCTGGACAGGCAATATTCAATGGGATTGATATAAACAAATTTCGTAAGCTCCTCCCAAGCGATGAAGATGCTGTGATTCTAACCAATCAAATGCGGAAGGGCAACGACGAGATATGGGTTATTTATGCTGGGACATTAGGCAATAACTACGATATCTCAACTTTATTACGGGCAGCTATAATCCTTGAAGAAATGGATAGCAATGTTAAGATCAAGATTGCGGGTGAGGGACCCTTGAGGTTGAGAGTCTCGGAATTTATAAAGAATTATGGACCTGCAAATTTAGATTACTTTGGCACGCTAAATTATGAGAAGCTCATAAAAATATATAAATTATGTGATATTGGTCTTTGTCCTTATGCACCGACGTCCAATGTGGCTATGCCAGATAAGGCCTATGATTATATGGCGGCTGGGCTTCCCATCGTTAATTCGCTAAGGGGCGAGCTTGAGCAACTGATAAATAAATATAATATGGGCATTCAGTATAAAGCGGGAGATGCGAAGTCCCTTGCGAATTCAATTGACAAACTAGCTATAAATAAGTCCCTCCGGAAAGAAATGGCAATAAATTCGTATGAGAGAGCTCAACAATTCGATCAACATATTCAATATCGGAAATTTGCCGAATTGATTGAAACGATATATGAAGGTTATTTGAATATCTGAGAATTCCATAATGAAATCAGGCCGAGGCCTGGTTAGGCCTTGGCCCCTCGTTCTGGAAACGACTCGGCGAACAAAATTAAGTGATAGGCTAGATGTTCATTTTGATAAATAAATGATAGGCGACAATCCTCCGTTGATCAGGAATATGGAGGTTCGGCATGCTTCCAGGGTAGCGGAGCTCCATTTAGCGGCTTTTCCCGGGTTCTTTTTGAGTAGACTCGGCCGCCGCTTTCTATTTGAACTCTATAGAGTTTTTTCATGCGATAAGTCATGCATTGCCCTAGTTGCCGAAGAGCCTTCGACCGGAGATGTGTTGGGCTTTGCTGTTGGTACGCTAAAACCCTCGGGCTTCTTTAGAAGCCTAGTCCGAAAACGTTGGTGGGCGTTTTTCGTGGCCAGTTTATCTGCTTTTTTTAAGGATCCGAGAATTGCATTACGACTTTTACGAGCTTTGCTATATCGAGGTGATATGCCCAAGGATAAAGAGCGTGCGTTGCTCAGCTCTATTGCCGTAATTCCAGAGCAGAGGACGTTCGGATTAGGTGAAGCGCTATTGAAGGGATGGATTAAAGGGGTGCGCGAAGCAGGCTTAAAGGGCGGATACTTGATGACAGATGCACTGGACAATGATGCAGTTAACCGATTTTATATTAAAAACGGATGGAAGATGGAGTCGATATCCGTCACGCCCGAAGGTAGAAAAATGCTCTGTTACGTCTTAGATTGGGAATGAAGCGGATACTTGACGGCTTTGTTTCACTACTGGGCCTAACCTTCCTGTTGCCAGTGCTGGCACTTATTGGGTTTATGATTCTTATAACAACAGGAAGGCCGGTGTTATTTTCGCAGGTCCGAGTCGGACTTTACGGGCGCGAATTCATATTAAAGAAATTCCGAACGATGAAGGTGCTGAAAGGAACGGAAAAAGGTTCTTTTGAGCCTGGACGCCGGGATCGCGTAACTGCGGTGGGGCGATTTTTGCGGGCTTCTAAACTAGATGAACTTCCACAACTATGGAATGTACTTAAGGGAGAAATGTCCCTGGTCGGCCCGCGTCCCGAAATACGGAAATGGGTGGACGCTTTTCCGGAGAAATGGCAAAACGTGCTGTCCGTCCTGCCGGGAATAACAGATCCTGCTTCTCTTCTCTATCGAAACGAGGAGGAACTACTTTCTATGTCACTAGATCCAGAAGAGACTTATGGAGGAATCATCCTCCCTCACAAGTTGCGCATTTATGAAGCTTATGTCCAGAAGCGCACGATCATTGGAGATTTGTGGATCATTGCTGTAACCGTGGGAAAAATTTTCAGAGATATATGAAGATTAATACCTAAAATTCATCGACAAGCTAATTCCCTTAAAAAGGATACTTCCATAATGAGAGAAACGTATCTTCCTTATTGTTTGCCAACCATAGGAGAAGAAGAAATACGGGAGGTTGTCGATTCGCTAAGATCTGGCTGGATTACGACAGGGCCAAAAACAAGGGAGTTTGAGAAACAGTTTGGTACTTATATCCACGCGAAAAATGCCATTGCAGTCAGTTCCTGCACGGCCGGGTTGCATATTGCTTTACGAGCATTAAATGTGGGAATAGGGGATGAAGTCATCATTCCCACAATGACGTTTTGTTCAACCGCTAATGTTGCAGTCCATTTAGGTGCAATGCCAGTCTTGGTTGATACTAAAGAAGATTTTAATATTAACCCAGAAGCAATTAGAAAAGCGCTCACGTCTAAGACGAAGGTTATCCTCCCCGTCCATTATGGAGGACAAGCCTGTGATTTAGAAGAGATCTATTCAATCGCGAAGCATTATAATCTTCCGGTGGTCGAAGATTGTGCACATGCCGTCGGGTGCACGTATAATGGACGGAAAATCGGGTCAGACGAACTACTAACTAATGTCTCAAATGGACAATCTGGACTCCTAAGAATATCCGTATTTTCTTTTTACGCAACAAAAAATATGACCACGGGTGAAGGAGGGATGATTACCTGTAATGATTTTAGGTTATCAGATCGAATGAGATTGTTTTCATTGCACGGAATGAGCAAGAATGCTTGGAAACGCTACACGACTGCCGGCTCATGGTACTATGAGGTTGATGAGGCTGGCTATAAATATAATATGACAGACATTCAGGCCTCTCTGGGTATCCATCAATTACGGAAGCTCGATAAATTTATAGAAACGAGACAGAAATACGCAGATATATACGATAAAGAATTTAAGAATGTTAGAGAAATAGAAGTGCCCCATACTTATCCGGACAGAAATCATGTATATCATCTTTATGTCATTAAGCTTAAATTGCCAGAAATTAAGCTTAACAGGGCACAATTTATTGATGAGATGATGAAAGCTAATATTGGCACCAGCGTGCATTTTATTCCGGTCCACTTACACCGCTTTTACCGGACAAAATATGGCTATAAAAAGGGCGAATTTCCAGTTGCTGAAAGAATCTATGAATCTATTGTCTCGTTGCCGTTATATCCGAAGATGACAGAGAATGATGTTCTAGATGTCGCAGCTTCGGTAAAAAAAATCATTACGAGCGCAAAAAAGCAATAAAACTAACTTTCGGGAGACGAATATGATTCCATTTCTGGCCTCTTCATTGTCAAAACTCAAACTTAAGTATAAAGAAGCTCTCCCACGCATGTTCGCTGATGTCATATTCATTAATTTATCCCTCATTGTGGCTTTCTTCATTTTGGGCATTTATTTCGATCAACTATTTTGGAAACAGTAGCGGGGCATATTCTGTATTCCATTCAATATTCCTAAGGTCATTCTATTTAGTAACGATAATTTGCTTAATAGTTTTTTACATAAGTGGCTTTTATACGCATACAAGATCTTATAGGTCTCGCTATAAGGCGTTTACAATTATCAGGGCTGTAACGATTTCGTATCTCTTATTTGTTTTTTGCTCATATTTCTTGCTAGGTTATAAGTTCATCCCGCGGGGCGTTTCCTTCATAGCATGGATACTAACGATGGCGAGTGTAGGGGGAGCGCGGTTAATAAAAACCCTGTTCTTGCGTTATTACAATGTCGAAAAGAAGCGTTCGCCATTAAAAGGAAGCTCGCAGGTGAGGAATGTGTTGGTTATCGGAGGAGCAGGATATATTGGATCCGTTCTCGTAAACAACCTAATTCGGAATAACTATAAGGTCCGGGTACTCGATAATTTGATGTATGGTTATCAACCCCTAAAGAAGTTTATATCGGAAAGGAACTTTGAGTTTATTAAGGGGGATTTTAGGAATGTTGAAGCAGTAGTGAAAAGCGTAAAAGATATGGATGCGATAGTTCATCTCGGAGCGATCGTCGGAGATCCGGCATGTAATGCTGCCGGAGATATATCCGTTGAGATTAATACAGCTGCAACAATAATGATTGGCCAAGCCTGTAAGGGTTTTAAGGTGAATAAATTCCTTTATGCCTCATCATGTAGCGTTTATGGCGCTAGCTCCCAATTGATTAATGAAAAATCCAGTCTGAATCCCGTTTCTTTATATGCAAAGACAAAGATCGATGCTGAAAATGCGCTGCTAAAAATGGCGGATAGTACATTCAGGCCGACGATCATGAGATTCGCGACTGCATTTGGAAGCTCATATAGGCCAAGGTTTGATTTGGTTGTAAATCTCCTGACCGCAAGGGCAATGAGAGAAGGGAAAATTACCATTTTTAACAAAGACCAGTGGCGGCCCTTTATCCATTTAGTGGATATAGCGAGCGCAATTATCCTATTATTAGAATCGCCTACCGAGGCGATAGGAGATGATATATTTAACATAGGTTCAAACCATATGAATTATCAAATTGGAGATCTAGGGAGAATCATAGAGAAAATAATTCCCGGCATTATTATAGAGGTCAAATCAACTGAAGCAGATACCAGAAATTATAGGGTATCCTTTGATAAGATTAAAAACCGGTTTGGCTTCAACTGTCACAATAGCATTGAGGATGGCGTAAAAGAAATCAAGATGCAATTAGAGAGCAGTGAGGTCATCGATTACCTAGAACCCAGGTTTCATAATCACGTTATTATTAGAGAAAATGGGTGTTCTGAAATCGAACCTCTTTATAACCTCATGTGCCTTAGTGAAATAAACCAATAAGGCGTTATGAAGTTCGGCCATCCGCGAGAAGTTGCGGGGATAAGTCTAGCTAGTTTATTTGCGCCTATTTTTTTTATATTCATGATGTCCTTCTTGGCATTTGGTGAAACGTGGAAGGGCAAAGACCTGGAAGCCCTCTTGCGAAGGGCCGCCTGGCACCTCGGCCCGTTCAGGATCCAGCCTGCCCTCGTGCTGTCGAACGCCGGCGTTGATTCTAATATTTATTATTCGCCTGGGAATCCCATAAAGGATTACACATTGACGGCTGGCCCTGCGGTTACTGCTTATCTGCCCATTTACCGGAAACTCATCCTTTCGGGAACCGCATCACCCCAGTATGTCTATTATGTCAAGACCGCGCAGGAGAGGACCTGGAACTATTATTTGACCGGGAGCGCTGCGCTCAGCTTGAAGAGGGTCTTTCTTTCCTTTGATCTGAAATATTCCGACGCCCGCGAGCATTGGAATACGGAGATCGACATCCGGCCAAGGCGCAAGGAGGACGGTCTGGGCGGCTCGTTCCTTGTTCAGACTTCGCACCGGACCTCGCTTTTGCTTGGCTACCGGCAGGTCAAGTATAACTATGAGAACCTGCTTTTCGAAACTTTCAACGTCCAGGAGCAGCTGAACCGGAAAGAACAATATATCGATCTTTCGGCCTATTATCAGGCCACGTCCCGGACGAAGTTTTTCCTGGACCTCGAATACGGCACGTATAATTTCGATTTCGCCGATACAGCGCTGCTCAAGGATTCGCGGAGCCAGGCTGGTTATGCAGGGGTTGAGTTCTCTCCCACGGGACGGATCCGGGGAAAGGTGCGCATCGGCTACAAGATATTCGACGTCAAGAATCCGCAAGAGACGGATTACCGGGGACTCGTGGGGGACGCGCGAGTTTCAGTGCGGGTGACCCGGCCGTTCGTCGTAAGGGCTTCTTACGCCCGGGACGTGATTTTTTCGTTGTGGTACAACAATGCCTACTACCTCGGGAATACGATCAGGCCCGGATTGTCGTTCTATGTGCTGAAGTTTGTGCGTCTCGACTATGACTATTCGTACGGAACGAACAGGTATCCCGAAGTGCAACCCGTTGGCGGCACGGACGTGAAACGGTTTGACCATTACCCCATCCACTCGGCGGGAATATATTTCCGGATCAAAGGGAACGTCGCGCTTGGCGTCATCGGCAGCCACTGGACAAGGGTCTCGAACCTGGCCGACGAAAACACCAAACAATACTTTTTCGGCCTGAATTTGATATATGATTTCAGATAGGGGAAGGTTGAGATGAGGAAAACCATGCTCTTGTTCGTGCTCGTTCTTGCCGGAGCGGCCTTTGCGTCGCGGCGCGATGCCGTCGGCGCAAGCGCAAACGCCGCCGCAGCAACAGTCATCGCAGCAAACGTCCCAGGACCAGGAAGCCAAGGACATCTTCGTCAGGGCCTACCGTATGGGCCGGGCGACCTGCTCGAGATCAAGGTCTTCGAAGTCGAGCAACTCAACCAGGTCGTCCGGGTTTCGGAGGACGGGACGATCAACTTGCCGCTTCTGGGCCAGGTCAGGATCGAGGGGTTGACTCAGACCGGGGTCGTCCAGCATCTGGCGGGCCTGCTCCAGGCGAAATACGTCAAGAACCCGCAGGTCACGGTTTTCATCAAGGAGTACAAGAGCAAACAGGTGGCCGTGATCGGAGCTGTCGAGACGCCGGGGAGCTACGAGCTCGTCGGCCGGAAGAACCTCCTCCAGATGATTTCGCTCGCGGGCGGCTTCACCGACAAGGCCGCCAACGAGGTCTTCGTCCTGCGGGAGGGGACGAACGGCGACGCCCAGACGATTTCGATCGACCTCAAGGACCTCCTCGTCAACGGCAACCAGAAGCTCAACATCCCGGTCGAGCCGAACGACGTCATCAACGTCCCCGTGGACAGGGAGTTTCGGGTGTTTGTCTTCGGGAGGGTCAACAAGCCCGGGGCGCTGAAAGTCAGGATCTCGGAGAAGGTGACGCTCCTTCAGGCGATCGCCGACGCCGGCGGGCTGGCCGAGGGGGCCAAAGAGAGCGCCGTCACCATCACCAGGAAGGGCCCCGGAGGACAGGAACAGAAGATCCGGGTCAACCTGAAAGACATCATCAGCGGGAAGAAAAAGGACATTCCCCTCCAGGAAGGCGACGTCGTGTTCGTACCGGAGTCGTTCTGGACGCCGTAAGAATGGAAATTTCGCGTTACTGATATCGCTAGAAGAGGCAGAACATGGACAATAACAGAAATGACATTCAGCGTTACGAAAACCAGCGGGGCGGTATCGTACGGCAGGAGATTCCGGTCGCTGAGTACGAGTTCGGGCCCCGGCAGGAGATCAACCTCAAGGAATACTGGGAGAAGATCTGGCGGCGGAAGGGGACGGTCCTTTCGGTTGCCGCGGTCGTCTTCGTCCTGACCGCGTTCTGGACGTTCGTCCAAAAGCCCATGTACACGGCCAAGGGGACGCTCCTCATCGAGAAAGACCCGAACATCCTCTCCTTCGAGCAGGTCTTTCAGGTCGAAACGATGCGGGACGACTTCTACCAGACCCAGTACCGGCTCCTCAGCGGCAGGACTCTGGCCGACGACGTGATCAGCCGGCTCAAGCTCTACGCGAACGAGGAGTTCGTCGGCAAGCCCGATAAGCGGAAGAAACCCGTGGACCCGACCGACCATGTCTTCAGGGAAAACCTGATCGACGGCTTCTTGGGCCGGCTCGACGTCAAGCCGGTGCGCCTGACGCGCCTCGTCGAAGTCTCGTTCCAGGCGGGAAGCCCCAAGCTTGCTGCCGATTGCGTCAACGAGCTTTCGAGCGCCTTCATCGACATGAACATCAATATGAAATACGCCGCGACCGAGCAGGCGACAAGCTTCCTTGCCGACCAGATCAAGACCCTCCAGGCCGAAGTCGAACAGAAATCAAAAGAGCTCCAGGACCTCGAGGCCAAGGCGAATATCGTGGCCCTGGGCGACAAGGAGACGACGATCATCGACCGGCTGGGCGAGCTCAACAAGGCCCTGACCGAGGCCCAGATCGACCGGTATAAGAAGGAAGCCACCTACAACGAGCTCAAGAACGTCACGCCGGATTTCGTTCCCGAGGCGATCAACAATGCGCTCATCCAGCGGCTGAGGGAGGATTATGTCAAGCTCAAGCGGGAATACCAGAAGATGGAGGAGCGCTTCCAGCCGGACTACCCGGAGCTGCAGCGGGCCAAAGTCGAGATGGAGGCGGCCCGGAAGTCGCTCGAGGACGAAACGCAGAACCTTGTCAAAGGGGCATATTCCGATTACCAGACGGCCCTGAAGAGGGAGGGATCGCTCGAGGGGGCGTTCAACGAGCAGAAGAACGCGGCCTTCCACATGAATTCGAGCGCGGTGCTCTACAACGGGCTCAAGATCGAGGTCCAAAACAAGAAGAACTTTATTGGATTCGCTGCTCAGGCGGGAGAGCGAAACCGGGGTCGAGGCGCGGCTGAAGGGGCTCCGGACCTCGAACGTGAGGGTCGTGGACAGGGCGGCGGAGCCGGTGCGGCCGTCGAGCCCGCGGAAGGCGCGGAACCTGGCCCTGGCGCTTCTGCTGGGATTCGGAGGAGGGATCGGGCTCGCCTTCCTGTTCGATTTCCTGGACAACAGCATCAAGACGAGCGAGGACGTGGAGAGGTACGCGGGGCTGCCAACGCTCGGGGTGGTGCCGAGGTTCACGATGGACGGGACTGAGAAGGCATATTATTACGGCCGGCGGAAGAGGAAGAACTGAAGCCGAGGGGACAAGCAGAGCGAGGTTATTCAGGTGGCGGCGGAAGCGGGGAGCGGGAGCGAACCAAAGGCGCAAGAGGCGGGCGTGCAGGCGGCGCCGGCGGTGGTGACAAAGGCCGCGCCGGTCAGTCCCCGGATGATCGAGCTTATCCCGTCACCATTTTCCGAACTCGCGGCTGGCCGAGAGCTACCGCTCGATCCGGACGTCCCTGCTGCTGTCGAGCGCCGACCATCTGGTGAAGACGATGATCGTGACGAGCGCTCTGCCCGGGGAGGGCAAGACAGTTTCGGTGGCAAACCTCGGCATCACACTGGCCCAGTCGGGGAAGACTGTGCTGATCGTCGACGCGGACCTGAGGAAGCCGAGGCAGCACCGGCTGTTCAACGTCAAGAACACGTTCGGGCTGACGAGCTACCTGACGGATTCGATCGAGATCGGGAAGGTGGTCAAGACGACGGCGGTCCCGAACCTGTGGCTGGTCAACTCGGGGCCGGTGCCGCCGAACCCGGCCGAGCTCCTGGGGCTCGGAGAAGATGGCGGCGTTCGTCGAGATGTTGAAGGACAAGTGCGACTACATCCTGTTCGACATGCCGCCGATTCTCGAGATCTCGGACGCGCTGATCCTGGGGGCGAGGGTCGACGGCATGATCCTGGTCGTCCACGGCGACAGCACGTCGCGGGAGGCGCTGAAGAAAGGCGCGGGAGAAGCTCGATTTGCTCAAGGTCAGGACGCTCGGGGTCATCATCAACAACGTCAACGTCGACCACCATCACGGCTACCATTACAAAGACTATTATTACCATTACGAGAAACATGTCTAGGTGCAAGACAGGGCCGACCAAATTATCGGGCTAAATCGCCATGATTGACCTTCACACGCACATGCTCTGGGACTGGGACGACGGGCCGGACGACCGCCCCCAGGCCCTCGAGATGTGCCGGATCGCCGAGAAGGACGGAATCAAGGCGATCGCGCTGACGCCGCATGTTTATCGGCTGAGCCGCTACGACGACGACCTGGACATCCTCAGGCAGAGGATGGTCGAGTTCGCGCGGGAATGGAAGAGGTGCCGATCGATTTCCATTGGGGAGCCGAGGTCTTCGTCCATCCCGAGGTCGTCTCTTCTATCGAGAAATACGGCTTCACCCTTGACAACACGAACTACGTTTTCATCGAGTTTCCGAGCGACGCTGTCCCGCCCGGCACCGGGAACCTCGTCTACAGCCTCATGGCCAAGGGGTTCGTGCCGATCATCAGCCACCCCGAGCGGAACAAAGGGTTCATCGAGCGGCCCGAGCTGCTGTATGAGCTGGTTCAGACAGGGCTGCGTCGCCCAGGTCACGGCCATGAGCCTCACGGGCGAGTTCGGCCGGGAGACAAGGAGCGCGGCCGGGCTGTTCATGGAGCATAACTTGGTCCACATCATCGCGAGTGACGCCCATTCGTCGCTGCATGAGGCCGCCGGTGCTGAGCGGGGCGGTCGAGGCGGCGCGGAAAATCGTGGGCGAGGCGAAGGCCCTGGCCATGGTCACCGAGATCCCGCAGGCGATCCTCCAGAACAGAGGCCCTGCCGGATTGGGGCGAGCCGGAGAATCCGCTGAGGCGAAAAACGTGGACCGCAGCGCCTGCCCATGCCGAAAACAAAATATCTTGTAAAAATAAAATAAAATAGCTTAAAATTGTCAGAAAGGAGACCCGAGACATGCTAAATTTTGGCATTTTTCGGTCGCAGGATGTTGGTGGTCTGTGTGTTGTCGGCATTTGTGCTGCTGATGACGCCGGTCAGGGATTTCGCTCAGTCGCCGCTCAAGGGAGGGATTCTGACAGGCAACGTTTACGGCGCGGATATGAAGACGCCCGTCGTCAACGCGACGGTCAAGATCCGGAATCTCAATACCCAGAAGGAATTCACGAGCCCGACGGACAAGATGGGAATGTACAAGATCACAGGCATCGACGAGGGCTGGTACACGCTGAGCATTTCGTCCGTGCTGGGCGATTACACCCTGAATTACGGCGTCTACATCAAGGCGGGCGAAATGGCCAAGCTCAACCTTTCCATGAAAGGGGCCGGGGTCCTCGAAGGCAAGGGTCTTGGCTCGAGCGCCGGGAAGAGCTTCTTCGGGACGCCCGGACGGGATCCTGGTGATCGTGGCCGCGGTCGGTCTCGGCGGTTTCGGCGTCTACGAGCTGACGAAGAAGAAAACCGAGACTTCGCCGGTCCATTGACGGACCTGCCCGGCCAATGGGCGGCTATTTGGGGTCGGGCCTCAGTGATTCGAACATTATAAAGGTTTCATAAAACGTCCCGTGTGGGGCCGAAAAAACTGGATTTAAGGGCCAACCAGGATCCTCGGGGAAAAGAATCGCTGGACAGGGATCGGAATTGCCATTATTATTTTTTTGAGAGAAGGGGAGGTGAAGCATGATCGTCAACAGCATCTTTCGGTCTCGAATCCTGATCATTTGCGTTCTAGCGGCGTTTGTCCTCCTTATAACCCCGGTCGCCGAGTTCGCGCAGGGCAAAGCGGCGGCCCCGGCGGCGACGGGTCCCTGGTCGGCTTCATCTATGACAAGGACATGAAGACGCCTGTTCCGAACGCGGTGGTCAAGATCAAGAACCTCACCAATGCGCAGCAATATGCAAGCCAACCGACCGATGCCAGCGGGATGTACAAGATCACAGGCATTGAAGAGGGAAGGTACATCCTGGGCGTCGCGGCGACGAAGGGGGATTTTAACTTTGACTACGCCCTGGTCCTCAAAGGTAACGAGCTGGCTAAGCTATCCGTTGCGCTGACGCCGGGAGGCCAGACTTCAGGCGATGACACGAAACCCAACAGCTTCTTCACGTCCCCGGCGGGAATCGTTACGCTAGTGATAGTCGTCGGCGCGGTGCTGTACGGGCTTCTAAAGGGCAAAGAAGAGGCTTCTCCTATCAGATAGTCGAGGTTGTTGACAGGAGTAAAATTCTAATTTAAGATAAATTCAGCTTCTAGGGGGAGGCAAAGCATGTTTGTGCAAAATGTTTTTCGGTCCAGGATTCTAGTTGTCGGCCTGATCGCGGCTGTCCTTCTGCTGCTGATGCCTGTCACGGAGTTCGCTCAGGGCAAAGCGCCTGTGGCGGCGTCCAACGGGTCCCTGGTGGGCTTCATATACGCCAAGGACATGAAGACGCCCGTCGCTAACGCCGTGGTCAAGCTCCGGGATGTCTCGAACCCTAAGGAGTTCGCCAGCCAGCCGACGGACGCCAACGGGATGTACAAGATCACGGGCCTCCCGGCGGGGAAGTACATCCTTGGCGTGACCTCGGCCAAGGGCAACTTCAACTTCGACTACGCGCTCATTTTTAAAGGGAACGAGATGGCCAAGCTGTCTGTGGCACTGACTCCGGGCGGCAAGACAACGGGAAATGATGCCTCAGCCAAGAGCTTCTTCTCAGACCCGCAGAACGTGGTCGGGGTCGCCATCATGGTGGCTGGGTTGGCCTTCATGACCTATGAAATCATACGCATGGAGTCGTCGTCGATCAAGTAAAGAGGCAAGGGACGCCATTGAGGTCGGACCGAATCAACTGACAGAAATCCAAAGAGTTGCGTTTTTGTATCGGCTGTTGTTAAGCCTTAAGTTCTTGCTCTTGTCGTCAAAAACAGGGATTTAATCCAGTTTAGAGCGCGGGAGGCGGGAGGAATAGACATTCCTCCCGCTTTTTTTTATGATGAAGCCTGATGCATAAAGCGATTGTTTTCTGGGGACTCTGCGCGGTCCTCGTTTTCGTCCCTCTCCCCATCGGGTCGGTCGAGGAGTGGGCGATTTTCGTTTTCGAGGCGGCGACGCTCGTCCTCTTCCTCGTGTATGTGGGGGGCGAGGTCCTGGTGCGGCGGGGCCCAGGGGCGGTGACAAACGACGGGCTCTCCAATAAAGCCGGATTCTCCGGCCCGCCCGAAAGCGGCTTCAGGGCGAGGGGAGAGGATAGGCACGGGGCAAGAGAAAGGTTCGGAGGCGAAGGTCTTCCGCGGGCCGTCAAAGTCCTGCTGGCCGTATTTTTAATCATTTCCGTCGTGCAGATCCTGCCCTTGCCGCAAGGGGTCGTGAGAATCCTCTCCCCCAGGGCGGGGGCGATCTATCAGGGGATGGCCCGGGACGGGCTGGCGGTCTGGGCCGGGCGCGGCTGGAGGACGCTTTCGCTCGCGCCGGGACTTTCGGCCGGGGATCTCGTTCTTCTGATCTGTTACGGAATCTTTGGGTTCCTCGTATTGAAGACGGTCAGGTCAAGGCGGCGGATAGAAATCCTCGTCCTGGTGATGATCGGCTCGGCCCTCTTCCAGGCTTTCTACGGAATGGCCCAGACGTTCAGCGGAAACGAGAAAATCTTTTGGCATCAAAAACAATACGATATCGGCTCGGTGACCGGGACGTACGTCAACCGTAATCATTTTGCCGGCCTCATGGAGATGATCTTCCCATTGAGCCTGGGCTACCTGCTCGCGAAGGCGAGATATTTCCAGATGGAGAAGGGGCTGACGTGGCGGCAGAAATTTCTGTGGTTCAGCCAGGAAAACCTGCAGCTTTCGTTCCTTCTCGGAATGGGCACGGTTCTTCTCGCGGTCGGGCTCGTCTTTTCGAAATCAAGGTCCGGCGTGCTGATTTTCATGCTGCTAGTCGTAGCGGCCGCAGCGGCGATCGGCAGCTGGCGGGAGCTTTCGGAGGACGGAGGGGAAAGCGGAGAGGGCCACGGCCGGAGGAGAAAGAGCCGGTCCAGGCAGTCCTGCGGCTCGTCATCGCGGGTGTGCTCGGCGTGGCGCTTTGGATCGGGATCGGCCCGGTCATCGCGCGATTCGCCGAGACTCGACTGGCCGAGGAAGGCCGGCGGACCTTTATCAGCGAACACCGTCGGGATGATCGGCGATTTCGCTGCGGTTGGGACGGGGAAAGGCACCTACCTTTACATCTACCCGATGTATAAGAAAATCGGATGACGGGACACAACTGTCCTATGCGCACAATGACTACCTGCAGCTCATCTCCGAGAACGGGATCGTCGCGGGAGGATGCCTGATCGGCGCAGGGATCTGGCTGATCGTGGTCCTGGGCGGGAGGTGGAGGAAGCGGCGGACCAATTTCGCCAAGGGCATCGGGCTCGGGACGATCCTGGGGATCCTGGCGATCCTCATCCACGGCTTCACGGACTTCAACCTCCAGATCCCCGCCAACGCCGTGTATTTCGTGGGGCTGTTCACCCTGAGCATGAACCTCCTCACGAAGAGAAGGGACGCTGAAGGGAACCCATCCAGAGCAGGCACAGCAGGAGGTAGGAACAAACGGTGGAGACGGGGTGGGGGAGGCGGGCCGGCCGGGCGGGGCGAGAGTAAGGCTAAGGCCGGGCGATCATGGAGGGGCGTCGCTGGCCGCCGTGGCTATCGGACTTTTTATTTTTGCAGGTCGCGAGTTTCTCGGCTTCCATTATCTCGGCCTGCTATACGAAGGCGCGGGCGGAAGCGAGGAGCGTCCAGAGCGCGTTTCCCCGGCTCGAGGGATTATTGAAAAAGGCGGCGGGAGAATCGGGCAACCCGGAGATCGTAAAAGCACTCGGCAGCGCTCGACCTGGACATGGCCCGGGCGGAGAACGAGGCGGGAAACGCCGAGCGGCGGGATATGAACTGCGACCGGGCGGTCGCGACCTATGCTGCGGTCATCGCGGCGAACCCCTGCGACTCCGCGGCCCATTACGAGATGGGCATGGCCTATCTCCTTTATAACTACCCCCTGATGACGTACGCGGATAAGGCGAAGCTCTATTTCCGGAAGGCGCTCGAGCTCAACCCGGCCGACGAGTTCCTCAACCTCAATATCCTCTATTATTTCCTGACGGCCTGGGACGGGCTCGACGACACGGAGAAGGAGTACACGGGCGGGCGACTGAAGAAGATCCGGGCCGCGGACCCGGCCTTCATGCCCCAGCTCGAGCAACGCTGGAAGCGACAGTTCGGCTCGACGGAACGGCTCGACCGGATCCTCCATTATGGGCTATGATATAATTAACTAACAAAGTAGGCTCTATTCATCACTCGGATCCTGAATAAGCGGGCGAAGAAAAATGACCGGATCGGACTCGACGGGACGACCTCTGGAGAATTCAGTGGCCGAGCGCCGACGGCCTCCCAAGCGCTTTCTGAGCCGGGGGAGGATGAGCGTTCTCCTCATCCTCGTCCTCCTGGCCGTCCTGGGCGGGGCCGTCTATCTGGCGTTTAGCCCTTCAGCCCAGACCTATGGAAAGGTCCTGACGGGTGGGCCGAGAAACGGCGAAAAAGTGATCGCCCTGACCTTCGACGACGGGCCCAACGAGCCGTACACGTCCGACGTCCTTAAAGTCCTGGGTGATAACGGGATCAAAGCGACGTTCTTCGTGATCGGGGAGAACGCGGAGGCTTATCCTGAGACGATCAAGGAGATCGTCCGGGACGGCCATATCGTCGGCAACCACACGTACACTCATTCCTACGAGCTGCCGTTCGAGGGCATCGCCGGGGTCGAGAAGGACATCGAGCGGACGGAAAAAGTCATCTTCGGGTTGACCGGCCTCCGGACGGACCTTTTCCGCCCTCCCCACGGCCTGAGGACCCCCTGGTTCGTGAAGGACCTGAATAAGCTCCACTATAAGGTCATCACGTGGACCGACATGACCAACGATTACAATTTGAATACACCGGCCGACGAGATCGTCAGGAGGATCATCGGCAAGGCCCAGCCCGGAGGCATTATCGACCTTCACGACGGGAAGGGCGTTATCCACGGGATCGACCGGAGCAACACGGTCCATGCGCTCCCGGTCATCATCGCCAAGCTCAAAGACCAGGGGTACCGGTTCGTGACCCTGCCGGAGCTCCTGCACGTCGCGCCATACAAATAGAGCGGCGGCCTATCGAGCTCCGGCCTCATCGGGAGGAGATCCTCTCTCCATCTTGTCCACCTTGAGGCGCCGGACCTTATCCTTGAGAACGGAGATCGTGATCCCGCTCCTGGCCAGGGCGAAAGCGCCGATGGCCAGGGTGGGGCACAGCGTGAGGAGATAGCCCACCATGGAGAAGCCCGCCGCGGCGGTCTTCCCGACGCCAAAAAGCGAAAGGGCGACGACACAGCATAATTGGTTCGTCCCGATACTGGCCGGAGTGAGGGGGAGGGCCGTGCCGAAAAGGATGATGACGAAGGTCGCGACCCCCATCCAGAACGGGAGGTGGAGCCCGTAGGCCCTCATGAAGGACCACAGGGCCGCGGCCCTCAGGCCGAATACGAAAAGCGAGAACACAACCGCGGCGCCGAGATCGCGGGAGAGCCCGATGGACCGGAACCCGTCCCCCAGACGCCCGAAGAGCGACCCGAGCCGGCGGGCGAGCTTTCCCCTGAGCGTCCTTCGCGGGCTGCCGTCTTCCCGTCCCTTTTTCCCCGCGGCCGTGATGAAAAGGATGAGCCCGCCGAGGGCCAGGACGATCAGGCCGAAGATACCCGCCAAACGATTGAGGAACCTCGGCAGCGGCACGGCCAGGGCGGTCACGCCGATGCCGATCGCGAGCCAGACCGCTTCGAGCAGGCGTTCCATGGCCATGGAGGGGATGATGGACACGAACGGCTTTCCCATCCAGGCGGATACGATGTAGGCCCGGGTGATCTCGCCGAAGCCCATCGGCACGAGCTCGTCCACGAAGATCCCGCAGTAGACTCCCTGGGTCGCGCGGAGGACGCGGATCGCTCCGAGAGGCTTGAGGAGGAGGTGCCATCGGAACCCATGGCAGACGAAGCTCAGGACCACGAGCAAAATGCCGAACAAGGCCCAGGCCGGGTCGATGGCCTTCAGATCCCCGGCGAGCGTCCTCCAGTCCATACCGTGGAAGACCCAGTAAAGGCAGACGGCGGCCATGACGAAACCGAAAGCCATCCGGGGGGCCGTGGAGGAGAAAACGCGTTTCATTGGCTTACGTGAACGGCATCGAAATGTAGACGACGAGGTGAGGGAAGAGGGCCGAGGCCACGTCGAGGACCTTTCCCGTCAGCCGGAGCTTTAAGAACGGGATCGCCAGCCTGAGCACGTTGTCATCGTCGGGATACCTCTCGACCCTGTAGCAGATCAAGCCGGCGTTCCGTTTGAACTTCTGGTAGCCGGCGGCATGTTCTCCGATGCCCAGATGGACGGTGAGGCCGTTCTGACACGCGTAGCGGATGAGCTCGTCATAGAGCTTGTTGGAGCTCTTGAGGGAAAAGTAGCGCGGGTTGCCGCCTCCGATGGAAGCGTAGATGTTGTCTTCATGTTGGAAACAGCAGAAGTAGGCGATGACCTGCTGCTGATATTCGATAAGGAACAACAGAGCCGAAGGGCTGGCCAGGAACGTCTCGAAGAAGGACAACGGAAAGTGGTAGGAATTGTGACGTTTCATCTGGTCCACGTAAATACGATAGATATCCCGGATGAGCGGGCCGTCGGGCCGGCGGACGACGCGGACCTGGTGGGGGAATTTTCTGCCTTCCCTCAGGCCGTGGAAGAAGGACGTCCTGTATCTCTTGAAGGCCTCTTCGTAGGTGGTCTTATGGAAAATGGAGTATTCCATGAGGGAAGGGCGGGGGGCCAGGTCGTTCTGCTCGGGCGTGACGCGGAGATGGGTGATCTTCTGCCTTTTGAATTCCCGACAGAGCGCGTCGGAGTAATTGCTGATCGCGACGTTCTTGTTTTTCAGGGTATGAATAGGCTGGCCCGCAACGGTCCTCTCTTTTAAGGGGATATTCGTGATCTCCGAACAGAACCGGGCGTACTCCTCCGTCAAATAGAAATTGTGCGCGAAGGATTGCTCGAAGTCATCCATCGCCTATGATTATAGCTTATCTGGGCGGATGGTCACAGCGCCCGGGAGCCCGGAGGGAAGCCGAGGAGAGTCCTCGGATATCGGCGCCTGCCCGAGGCAACGCACCCAGGCTTGATAATCTCACTTCAGGGGTGCTACATTGAGGAGGCGCAGGTTCGATGAATACCTACTCTCGCCTTATCATTTTCATTTCGGCCCTCTGGATCGCCTTCGAAATATCGCTCGTTATCCGAGACCGCCTCCAAGGCAAAGGTACAACGGGCAAAGATAAGGGCACCCGCTACATCAATTTCATCGCCATAACCGTTGCCATGACGGCGTCGGGGATTCTCAACGGGATTTCGAGGTTCTGGTTTCCCGGGGGCAGAACCCTGGCGGTTTTCTGGCTCGGATTTTCCATTTTGTTGGCCGGAGCATTTCTGCGAGTATGGTCAATCGTCGTACTGGGCCATTCATTTCGCACGACGGTTGAGGTATCTCATGACCAGCAGGTCGTTCAGCGCGGTCCTTACAAATTCATCCGCCACCCGTCTTACAGCGGCTTGCTGCTGATGTGCTGCGGCTACGGTGTTGCTGACCAGAACTGGCTGTCCTTAGCCATTGCCCTCGGTCTCCCGCTGATTGCCCTGCTGTATCGTATCCACGTCGAAGAAGCCGCCCTGGTTTCCGCTATTGGCCCAGAGTATCAGGAGTACCAAAAGCATACTGAAAAGCTAATCCCTGGTATTTGGTGATACCTGGTTCGACAGAGGGGGACTGCCCGTCCCTCAATGGCTCAGCTTGACGGTCCCTCGCGTCCTGTTTTATGCTCTTCCTTGTCATGCAAAGAACGATCACTCGCCGGGCGTTCCTGCGGAGGGGGGTTGCGGGCGGCGCGGTGGCGCTCGTGGCGTGGCCCGGGTTCGCGAGAGGGGCAGCTCCTTCCGGGGCCCTGCCTGAGGTCTGCCTAACGGTCTGCAACCACTGGAGCTACACTGGCATCGGTTGGCAGCTGGGTATCGAGTCGTGTGTCCTCTCGGTGACCGACGCCATGGAAATGGCCGACCGGCCGCCGCACGTCAAAACGTGTATCAATATGGACGCCAGGGCCTATGAGTTCATGAGCGAGAAGTTCCCCGAGGTCACGGACCGGCTGAAGCTCTACCTGGCGGCGGGGAAAGTCGAGCTGATCGGCGGCACTTTCGGTCAGCCGATGGGCACGACGATTAGCGGCGAGTCGAATGTCCGGCAAATGGTCATGGGACGGGAGACGATCCGCAAGTCCCTCGGTTACGACTTGGTCGACGTTCTTGGAAGAAGAGGAATTCACCCATCCCCAAATTCCCCAGATAGCCAAGTTGGCCGGCTTCCGCTATGCCAGCCTGGCCCAGCTGGACACGTGGGGCCGGGCCGGCTGCCCGCGGCTGGACCTGAACGTCCTGGGGTGGAAAGGGATCGACGGGACGGTCATCCCCTGCGTCCCGAAGAATGCTCTGTTCGGCTACGCGCCCGACTTGAAAAAGCTCGCCGCCTCGGCCGACTTCCAAAAACTCGCCGGGCTCGGCAAGCCTCTGATCTTTGCCTGGGAGGAGTTCGGCTGGGAATCGCCGGAGGAGCCGGCGTACCTGACCGCCCCGGCCAGGTACAGGACTCTGGACAAGGTCGAATTCGTGACCATCGGGGAGTACCTCGACAAATACGGCTCACAGGCCAAGGACGCGATCCTCCTGCCGATGGACGCCTGGACCAAGTCGCTGACCTGGGGCCTCGGCGGGGACCAGGTCCGCATCCTAGACCGCAAGGTCAACGGCCTGCTCCTGGCCGCGGAGTTGTTTGACGCCGTCGCGGCCTCGCTCGGCCGCCCGTCACAGGCGGAAGCGCTTGACAAGGCCTGGAGGGACCTTTTAACCTCGCAGAGCCACGATGTCGGCCTCTGCGAATATTCCCGGTGGCAGGGCGACCGCATGGCGCCATTCAACCGCCTGGAAGACCGCCACAACTTCACTTGGGGCGCCATCGGCTACAACCATCTGGACGCCGCCCAGGAGCAAGGCCAGGCCGTTCTCGACGGTGCCCTGGACTCTCTCGGCGGACGCATCCAGACGCGCGTGGGCCGATCCTCGGACCTGGCGGCCGTCGTCTTCAACCCGCACGCCTGGCCTCGGACAGGCTTGACGATGACCGGGCGCATTCATTCTGTCCCTCCGCGGAGCCGGAGCGTCATTGTCCGGGACAGGGCCGGCCGCGTGGTCCCCTCCCAATTTGTCAATGACGTCAGGGATCCCGACGGCGAGCTCCTCATGGCTGAAGTGGCTTTTCTCGCCCGGGATGTGCCATCGGTCGGATACGATACTTACGGCCTCGAGTTCTCTACCCGGGCCGCCTCTCCGGCCGGGATCGATCTCCGGGTCGACGAGTCGCGGCTGACCCTGGAAAACGAGTTCCTACGGGTCCGGCTGGACGCGGCCACGGGGGGTATCGCAAGCCTAGCCGCCAAGCCGTCGGGCTTGGAGATGCTCGAGCCTGGGAGCGCGGCCTTCCCGCATTTCCATGGCCGGCCGAACCCAAGCCTGGCGACTCGGCCCCAGCCCCCGGCCTCGTACGACAGCGGGACCTCCAAAGCGCGAATCGATTGGCTGGCCCGCGGGCCGCTCTGGGCGACCCTCCGTGCCCAACACAGCTGGAAGTACCTGATGTTCGAAACGCGGGTAACTCTGGCGGCCGGGTCGCCGTGCCTCGAGGTCATCACCCGCGTCCTAGCCCAGGTCCCGCCTCTCCCCGATGTCTCTCCCCCGGATATCAAAGAAGGCTACTGGTTGTCATTGGTTCCCGGCTTTCCGGTGGTCAAGATTTTGCGGGATTATCCCTTTGGCGTCGAGGAGACGAAGAACCCGGCCTTCCACGCGCTGACCTTCGTCGACCTGCTGGGTGCTGACCGTGGGCTCCTTCTCCTGCATGCCGGGACACAGTATTTCCTGAGGGAAACGCGGGGCCCCATCTCGAACCTGGTCATGCGGGAGTGGGAATCGCATTTCACGCAGGAATACGGCTGGCCGGTGTATGCCGAGTACCGCCACGGCTTAATGCCTCATGGGGGAAGCCTCCGGAACGCCGAACGCCTGCGCGCCGCAGCGGCCTTCACCAGGCCCCTGGCTTGTAACCTGCGGAAGCCGCGGCCCGGCGACCTTCCGCCGTGCGGAGGATTCCTGGGCGTTCTGCCTCAGGGGCTCGAGCTCTCGGCGTTCAGGAGAAAGCCGGCCGGCGGCTATGAGTTGCGGATCATTGAAACCGAGGGCCTCCATGCAGAAGGAGAAGTCTCGCTGCGTCTTCCCGTGAGTCGGGCCGCCGCGACTGACCTCATCGGCAACCAGCTGGCCGAGGCCAAGCTCAGGAACGGCCGGCTTTCCGTGGCCGCCGAACCGTGGAAGATCCTCACGTTCCACCTGGAATAGGCATCTTACCGATAACCCCGGCGTCATGAAGCGTGTTCGCCCCTGCCTGGAATCTGAGCGGCTGAGGCGGCGGCGGTCGCGTCGTGTGCCGTGAAGACCATAAGCCCGTGAGGTTGATAATCCAGCTCCGGAGGTAGTATCCTGACCGGAGGATAGGCCCTGGCCTAGAGCACGAACCTGGACGGTTGCGGATCCTTATGAGGAGAATGAACCGAAAATGACGAGACGCCATATCACCCTTGGAACCGTTATCAGCCTCTGCCTTCTCCTGCCCGGCGTTGCGACGATGGCTCGCGGAAATTCGCATGATCCAGCGGAATATATCGATGAATCTATCCCGGGGGCAGATAGGCCGACACCTGATCTCATCCGCGCCTTGGGCGACGCCGATATGGAGGTCCGCTGGAGAGCCGCCGTTGCGCTGGAGAAAACAGGCCCGGCGGCCGTGCCGTTGCTGATCGGAGCGTTGACCGACGATAACGTCTACATTCGTCAGGGAGCGGCCCTGGTCCTGGGCGATCTCGGCCGGCGAACGGATGAGGTGACTGCCGGGCTCCTCAAGGCCCTGAGCGATCCCGACGCGAAAGTGCGCGAGCACGCGGCTGAGGCGCTGGGAAAGCTCGGAGCGAGAGACGGGGGCGCGATCCAGGCCCTGGTCGCGGCCCTGGCCGATCATGACCCTTTCGTCGTCGGCAAAGCCGCCGCGGCCTTGGGCAAGATCGGACGGGAAGCGGTCCCCGCGCTTATCGTTGCGCTCGAGGACAAGAACGAACATGTCCGCGAGGCCGCGACGGTCGCGATCGGCAAAATGGGGGCCGATGGCCGGCCGGCCTTGCCCGCGCTGGTCAACGCGCTGAAGGACGGCGCCGCGGATGTCCGCTGGGGCGCCGTTAACGACTTGGGCGCTTTGGGCGCACAAGCCAAGGACGCGGCGCCCGCCCTCCTGGCATTGCTCTGTGACCCGGACCAGGATGTGCGCTGGGCCGCGAACCTGGCTTTGAGGACGATCGACCCGGGAACGGTGGACAAGACCCCGGATTGGCGTTCGACGGCGGCGGCGATCGACAGCGTGGCCCCGGAGCTGATGAAAGAACTTCACATTCCCGGAGCTTCCATCGCCCTGGTCGACAACCGAAAATTGATATGGTCGAGGAATTTCGGGATCGCCCGCGTCGATCAGCCTGTCCCGGTCACCGACGAAACGCTGTTCGAAGCCTGCTCGATGACCAAACCGGTCTTTGCCTATATCGCCTTGAAGCTTGTCGAACAGGGCAAGCTCGACCTTGACAGGCCTTTGGCCGAGTACTTGCGGGAACCCCATATCCCGAATCAGGAACAGCGCCAACGCATTACAGCGCGGATGGTCCTTTCCCATACGTCCGGTCTTCCGAACTGGCGCAAGGGAGAGGACGAACTGGACGGCCCGTTGCCCGTGCTGTTTTCCCCCGGGTCGAGGTTCAGCTATTCCGGCGAAGGCTTCTATCTGCTTCAGCGGGTCGTCGAGCATATCACGGGCGAACCGCTGGAGATCTACGCCGGACGGACACTGCTCCGGCCGTTGGGATTGAAGCATACGAGCTTCGTCTGGACGGAGGATGTCGAGAGCCAAGCTCGCCGCCGGCCACGACGAGAAAGGCGCCTTCTTGCAAAAAACGAAATACACCCATGCCAACGCCGCCTACACCCTTTATACGACCGCCGCGGAATATGCCGTTTTCCTGACCGAGATCATGAAGACCGACCGGTCGGCACGGCATTCTTTGTCGCAAAAGTCCATCAACGAAATGCTCTCACCTCAGGTCAAGCTCGACGTCAGAGAACCGATCGAGCGGCCCGGACGGGCACAGGGCCGGGCGGTTTATTGGGGGCTGGGCTGGTCGATCAACGCGACGGAGGAAGGCCGCTTCTTTCATCACAGCGGGTCGAACAGGTCGGGTTTCCGCTGCTTCTCCCAGTTCCATACAGGCCGAGGTTCCGGGATCGTCATCATGACCAACAGTTCCAACGGCTCAGACTTTTGGACGCGCTTGATCAACCGTATCGGCGACTATTGAGGGAGCCTTAAAAGCCGGGAAGGTCCGACAGACATGATGAATCCATCGACATCAAGCCGAGGCCGGGGACAACATTGAATGAGATATCGAGGTGAATACCTGCGCAGCCTGGAAGCGATGATCCTTATCTTCTGTTGTGATTGCGGTATGCCACTCTACGTGCTAGGATAAGGATGAATGTTGATGTTTGACGAAAGCCGGCGTTTTCAGGCTTCGGATTAAAAGTGGGTGAAGAGGAAAGCGAAGATGCAAAGAGCGAATTCATTTTTTAAGGGTCGTAAAAAGAGCGGGTTGGTATCGGCGATATTGGTTTTTTCATTTTTGGCGCTGCTGTCTGCCTGCGATAGCAACAACCCACCAATCCCGAAATCTAATCCGGTGCCGACCTATTATTGGACCTGGGCCTCCGGCAGTAACGCCGTAAATCAGGCGGGCACGTACGGCACCCAGGGCACAGCCGCTTCGTCAAACGTCCCCGGGGCAAGGTCTGGGTCAGTATCCTGGCGCGATTCCGGCGGCAACCTCTGGCTCTTCGGCGGAAATGGCTATGATTCGGCCGGCAATGCCGGCTATCTTAATGACATATGGAAGTATGACGGAACCAACTGGACCTGGATATTAGGCAGCAACACCGTAAATCAGGAGGGCAGCTACGGCATTCAGGGCGCAGCCGATCCGTCAAACGTCCCCGGGGCAAGGTCCGGGGCCGTATCCCAGCTTGATCCCTATGGCAGACTCTGGCTCTTCGGGGGAACTGGCGTGGATTCGGGCGGTAATTCCGGCTATCTCAACGACGTTTGGAAGTATGACCCGGCAACCCTGGAATGGACTTGGGTCTCCGGCGGCAATATCGTCAATCAGGTTGGCAGTTACGGCACCCTGGGCACGGCCGATCCGTCAAACGTCCCCGGGGCAAGAGACGCGGTCGTCGTATGGCGCGATTCCGGCGGCAAGATTTGGCTCTTCGGGGGATATGGCCTTGATTCGGGCGGCAATCTCGGCTATCTCAACGACGTTTGGAAGTATGACCCGGCAACCCTGGAATGGACCTGGGTCTCCGGCGGCAATACCGTTAATCAGGCGGGCGCTTATGGCACCAAGGGCAGGCCTGCTCCGTCAAACGTCCCCGGGGCAAGGGGCTATGCTGTAACCTGGCTCGATTACAGTGGCAAGCTCTGGCTCTTCGGGGGAAATGGGTATGATTCCGGCGGCGCTCTCGGCGCCCTTAATGACCTGTGGACGTATGACAGGGTCAAATGGACCTGGCAATCCGGCAGCAACACCGTGAATCAGGCGGGCGCTTACGGCACCCAGTCCAAGTACGATTCGTCAAACGTTTCCGGGGGAAGACAAAAGGCCGTGTCCCAGATCGATACCTACGGCAACCTCTGGCTCTTCGGGGGGAACGGGTACGATTCAGGGGGCGCTCTCGGCGCTCTTAATGACCTGTGGGAGTATAACTGGTCCAACTGGGCCTGGATATCCGGCAGCAACACCGTAAATCAGAAGGGCACCTACCTCTCCCTCTCCAACGGCGAGTCCGCCGCGGCTAACGTCCCCGGGGCAAGAGTAGGCGCGGTATGCTGGCTCGATACGAGCGGCCAGTTGTTCTGGACCTTCGGGGGATTCGGCTATGATTCGGTCGGCAATTACGGCTTGCTCAATGACCTCTGGAAAAGGCCCGTTCGACTCCACCCGCGGACGGCGTCACCTCCTTCGGGCGGCGGGAGTGCGCCAGCCGGATAATTAAGAAAATCAGAATCCGGTCAGTCGATCGTCAGCGATTCGCTCCCCGCGGATCCAGGGCCAACTCGACGAGGTCAGCCAGGTCCGCCAAGTGGTTCTTGGTCGCCGCATCGGACGCGACGGCCGATTTGTCGAGAAAGAGCCGTCGAAGGGCTTTCAGCTCCGCCCGGATGGCCGCCCGGCTGTCGTCGTTCCGGATCATGAACGCGGGTCCCGACGCTCCGGGCATCGCAGCCCCGCCCTGGGCCCCGGCCTGGGGCGGCGCCAGCCGGCCGTTCAGGATTTCAATGTAGGCCCTCTGCAGGTTGCGGCGATAGGGATCGATCGCGACTTGGGGTCCGCTCAATTCCGTGAAGATGCCCGACCGCAGGTCCGAGAGAAGCTCTACGACGGTATACGCCTGGTCGCCGAGGATGGCCGCGTGGTCCTGGAGACGGCCGGTCCGGGTTGGCCGGAGGAGATTGTTCAAGAGGCCCTGCTGGAGGGCCACGAGCCTGGCCTGGCCGCTCGAGGGTTCGATCTTGCGGACGATGTCCGCGGGCTCGAGCCAGGTCGGCGTCTTGAAGACGTTCTCGTTGAGGAATCTCACGGCCTCCTGCTGGCGGGCCTTGGAGACGGGCTGGAAGCGGACTCCGGGCGCCAGCCCGACCTTGGGCTCGCTGTCGTAGCCGCCGACGATATTGGCCACGTGGCCGGATTCGAGGCGCGCCTGGCTCCCAGATCGCCGTGTACATGTGGCTCGAACTCGTCGTAATTTTCGCCGGGCTTGAGGACGGCCCCGGCGAGCATGTTCACGACCCGCTTGAGGTTCTTGATGCCGAGCTCGGTCGCTTGGACGGCATCGATGTCGCCGACGGCCTCGGTCTCCTCGCCGGGGTCCGTGCCGCGCGCGCCGGCCGTGCTGAAGCGCAGCCAGGGCGTCGTCTCCTGCACCTTGCACATCGCGTTCGAGGGCGGGCTTTTCATCGTCCGGGGTTTTGGCCGCCGGGGATCGGCGTATAGCCCCACTTGATGCTGAGAAATGTCGTAGGGACCGATCTTGGGGATGAGGTCCTTGGGTCGATGCCGTCCTCCGGCTGGGCCACGTAGTTGAAACGGCTGTAGTCCATCAGGGTCGGGACGTGGCTGTTCTTCTTCACCCAGTTCTTGTCCCGGATCTTCTCGATGGGATAGGCGCGCTGGCCTTGAAGTTGTGGGGCAGGCCGAGCGAATGACCGACCTCGTGGGTGACGATGAAGACCAGGATGTCGCCCATGAGCTCGTCGGGAATGGGCAGGGTCTTGACCCGCGGATCGAGGGGCGCCGACCTGCGCCCAATACCAGTCCCGGGCCAGCTGCTGGACGTTGTGGTAGATCTCGATGTCGGCGTTCCAGGATCTCGCCGCTCCGCGGGATCGGAGACGTGCGGGCCCATGGCGTTGGCCGTGGTCGACGGCACCCAGCGGATCACGGAATAGCGGGCGTCGTCGGCCGCTCCAGTCGGGGTCCTCCTGGGCGTCGGGGCGCTCCTTGGCCACGATGGCCTTGAGGAAGCCGGCCTCCTCGAAGGCGGGCTGCCAGGCCTCGATGCCCTTTTTGATGTAGGGGACCCATTTCTTGGGCGTGGCCGGATCGACGTAGAAGACGATGGGCTTGACCGGCTCGCTCTTGGCGGCGGCGGGGTTCTTCTTTTCCAGGCGCCAGCGGGCGATGTAATCGCGGGCCGTGGTCTCGTGCTCGGGCCGGCTGTAGTCGGTATGGCCGTGGGTGAAATATCGCCACCCGGTAGTCCTTCAGGCGGCCCATCATGGGCTTTTCGGGAGCTTGACGAACGAATAAGTGACCACGGCCGTCGGGCTGGGCGGCTGGGGCAGATAATCGATGTACTGGGGCGGGAAGCCGGGCGGCAGCGTGGGCGGCTTGGGATTGAAGGTCTGGGTCGCTGCGACGTTCATGTTGATCGGGATAGACCCTGACCTTGTCGAAGAACGACCGGGACGGGTCGATGGCCTGCCGCCGACGCGTCTTCTTCACCGGGATCTCGTTGACGTCGGCGGTGAAGAACTTCGTGGCATCGATGACCGGGGCCCGTCCGGCGGCCAAGGCTTCGACCGGGAAGGCCATCATGATCGTCGGCCGTCTCCATGGCGTCCACCGCCTTCTTGATGGGGTCGTTCGGATCGGCGATATTGGAGTAGGAGACGGCCCGCAGGAGGACCTTGTTCTCCCGCTGGTCCCAGCGGACGACCAGGTCGACGACCTACTGGCCAGGATAGCTCGCGGCGCTGGGGCTTTTCTCGATCTCGGACGACGAGAAGGAAGTCCTTGCCCAGTTCGGCCGGCGGGATCTCCAGGAGGAGCTTTCCCCTTGCACGTGTGGGCCTTGAAAAGGCCGGTCTGGCGTTTTGAAGTCCGCCGTGACGACCTGTCATAAGGCTTGGGCTCGCCCTCGGCGGGCTTGGCCGCGGGGGTTTCCTGCTTGGCCTGCGGCGGCTTGGCCTCCTGCGCCGGCTTGGGCTTCTCCTGGGAGAAGACCATCACGGCCAGACAAAGGACCAGGATGACGGAAAGAAATCTTTTCATGAACATCCTCCTCGACTGAATGTCAGCGATTCCGGCCCGGGCCACATGAGGCGGAAACGTAACACGCGGGGAAGATCTCTGTCAAGATTGCCGGCTCAAGCTCCGTTCGATCATCTGATGGTCACCAGCGCGCCGGCGGAGTAGGCCGCGAATTCCGGCGCGTACATCGACTGGAGCGTCGCCGGGGCGGCCTTGAACGTCCCGGCCATGGCGCACCGCATCCGGTACTTGAGCGTGTACTCGCCCTCGCGGCAGCCGCTCCATGAAGAAATTCGTGCCGCTGTCCCTGACCTCCTCGTAGCGCCCGAGCCCCAGGTCCCACTTGTACCCCGATGTGAGCGTCACGGGCTCGCAGCCCGACGGCCGCGGGTCGCGCAGATGGACGTACTCGGCGGGGTGCCTCGCCCGGATCGCGAGCTGCGACCTCGATCTCGTCGCCGACCGCGAGCGCCGCGCCCTCGGCCAGCGGCTTCAGGACGACCTCGTCGCCCTTCTTTTCCCGCTTGAAATAGCTCCGCTCGACCGCGAACAGGTCCCCTTCGCCCTCGCTCCGGCATCTTGTCCGTGCTGAAATGCCAGGTCGCGCTGGCGAAGGCCATCCCTTTCCCTTCCTTGCTGACCCGGACCGTCGCGCACGGCGGCCCGAGCTTCTCGCCCGGGATCACGACCTGGTTTTTCTTTCCCGTGTACTTGTCCGGCTCGAACGTGAACCTCGTCCTCGCGCCGCACGCCTCGACCGTCACCGCCTCCCTCGCGCCCAGCCCGCCCGTCTGCTTCAGGAAATAGGCCACGGCGTAGATGACCTCGGCCGTCGCCCGCGTCGACTTCCAGTGGTTGAGCTTCTTGTTGAGGAAGAGCCACTGGACGAGCCCCTCGCTCCTCGCGTCCGCCGGCTCGAGCTCCATGAGCGTCCGCAGGGCGAAGGCGTGCGTCTCGATCGTGTCGTTGTACCAGAGCCAGCCCCGGTCCTCCGGCGCCCAGCTCGTCCCCTCGTCCTCCGTCGTCTTGGCGCTGTCCATCACGCTGTCCCAGACGAGCGCCGCGTCCTTCAACCGTCCCGCCCGCTTGAGCGTCAGGGCCAGGTACCCCTTGAGGTAGGGCGAGTGGTCCTTCCAATGCTTGAACGAGAATTCGAGCATCAGCTTCCGCTCGGCGTCCGTGAAGACGCCGCCCGTCCAGGACGCGTCCGGGAAATTGCCGACCGTGTAATTCAGGAAGGTGACGAACTCCCAGCCGCGTGTCGCGGGCCATGAGCGTCGCCACGAGCTCGTCGATGTAGTGACGGTGGAGGTAGCCGAACGCCCGCACGACCGGATCCTTCGGGACGCTCACGCCGAACTCGATCGCCTTCGAGAACCCGTGGACGATGTAGAGGGTCATGTAGGGCGAGGGCGGCCCGCCCGGCCACCACGGGAACGCCCCGAGCGAGGTCTGCGCCTTCAAGAGCTTCCCGAGCGACGCCTCTCTCTGGGCCTTGGCCACGCGGGGGTCGAGGACTTTCTCCACCCCGGACCCCGCGTCCTGGCCGCCCCGTGACTCCGCCAGCCACGGCGTCTCCTCGAGGCCCATCTTGCGGTTCGGGTCGGCGGCGTCGAACGTCTCGTAGACCGTCTCGCGCTTGCTCAGGGCCTGGGCCATGCGCGCGACCGCCGGATACTTGTCGTAGAGGCTCGTCAGGATGCCCGTGCACATGAACCGGTTGAGGGTCTGCTCCGTGCACTCGTAAGGGTAATTGACGAGGTAGGGGAGGGCCTCCAGGAGCCCGTAAAATAGCTGGGCGTCCACGGTGACGACGAGCTGTTCGTTGATCCGCGTCGGGTCGTCCGCCTTCGCCAGGTCCGCGAACTTCAATTCGCGCGTCCCGCCCTCCTTGAGCGTCGCGAACCGCGACTGGACGAGATGCATCCGCCCGGGCAGGACCGGCAGCGGCCTGAGCTCGCCGTCGGCGAACGCCCCTGCCCTGGCCGTGACCTTGAAGGCCACGGTCCCGACCCGCGCCGGCGCCGCGAGCGGGAAGGTGACGGCGCTCGCGCCGCCCGCCTTGACCTTGAACGCCTGGGCCGGGACGCTCGCCGGGAGCCCGAACGCGGGCGCCAGATTCTCGTTCGTGGCCGGGTCGAAGATCTCGAGCCCGACCTCGCCCGCCAGTTCCTTGTCCCCGGCATTATTGACCATGACCCTGAGCTCGGCCCGGTCGCCCTCCCGGAAGAACCGCGGCAGGTATGGTCGGACCATGAGCTCCTTGACGGTCCGGGCCTCTTTCTCGAGCGTCCCGCCCATGAGGTCCCGCGTCACCCCGTGGACGAAGACCCGCCACCCCGTGACGGAATCGGGGACAGTGAACTCGACGGCCGCGGTCCCGTCCGCGCCCGTGAGGAGATGGGGCTGCCAGAAAGCCGTCTCCGAGAAATTCGATCTGCAGCGGGACGGCGGCTTCGCCGGGCCGCCGGCGGCTCCTGAGCGGGCGCGCCCTCCTTGCCTTTTCCGGGCGCTTCGACGCGGGCTTCCTCGAGCGACGATTTCTGTGGCCATGGCCGCGGCCGGCCTGGCCGCCGCCCGGTCGCTCACGATGCCGCCCAGCACACCGCCGACGACGCCGCCCAGAACGCGGCCGCCCGGCCCGCCGATCCCGTACCCGCTGAGATTCACGAGGCTGTCTGGCCGGAACGTCGGGATACGACGGGATGTGCGCCCAGCCCGGAATCGTCCGAGTACGCCTGCCGGGCCATGCCCAGCGAGGGATCCCAGGCCGCCGTCCCGGCCCTGTTCGGGTAGAGGCTCAGCAGGCTGGGCGGGTGGTGAGGCGCGAAAAGGTCGAGGCTCCGGTCGTACATGTAAGCCAGGAGCTCGGCGGCGCCCTGGACCGCGGGCTTCCCGCCCTGCGTTTTGACCGTCACCCGCCACGTTTCCCGGCCGCCCGGGGCGAGCTTGTCGCGGAAGGTCGAGAAGGCGAGGTCGAGCTCCTTATTGTCCCAGGGGACGAAGACGCTCGCCTCGTCCGTCAGGAACTGATGGTCCCTGAGCGCCGTCAGGCGCGCCCCGAACCCACCCCGGAGCTCTTCGGTGACGGGGATCTCGAGGACGCCGCCGTCCTTGCCGGCCTCGAGCCAGCGCCGCTCCCAGATCTCGCCGCCCTTGAAGGTTTCGAGGAGCAAGGGCTGGTCCGCGAAGCCGCTGTGGAAAAGGATCCGGGCGGTCTTTCCGACGGGGACCGTGGACCGCTCCGCGCTCATGAGGACCGGCAGGCGCGCCGAGGCCTTTTTCCCCGCGACCAGGAACTCCTGGCTCTCGCGGCAAACCCCGCCGGATTCGTCCTTGGTTTCGTAGATCAGGCGATAAGCCCCGGCTTCGAGCCCGGGGACCGTCACCGCCGCCAGGCCGTTCGCGTCGTGTTCGGCCCGGCCCGCCGCCGCTTCCTTCCCCTCTTTCCAGAGCCGGAGGACCGCGTCGTAAGAGAGCGAATCGTCCCAACGCGGCCTCAGGCGGTCGCCCGGCGTCCGGAAACCGCGGGGATCGCCCGCCTCCCCCGGCGGCTCGGGCAGGGGCTGGTCGGCGGGGAGGAGCGTCGCCTCCGGCTGGACGAGCCGGACGACGCGCCATGTCCCCGGGCCCGGCCGGGGCGTCCCGTCGAGGTCGGTCCGGGTGACAGAAAAGGCGCCCGCCGCTCCCGCGCTCTCGAAACCGTTTTCCTCCCGGACCGAAGCTTCGACGTCGACAAAACCCAGCCGGAAGGCCCGCTTCGCCGAGCGGGTCTCGCCGCCCTCGTCGGTGACATCGACCGAGAGGGTGTAGCGATAGCTGAAGCCCGGCCCGGAGCGGCCCTTCCGCTCGTCGGCGCCCGGAGTGAAGGACACGTCGACGGTCCCGTCATCCGCGACCCGGGCCCGGCCGCCGGCGACGATCTGCGAGCGGCCGCTTTCTGTCTCCCACCACCACCAACGCGGATAGACCGGCTCGCGCCGGACCTGCCAGACCGCCGTGCCCGACGCGACCGGAAGGCCGAAATAATAGCGGGCCTCGGCCCTGAGCGCTGCGGGGCGGTTGAGCCGCAGCGGCTTGTCCGGGTCCTTGACCGTCACCTCGAACGTCGGCCTCTTGTATTCCTCGACGCGCACGCCGGCGGACCCCTCCGGCGAGGCCCGGAGGCGCCAGGCGCCGAGGGGGCGCCCCGCGGCCGGGATGACGAACTCGCCGCTCGCCGTCCCGAACTCGTTCGTCGCCGCGGTCGCCTCGGCCACGCGCTGGCCGTTGATGTCCTCGAGCCAGACCGAGGCCGCGGCGTTCGCCGCCGGCCGGAGCTTGCCCAGGTCCTGGCGGCCCCGGTAGGCCAGGACCTTCCAGTAGAGCTTCTGGCCGGGGCGGTAAATGCTCCGGTCGGTGTAGATGAGGGCCCGGCTCGTCTCGGCTGGGACCGGCTTCCTGTAAAGGTAGAGGTAGGCCGGGTCGAAGGCGATGTCCCGGCCCTTTTTCGCGACGAGGAAATATGGGCCGGCGTGCTCGCGGCCGGCGAAGACGACCCGGCCCTGGGCATCCGCGACCTGCGACTCGACGAGGGCGTGGCCCTTCCGCCATTCGAAGGCGTAAAGCTCCACTGCGGCCCCGGCGACGGGCCGGCCTGTTCCGCCCGAAAGGACGATGGCCTCCTGGCCGCCTTCGGAGGCGACGCGCTTGAGGAGGACAAGGTCGCCGACGCTGAGATTCAGGGCCAGGACCCGGTTTTCGCTCCGGGCGAAGTCCTGGCGGGCCGACGCGGCCACGAGATAGACCCCCGGCGCGAGATCCGGCGGGGAGCTCGGCATAGGTCCGGTGGTCGCGGAAGTCGAAGACCGCGGGAAGGTCGACCTTCCAGGCCGCGACCGGCTTGGCGCTTTCGAGGATGCTTTCGACCTCCTTCCACTGGGGAAAGATGTTGTAGTCCTGGGAGGTCCGGATGCGGTCGGCGATGTCCACCGGATAGGCTCGAAGATAGACGCGGTCCAGGTTCCGGTGGGTGAGGCGGATGGACCGGCGGCCGGGCGCGTCGGTCCCCATCGCCTCCATGGAGTATTCCGGCGCCTCGACGCGCTTGACGAGGGCGAGCGCAGCGGAGTCCGCCGGGCGACCCGGGATAGGCCTCGGCGCCCTGGAGGGCGATGGCGCGGGCCCGGATGAGGCTGTCGGGCGCGTTTTCGTCGCGCGTGAATTCGGCCAGGACCGCCTGGCCGACGGCCCACCAGGGGTGCTTTCGGTGGCCGGAAGGAATTCGCCGAGGCGCTTGAGGATGAGGGCCCGCTCGCCGTCCTGGGTCAAGGCGTTGTGGAGGATTTCGAAGCGGGCCAGGCGCGCCTCGAGGGCGGCTTCGGGACGGTCCGCCGAGCCGCGGCACCAATTCTCGTGCTCGCCGAGCAGGGCGGCCGACTTTTTCGAGAGGGTGGGCGGCCGGCGAGTCGAGGATGGCGGCGGCGGACTTGGCGTCGAAGGCGGCCGTCAGGAGCCTGTCGAGGTCGAGGAGATAGGTTTCGTTCGTCTGGCGCGGGGTCCAGAAGCTTGGTGTCGGCGAGGAGCCGGGCGATGAGATAGACGACCGAGTCGCGGAGGGTGTCGCGGATCCCGGCCGGGTAGTCGCCGGGGCTCCAGAAATCGGGATATTCCCCGGCCCGGTGGTCAGCCAGGCGCTCCCGGTCCTTCCAGACGCGCATGAGGGCGGACCAGGCCTCGCGATAGATCTGGTCCCTCGTCCAGGACTTGAGGTCGATGGGGCCCGCAACCTCGATGCGCTCGCGCTGGTTGATCTCCCAGGAGTAGGCTTCGTAATATGTGTGAGGGACTGGGCGAAGAAAAGGTCCAGCATGTCGCGGTCGATGGGGGACGTGCGGCCAGGGCTCCTCTTTGAGGAAACGGACGGCCGTCTCGTAGCCGTGGAGGCCGGTCCGGAGCTGGACCTCCTTGATCAGGGTCCAGGTCCAGAGCGATTTCGTCGCCGCCGCGCCTGGCCTCGTCGCGGAGGCGCGCGGTCTCCTTGGCGGCCTCTTCGAATTTCTGCTCGCTGATGAGCCGTTCGATGAGCTTGCGGCCCGATTCGTCGGCGGCCCGGGATTGGGCCTCTGCGCCGGGGGGGAGGAGCGGCGCGGGAGAAGTGGAAAAGTCGTGTGAGGATCCGGAAAGGGCCCCGAGAAGCGCCGCGGCCCCGAAGCATAGGATGAGGCTGAGAACGAAACGAGAGAGGCGAACCGCCGTGGTCAAGGGCGGCTTCTTTTCTGAATTCGAAGGTCCATCTCTAAAAAGATCCATCGTTTCCTCCAGACGGGACCCGCCTCTACGGCGACTCGGGCCCGGCATCTTCAGCTTTCATCCAACTTTCATACAACCCCATGCGGTGAATATTCCGTAAAAGCAACATGAAAACCCAGGGGCTCCATGGCCGTCCTGAGCGTCGCCCGGGTCGTGTGTCTGAGGAGAACGAAATCGAGGTCATACGATACGTATTTATTATGCGTATAGATCGAGACACACGCCCCCCCGGAAAGGACAACCTCGATCCCGCTTCGTCGGCAATGGTCGGATATGAATACGGCCAGGTCCCGGAGCGAGGTTCGCTTGGTGATCATGGCCTCGCCCATGGATCAGGGCGGAGCAGCGGTTTTCCGCTGTGGCGCGGCCTCAATCGAGGTCGAATAGTCCTGTCCATCTCTTCCTCAGGGATAAAGGACAGGGCTTTTTCCAACAGCGCTTCAAGCTCCTTCTTGAAGGGATATCGCGGGTTGATCCCGAAAAGCCGGATCTTTCCCCTGAGCTTGCTGTAGAGAACGCCGCCTTTCTCGAGCTTCGATAATTGGTATTGAACCGCATGGACGTAAAGGTCCAATGACCGGGCGATTTCCCGGGGGTAGGATTCGCCATGAGTGTACAGATAAAGGAGGGCCTTTTCTTTGATTTCGGATTCCAAGAGCGGTTCGAGCATGGGCAGCCTCGGTCCAATCTGTGATTACAAGCGACCAATACTATTAGTCATATGACCAATACTATTGTCCATAGATTAATCCAGGGACAAGAGATTGTCAAGAGGCATTGGGTGCATCTAAAACTCATTCGGAAATGAGTCTTGTGTCCCCGAATTCGGATGGATTAGAATGGGGGCCGGCCGGCGGTTCACGCCGCGGCCGCTTCGAATCGATCCTGGAGGAGGGAACTCATGAAAGAAACGCGCTCCGCGGGGCCGGCTCGGCGCTGGCTGAAAGCCGCGTCCGGGCTCCTGGCCCTGGGCATCTTCGTTTTCGCGGTCACCGCGCCGTCCGCGGCCGGGCCGCAGGACGAGAAGACCTTCAAGGGGCTCGGCATGGGCCTGTCCACGCTGTCGCGCCTCTCCCACGCCAAGACGCGGTCCATCAGCCCCGAGAACTTCACGGGCGAGAAGGGCAAGGCGGGCATGTCCATCGACGGGCCGGCCAAGAACGCCGCCCGCGACCTCGGCCAGGGCTGGAAGATCTCGCCCTTCGTCACGATCAAGCCCAAGCAGACCTTCGTCATGGCCGACGTCAAGGGCCAGGGCGCGATCCAGCAGATCTGGTGCACGCCCTCCGGGACCTGGCGCTTCGCCATCCTCCGCTTCTACTGGGACGGCGAAACGACCCCCTCGGTCGAATGCCCGCTCGGCGACTTCTTCGCCTGCGGCTGGGGCCAGTACGCCCAGATCTCGTCGCTCCCGGTCTGCGTCAATCCCGGAAGCGCCTTCAACTGCTACTGGGAGATGCCCTTCCGCAAGGGCTTCAGGATCACCCTCGAGAACATCGCCGACGCCGATTTTTCCATCTACTACCAGATCAACTACACCCTGACCGAGGTCCCGGCCGACGCGGCCTATTTCCACGCCCAGTTCCGTCGCGTCAATCCGCTGCCGTACAAGAGCGTCTACACCATCCTCGACGGGGTCAAGGGCTGGGGGCATTACGTCGGGACCTACCTGGCCTGGGGCGTCCACAACAACGGCTGGTGGGGAGAGGGCGAGATCAAGTTCTTCATCGACGGCGACAAGGACTTCCCGACGATCTGCGGCACGGGCACGGAGGACTATTTCTGCGGGTCTTACGACTTCGACGCCAAGGCGCCCGACGGCTCCGTCCAGTACCACGAATTCTCGACGCCGTACACCGGCCTCGCCCAGGTCATCCGCGGCGACGGGCACTACGACGTCCAGCAGCGGTTCGGCCTCTACCGCTGGCACATCATGGATCCGGTCCGGTTCGACAAGGACCTCAAAGTCACGATCCAGGCCCTGGGCTGGCTGTCGGGGGGGCGTTATCTGCCGCTCCAGGACGATATCGCCTCAGTGGCTTTCTGGTACCAGAAGGAGCCTCACGCGCCGTTCCCGAAGCTCCCGGAAAAGGACAAGCTCGAGATTATCTGATCCGCTCCGGTCAGTTCAGGATGTCCGGCCCGCCTTCGAGCTGCTCGAGGACGGACTTGGCATAATCCCGGGCCGGGGCCACTCTCGCCTTGAAGGCGAGTTTCAGGTTGTTCGCGTGCTCCGCGAAGGAGTTGAAATCGGCGGGATTGCTCCAGTTGCCGAAGGTCAGCCGTTCCAGGATGTCCTTGAGGATGCGGACGTTGATTACGTCGGCGATGTACTGGGGGAGCGCCCCGTCCTCTTTCTCGCAGAACCGGACGACCCGGAGGAAGGCCTTCCGGAGGATCTCCTGCTGGTTGAGGATCTCCTGCTTGATGAGGAACAGGTCCTTGGACATCTCTTTCTGGCCGAGGTTGTGGTGGAGCCCCTTGGCGACATCCGAGATCTTGGCCACCGTGCCGATGAACGACTCGCCGTCGAGGACCATCTTCTTGCCTTTCAGGAAATAGGCGAACTCGGTCCCGTTGAAAACGGGTTCGGTCCGGCGGTACTGGGCCAGGCGGTCGAGGAGCATCCGGAGCTCCTCCTGCTCGATATCCCCGGACTCTTCGAACGCCCCTTCCGCTTCCGCGGGTGACGTCTCGACGTCCTGGGCCGCCGGCTCCTGAGCATAGAAATCGGCCAGCCGAGAAGTCTCGGGCACCCTGGCTTCAACAGGGGGCTCCGGCCGGATCTCCATCGAGGGCCTCTCCGCGGACGCCGCTTGCGGCCCCGCCTCGAGGAGCTCCTGGACCTTCCGCATCTTCAGCATCTCCTGCCTCAGGTCGGCTCCCGTCTCGCCCGGCTCGAAGGCCGCCTCGAACTGGGCCTTGATGCCGTATTTCTCGTCGAGGTGCTTCTTGAGGCGGTCGGTCTCTTCCTCGGCCCGGTGCCGGATCCCGTCGAGCTCCATGCCGAGATGGGTGATCTTCTCGAACTCCTCGTAGGCCTGGCTCGACATCTTCTCCATCATCTGCCGGCAGCTCAGGGCCCGGTCCAGGTGCCCCTTGATCTGGCTCTGGATCTGCTCCTTGGCGACCTTGAGCTCGGCCAGGGCGGCCTTGTGCTTATCGAGGATGCGCTTGCCCTCCGCGAATTCCCGCTCCGCGGCCTCGACCTTTCTCTGGGCTTCCTCTTTTTCCCTGTTGACCGTCTCGGCCAAGGTTCTCTCGATGGCCTCCTTCTGGGCCGCCAGGGACCTATCCAGCTGGCCCTCGATGCCGTCGAAGACCAAGGCCAGCTCTTTCTGGGTTTCGAATTGACCTAACATGCCACCCTCCTATGCTCTGGCCCCGGGCGCCAGGCGATTCGTTCGTTTTCTTTCGATCGGAGCATCTCCGTTTCTTCCGCGGGCAGTGTGACACGCGGCTTCCGTCGTGACAATCACCCTTCCGGACGATTGGCCAAAGGATATTTCGGCCCGCCCTCTCACCCCGAGCGATGAGGCGGGCTGACCGCCCCCGCGGGCCTCCGGACGCGCCGGAGATCTACTTGGCCTGGATCGTGGCCGGGACATTTTGATCCTTCTTGTAAAGATGGTTGATGAGGGCCATGACGCTGGCCGGGATGCCGTGCTCGAATTCGACTCCCATCTCGTAGAAACTGTTCTCGATCGTCCGGGCCCAGCGGACCTTGGCGTGGACCTTGATGATCTGCTTGGACTTGGAGAGATAGAGGGTCATCTTGAGGAAGGAGCCGACGGGGAAGAACTCGTCCATCATCAGGATCCTGGCGCCGCCCAGGGAGATGTCCTGGGTCAGGGCGTTGATCTCGGGCCCGCCTTCCGGGCCCCACTTGCCGGGGACCTCGATGACGACGCGGTTCTCCTCCCGGATCCTCCGCTCTTTCCGCCTTTCAGTCGTCACGGGTCTCCCTCTGTTTTATGGTCCTGCGCATCTGTTCGCAGCCCCCATGATAGGCCCCCGCAGACTGGGGCCAATAGCCCGTCCGGGTGAAACGGAGGGTGATTTTGATTCACCCCCTATCACCCGAAAAGTACCCTCGGGGCGGGGGGGGTGAGAGCGGGATGGTCCGGGTGATCCGGCCGGTGTGAAGAAAATCAGCCGGCGGGAAAATACGGAAGGATCTCGAGAGGGGAGGCCAGGAGGGCCGCGGCGCCGCCGGCCTTGAGCTCGTCGGCGCTCCGGAATCCCCACAGCGCACCGACCGGGAGCATCCCGGCGGCAACGGCCGCTATCATGTCCACGTTCGTGTCGCCGAGGAAGACGACGGCGGCCGGAGGGACGCCCATCTCCGAGGCGATGATCAGGGCCGGCCCTGGGTCCGGCTTGAGCGGGATCCCGGACATCGCCCCGCGGACGACATCGAACCGGTGAAAGCCCAGGAGCTCTTCCGTCATGGCTTTCGTGAACAGGTGGGATTTGTTCGAGAGGACGGCCGTTTTGATCCCCCTGCGGGTCAGCTCCTCAAGGAGCTCGGGAATTCCGGGGTAGGGGCGGCTGTGGGCCCTCCAGCAGAGGCCGTATTCGCGGCGGTAGTCCCGGACGATCCCGGCGATCTCCTCGGCCGCGAGAGAGTGGGACGAGAAGGCGCGGCGGACCAGCTCTTCGACCCCGTCCCCGACGAGCGCCTTGTAAGTCTCGATCGGGTAGGACCCGAGGTCCCGGCTCTTGAGGACGCGGTTCATGGCGACAGCGATGTCATCGATCGTGTCGAGGAGTGTCCCGTCGAGATCGAAGATCACCGCCCGATAAATTGGGGACACAATATTCATTTCCGAATTATTTTACCAAATTCGACGTTCTCTTCCAGGCTTTCCCTGTCTGCGGCGGATGAGGAATCCCGAAATGAGGAAGGTGTCCCTGATTTTGGCGGCTGTCGCCGGTGGAGTTCGCGGAGCTCCGCGTAGAACTTCCAGCCGTTCTCCATTCGGGCCTTGTCGGGATCCGAGACGTCGCGCCTGACCTTGGCCGGGATACCCGCCGCGACGACTCCCGCGGGGATCTCAACCCCCTCCGGGACAACGGCCCCGGCGGCGATCACGGAGGCTTTGCCGACCTTCGCTCCCGAGAGGACGATCGCGCCCATGCCGATCAGGCAATCGTCCTCGATCGTCGCCCCGTGGAGCACGGCCCCGTGGCCGACCGTCACCCGGGCCCCGATCCGGCAGGACATGTTCTCGTCTACGTGGATGATGGCGCCGTCCTGGATGTTGGAATCCTCGCCCACGACGATCTCCGCCCCCGGGATGTCCGAACGGAGGACGCAGCCATACCAGACGCTGGCCCCGCGGCGGACGGCGATCCTCCCGACGAGGACCGCGCCGGGCGCCACCCAGGCTCGGGGGTCGATGTCGGGTTCGGCCAGCTTTTCGGGCGATGCGGGTTCTGTCATTATTTCTGCTCCTTCCCTTGGCCTGCGCACCGGAGCGTGGCGCGTGGGACGAGTGGCTATTGTAGCAGATGAGGTGCGGCCGGGCCTAGAGATTCAAGAGAGGACCCGGGGAGCTTCCGGGCCGACGCCTGACCGCGAGGGATCCCCTTCGGGGGCTCCCCCCCGCGAAGCGCGGTCAATTGACGGGTTGCGCGAGCGCCAGACTCTTGCCGGAGGATAACTTGACGTACGTCCAGATCTTCAGGCCCTTGGCCCCCGATGATTCCATCCCGCGGCTGCCCATCCCTCCCCCCCCGCGTCCTCGACCGCCGCCGTACATTCCACCACCCCCGCCCATCCCACCTCTGCCGCCCATCCCTCCGCCCATGCCGCCTCCGCGGCCGCCCATGCCGCCCGGACCCGACCCGTGCCCTCCCTCGCTTTTCGGCACTTCAAATCCCACCCCGATCTTTGTCCCGGGTGCCGCCCCGAGGGCGATGGGAGACCCGGCCGTCGGTTGGAGCGGGATCTTCAGCTCATAGACGAAAAGCTCCCCGCTTGAGGACGAGGCGATTTCGAGACCTTTGGCGTCGGAGATGGCCAGCTTCTGCGGCGTGCCGCCCCCATCCCTCAGGATCTCGAGGCTGGGCTTTTCTTCTTCGGCAGGCTCTCCGGCGGGCTTGCCCCCTTCGTCCTTCTCCGTCGACTTGTGTTCAAGGCGGGGCGTCCCCAGGGGATACTTGATGCCCAGGACTTTCTGGTCCCCGCCCTTGGGGTCGAACCAGATTGTCAGGCCGCCCCGCTCGATCTGATGGCGGAGAGACTCGTCCTCCGTGATCAGGCAGATGTAGAGGACTCCCTGGTCGTTGAGGAAACCTTCTTCCGCCTTCGAGTCGCTGATGGCGCTCAGGGCCCCGACCCAATCATCGGACTTGCCGTCGACAGTGATCTGGCGCTCAACGGGCCGGCTGTCGGTCTCGTATTTGACCATGCCATCGCAGGCGGCAAGCCCCAGGGCCAGGACGACGGCGCAAAGAGCGTAGGTGGTTTTTCGCACAGCAATTCTCCCTTCCAATCCTTTAAACTCGCCCGGGACGAGATTTGATGCAGGGTGGCGACGATTCTTCATTGCCGCATCCATCTTCCGCCTTTGGCCCCTCGTCGTCAAATTGTTGAAAAAACGCCTCCGCAGGATTATAATTTTATCCCCCTTTTGATAGGCCCAATAGAGAGGACGCGATGACTGAAACTGCCGGATTCTCTGAAAACGCCCTGAAGCATCCTCAAGGCCCGCTACTTCCTGAAGAACGAAAAGGGCGATTTCCTCGACAAGGCCCCCTCCGACCTGTTCCGCCGCGTCGCCGGCCCATATCGCCTCGGCCGAGAAGACCCAAGGCCGACCGCGAGAAACTGGGCCAGGAGTTCTTCGGGCCATGATGGCCCGCGACTTCCTGCCGAACAGCCCGACCCTGACCGGCGCCGGCCGGGACATGTGCCTGAGCGCCTGCTTCGTCCTGCCCATCGAGGACTCGCTCGACTCGATCTTCGAGACCGTCAAGAACGCCGCCCTCGTCCACAAGGAGGGCGGAGGCACGGGCTTCGACTTCAGCCGGCTCCGGCCCCGGGGGAGCTTCGTCCAGCAAGACCCAGGGCGTCGCCTCCGGCCCGGTGTCGTTCCTCCGGTCATCGACGCCGCGACCGAGGCCGTCAAGCAGGGCGGCACCCGACGCGGCGCCAACATGGGCATCCTCCGGGTCGACCACCCCGACATCGAGGAGTTCATCCAGATGAAGCTCGGACGGCAAGAGCGTCGCGCAACTTCAACATCTCGGTCGCCGCCACGGACGCCTTCATGGACGCCGTCAAGGCGGGCGGCTCCCTACGAGCATCTTCGACCCGCTACTCGCAAGAAAGTCGCCGGCCGGCAGGACGCCCGGCAAGGTCTTCCAGCTCATCGTCGAATCGGCCTGGGCCGTGGGCGACCCCGGCCTGATCTTCATCGACCGGGTCAACCGGAGCAACCCGACGGCGGGCCTCGGCCCCATCCATGCCACGAACCCCTGCGGCGAGCAGCCCCTCCACGACTTCGAGTCCTGCAACCTCGGGTCCGATCAACCTCGCCAACTTCTTCGACGCCCAGCCAGGAGGACTCGTTCGACTGGGAGCAGGTTCGGCCGGACGATCCGGCTCGGCGTCCGCTTCCTCGACGACGTCATCGAGGTCAACCGCTACCCGCTGCCCCAGATCGAGGCAGACGACGCGGGCAACCGCCGGATCGGGCTCGGGGTCATGGGCTGGGCCGACCTCCTCTTCCTGATGAAGATCCGCTACGACTCGCCGAAAGCCCTGGCCCTGGCCGAGAAGCTCGCCGCCTTCCTGCGCAAGGAGGCCGTGGCCGCGTCGGCGGGCTGGCCGGGGAGCGGGGGAGCTTCCCGAACATCGGCCGGTCGGTTTACAAGGGCCGGAAGATGCGGAACGCGACGGTCTTCACCATCGCCCCGACCGGGACGATCTCCCGCATCGCCGGCTGCTCGTCCTCGATCGAGCCGGTCTTCGCCTTCGAGTTCGTCTCAAGATCCTCGATTCCGAGCTCAAGGACGTCCACCCGATCTACGGGGAATGGAAGGCGCAAGAACCCCGACAAGCCGCTCCCCGAGTATTTCCTTACGGCCCACGAGATCTCGCCCGAGTGGCACGTCCGGACGCAGGCGGCCTTCCAGAAGCACGTCGACAACTCCGTGTCCAAGACCATCAACTTCCCCCACGAGGCGACGGTCGAGGACGTGGAGAAGGCCTATCCTCCTGGCCTGCGACCTGGGGACCAAGGGCATCACGATCTACCGCGACGGCATGCCGGGAGAGCCAGGTCCTCAACAAGGAACGGCGACCGAGATCGTGCACCCGCAGGAGCCGGCCGACCTCGCTGCCCTCCATCACCGACAAGATCAAGACGGGCTTCGGCAACCTCTACGTGACCATCTCCTTCCACAACCAGAAGCCGTTCGAGGTCTTCGCCTCGATCGGCAAGAGCGGCTACTCGACCATGGCCGACGCCGAGGCCCTGGGCCGGCTCATCTCGCTCGCCCTCCGGAGCGGGCGTCGAGGCCGAGGAGGTCATCCAGCCAGCTCAAGGGGATCGGCGGCTCCGAGCCCATCTTCACCGAGGGCGGGCTCGTCCAGTCCATCCCGGACGCGATCGCCAAGGTCCTGGAGAAGCACTTCGGCGAGGTCCGGCACAACGCCAAGGACTTCTACACGGTCCGCTGCAAGATCTGCGGGGCCCTCCTCCCCGACGAGAAGTGCCCGGTCTGCACGAACTGCGGCTGGAGCAAGTGCGCCTAAAAAATTGAACCCCGCGGCTCCGGATCCGTAGTATAATCCCGATGATTTTGAACCGCCCTTGAGGAGGAGGTCTTCCCATGTCTTCCCGCTTTAAGCCACGCCGTCTGGTCATCCTGCTCTCCCTGGCCCTGGCCCTTGCCGCCGCCGCGCCCCAGGCGCCGGCGCAGCAGCCCGGCCAGCCCGCCGACAAGGACTACACCGCCAAGATCCTCGAATACACCACGGAAAAATTCTTCCTAACCGAGCTCGTCGATCACCTGCCCGCCTCCGGGACGGTGCCCTCGCCCCTCAAGGTCCTCGGGCACATCTCCGGCGCCCCCGACATCCTCGACCATTCGGCCGACATCTATAAGTACTTCCGGGCCCTGGCCGCGGCGACGCCGCGGGTCCAGGTCTTTTCCCTCGGGCCGACGGACGAAGGCCGCGAGATGATCGCCGTCGCCGTCTCCTCCGACGAGAACATGGCCCGGCTCGGCCGGCTCAAGGAGATCATGGCGCGCCTGGCCGACCCCCGCGGCCTCAAGGACGAGGACGCGGCCAAGCTCGTCGCCGAAGGCCTCCCCATCTACTGGATCACGGGCGGGCTCCATTCCACGGAATGCGGCTCCCCGGAGATGATGATGGAGCTGGCCTACCGCCTGGCCGTCGAGGACTCCGATGCGATCACGTCCATCCGCCACAACATGATCGTCCTCATGACCCCCATCCTCGAAGTGGACGGCTGGGACAAGGCCGTGGATTCCTATCTCTATAAAAAGGACAACAAGGACAAGAAGACCATCCCTCCCATTTACTGGGGGAAATACGTCCTTCATGACAACAACCGCGACGCCATCGGCCTCGGGCTGAAGCTCACCGGGAACCTCCTCCAGGCCTATTTCGAATGGCACCCGGTCATCATGCACGACCTCCACGAATCCGTCCCCTATCTCTACATCTCGACGGGGACGGGGCCTTACAACGCCTGGCTCGACCCGATCACGATCGACGAATGGCAGGAGCTCGCCGATAACGAGATCAGCGGCATGACCCGGCGCGGCGTGCCCGGCGTCTGGACCCACGGGTTTTATGACGGCTGGGCCGCCAACTACGAGTTCTTCGTCGCCCTGTTCCACAACTCGGTCGGCCGGTTCTACGAAACCTTCGGCGGGACCGGCGCGGACACGATGGTCCGGCCCGTGGCCGCCGAATCCAAGCGGGCCTGGTACCGTCCCAACCCGCCCCTCGAGTCGGTCAAGTGGTCCTTCCGCAACAACACGAACATCATGGAAAGCGCCCTCCTCCTGTCCTTCGGGCACGTGGCGGCCGGGAGAGAAAAGTTCCTCGATGACTTCTATCTCAAGGGCAAACGGTCCGTGGCCAAGGCCCGGACCGAAGGCCCGGCCGCCTATGTCATCCCTTCGGACACGAAGCGGCCCCTGGCCGCGGCCCGGCTGGTCAACCTGCTCCGGAAGGACGGGGTCGAGGTCCACACGGCCAACGGCGAAGTCGCGCTCGGCCAGGACAAGTATCCCGCGGGGAGCTACATCATCCGGATGGATCAGCCCTACAGCCGCTGCGCCGACATGCTCCTCGACACGCAGTACTACAACCCCCAGGACCCGCGCCCCTACGACGACACCGGCTGGACGCTGGGGCCGCTCCACAACGTCAGGACCGTCCGCGTCACGGACGCCAAGATTCTGGACGCGCCCATGACGGTCTTGAAGAAGGACGTCGCCATCGAAGGGAAAGTCATGGGGAAAGAGAAGGCCGTGGCCTTCGCCATCAACCACACGGCCGAGCCCGAGCTCATGGCCTTCCGCTACCGCCTCAAGGACGTCAAGATGCTGGCGGCCGAGGACGGCTTCACCCAGGGCCAGGCGAAATTCAATGCCGGGAGCTTCATCATCCCCCGCGACGGGAATCCGGCCGGGCTCGAGGACATGCTGGCTAAGGCCTGCGGGGACCTCGGGCTCATGGCCTACGGGCTCGCGGCCAAGCCCGACGTCAAGACCCACGACCTCGACGCGCCCCGGCTCGCCATCGTCCATTCCTGGCTGGACACCCAGGAAGAAGGCTGGTTCCGGCTGGCCCTGGACAGCCTGGGGATCCCTTACGCCTACATTCCGGTCCAGGAGATCCGGGACACCGAGGACCTCAAGTCCAAGTACGACGTCATCATCTTCCCGCCGGCGGGGATGCTGGGCAAGTCCCAGAGGGTGGTCAACGGCATCGGCGGCGCCGAACCCATCCCTTACAAGAAGAGCGAGAAATACCCGAACCTCGGAACGCCGGACGGGAGGGACGACATCCGCGGCGGCATCGAGCTCAAGGGGATCCTCCATCTCGAGCGGTTCCTCGAGGCAGGCGGGCTGTTCATCCCGATCGCCGGGATGGCCGAGCTCCCCATCGATTACGGCATCGTGGAGAGCGTCGCCGTCGTCCAACCCAAGAAGCTCAAGGTCATCGGCTCGGTCCTCAGCGCGAACATCACGGACCTCCAGAGCCCCATCGGCTACGGCTACGACCGGAACCTCGGCGTTTATTTCAGCGGCGGCCCGGTCCTCGAGACCGGCCTGAAGGCCGTGATCGGCGCCGACATCTCGGATCTCACCGGCGGGGGAGGGGAGGCCGCCGGCCGGCCGTCGGGCCGCGGCGGTCTCAAGGACCCCGACGTCGTCCAGGGCAGGGCCCAGAAAGCGGAGAAGGGCGGGGGCCTCGGGACGGGGATCCCCCCCGAGTACAAGGACCTCTTCGACCTCTACATGCCGCCCGACATTAAGACGATCCGGGCCATCATGCGCTTCGACACGGCCGACAAGCTCCTCGTTTCGGGGCTCTGCGAGGGCGGGGAAGAGCTGGCCGGGAAGCCGGCCGTCGTGGACGTCCCGGTGGGCAAGGGGCATGTCGTCTTCTTCGCCATCAACCCCATGTGGCGGCAGCAGACTTTCGGGAGCTTCTGCCTCCTCTTCAACGCCGCCATGAACTACCGGAGCCTGGACCTCGGCCGGCCCAAGCCCCCGGCCGAAGCGAAATAAAAAAAGGAATCCGCTCCCTGTCGGACGGGTCCCGTCGCGGTGCGTCCCCGTCCATCCTCGCGTCGCTCCTGACGCTTCGGTAAGTTTAAACCGCCTGGCCAGGGAGAAGGGCGGCATCGAGGCCGTCCGAAAGCCCCCGTTTGGAGGGGGACCCGGCGGGATTTCCGACGGGGGAACCGGGACAGGTTCCCGGGGGGCCGGGGGATAAGGATGGCTTCGATGCCGCCCTTATTTTTTTAGGTCGAAATAGAGCCAGAGATACCAGCGGAACTTGATCTGCATCTGCAGCATCTCGTTCCGATAAGGGCCGTCCTTGCAGAACCAGACGCGGACGTTGCCCTTCTTCCTCCAGACGTCCTTGGACGCCTTGTCGGCGCCCGCGGTCTTTTCGACCGCCCAGATATCGACGCGATAAGCCCGGGCCGGGTACTCGTCGAAGGTGTCGAGGTCGCTGACCTCGCACCGGAAGACGCGCGGGACGCCGTTCAGGAGGAAGGGCGTTTCGAAGACCTGGCCGACCTTGAGGTCATGGTCCATCATGTATTCGAGCGGCGAGAGGATGGAGTCGTAGCTGCCTTCGACCCGCTTTTCCGTCCCGTTCTCCCGGTCCGAGACGGCGTGGTCCCGGAAGAACACGATCTTTTCCGCCTGGATTTTCTTGTTGAGTTTCAGGGAGCCTGACGAGGAGCTTTCGAAGCCCCGCCACTCCGCGGCGGCCTCCGTGTCGATGGACCCATCGGGCCTCAGGGGGAAGACCTTGAGCTGGCTGAAATCGCCGCGATAATCCCTGTTCTTCTTGATCTGGGTCTCGTTCGAGGCGCCCGCCAGGCGGAGCGACTTCTCCAGCCGCCCGCCGTTCGGCCGGAGGGCCGATTCGATCGTCATTGAGCCGACTTTGCCCAGGTTCCCGAGGATGAAAAGATGGGCGCTGATGGCGTACCTGCCGGTCCGCTCCTCGACGCCCGGGACCTCCGTCCGGGCGGGCGGCGGTTGCTGCCGGGCCGGGGCCGCAGTTTGAAGGGAGAGCATCGCGGCGAGGGCGAGCCCAACCGGGCCCGCGGTCGTCGTAAGCTTCATCGCGGCTCCTTGGGAGAGATCTTGTAGTCCGGATCCATGTATTCTTTTTCCCAGATCGGGTCGAGGAGCTTGGCCACGGCCCGGTTGTACTCGATGATCCCCTTGCGGTACTCCGGGTCGGTCAGGGCCGCGCCGGCGTTTTCGTCGATGGGATGGAGCCGGTACTGCTGGAGCACGGGCTGGAACTCTTCGAAGTGGTCGCGCATGGGACAGGGCATCATCCAATTCCTGATGTTCTTGCTTTCTCCGTATTTTTTGTCGTAACCGTAGTCTTTCTGCCATTCCCGGACCCTGTGGAAGAACGAATTGTCCCAGATGTCGTTCAGCGTCTTTCCTTCGGCGTAGGCCGTGTTGACGTTGACCGGGGAATAGGGCATGAAGACACAGGGGACGACATCCCCGTTCCAGACGATGGCCATGTAGCCGCCGGCCCGGCCGGCGCCGATGCAGCCCATGGCCGCCGTTCCGCCGTTCCAGAAGTCCGAGACGTAGATCTGCCGGTCCTTGATGAGCTCCCACGAGCGCTTCCACATCCAGAGGCGCTGCTCGGGCGTAGGCAGGAGGTCCAGGGTGATGGCCCTCCCGATGGGCATGTACTGGAACACCCAGGCGAAGTGGGCGCCCATCTTATTGAAGTAGAAGTCGATGACCGGGTCCGAGAGGATCTCCTCGACGTTGTCCTTCGTCGCGGTGATGGACACGCCGAAGAGGACCTTCTCCCGGCGAAGGCGCTCCATGGCCGCGATGATCCGGTCGAAGACTCCGTCCCCGCGGCGGGCGTCCGTCCTCTCCTTCATCCCCTCGATCGAGATCGCCGGCATGAGGTTGCCCATCTTGGCCATCCGGCGGGCGGTCTCGTCGTCGATGAGCGTCCCGTTCGTATACATCATGAAAAAGACGTCGGGGTGGCTCTCGGCGAGGTCCATGACGCCGTGCCCCTCGTCCCTGTAGGCCAGCGGTTCGCCCCCGCTGAAGACGACGAAACGGCCCCCCCAGAGAGTGCGGACCTCGTTGACGAGGCGGTCCAGGACCGGCCAGCTCAGCTTCTCGTTGACGGCCGTCGAATCCGCGTAGCATCCTGTGCAATTGAGGTTGCAGAACTTCGTCGGGCTGATGAGGAGGATCTCCGGCGGCCGGGTCCCGTAAGTTTCCATGAACCGGGCCCGGACCGTCGGCTCTCCCTTATTGAGCATGACGTCGCGGGCCAGGTTCTTGATGACCCCCCGGATCGCGGCCTTGCTGAGGCTATTCGCGGCCAGGGCCCTCTCGATGGTCCTGAAGATGGCCATGGTCATATCTAGCCTGTCCTCGATGATGCGGGCCGGCCTCGTGCGCCTTTCGGCCGTGCCCATGCGCTCCCGGAGAAGATTCTTCTCGAGCGCCCGGACCAACGCCTTCCGGACGAATCCGAGTCTGGCCAGGCCCGGGGCCGCCCAGGCGGTCGCCCTGAGCATGGCTGAGAGAAAGGCTTTCCGGACATCCGGGAGCTTCGACTCCTTGGGCGGGAGCGGGGCCTGAGCCTCTTTATTTGGAACCATATTGACGCCGGGATTTTCCATCTTTTGCCTCCCACAAAGAACAGTTGAATTTTAACACAAGATGCGGACCCCATCAAGCCGGACTCTATGATAAGATAAGGGTGCTCAAAAAAGCTCCCGCGAGGAGTGGAACGACAATAAAAAAACGTCTCAGGAGGGCCCGCCGATGTGGGCAGCTGAATCGCAGACCTTCCGCCGGGAAGGGATCCGGTTCCCGGTCTCGGCCCGGAATGTCAGAATAGAGAGAGAATAAGGCTCCGGAAGAGCATCAGGTTCAGGGCGATAACGACCGCCGCCACAACCCAGAGGACGATCCTGAGAAGGGGAGCGTTCGCGTATTTCCCCATGACGGCCGAGGACGATGTCAGGCGGATCTGGGTGACGATCGTGATCGGGAGCTGAACGCTGAGGAGCATCTGGGACAGGAGCAGGGCCTTGAACGGGTCGCCGATGAGGAAGATCCCGGCCGTCGCCGCGACAAGGATCAGGCCGACGCCGACCTTCGAGTGGAAGTCCCTGATGTCGTAGGGCTCGCCGAAGAAGGCGGCGAAAACGGTGCTCCCGGCCATGCCCGCCGTCACCGTGGAGGCGAGGCCCGCGAGGATCAGGGCGAGGGCGAAGACCAGGGCCGCCGTCCCGCCGACGAGGGGCCCGAGCATGTCGTGGGCCTGTTCGATCTCCGTGACCACCGTTTTCCCGAAGAAGGTCGCCGCGGCGATGATGATCATGGCGCTGTTGATGGCCCAGCCGACGCCCATGGAAAAGAGCGTGTCGGTGAACTCGAACTTGAGCTGCCGCCGGATGACCTTTTCGTCCTCGAGGTTCCACTGCCGGCTCTGGATGATCTCCGAGTGGAGGAAGAGGTTGTGAGGCATGACCACGGCCCCGAGAACGCTCATGATGATGAGGCATCGAGCCGGGCGGGAATTCCGGACGGACCCAGGCGACGGCCACCTTGCCCCAGGGGACGTGGACGAGAACGAGCTCGTAGAGGAAAGCCAGGCCGATGAGCGAGACGAAGGCGATGATCCACTTCTCGAGCTTCGGGTAGGAGTTGGTGAAGAGCATGACCAGGACGAACGCCGTGGCCAGGACGGCCCCGGCCTGGAGAGGGAGGCCGGGGAAGAGCATGCGGAGGCCGATGGCCGCGCCCAGGATCTCGGCCAGGGCCGTGGAGACCGAGGCCAGGACCGCGCTCCCGAGGATGAGCCGGGCCGGGATGGGGCGGATATACCGGGTCGTCGCCTCCGAGAGGCAGAGCCCGGTGGCGATCCCGAGGTGGGCCACGTTGTGCTGGAGGACGATGAGCATGAGCGTCCCGAGGGTGACCACCCACAGGAGGGCGTAGCCGTGGACGGCGCCCGCCGGCGATGTTCGAGGCCCAGTTGCCGGGGTCGATGAATCCCACGGTCACGAGGAGCCCGGGGCCGATGTAACGGAGAAAGGCGAACGCTTCCCGTCGGCTGGCGTGGCTCCTGAAGCGGTCGTAGAGAGACATGTTGGGATGGATATTGTACCAATATTTCGGTGACACACAACTAAATCCCTTAATTCATGCTGGCGGCGGCGGCACCTCTGCTACAGAATTTCGGCGACGCACCTTGCCGGCAACTATTCGTGCGTCACTGAATTGCTGCCAACTGGACAGGACAGGGATGGCAATTCGGTGATGAGTTGAGTGTCACCGTAATTCATTGGGCGAACTTGCGGTTTTCCCGTTTTTCTGGTATTTTCCCGGTTGATGTCAGGGGAGGGAAGCTCCCGGCCAGAACGTTCATCAAGGAGTCATCGATATGAAGAAAGCCGCTCTGATCTTTATCATGCTCGTGGCCGTCGCCGGGGCGTCCCACGCGCAGACGGGCCGGACGGGAGGCAACCTCGGGATCGGGATCATCTTCGGGGAGCCCACAGGGGTGAGCTTCAAGTACTGGACGGGAAAGACGATCGCCATCGACATGGCCGCGGCCTGGTCCTTCGCCGACGGCTCCTCTTTCCAGATCCAAGGGGACCTGCTCTTCCACAGCTTCGATCTTTTCCACGTCGATACCGGCCGGATGGCCCTCTATTACGGGTTCGGCGGGCGTTTCAAGACCAAGGATGAGAACGGCGATGCCAAATTAAGCTTCCGCGTCCCGATCGGGATCTCCTATGAGTTCCAGCGGACCCCGGTCGAGATCTTTGTCGAGCTCGCCCCGATGCTCGACCTGACGCCCAAAACCCAAGGCGCCATCGGCGGGGGCATCGGATTCCGGTATTATTTCTAAGGCGGGAAGCCGACGGCCCTATCTCCGGAATCGAAACGGTCCTCGAGGTTCCGAGCCGTGTCGCTCTCCTTATCGTTCTGCCTTTTGCTGCTCCTGTCGACGGCCGCACCGGGACCGGGCGCCGGCGCAGCAGGCGCCGATATCCCTCAGGCCCCCAGCCTTCTTCTCTCGCCGATATCCATTAAGCCCGGGGATACGCTGAGGGTCCTGGCGTCCTTCGAAACGGGCTTCCGCGATGTCAAGATCACGGTGGCCGGGCCGGGGTCCGGGCCCGTTCCGCAACTGAAAGTCAGAAGGGGAGGGGGGCCGCCGTTCTGGGAGGCCGCGGAATTCCGGCTCGGCCGCCCGGGCCGCTATGCGGTGACGGTGATGAAAGACGGCCGCAAAGCCGGGAGCGCCGCCTGGATCGACGTTCCATCCGCGGGGCCCCGGGCGAGAAAGACGCGGGGCGTCTGGGATAACGAGAGAGGCTGGACGAAGGCCGACGAAGACCTCTACTCGGCCTGGCTCGAAGCGCTCTTTCAGGGCACCGACGAGCGCTCCTCGTGGCCGTCGCTTCATGAGGCCGTCGACGACGCGGAGAGGAACCTCCTCTTCGACCACCTCGGCCTCGGCGAGGACGACCCGGGCGGGCGGGACCGGGTCGAGATGACGCCGGACTGCGCCGACAATCCCTTTTTCCTCCGGGCCTATTTCGCCTGGAAGATGGGGCTGCCTTTCGGTTTCTACGAGTGCAGCTGGGGAAGTCTGGACTCGGCCCCGCGGGGCCTCCGCTGGTGGACGAACGATTCCCTGAGCGGCGGAGGGGGCAACCCGGCGCAGGCTTTCGGACGCATGCTCCCCTTCCTCAAGAACTCCGTCCATGCCGGCAACGGACGGATGGAATTCAAGACCGACCAGTCCGATTATTACCCCCTGCCCTTGACACGGAAGGACCTGAGGCCGGGCGCCGTCTTCGCCGACCCCTACGGCCACACCCTGACGATCGTCCGCTGGGTCCCGCAATCCGCCAAGAGTCCCGGATTGCTCCTCGCGGTCGATGCCCAGCCCGACGGCACGATCGGCATCAAGCGCTTCTGGGAGGGGAATTTCCTCTTCAACACCCGGGAGGTGGTCGGCGAGCCGGGCTTCAAGGCCTTCAGGCCGATCGTCCTCGATGGGCGGGCGGCCGCGGCTTCTGACGAACGAGGAGATCGAGAAGAGCCCCGATTACGGGAATTACTCCCTGGAGCAGGAGAAGATGCCCGCCGGGGCGTTCTACGCGGCCATGGAGAAACTCATCAACCCGGACCCTCTCGATGCCGGGGGCGCTTTCCGAGACATGTTCCTGGCTTTCCATGAGCAGCTGATCGTCAGGGTCGGGTCCGTAGCCGTCGGCGAAAACTATATGAAGGCCCATCCCGGGGCCGTCATCCCGATGCCGGTGGGCGGCTCGGCAGTTTTCCAGACCACGGGGCAATGGGAGGATTTCTCGACCCCCAACAGGGACCTGCGTCTGCTCATCGGCATCGATACGATCCTCGGGTTCCCGGATAAAGTGGCGAAGAACCCGAAGGAGTTCGGGATCCCGGAGAAGAAGGCTCCGGAAAGGGTGAGGGACGAGATGCTGGCCCTTGAGAAGAGGTGGGCGGCGGAGCTCGACCATCACCTACGTCCGGTCGGACGGCAAGCCCCAGACGCTGACCCTTGGCGACATCTTCGAGCGGAAAGAGGCCCTCGAAATGGGCTACAACCCGAACGACTGCATTGAGACGAGGTGGGGAGCGCCCGAAGGGAGCGCGGAGAGGGCCGCCTGCCGGCGGAGGGCCCCGGCCTACCAGCTCGAGCGGATGAAGGCCCTGCGCGTTTGGCTCCATAAGCGCCTCCACCCCCCCACATAGTTTTTGGGGGTCGAATCGGTCTTTTTGGCCGCTGAAACGCTGGAACAAGGACTCAAAACTAAAAGACGGCCCAAGAATGGACCATCTATATTATTATCAATTAGTTAATTTGGACCCTCCGAAACCTAATATTTTTTGACATCACTTCCCGAAAGTGTTATTTTTTCCATTAACGCATGGGAAATCACAGCATCGCGCTGAAGAGGAGACGTCCATGGACCGAACCATCCGATTCACGCTGAACGGCAAGCCCGTGAGCCGTCCGACCGACCCGGAGCGCATGCTCCTCTGGGTCCTCCGGACGGACCTCGGCCTCACGGGGACGAAATTCGGCTGCGGGGAGGGTTTCTGCGGGGCCTGCACGGTCATCGTCAACGGCGAGGCCGTCCGGTCCTGCCAGACCCCGCTCAAAGACCGTCGAAGGCAAGAAGGTCCTGACGATCGAGGGCCTGGCGCAAGACGGGACGCTTCACCCGCTCCAGGAGGCCTTCATGAAGCACGACGCCCTCCAATGCGGCTACTGCACGTCGGGGATGATCCTCACGGCCTACGGGCTGCTCCGGTCGAAGACCCCGGCCCGGCGCGAGAAGGATATCCTGGACGGCCCTCGAGGGTAACCTCTGCCGCTGCGGCGCCCACAACCGCATCGTCCAGGCCGTTCAAGACGCGGCCGCCGCCATTCGAGGAGCCGGAAGCGCATGAAAGACGAATAGCTACGACGAATATCCGACTCGAGAACGTTCAGCCAGACGCCCTCAGCCGGCGGGATTTCCTCAAGCTCACGGGCGGCGGCATCCTCGTCTTGCGTCGCCCTCGGCGAGGCCCGCTGCCTCAGGAAGGGGCCCAGCGGCGCGGCCGGCGGGCCGATGCTATCCCGACGATTTCAACGCTTTCCTCCGGATCGGCGCGGACGGCCGGGTGACCTGCTTCACCGGCAAGATCGAGCAGGGCCAGGGCGCCATGACCTCGCTTCCGCAGATGCTGGCCGAGGAGCTGGACGTCGCCGCTCCTCCGTCGACATGGTCATGGGCGACACCGACCTCTGCCCCTATGACATGGGGACGTTCGGCTCGCATGACGACGCGCTTCTTCGGCCCGGCCCTTCGCGCGGCCGCGGCCGAAGCCCGGGCCGTCCTCCTCGAGCTGGCCTCCGAGAAGCTCAAGGCTGCCCGGCGGACCGGCTCCGGCCAAGGACGGGGTCGGTCTTCGACAGGACGAACGCCAAGAACAAGGTCACCTACGGCGAGCTCGCCCGGGGAAAGACGATCGAGCGGCACATCACGCCGAAGCCGCGCTCGAAGCCCGTGCCGAATTCAAGGTCATGGGCAAGCCCGCCCTGCACGCGACGGCCGCGGACAAGGTCACGGGCAAGGCCAAGTATGCCGGCGACATCCGCGTGCCCGGGCATGCTCTACGCGACGGTCCTGCGGCCGCCCGCCCACGGCGCCAAGCTCAAAACGCTCGACGCCTCCGGCGGCCGAGAAGATCGCCGGGGTCAAGGTCGTCCGGGACGGCGACCTCGTCGCCGCCCTCCACGAGTATCCCGACGTCGCCGAGAAGGCGCTGGCCGCGATCAAGGCCGAGTGGGACCGTCCGGCTCCGAGCTCGACGACAAGAACATCTTCGACCATCTGCTCAAGAACGCCCCGCGCGGCCAGGACGGTCGCCCAGGGCGGCGACCTCGAGGCAGGGCAGAGGCCGGCTCGTCTGCCGTCTTCGACGAGACCTACCTGAACAGCTACGTCGCCCACGCCCCCATGGAGACGCACACGGCCCTGGTCAAGCTCGAGGGCGGACAAGGCCACGGTCTGGGCCTCGACCCAGACGCCTTTCCGGGCTGCAGGACGAGATCGCCCAGGCGCTGGGCCTTCCGCCGCGAGAACGTCCATGTCATCATCGCCCTTCGTCGGCGGCGGATTCGGCGGCAAGAGCGCCCACCGCAGGCCGTCGCAGGCGGCCAGGCTGGCCAAGCTCACGGGCAAGCCCGTTCAGGTCGCCTGGACCCGGGCCGACGAGTTCTTCTAGGACACGTTCCGGCCGGCGGCGGTCGTCAAGATCAAGTCCGGGATCGACGCGGCGGGGAAGATCGTCCTCTGGGACTACGACGTCTATTTCGCCGGCGAGCGGAGCTCCGCGCATTTCTACGACATCCCCCACCACCGGACGGTTTCCGTCGGCGGATGGGGCGGCGGCGGGGAGGCGCGCCCAGCGCCCATCCGTTCGCACGTCGGCGCCTGGCGGGCGCCCGGCCAGCAACACCAACATCTTCGCCCGCGAATCGCCAGATCGACATCATGGCCGCGAAGGCGAAGATGGACCCCCTCGAGTTCCGGCTGAAGAACCTGACCGACCACGCGGATGAGGCGCGTCCTCATGGCCGCCGCGGACAAATTCGGCTGGACGCCGGCCGAAGCGCCGAGCGGCCGCGGCTTCGGCCTCGCCTGCGCCGACTACGCCGGGACCTATGTCGCGGCCGTCGCCGAAGTCGCTGTCGATAAAGACAACGGGCGGGGTCCAGGTCAAGCGGGTGGTCTGCGCCCAGGACATGGGCCAGTGCCGTCAATCCCGAGGGCGCGACGCATCCAGATCGAAGGCTGCATCACCATGGGGCTGGGCTACGCCCTGGCGGAGGAGATCCACTTCAAGGGCGGCGAGATCCTGGACCTCAACTTCGACACCTACGACATCCCGCGCTTCTCCTGGCTGCCGAAGATCGAGACGGTCCTCGTCGAAAACGACGAGCTGCCGCCCTCGGGCGGCGGCGAGCCGGCCATCACCAACATGGGCGCGGTCGTGGCCAACGCCGTCTTCGACGCGACGGGCGCCCGGCTGTATCAGCTCCCGATGACGAAGGAGAGGGTTAAAGCGGCGCTGGCCGCGATCGTCCCGAAATAAGTGGCGGCCCACAAGAACTCACTCTTGCGAGCCGTCCCCCGTCAAGGGGGGAAACGCCTAAAGAACGGGAAAATTCTTAAGGACTTTTTGGATCCTCGCCTTCTTTTCCGCGGGGTCGAGGTCTTCGACAATCGGAAGGAGAGCGTCCTTGAGGTCTTTTTTCAGGGCGTTGTCGAGCCATTCGACCGCGTTGGCCACCGAGTTCCTGGTGCCTTTCCGGATATTCTGGTAGGCCGTGCGGATGTCTTCCTGCGGATAATACAAGCCCAGGAGTTTGAAGATCTCCGCGAAATAGACCTCCAGGTTCCTGTCCAGGTGCTGCCGGAGCGCCGCCGTCTCCTCGCCGGGACCCAGGCCTTGGATGTCGATGAAGGTTTGGCAGTACTTCTTGATGAACGAGTAGGTTTTCTTTTTGAGCGCCCACGCGGATAACGGGATCTCGGGATTTTCCGCGCGGACGCGGTCCAGGGCGTCGATGAGGGCCTCCTCCAGCCCGGCGTCCCCGTGCTCCAGCTCCTCCATCAAGGCCAGGACGGCCCTCCGCGTCCCGATCCGGGCCAGGACCTCGACCACGGCCATCCTCAGGACCATCGCCTTCGAGACGTCACGCAGGTTGTCTTCAAGCGCTCCGGTCGCCGCGTCACCGTAGTTGTGCAAGGCGTCCACGGCGTCCTCCAGGGTCACGAAATTGCCCAGCTTCCGGATGATCGCCGGGATGTCGGCCGCCCGCTTGAGCCTGGCCGCGCTCTTCAGGGCGAAGCAGGAGACCCTCGGAGAGGGGTCATCGATGAGCCCGGTCAGCCGGTCGGCCAGGGGGGAGGCCGGATCCATCAGGCCCATGACCTTGGCCAGCTCCATCTTGTGGATCTCCGAATCCTGCTTCTCCGCCAGCACCTTGTCCAGGTAGGCTTGCATCACTTGCTGATAGTCGTCGGAGGATACGATGAGGGGGATCTCGGTCAGGATGTCCTGGGGCCGGATCTCGTCGGGGATCTCCGGGAATTGGGCGGCCCCTCCGGCCGCGAAACGGCCCGCAAGGGCCGTGGCCCGGACTTCTCCGGATTTCTCTTCGATGATCTTTTTGATGTCCGGGCTGAGCTCGTCCCGGGCCAGAAGGTCGAAGATGTGGAGCGCGTAGAGGACGGAGCTCCAGTCGCGGCTGTCGATGGTGTCAAAGACGAGCTTAGCGTATCCGACGTCGAGCTTTTTCGTCACGTCTTTCTCGGCCCGGTCCCAGAGCGGCTTGATGTTCCCCTTGAGGGTCGCGAGGTACTCCTTCCCGATCTTCAGATTGAAAAATGCCCATGGAATGAGGAAGGCGATGATGACCCAGCTCAGATACTTGGCCAGGCCCGCGTTGAATACGGGAGTGCCACCCTCGATGGGCTTATTCAGGAGAAGGGCGAAGGCGAGGAGGACGAGGGCCCCGATGACCTTGGCGAACTGGCTGACGAACATCTCGATGAAGGCCTTGGCCTTGTGTCTCAGACGGGCGGGGACGGGGATGTAGAGGATCTCCCGGATCGGATGGCTCACGGAGAAGGTCAGGCTTTCGTCACTCCCCCTGATGAGAATTCCGGAAAAAAGTTTAAAAGGAATGAGAAGGATGGTCAAGGAGCAGGCCAGGATCACTGCCGGATTGAGAAGCAGGGAATGGGCTGCGTCGAGCTTCCTGAGGAGATATCCCGCCATCAGGAAATTCAGGAAGAGGGCGAAGACGGTCAAGGCGGGTTCGAAAAAACCGAAGAAGGACTGCAGGGCTTTCGGCCTGCCGTCAAAATTCAGGTAGGAGGCGGAGAGGAATTGGAATTCGATGCATGTCGAGACGATGACCCCGATGGCCACGATCACGGCGATAAGAATAAGGAACCTGTCTTTCCGGACCGCACCGAAGCTGTCGAGGAAGCCGGCTTTTCGCCTTTCGCGGAACACTCGTCCACCGGTTCCTGGCCCTCCTTGGACGGCTGGCTCTCCTTGGCCACAAAAATGGCCCGGACGACGAAGACGCTGCCGAGGAGCATGGCGCAGGCCAGGGGCATCAACCAGACGCCGAGAAAGGTCTCTGACAGGAACCCCACCAGCAGCCCGCCCAGGACTCCGCCCAGGATCCCGCCGCTGTTGAGGAACCCGATCAGGCGCTTGGCTTCCCTGGGATTATAGATATCGTTGATGATCGTCCAGAATCCGGTGATGAGGACAACGATCAAGACGCTGGCCCAGGTCCAGTAATAATATCCAATAAATGCGCTATCCCTGCCGTAGCGCGTCTGAAGGACCCATTGCAGGAAGATCCCCGAGACGGCAAAGAAGACGAGACTTGAGGTGATCAAAGCCCGGATGGACGTGTTGATCTGGACCTTGGAATAAAGGAAGACGACCAGGCCGCTGATGACAACCGCGGAGAGGTAAGCGTACGGGAGTTTCGCGGGTGTCATTCTCCGCAGGAAATCGGTTGTCCGGAGGGCGTTGATGATGGTGTGAGGGGCGGCGATGAGGAAAAAATAGGAGAAAAGCAGGAAGGCGAGCTTCTCCTCGCCGGGCTTGATCTTGGCGAAGCGGCACAGAGTCTTGGACCGAAGGCCGATTTCCATGCCTGACCCCCCTTCGGGTCGGTTTGGGCCAAGATTAGCAATAAAGAACAGGCGAGTCAACTTTGGATCCGACCCCCTTGACCGGGGCCGGCGGCCGGCGCTATCATCATCCCAAGATGGGGGCCACGTTTCCTATCCCCAAACCATGATCTCGAGACAAGGAGGAAAGGGGGAACCGATGGAGAGTTCAGCGTCGATCGGGGTGGAAAGGCCGGGCCAGGAAGCGCCGGGGATCGCCTATCGCTTTCTCAGGCTCTTCACGGACATTAAACAAGGGGAGGCGGTCACCGCCCTCCTCCTGACGCTCAACGTCTTCCTCCTGCTCCTGGCCTACTATCTCATCAAGCCCGTTCGGGAAGCCCTCGTGATATCCTCAAAGGGTCCGTTCGTCAGAAGCTCTCTGGCCGCTGCCCAGGCCATCCTGTTCATCTTTGTGGTCAAAGGGTTCAGCCGGCTGGCCTCGAAAGTCGCGCGGCACCTCCTGATCGCTTGGGTCACGCTCTTTTTCATCTCCAACCTGGTCCTCTTTTGCCTCCTCAAAGTCTGGGGGGTGCCGGTGGGGACGCGGGCCATCGCCTTTTTCATCTGGGTCGGCATCTTCAATATCATGACCGTGGCCCAGTTCTGGAGCTTTGCCGCCGATATCTACACCGACGAATCCGGGAAGCGGCTGTTCCCCATGATCGCCATCGGCTCGACATGCGGCGCCGCCTTCGGGAGCGCGATCGCCAACATGATCATCAAGCCTCTGGGGCGCCATTTCGACTCCGGCATGATGCTGATGGCGGCCGGCGTCCTGGGCATTTGCATCGCCCTGACGATCGTCATTCACAAAAGGGAGATCAGACACATCCGGGAAAGGGCCGGCAAAGGCGAGCCCAAGATCCTGGAAGAAGAAAAAAGCAAGGAACGACCCCTGGCGAAAGGAGGCGGGTTTAGCCTGGTCTTCAAGAGCCGATACCTCCTGTTCTATGCCCTGCTGATCCTCTGCCTGAATTATGTCAATTACCAGGGGGAAAACATCTGGGGCTTTGTCGTCAAACAGACCGCCGCCAAGGCGATCCACGCCGGGATGGCAGGGGGGATGGAGGCCCAGTTCACGGCCGGCCTCTACGCGGACTATAACCTCTTGTACAATATCATCGCCATGGTCGTCCAGCTCTTCCTCGTATCGCGCATCTTCAAACGGGTCGGCGTCAGCGGGGCCCTCCTCATCCTGCCCTTCATCGCCCTGGGCGGATACGGCCTGATCGGGGGGTTGGGGGCGTCCTTGTTGTTGGTCAAGTGGGCCAAGGGTTTTGAGAACGGCCTGGATTATTCCCTCATGAACACGACCAAGGGAGCTCTGTTCCTTATCACCTCGCGAGAGGAAAAGTACAAGGGCAAGGCCGCGGCTGATACGTTTTTTTACAGGACCGGCGATACCCTTGCCTTCCTCACGTTCGTCATCGGCATGCAATACCTGCACTTCAGTGTGGAACGTCTGGCCCTGGTCAACGTCGGGGTCACTGCGATCTGGATCCTGTTCTGCTTCCTGGTGATCAAGGAATACAAGAAGATCAAAGCCAAGTCGGCGATTCCCGCAACCGGGCAAATATCTTAACCGGATGGGAAAAACCCGGGGGACCCTAGCCCCCGAATCTGTACCGGATGAGGGTCCAGAGGGCTATGAAAAAGTCCTTGTGGCGGATCTTCTTGCCTTCCTTCCGGTTGCGGGCTTCATAGGAGATCGGCAGCTCTTCGATCTGCACCCCCCGGTTCTTCAGCTTCGCCGTGACCTCGAAGCAGAATTCGAACCCCCGGCAGCGCAGGGAGAGAGATCTCAGGAGATCGGTCCGGACCGCCTTGTACCCGCACGAGACGTCGGTCAGCTGGGCCCTGAAAAGAAGGTTCGCGGCCGTGTTCAGGACCTTGTTCGCGGCCCAGTTCTGGAACGCCATCTTCTCCGGCCAGCGCTTTCCTCGGAAGCGGGTGCCGTAGACGGCCTCGGCCTTTCCCTCGACGATCGGCTGGATCAGGGCGGGGATATCCCGGGGGTCGTACTCAAGGTCCGCGTCCTGAACGATGACGATGTCGCCGAGCGCCTCCACGAGCCCCCGCCTCACGGACGAGCCCTTGCCGAGATTCCCGGGATTGGTGAACAGCCGGACAGGCTTCCGTGATTCGCAGTATTCCGTGACGATCTCGCCCGTCCGGTCGAGGCTCGCGTCGTCGACGATGACGATCTCGTGGTCGACCGGGAACCTGACGGCTTCGAGGCCCGTCAGGACCTCGCGGATCGTCCCGGCCTCGTTGTAGGCGGGGATGATGATCGAGAGCTTCATCTCTTACCGGAGACGATAGAGGGTGAAATACTCGTTCCCCTTCACGAACTCGATGTCGATCGGGAAACTGGCCATGAGCGGCCGCAGGTCCTGGCCCGCGTAGGGATGGTTGTGGCAGAGGATGATCCATTTCGCCCGGAAGGCGCTCCGGATGATATCCGGCAGCCTGCTGACGACGGAGCCCGATTCCATGTCAGCCCGCAACTTGGAGATCTCCGGGTCCCTGGCCCGGGCCTCGATGGCCTTGATGATGGGCAGGGCTTTTTCCGAAACGCGGCCGGTGTTGATGGCGTACCAGAGCGCGAACAGTCCGGGATAGGCCACGTACATCGCCTGCGGGTCCGACATCAGTAGATAATAGACCTTGTCCGACACGTAGAACATCGGCATCGTCATAGCCCAGTTATCGGTGTAGACGATGTCTCCCGGGTTCGCCACCCCGTCGAGGACGTCCATCACCTCCTTGAGGGACGCATACGGGACGATGGACGTCGTCTCTTTATACGCCAGCTTGACCCCGAAGGCCCCGACGGCCAGAAAGACCGCGGCGCAAGCCAGGCCGCCGGCCTTTGTCATCAACCGGCCGAAGAGCGGGCTGGGGACCACGACTTCGCTCGCGATGGCGGCCACGGCGAGGGCCGCGATGAACGGCCAGTATTCGATGAAACGGTAGGACCGCATGAGCAGGACGAAAAAGAAGCCGGTCGTCACGAATAGGAAAAGAGTCCGGGCCGACAGCTTCTTGGCCGAGATAAAGACGGCCAGGACGCTCAGGGAGAGCATCAGAAAACTGAACCAGTTGATGGTCAAGACCTGCCAGCTCGAGAGGGGCATCAGCTCCGCCGGGCTGATGGGCAGGTTCGCGGCGGCCATCTTGAAGGTCACGATGTATAAGTAGCTGACGTTGTGGGGGAAGTACGGGTTCACGACGAACCCCGCGGCCAGCCCGCCGAGGGAGAAGGCGAAGGGCCGCCATTCCACCCGTTTCTCCCTGAGCGAAAAAACGGCGCTGGCGATGAGCGCGACGACGGTGAGGAGGTGCGGGGCCGAATAGGAATACGCGTAAACGAAGGAGACCGCTCCGAGGACCCACCACTTTTTCATCAGGATCGCCCAGAGGCCGAGGAGGAGGAGCAGGATGGATAGGACGTGGGGCCTCACAAAGATCAGCCTTTGGTCGACGCGGCTCGAAAGCATGGCGGCGAGGAGTGCCATGCCCAGCCAGGCCCACTTGGGGTCGATGATCTTCAGGATCCTGAAAAAGACGACGGCGATGAGCCCGATGAGGACGAGCATGGCCAGCTTGACCGCGACCAGAGGGCTTAGGGGGAGAAGCTTGATCCAGAGGCCGAGATAGATGTGGAAGAAAAGATAGGGGTCCGAATAGTGGTCCTTCTGGAAGGTGAAGTACATCCACGGGAAATCGTGGATCAGGCCCTTTTCGAGAACCAACTTGCCCATCCGGGCGTGGAAGTAGCTGTCGAATTCGAGGAGGTCCCGGGAGTGGAAATAGAGAAGGGAAAAGACGGCGACGGCGGCGAGAAAGAGGGCCAGGGAGACCGCCACGCGCTTATTCATTTGGGATCATGATATCTAAAACGGGATCCCGAGACAAGCCGGGGGGATCATGTGTCGCGGCAGCGCGGGAACGTCTTCCATCGGTGATCGGCCTCGAAATCGCGAGAAAAAAGGTGAAAAGAGGATTTGAATCGCTCTAAATTTTGAGGACTATGATAAAATTTATTATTCGGGAATTCGGCTTGACGAAAAGAAGAAGAAAGCGTTCATACCGATGCCGCAGATAAAAAGGGCCACGATCACAAGCGTCCTGGCGATCTTTTCATTGGCGTTGTTGAGCACTCCGGGATCTGCCGGCGACTCTCCGTCCGCCTCGGCAGGGTCCGGGGAGCGTATCCCTTTCTCCCTCTCCATAACCCCGGCGCCAGGGCCCGGCTCATGCAACAGCGCCGGAATGCTATCCCTGTCCTTTCCGGGCGCTCCGGAAGCTGAAGATCGGTCCGATCAGGAGGTTTCGGCCGCCAGTCCAAAAAAACACATCGGCAGGGCCTGGCTTGAGCTCGGCCTCTTCATGTCCGTATCGGGCGGGAGCTATCTTTACAGGTACACCAAGGGCGGCGACATCGAGGACTGGGATTTCCAGATCAACTGGCACGACCAGTTGCGCCGCTTTTTCACCCTTGACGCCTGGCGCTTCGATTCCAACGGATTCCGGGACAACTGGACCCACAGCCTCGCCGGCGGGATCTATTACCAATTCAGCCGGACCAATAACCTATCCTGGGTCCAGTCCTGGCTGATGTCCGTGGCCGGGTCCTTTTTCTGGGAATACTGTATAGAACTGCACGAAGTCGTCTCGATCAACGATCAGACAATGACGGGCCTCGGCGGGTATTCCCTCGGAGAATCCTGGTTCCAGATCGGCCGCTTCCTGAACGCCCAGTCGAACGTCTTTCTCAATGCCCTCGGTTTCATCAATCCGTTCAACAAGCTCAACCAGTGGCTGGACCGCAAGGACCCGGCCACATGGGACTATGTCCAGCCGGGCTGGCACGGCTTCAACCTGTTCACCGGCGTCCGGAGCCTCAGTTCGGCGGGGCAGGCGACCCAGACCGGCGCCTATTTCGGCCTGGACGACCAGATCATGGAGCTGCCGGAATACGGGAAACCGGGGCAGCTCAGCGAAACCCTCAAGGACACGTACTTCAGCCGGATCACCTTCGATTATACCAGCCGGGATGGATATGCGGACGAGACGAACATCACGGCCGAGGCCAGGAGCTGGGGTTACGTCCGCCAGGACATCGACGCCGACCGGGAAGGCTACAGCCTGAGCATCGGTCTGGGCTCGTCGTTCGAGTATTTCAAGAAAAGGCCGCTCGACTATTACGACATCAATCCGGTCTCGGTCGACAGGCCCATCGAGTCCCTCGATCTCGAGAGGCCGCGGGCCTTCACCGACAAGCTGGCCCTCGTCCACATCGCCGGCCCGGTCCTGGACTGGACGATCTTCCGCCAGGGCTTCAAGCTCAGGTCCGTGACGTCGGCCTATTTCGATTTCGGGCTGGTCAACTCCTTCGCCCTGAACGAATATTCCGCGCTCTACAATATCGCCGGCATGAAGACCACGGTCGTTTACTATGGCTATTATTATGGCTTCGGGGGGACCTTTTCGGAAAAGGCGGACTTTGAATGGGGGAACTTCCGGGCCCGCGGTCAGGCCAGCTTCGCCGCCTGGGGCTCGGCCGACTTCCTGGACAGGTGGCCGGTCCGGGTCACGAATAACGCCCATCTCGACGACAGCAGGACGCGCTGCCTTCTCGGCGCCGGCTGGAAGGTGCCCCGCGCCCCCTTGGAAGTGTTCCTCAACTACGAGGACATTTATAGGTGGGGGAAGATCCAGGAGGTCCGCGTCCACGGCCTCGAGAAAAGGGTCTTCGCCGGCCTGAGCATTGTCTTTTGAGCGGGCTTGATATGTTGGATGAACAGGAAGGCGAGCAGCCTGATCGGAATGCACTCTTGGCAGGAGGCTTGATGCGCGTTTTTTATTTTCTTTCGGTGGGCCTGCTCTGTCTGTTCTTGGGCTCCTGTGCCGCTATCTTCAAAGGCAGCTCCAGCAAGATCGACCTGAACTCCAAGCCACAGGGCGCCGAGGTCTATGTGAACGGCACGTTGATGGGTGAAACGCCCCTCAAGCTCAAGCTGGAGTCCAAGCTCACGTACTCCATCGAGTTCCGCAAGGAGGGCTACCCCACCAAGACCGTCAACGTGAAGAACCATGTCAACGGCGGCTGGATCCTCCTGGACGTGCTCTGGGGGCTGGTCCCGGTGATCCTCGACGCGGTGATCATCGATGTCACGACGGGCTCATTGTACGAGCTGAACGAGAAGAGCATCAACGCGATCCTCGAGAAGCAACAGCCCCACCCCGGGGCCTGATATGCTCCACAGGAAAGGAGAATCTCCACCGTTGCCAGGTGATGGCCAGAAGGTCGGCGAGAGAGAGGGAGAAGGGAAAATGCCGGGAACCGGCTCATTGAAAAGGGATCGTCTCAGGAGCGCACGGAAGTTGGCCGTCTTGATGCTCTCTTTTTCGACGCTGCTTTCCGCCTGCAGCAATAATGAATCGACGAGCTCCCCACCGCCGTCAACCCTTGAGTGGACCTGGCTCTCCGGCAGCAATGCCGTAAATCAAGTGGGCGCCTATGGCACCCAGGGCGCAGCCGCTCCATCGAACGTTCCCGGGGCGAGGTACGGGGCTGCCTCCTGGCTCGACTCCAGCGGAACGCTCTGGCTTTTCGAGGGATATGGCCTGGATTCAACCGGCAGTTACGGCTACCTCAATGACCTATGGAAGTACGATCCGGCCGGCCTTGAATGGACTTGGGTCTCCGGCAGCAAGACAAAAAATCAATCGGGCATCTACGGCACTCAGGGCATAGCCGCTCCGTCAAACGTCCCGGGGGCAAGGCAATCGGCAGTGATTTGGCTCGATCCCAACGGGACGATCTGGCTCTTCGGGGGAAGCGGCTTGGATTCAACCCATACTTTCGGCCATCTCAATGACCTGTGGCAATATGACCCGACGACCCTCGAATGGACATGGGTCTCCGGCAGCAATACACAAAATCAGTCCGGCACCTACGGCACTCAGGGGGTAGCCGCTCCGTCAAACGTCCCCGGGGCAAGAGATTCGGCTGTCTCGTGGCTCGATCCGAGCGGCACACTCTGGCTCTTCGGGGGAGGGGGCTATGATTCGGCCGGAAATTACGGCTATCTCAATGACCTGTGGCAATACGACCCGGCGACCCTTGAATGGACTTGGGTATCCGGCAGCAATATGATCTACCAGGTGGGGTCCTACGGCACCCAGGGCACAGCCGCTCCGTCAAACGTCCCCGGGGCAAGGTATGGGGCCGTCCGCTGGCTCGATCCGAGCGGCACACTCTGGCTCTTCGGGGGATGGGGTTATGATTCGGTCGGGAATAATGGCTATCTCAACGACCTCTGGCAATACGACCCGGCGACCCTTGAATGGACCTGGATCTCCGGCAGCCATATCATTACTCAGAACGGCATCTACGGCACCCAGGGCACAGCGGCTCCGTCCAACGTCCCCGGCGGACGGTATCAGGCTGTCTCGTGGCTCGATCCGAGCGGCAAACTCTGGCTCTTCGGGGGATTTGGGCTGGGTTCGTCCGGCTACGACAGCATTCTCAATGACCTGTGGAAGTATGACCCGCTGACCCTTGAATGGACATGGGTCTCCGGCAGCGACATGATAAACCCGAGGGGCTTTTACGGCACCAAGGGCACAGCCGCGCTGTCAAACGTCCCCGGGGCAAGACATCAGGCTGTCTCCTGGATCGATCCGAGCGGGAACCTCTGGCTCTTCGGGGGATTGGGCCTGGATTCTGCCGGAAAGCCGGGCTATCTCAATGACCTGTGGATGTGTGTCCGGTAAGGGGGGCCATATCTTCGGCACCGGCTTAAAGGCGTCCCACGCTCCCTTGGAAGTCTCTCTCAGCCCGTGACGGAGCTTTTCTCGCGGTAGAGAGGCCGGACGCATCTCTTCAGCACGACCACAGGTTTGATGGCCTTTGTCCTTCTGGCGATATCCGCCGGGACCTTGTCGGCCGCGATATTTTGGACACGGTTGATCTCTCCGGAACGGACGGTTTCCGGCGGCGAGTTGGCGCTGAAGATCTCGAATCCGTCCTTATCCAGGATGGCGAGTTTGAAGGATATCTCATATAAGACGTCGTCGGGCGCGACATACATCCATTCGGCATTCGATTCTTCGAACTTCTTGGAGAATCTCTCGGGGAGGTCTTTCTTCTCCAGCTTCTCCACGGACATTTCGGCGATATAGCTGAGCGACACCGTATTTTCGGCGGCCCCGGCAGATTCGATGAATTTCGCCCGAAAATTGAGATCGTCGATCTTCGGAAAAGGAATGAGGTCCTTTTGGGCCAGGGCGTCTTCGCTGTAAACCGGCGTCTGCTCTCCCTTGGACGAAAAACTTTTCGACAGGTAAGCCGGTCCGTGATCAAGGGACTGCACAAAGAGCATGACAACACAGGTGGCGGCCGCGCCGCCGACAAAAGCGAGGGTGCATAAAAAATAAACGGCCCATTTCTTCATGGTGAATGATCTCCTGGATCAGTGCCTCGAAACGCAATGCATTATATCACAGGGCATGAGCCGCCGCTCAAATCGCGGGCGGCAGCGATGCCGGACGTGTCATATATTTTGTCCACATCAGCGCCGGCCCCGCTGACCTCGAGTTCCCGGCGCGGATCCGCCCGTTCTTGACAGACGGCGCGCGGCGGATGAGAATGGGGCCTCATGAAAGGAGAATCGACAATGTCCGCTGTCCGCCGAACCGTGATGGCCGCCTGTATCGTGATCGTGCTCATCGCTGCGAACGGCGTCTTCGATGCCTTCGCCCAGCAGCCCCTTCCCCAGAGCCTTTACTCGGGGCTGCGGTGGCGGTTGATCGGGCCATTTCGAGGAGGCCGGGTGAACGCCGTGAGCGGCGTGCCCGGGCAACCGAACACTTTCTACTACGGCTCGGTCTGCGGCGGCTTGTGGAAATCCACGAATGCGGGCCGGACGTGGGCGCCTCTCTTCGACAGGCAGCCGGTCGCCTCGATCGGCGCCATAGGGGTCGCCCCGTCGAATCCGAACGTCCTCTACGTCGGCACGGGCGAAGCCGACATGCGCGACTCGATCTCGTTCGGGAACGGGATGTACAAGAGTATGGACGCCGGGAAGACATGGGCGCACATCGGCCTGGAAAACACGCGCCAGATCGCGCGAGTGCTGGTCGATCCGAAGAACCCCGGGATCGTCTTCGTCGCGGCCTTGGGCCATGCCTATGGGCCGAGTCCGGACCGGGGCGTCTATCGCTCGCGCGACGGAGGCGCGACCTGGCAAAAGGTCCTGTCCAGGGGCGACGCCGCCGGCGCCGTCGACCTTGCGTTCGATCCGAGGAATTCGAAGGTCATCTATGCGACCCTGTGGGCCACTCGACGTCCCCCGTGGTACATCTATGGTCCGTCCATCGGCCCGGGAGGCGGCCTCTTCAAGTCAACCGACGGGGGGACGACGTGGAAACAGCTCCTCGCGGGCCTTCCGTCCGAAAACTTCGGGCGCAGCGGCGTCGCCGTGGCGCCGACGAACTCCCGGCGCGTGTATGCCGTTATCGACGCGAAGGAGGGCGGGCTCTACCGGTCCGATGACGCCGGGGCGGCGTGGCGAAAGATGTCGGGCGATAGTCGGATCTGGGGCCGCGGCTGGTACTTCGGGAAGATCGCGGTCGACCCGAAGAATCCGGACGTCGTCTACGTCTCCAACACCGCGCTTTACAGGTCCGTCGATGGAGGCAAGAGCTGGGTCCCGATCAAGGGAGCGCCCGGCGGGGATGACTACCATCAGCTCTGGATCGCTCCCGAGGACCCCCAGCGCATGATCGTGGCCAGCGATCAGGGGGCCATCGTCACGGTCGACGGGGCGCTGACGTGGAGCTCGTGGTACAACCAGTCGACCGCCCAGCTGTATCACGTGGCCGCCGACTATCGGTTCCCCTACTGGCTCACCGGCGCGCAACAGGACAGCGGCCCCGTGGGCGTGCCCGCGCGCAGCCCCCATGCCGTCATCTCCATGCATGATTGGACGGGCGTGGGCGCCGGCGGCGAGAGCGGCTACACCGCGCCCGATCCGCTGCATCCCGAGATCTTGTACGGCGGTACCGTCAGCCGCTGGAATAACGTCACCGGCGCGTCCCAAAGCGTCTCTCCCGAGCGGGGCGCCCAGGGGGGGCCGTTCAGGCACGACTGGACCCAGCCGCTGGTGTTCTCGCCGGCCGACAAGCAGGCGCTGTACTTCGCCAATCAGTATCTCTACAAGACAACGAACGGAGGCGAAAGCTGGACGAGGATCAGCCCTGACCTGACGCGGGAAGACCCCGGCGTGCCGCCCAACCTCGACGCGGCCGCCGCGGCGGACGCCCCGCCGGGCGGGAGCCCTCGCCGGGGCGTCATTTACACGATCGCGCCGTCGCCGGTCCTCGCGCCGCTCGTCTGGATCGGCACCGATGACGGCCTCATCCAGGTCACGCCGGATGACGGCCGGACTTGGCAGAACGTGACGCCGCCGGCTTTGACTCCGTGGAGCAAAGTGACGATGATCGACGCGTCGCACTCGGACCCGAATGAAGCCTACGCCGCCGTGGAACGGCATCAGCTCGAGGATTACGAGCCGTACATTTACCGCACCCGTGACGGCGGCAGAACCTGGCAGAAGGTCACCAACGGGCTGCCCCCGGGCGTGTACGTGCAAACCGTCAAGGAAGACACGGCCAGACGGGGTCTGCTCTTCGCGGGGACCGAGCTTGGGGTCTACGTGTCGTTCGACGATGGCGACGCCTGGCAGTCCCTGCAGCTCAACCTGCCGCCGTCGTCGATGCGGGACTTCGCCATCCACGGCGACGATCTCACCGTCGCCACGCACGGCCGCGGGTTCTGGGTCCTCGACGATATCACCGTGTTGCGTCAGATCGACAGCGCGGCCGCGAACGCCGAAGCGATCCTCTTCAAGCCGGCCGATGCCGTCAATATTCCGCCGGGAAGCGAGTACGGGACGACCCTGCCCAAGGACGAGCCGTTCGCCGAAAATCCGCCGAACGGCGCCCTGATCGATTACTTCCTGAAGTCGGCCGCCGCCGGCCCGGTCACGCTCGAGATCCTGGATCAGGCCGGCCAGACGTTGCGCCGCTACTCGAGCGATGATCGGACGCCTCCGCGCAATCCTGACACGCTCAACGTTCAGGCCATCTGGATGCCTGTGCCCGAACCGCTTTCGGCGGCGGCGGGGATGCACCGCTGGGTCTGGGACCTCCGTGGCCCGGCGCCTGCCGGAGGCGAAGAGAGAGGCCCGGGCGGCGGGGGATTTGGCCGAGGAAGAGGCGTTGCCGTTCAGCCCGGGACCTACACGGTTAGACTGACGGTCGATGGGAAAACCTATACTCAACCGCTCACGGTGAGGCCCGATCCCCGCCTGGCGAATCCCGGGACGAGCGGCCGGAAATAGTAGCCCGAAGCGCTTTTTCGAAGGAAATCCGCCGCGGTGACGTTGAATTCTTTTCTGCGGCATGCCATAATAGCGGACTTATGGATGGCTATATCTGGCGACCAAGGAAGAGGATAACCGAACAGACGGGATATCATAGCCGCGTCGCCACCCCTCTGACAGGGAGGTTCAAGATGTCTTTAGAGCGAAACTTCAGGACCCGGCCAAGCCCGGTTCGCCCCCGTCCCCTTTTCGGCCGCTTCGCCAGGCCCGCAACTGCGGCCGTGGCCCTGGCGCTGCTCTGCGCCTGCGCGACGATGAACGGCATCACCGAGAGGACGGCGGACTCGCCCGCGCACTCCTGGGTGCCGCCCGCCAAGGAAGCCAGGCCCCCGGCGGCCCTTCCTTCCCCCCTGATCCCCGCCGAGCTCCAAGCGGCGGGGCGGACCTGGACGCTTGGCGATATCGTCGATGTCGGCCTGGCCAACAATCCCCAGACCCGGGCGGCCTGGGACGCCGCGCGCGCCGCCTCGGCCGCTGTGAGCATTTCCCAGGGCGCCTATCTTCCCCAGGTCAACGTGGCTGTCCCGGTCAGCAAGCAAAAGCAGGCCTACTTCGGCGGCACGTATATCGTCGAGCAGACGACCACGACCCCCACAGCCACCCTGAGCCTCCTGCTTTACGATTTCGGGGGACGCGAGGCCAGCGTCCAGTCGGCGCGACGGGCTTTGGAAGCGGCCAACTGGACCCAGAACGCGGTCTTCCAAAACGTCATCCTCCAGATCGAGAGCACCTATTATCAATATCTGGCCGCCCAAGCCCTCCTCGACGCTCAGGAGATCAACCGCAAGGGCGCCCAGGCCAACTATGATGCCGCGAACGATCGCCACCAGGCCGGGGTCGCCACCATCGCCGACGTCCTCCAAGCCAAGACCGCCCTCTCGACGATCGATCTCCAACTCGTGACGACGCGCGGCCTCATCCGGACGCTCCACGGGGCCCTGGCCAGCTCGATGGGACTCCGGGCCGATGCCGTATTCGAAATCTCCGACAAGCTTCCGGAGAGCATCGTCTTCGATGCGGTCGACAAGCAGGTCGACCTCTGCATCAAGGAAGCCGAGGCCAGGCGGCCCGACTTGGCGGCCTCGCGCGCCCTGGTCCTCCAATCCGAGGCCGCTATCCGTCAAGCCCGGGCGACATTTTTCCCGAGCTTCTCGCTGAGCGGCAACATCGGTCGCATTTACTATCAGAACTTACAGTTCAACGGGGTCTCGAGCAGCCCGGCCTCTAATCCGTTCTATGCGATCTCTCTTTCGGTCAACCTGCCGTTCCTTTTCGGCCTCCAGGAATATGAGGTCCTGGCGGCCAAGGCCCAGGCCGAGGCGGCCCGGGACCAAATGACGGAGATCGGCCGGGGGATCGAGCTCGAGGTCTGGACGAGCTATTACGGCCTCAAGACGTCGGAGCAGAAGATCCGGACCGCCCGCGACCTCCTCGAAAGCGCCACCGCCTCCTATGACGTGGCTCTCGGCCGCTACAAGGAAGGCGTCGGCAGCATCCTCGACCTGCTGGCCGCGGAGTCCGTCCTCGAGAACGGCAGGGTTCAGCTCGTCCAGGCCAAGTCCGACTGGTTCCTGGCCCTAGTCCAGTTCACCCATGATACCGGAGCCCTGGAGCCGCCCACGGCGCCCGCCAAACCCGGCCTTCCGCCGAATTCCGACAAAGGAGATCACAGGCCATGAATGCTTCCCTTTTCAAGTTCATCAGACTGACATCTTCAGCGGCGGCGGTCGCGGCGGTCCTCTGGGCCGGGGCCTGCTCGTCCTCGGGGAATAAAGGGTCCGGAAGGGCCATCCCCGGAAGTCCCGTATCCGTGGCCCCGGTCGTTCAAAAAGACGTGCCGCTCGAGATCGCCTCCGTCGGCCGGGTCGAGGCCATATCGACGGTCTCGGTGAAGGCTCTGGTCGGGGGAGAGGTCACGGGCGTCTATTTCAAGGAGGGCCAGGCCGTCAGGAAAGGGGACCGTTTGTTCGCCATCGACCCGCGGCCTTTTGAGATCGCCCTGAGGCAGGCTGAATCCCTTCTCGAGAAGGACCGGGCCATGCTCAAGAACTCCCAGGCCGATGTCGCCCGCTACGTCGGCCTCGTCCAGAAAGATTACGTGACCAAGGAGCAGTACGATGCCCTCGTGGCCAACGGGGACGTTCTCATCGCCGCGGTCAAGGCCGACGAAGCCAGCGTCGCCAACGCCCGCTTGCAACTCGAGTACGCGAACGTCCGGTCGCCGATCGACGGCCGGACCGGGAGCCTCATGATCAATCCGGGCAACATCATCAAGGCCAACGATGCGGGCCCGGCCGTCGTGATCTACCAGACGACGCCCATTTACGTCTCGTTCGCGGTCCCCGAACAGAACCTGCCCCTGATCAAGGAGTTCATGGCCAAGGAGCCGCTGAAGACGGAGGCCATCCCGACCGCGAACGGACAGCCGTCCGTCACGGGAGTCCTGACCTTCATCGACAACGCGATCGACCAGACCACAGGAACGATCATGCTCAAGGCGACCTTGGACAACCGGGACGGGGCCCTCTGGCCCGGCCAGTTCCTGAACGTCCGCCTGACGCTGACCACGGAGAAGGGGGTCGTCGTCGCCCCGTCCCAGGCCGTCCAGACGGGGCAGGAGGGCCAATACGTCTACGTCGTCAAGGACGACCTGACCGTCGAATTGCGGCCGGTCAAGGTCGGCCGGGCCTACGGCGAGGAATCCGTGATCGCCGCAGGCCTGAAACCCGGGGAGACGCGTCGTCACGGACGGCCAGCTCCGGCTCGCTCCCGGCGCGCGCGTCGAGATCAAGAACGGCCGGTAAGAGGAAGGCGCCATGAATATCTCGCGACCTTTTCATCCGCCGCCCGGTCATGACGACGCTGCTCATGTCGGCCATCCTCATCTTCGGCGTCATGGCCTTCCGCCTCCTTCCGGTCAACGACCTCCCGAACGTCGATTTCCCGACCATCCTGGTCTCCGCCGGTCTGCCCGGCGCCAGCCCCGAGACCATGGCCGCTCGGTGGCCACGCCGCTGGAGAAGCAGTTCTCGACGATCGACGGCCTGGATTCGATGACCTCGACGAACATCCTGGGGATCACGCCAGATCACCCTCCAGTTCTCCCTGAGCCGGAACCTCGACGCCGCCGCCCAGGACGTCCAGTCGGCCATCTCCCGCGCCCAGCGCCAGCTTCCCCGTGCAGATGCCCGCCCCGCCGTCCTACCAGAAGGTCAACCCGGCCCTGCACGCCGATCCTCTTCATCGTCCTCACTTCGCCGACCCTGCCCCTCTCGACGCTCGACGACTACGCCGAGACCATGATGGCCCAGCGCATTTCCATGGTCGACGGCGTGGCCCAGGTCATGGTCTACGGCTCGCAGATCTACGCCGTCCGCGTCCAGCTCGACCCCGACGCCCTGGCTTCGCGCAGAGATCGGGCTCGACCAGGTCGGCCAGGCCATCCATCGGCGGGAACGCCAACCTGCCCGACCGGCGATCCTCTACGGGCCCGAGCAGGCCTTCACCGTGCAGTCGAACGGCCAGCTCTTCAACGCCGCCGCCTACCGCGAGCTCATCGTGACCTACCGCAACGGCTCGCCCGTCCGGCTGAAGGACGTCGGCCGCGTCCTCGACAGCGTCCAGAACGACAAGGTCGCGGCCTGGTATTTCAATAAAGGCCGGACGGACAGCGGGCCGTCATGCTGGCCGATCCAGCGCCAGCCCGGGACGAACACCGTCCAGGTGGCCTCGCCGTCAAGAAACTCCTGCCCATCTTCCGTTCCAGCAGCTCCCGGCCTCGGTCGACTTCCAGATCCTCTACGACCGTTCCGAGTCCATCCGCGATTCGGTCAACGACGTCGAGTTCACCCTCATCATGGCCGTCGATTCTGGTCATCCTCGTCATCTTCTTCTTCCTGCGGAACCTCTCGGGCGACGATCATCCCCAGCCTGGCCCTGCCGTTCTCGATCATGGGCACGTTCGCCGTCATGTCGCTTCTCGGCTACAGCCTGAACAACCTCTCGCTGATGGCCCTGACCCTGTCCATCGGCTTCCTGGTCGACGACGCCATCGTCATGCTGGAGAACATCTTCCGCCACCAGGAACTGGGCGAGGACGTCCGGGAGGCCACCCTCAACGGCTCGAAGGAGATCGGCTTCACGATCGTGTCCATGACCCTCAGTCCTGGCCGCGGTCTTCATTCCCATCCTGTTCATGGGCGGGATCCTCGGGCGGCTTTTCCACGAGTTCGCCGTCACCATCGCCGCGGCCGTCCTCTTTTCCGGCTTCGTCTCCCTGACCCTGACCCCGCTCCTGAGCAGCCGCGTCCTCAGGCCCCGGCCGAGGTCCGCACGGCCGCTCTCTATAACGCCTCGAGCAAGGCTTCGAGGCCGTCGCTCGACTTCTACAAGGTCACCCTGGCTGGGCGCTGAGGGCACCGGCCGCCTCTGTGGTCTTCTCCGCGCGTCATCCTGTTTCTGCCACGGTCGTTCTTGTTCATGCAGATGCCCAAAGGCTTCATCCCCAGCGAGGACACCGGGCCTTCAACGTCATCACCGAGGCGGCCCAGGGCATCTCCTTCGAGTGCCATGATCGGCACCAGACGCCGTGGCCGAGCATCGTCCAGGACACCCGGACGTGGCCGCTTTCGTCTCCAGCCTCGGCGGGATCAGCGCCAGCAACTCGGGCCGGATGTTCGTCCTGCCTCAAGCCGCGGACCGAGCGGAAGCTCAGCGTGGATGCCGTCATCGAGAGACTCCGGCCCAAGCTCTTCGGGGTCACGGGCATCAACGTCTTCCTCCAGAATCCGCCGCCCATCAGGTCGGCGGGCGTTTCACGAAGAGCCTCTACCAGTTCACCCTGCAGAGCCCCGACATCGACGACCCTCTACAGCAACGCGTCGCAATTTGAATCCCGGATGCACACCCTGCCGCTTGTCCAGGACGTGACGACCGATATGCAGCTCAAGAACCCCGAGGTCACGGTCGAGATCAACCGCGACAAGGCCTTGGCCCTCGGCGTCACGCCCTTCCAGATCGAAGACGCCCTATACTACAGCTACGGCCAGCGCCAGATCTCGACGATCTACTCCGTCCAACAACCAGTATTAGGTCATCCTGGAGCTCGAACCCCAGCTACCAGAACGACCCCGCCCAGCTCTCCAAGCTCTACATCAGTTCGGCGACGGGAAAGCTCGTGCCCCTGGATTCCGTGGCCCGGCTGCTCCCGACGGTCGGCCCGCTGTCCGTCAACCACCGGGTCAACTCCCCTCGGTCACGGTCTCTTTCAACCTCAAGCCGGGGGTTTCGCTCGGCGCCGCCGTGACCGAGATCACGCGCATGAGCCGACAAGCCCTGCCGGCTTCGGTCAGCACGAATTTCCAGGGGTCGGCTCAGGCTTTCCAGTCGTCCATGAGCGGCCTCGGCTTCCTGCTCCTGATGACGATCGTCGTCATCTACATGATCCTGGGCATCCTCTATGAGAGCTTCATCCATCCCGTTGACGATCCTCTCGGCCCTGCCCTTCGCCGGGTTCGGGGCCTTTGTGACGCTCTTCATCTTCCGGACCGAGCTCAGCATCTACGCCTTTGTCGGTGTCATCATGCTGGTCGGGCTGGTCAAGAAGAACGGCATCATGATGGTCGATTTCGCGCTGGCCGCTGAACGCGGAGAGGGCAAGAAGGCCGAGGACGCCATTTTCGAGGCCTGCCTCATCCGGTTCCGGCCGATCATGATGACCACGATGGCCGCCCTCCTCGGGACGCTGCCCATCGCGATCGGTTTCGGGGCCGGGGCCGAATCAAGGCGCCCGCTGGGCCTCGCCGTTGTCGGCGGGCTGCTGTTCTCGCAGTTGGTCACGCTCTATGTGACGCCGGTCATCTACATCGCCTTCGACAACCTCCAGAAACGAAGGGGGAAGAAGAGGGGAGGGGCAGCTGGGGCGGCATCTTCAGCGGTTGGACAGCCGGGATCGTGATCATCCGAGCGGGCTACCCGGCGAAGGCATAGCACAGTTCATAGCGCGCCCGTAGCTCAGTGGATAGAGCGGTGGACTTCGAATCCAAGCAGAGACTTATCGGGATTCCCCTGGAAATCGCTTCCATATGGGGAAAATCACGTTTTTTCGTTTAAGCACCGTTAATCAGAATTAGGCAGATTTAAGCAATTTTTGTGACACCGGTGTGACACGGCGGAGTGGTTTGCCCTGCCTAAGATAAGCCACGGAAAACCACGGTTATTTCGTGCTACAATCCGGATTCTACCATTGCTGACTATATCTTGCTTTATCTCTTTTGAGCTTGACAGAGGATTTTGTCATGATTTACGATCTTTCAAGATCAATGGAAAAAAGCTGTTAGAGCTCACCCCCGGCCCCTAAACGTGAAACGGGGGTTTAATTTTTGCAAGGAGGAAGCGCATGATCAAGAGCCGTTCTTTCCAATTCTTGGTATTGGGAGTCTGCCTGATTCTCATTGTTGTGTCGGCTGCCCTCTCGGCACCTACAGTGTCATACGTGCTGGCCATGCCCAAACCATCGAGCCATCTATTCGAAGTGACCCTGCGCGTCGAAGGCCTCAAAACACCGCGCGTCGATGTGGCGATGCCGGCCTGGTCACCCGGCTCGTACGGGATCGGAAATTATGAACGAAACGTCCAGGAGTTTTCTGCCACCGATGGAACAGGCAAGTCATTGCCCTTTGAAAAAACAAATAAGCAAACCTGGAGAATTACACAGGGCGGCGATTCCACGGTCGTTGTGAAGTATAAGTACTATGCCGGCCCATCAGCGTCGCCTAGGGGAATGGGGTTCAGTATGACCCAACTCAATACATCCCACGCTTCCGTAACCGGCCCGAACCTCTTCATGTACGTGGTCGGCAAGAGCCCATATCCGCTGGAAGGAGCAGTTCGCCTGACGATCGAGGCACCCCCTGGATGGAAGACTTATTCTCCCCTGAAAAAGGCGGGCCAACCGAATACTCTTGCCGCCGAGAACTACGACACGTTTGTCGACGCGCCCTTTGAAGTGAGTCCCGAATGCAAAGAGTTCACATTTGAAGCAGATCACACGCCTTATCATATCGTCATCCATGGCGACGGCAATTACGATTCGGAGAAACTGATTGCGGATCTTAAACAGATCGTCACGACGGAGGTAGGTCTCTTCGGTGGGCCGCCATACTCCGACTACACATTTTTCTTTCACCTCCTTCCCGGTGCCCACGGGAGCGGAGGGCTGGAACACTTGAATTCCACTTCTATCAGCGCCGCCAAATACCTGTTCACAAATCCCGCGGAGTATCGAAGTTTCCTATTCGTTTGCGCTCATGAATTCTTCCATGTATGGAACGTCAAGCGGATTCGGCCGCAGATCCTGGGACCCTTCGATTACACCAAGGAACAGAACACGCGCGACCTGTACGTGTCCGAAGGCATGACGAGCTACTATGGGGCGCTGCTATTGAAACGCTCGGGACTATGGTCGCGCAAGGATTACCTGGATTATTTGGCGTCGCAAATCTCCACCCTCCAGAGCAGTCCCGGGCGCCACTTGATGAGCGCCGAGATGTCTAGCTGGGAAACTTGGAATCGTAGCGACAACACCCCCAATACCACTATCGATTACTACAACAAGGGCGAATTGCTAGGTTGGTTAATAGATCTGGAGCTGCGCGCGAGAACCCATAATCGTCGGAGCCTCGACAATGTTTTTCAGTATCTTTATCAAACGTACGCGTTGCCCAAGCCCGGGTTTGAAGACAGAACCGGGTTTGAATCGGCCGTTGAGCTCATCGCTCGCCAAGGCGGGGCGGCCGACCCGAGCTTTAAAGATTTCTTCGACCGTTATGTTCGAGGCGTCGATGAGATTCCCTGGAATCAGTACCTGAATCGGGCTGGCCTCAGCCTCGAAGAAAAACGGGACAAGCCTACGCCCTATCTCGGGTTCACTTTTCGAACGGCAGATAATCTGATGACCGTCAGCACCGTCATGACAAGCACTCCTGCGTGGGAAGCCGGCCTCAATATCAACGATGTGCTGCTGGCGTGGAACGGAGAAAAAATCGACCCGTCTCTGTTCAACGACCGCTTGAAAGAGATGAAAGTTGGCGATACGATCGATTTCGTTTTGTTCCGCGGCGATCGGCTGCTCCGCGTCCCCGTCCGGATTGGCCAGGATGAGAAGGTGACTTACACGGTCAGCGTCCGGAAGGAGGCTTCGCCCGAGGAACAAAAGATATTCACGACCTGGGCCAACGAGAAAGAATATTTAATAAAATGAAGAAACCGTGGCAAAGTTTTGCCTGTTGGAATCAGGCCAGGGGCACTTGAATATTTCCTATCTCGGATCGTGACAATTCAAGGGCAGCGCGGCGCTTAGGTTTCTGATTTAGCGCGTCCTTTACTTTTGCGGTCTGACTCATCTACAATGCGTTCTTAAAGTCGCCGGGTCTAATAATGAAGATAAGACCTGTCCTCGCCGGGCTGTTGTTTCTGGCTGGCTCCTTGGCACCGTTTCCCGCCCCGTGCTCGACCGATTCCGCCTATCAAGGGACGCCGGTGCCGAAATCAGGTCAGCTGGACACAGCGGCCGGACAGGGGCCGGACCAGATTCCGGCCGAACTTATGGCCGGGAGCTACGCTGGAACGGTTTCGGCGTGCCTGGAAATCATCGAGCGAAGCGCCTCCGAAGTATCTGCATATTCCTGGCTCTGCCAGGCGCTTGAACAGGAGGCGGAGCCGGCCAGGTCGGCGGCGACGCTCGACGCAACACGGCGCCTGACACGGCTGGCCAGCGATCATCCGGGGAACGCCTTCCATCAATATGGCCTGGGACTGTTGTATAAAATGCAGAGGGATTTCACGTTGGCGCGTCAGCACCTGAGAGACAGCATCCTCCTCGGCACCTTCTGGCAAGCCTGCGAAGAGCTCGCCAATTGCTATGAGTCGAAGGCGGACATCAATGAGACGACCGACTTTCTACGGGCCACTCTCAAGCTATTCCCCTCCAACCCGTTCCTATTAGAAGCTATCGGTCTGTGCCACTTTTATTCGTCCGAATACAGCGAAGCTCTAGCGGCCTTAGAAAAGGCGCGCACGATATTCCATGACAGGAGGGACAAGCGGGCCGAGGGAAAATGTCTAGTCAATCTCAGCGATGTCCATACATATTCCAATGATTATCCCGGCGCCCTCGAAAAGGCCGAGGCGGGTCTCCGGCTGGCCGTAGAAGCGGGCGACAAGATTCTTGAAAGCGAATGCCGGGAGACCTGTGCTTTTGTCTGGATAGACCTCGGGAACGATCAAAGAGGATATGATCTCTGCCGTCAAGCCTTGGCGCTTTCCCGAGAGACAGCGTGCCGAAAGCTCGAAATCCTCTGCCTTCGCACGATGGGTGTGATCAATCTCGAGCGGGGAAATCTCGCTATGGCCGATAAGCTCTTGACACTGGCCTTGGAGTACTATCGGAGAAAGGATATCCTAAGGAGCCAGGCTGTATGCCTATATTGGCTGACGATCGTCCACAAGGACAAAGGGGATTATTCCCGGGCCATGGCGGATGCCATGGAGGCCCTGGGCATAAGCCGGCGAATCGGCTTCAAGACCAGCGAGGCCTTCAACCTGACGGCGCTCGGTGACATCCATCTCTCGTTTGGCAACTATGAACGGGCCCTGGAATATAATGAAGAAGCTCTCGGCGTCGCCGAACGATACGTCGGAAAGTGGAGCCGAGAGGAGTGCCTGAACACGATCGGGTTTGTTTATGCCGAACTCCACGACTTTGCGAAGGCCCTGGAGTATTTCAAGGCGGCCTACGATTACATCGAGCATATTGGCCACAGGCGCGAGGAAGCCAGCTGTCTCTATAACATCGGTTTCGCTTGTCTCAGACTCGGCGATCTCCGGAGCGCTTCCGAATTCTTCACACAAAGCTTGGCCGAGGCCAACAGGACCGGGAAAAAGATAATCCAAGTGCACAATTACAACCGCCTCGGCGATCTCTATCGACAGCAGGGAGAGTGGGAAGAATCCAGGCGAGCCTATGACCGGGCGCAGGCCATCGGCGGCGAGATCGGCCAGCTCAACGTCATTTGGGAGACTTATGCCGGCCTAGGGGCTCTTCTGGCAGCTCAAAAACAGTTAGAGCCAGCCATCGTGAATTATAAAAAGGCCATCGGCATCATCGAAGACCTAAGGGTTCAACTCCTCTTAAGAGAATACAGCGCCGGCTTTTTCGAGAGCAAGGTTCCCATCTATGAGGCTCTTATCAATCTGCTCTTTGAAAGGCAGGAAGGCGAACCTTCGGCCACGACCCTTGAGGAATGCCTCTATTATGCCGAAAAGGCTAAGGCCCGCTCTTTCTTGGATGACCTGCAGAAGGCCAGGATCGACTTCGGCGCCCTGTCCCAAGAGGAAACCGAAGAGCTGAAAATTATTTCCCTGAGGATTTCGCGCCTTTCTGCCGAGCTCAGCAACGTGTTGCCCGGTCTGGAGGCGCAGGCGGATCTGCGCGATAAACTCGATAAGGCAGAAGACGATTTCCAGGCATTCATCGAGACCGCCAAAGCAAAGAACTCTGTTTACGCGACCGCGGCCTACCGAGAGCCCCGGCGGCTATCTGAAATCCGCGGGAGACTGTTGGACAACGAGACCGGCCTCATCGAGTACTTTCTCGCCGGGGACTATCTTTACACATTCGTTGTCACCGCCGACGGCTTTTCCGTCCATCGCTTGACCGTGCCGGAAAGCCGGAACACCCTGCAGCTGGCGAAAAACTATATCCAGCTCGTATCCTCGAAGGAAATCACATGTTCGGACGCCGCGCCGGCGGGACGGAGGCTGTATAAAGCCCTCCTCGGCGCCGTCACGAAGGACTGGCGCGCGGGGCTGAAAAACCTGATCATCATCCCGGATAGGACGCTTAATTACCTGCCTTTCGAAACTCTGGTTCCCGACGAGGGCGAAAAAATGGGTTCGGCCGGGACCCATTTTCTCTTGGAGGATTACCGGATATCCTACGCGCCCTCTGCCTCGACGCTGGTCAGCATTCTCGAGCGGGGTGAACGGCCGGAGGCGAGGATGGACCTGCTGTCGGTCGGCGACCCGATCATGAGCGGCTTCGATGAATCGAGAGGCGGGGAGAAGTCCGGGAGGGATGTTCTGCTTGAATATTACCGAGGCCGGCGTTTCGTCCTTCAGCCGCTGGATTTCGCGTCGCAGGAAATGGAGTCCATTTCGAGACTCGTCGCCAGGAATTTCCGGACGATCCTATCCCGCGGCGAGGCGACCGAAGAGCGGTTAAAGGCATTGGACCTCGCCGGCTTCAAGATCCTCCATTTCGCTACCCACAGCCTCCTCGATGAGAACGCCGCCAGCCGTTCGGCGCTCGTTTTGACCAGAGACTTCCGTTCTGTTGAAGACGGGTTTCTGCAGGCCGGAGAGATCTACAACCTCAAGCTGAACGCCGATCTCGTCGTCCTCTCGGCCTGTCAGACGGCCCGGGGGAAGATGGGAAAGGGCGAGGGGATTCAGGGGTTGGGCAGGGCTTTCTTCTGCGCCGGATCAAAGTCCGTGGTGGCGAGCTTATGGAATATCAACGACCGATCGACGGCGCATTTTATGAAATTATTTTATGGCTGCCTGGCCGATGGGAAAACCGTCCAGGAAGCTATCCGGCTGGCCAAGATCAAAATGTGCCGTTCCGGAGATTCTCAGCCATACCGCTGGGCGGCCTTCGTTCTCATCGGCCAAGGAAACGCAAGAATTCCTCTTCGTAAGGCATCATTTTGGAGCAGGGTTCTTCATTTCTGAAGCACAAGCCTGGCAAATTCCGATTCAATTGTCTGATTGTCTTTCAGGTTGCCGACGATCTTCCAAAAATAAATTCTATCCTTCAGAATCGTGGTCATTACATTTGCGGGAAGCGTGAGATTGTCGGAGAGGACAGGACCGGATTGATAAACCAGTTCGAGACTGTGGTCGTAGATTTCTAGACGATAACTCTGTATTTCGGGCTGGGATGTCCACTTGAAGCTCAATGCCGACGCCGGGATCGTTCCTTTTGGTTGCAGAAGATCGATCTTGAGCAATGAAAGATTTCGTTCGAGAGCGCTCTCCCGGTGAGTTCTGATGGCCGGGGCAATTACGAATATGGTGAGAAGAACCGTGGCCGCGCCGGCGGCCGGAATTCCGATCCAGCGGAGAGCATTCCGTCTCTTCAGACGGCGACCTCTTCGAAGGAGGCGGATTTCCTGGTCTGCCATTTTTCTCAGACGATCGCGTGTCTCTCGACTCCGAAAATCCGGGCCGTCGAGGCCCTGCAGGATCCTCTGGCTCTGCGACCGGATCTCCTTGACCGCTTCGAAAACTGCCAAGCATTCCGGGCAGGTGAGCACGTGGGCGAGAACTTTCCGCCCTTCTTCTTCGGAGGCCGTCTCCTCGAAGAAATGGATGATCTTGTTCTTCGAAGGGCACCTCTTAAGCTTCATAGTTTCCTTCCTCGTGGCAAGTTGCCGGGATAATTCCCGGCCACGCTTCCATGGAGGAAGCGGGTCTTCTCCTTGAGGTCGTCGATACCGCGGTAGAAGAGATGACGGACTTTGGGCTTTTCCCAATGCAGAGACCTACAAATTTCGTCGATGGACAGACCCGCGAGATAAAGCTGCAAGACTTTTTTCCTGTTTTCGCTCAAGGAATCGATCAGGGCCAGGATCGTTTCCCTGGCCTCACTGTCCTCAACCCCCGCCTCGGGGGAAAAGTCCTTGGCCGACCCGGCCAGGAGGGCCGCCCCCATGAACATTCTCCTTAAACTCTCTGGCTCTGCGGACGGCCTCTGTTTCATCATCTTCCTCAATTCGTCGATGGTCGTCGAGTAGGCGACTTTCTTTATATAGGACGGAAGATTTTGCACGTTCTTGCCTTTTTTCAAGAAGGTCCAGATTCTAAGCCGCACCTCCTGTTCGATGTCCTCGAAGTCGACATCGTCGCTGCGGTGGAGGTTTTTCTGAATGACAAGTTTGATGAGCAGAGAGAAACTCTCGATGACGGCCCTAGTGCTCTGCTCGAGATCCTGCATTTTTTCCGATATTATCATAAGTTTTGGTACAAGTGAATGCTCTTTATCGTCGTTATTGGAAAGTGGAGGGAATTATGTGCTCAAGATCTCAATCGCGGCTGTCTTTCATGGCCATCGCCGTCCTGGCCGGATTTCTTTTGGCCGGAATCCATTCGGGCTGTACCTCTCGGGGCCCAGCCAAGCCTCCTCTTGAGGCTCTCTTCGACGAAGGCCGGGTCACGTTCTATCAGGCCGTAGTCGATGATGTCGACCGGCATCCGGAACGGGCGCGGCTCAACGCCGCGGAGAGGGCGAAAATCCGGGACCTTCAGAACGTCTATCCACGTCTCTACGCGATTCTGGTGAATTATTATTATCAAAAAGACGCCCCTGTTTTTAAGGCCCTGCTCGACTCGGGCAGCGAGGAATCGATGCACCGCTTCCGGGGAAAATACCTGGACCTGGCCCGGTTCAGCGCCCAGATGTTCGCGGAGAGCCTCTTCGAGCCCAGCCCGACAGGGTCCTATTTCAAAGATCTTATCCCTCGGTTTAAGGAAAAGGACGCCGTGGACATCGTGGCCATGTCCTCCGGGCACCTCGCCAAACTCGACCTGCCTTCGCCCGACAAGATCGAACATAAGACCCTCAGCCCGGAATTCGATAAACAGTGGGGACTCGATGCGGCCAGATTCAGGGCTGCCCACAAGCTGACCAAGGGCCAAGGGGTCCGGGTCGCCGTTCTCGACTCCGGCATCGATATGAGCCATCCAGTTTTCCATAATACCCGCTGGGGAGCCCATTTCAATTTCGTCGGGCGGGACGGGTTTCCCTGGGTCGAGGCCGGCCCGCCGATGGTGGATTGGGGATGGCACGGCACCGTTGTGACCTCCATCGTGGCCAGGTACGCGCCGGAAGCACAAATCACGGTTTATCGCTATCTCGACGCCGATTCGCAAAATGATTCCCCGCTCCCTCTGGTTGTCACCAGTCTCATGGGAGCGGCGATTTATAAAGCCGTCCATGACGGCAACGACGTGATCAACCTCAGCGCCGGAAGCAACCTCCACGTCCCCTACCTCCAAGAAGCCTGCCGGTACGCCCGTGACCATAACGTAATTTTTGTCACGGCGGGCCCTTACTATATGGGCCGCTACCTCGGCGGAAACGAGGACTATCCGGGCCAGTATCCGGAGAACATCTCGGTCACTGCCATCGCCAAGCTCGGCGAAAATAAGTATGGATATTGGGACGTCGTGGCCCCCGAATCCACGGTCACGGTAGGATCGCCTGACGCTCCCTTCGTCGCCTACCCGACCTACGTCGGCGAAAAGGACGATTACGCCGCCGGGATTTCCTGCGCGACGCCGATCGTCGCTTCCCTTGTGGCCCTGGTCGAATCCGTTTATCCGCGGCTGGGGACCGAGCCTGCGGGACAATACGCGGACACCATCAAGAAGCTCCTGACGGAAAACGCCGATCCCCGAGCGGTGGGATTCGACGGATTTTCTCCCGAGTGCGGCTTCGGATTGATCGACGCCGAGAAAACCGTCAAGGCCGCTCTTCGGCTGGCCGAGGCGCGCCGGGTTCAGAAGCCCGGGTCGGACGAAACGAGTCCCGCGCCGTCCCCGAAAAGCGACGCCGTTTTTCTGGAAGGGGAGAAGGTCTTTTATGGACAGCTTAAGCTGACTCTCGGTCTGCATCCGGAGAGGCAGAGACTGCTGGCCTCGGAAATCGACAGAATCGAGCGGGGCGCCGACGGCATTCCCCACCTTTATGAGAACGTGGTCAATATCCTTTTCTTGGAGGCCGAGCCCGAGCTCATGGCGTTCCGCCAAAAGAACGACATGCCGACTTTCCGGGACCGCTATCTTGCCCTCTGCCGGGACGCGGCGGATCGCTTCGTCGATTCCCTTTTCTGTGAAAGCCCCGGGACGCAGGACCTTCTGGCGTCCCCTCCAAACCTCGGCCGGGAGCGGCTGGACCTTGTCCTCGCCTCACTGGGCCGGAAGTCCGGTCCCCGCCCATCGCCGGACGTCCTGAAGAATATAGGCTCCATGGCGCTTGAGCACAGCCCGGCCTTTGAGATCGGAAAGTTCCGCCAGGCCCAAAGCACCAGCACGGGGAAAGGAGTAAAGGTGGCCGTCATCGACTCCGGCTGGGCTTTCGGACCGGAATCGCCCGAGAACGCGAAGATCAACCATATCCTTGATTTTTCCCTGATCAACAGAATCCAATCCCCCTGGAGCGGAGAATCCGCGAATCCCGGGGACGGCTCGGGCCGGGGAACGCTCATGGCCCTCATCGCCTCGCGCTGCGCCCCCGGCGCTGAGATCAGGACCTACCGGACTGGCGGCGATTCCGATTCGCCCTACGAATACTGGCCCGCCATGGAGCTTGCCCAGGCCATCTACAAAGCGGCCCAGGACGGGAACGACATCATCCTCACGGGGGCGGCGTTCGGCCGCGACTTCCCGTTCTTGCTGCAGGCCTGCCAGTTCGCCTACCTCCAGAATATCCTGATTTTCGCGCCGAACGGTTTTTCGCGCTCCGCGAAGGCGGATGAACGACCGGCCTATCCCGCCGCCTATTCTTCGGTCATCGCCGTGGCCGGGACCGGCTATAAAATGGGAAATCGGCCGGCCCCATGGGCTTCGTCCTCTCCGTCGAAATCCACGGCGGTCTCGGCCCCGGCCTTTGTTGGAGCCGGAATTCCTCCCTCGAACGCCTACGCGGTCAGCGCCTGCGGCGGGCTCGCGGCCCTGATTTCTCTTAGGATACCCAAGACCGGGAAAGAGCTTCCGGGACAGTACGTCCAGAGGATCGCGGAGATCATGAAAAAATCAGCCGACCCGCGGATTCTCGGTTTCGCGGACTTTAATCCTAAAACCGGCTACGGGCTCGTGGATGCCGAGAAGGCCGTCGGTCCGGCGGTCCAAACCTACATCAAGAAAATGAACGATCTCGAAGACAACTTTAAGAAGCGGATGGCCCAAAGGGCCAAGGAAGCCGAGGAGGCCGCCCAAAAAGACGCGGCGGAAAAGGAAGCCTCGGCCAAGAAAAAATAACACGGCTTGAAATGTCCGTTACGGAGGTCCAAATGAAAAAGCGAGTCCCTGTCATTCCGTTGTTGCTGATGTCCGTCCTTCTTCCCCTGGCCTCGCGGGGGCAAACCGGGAAGAAACCCCTGACCCTAGAGGAGATGATTTCCCTGAAGTCCATCGGAACGGTAGCGATGTCCCCCTCGGGCCAGCTGGTCGCGTTCGACGTTACGTCGGTCGATTGGCAGCGCAACACGTTCAAGTCCGATGTCTGGCTCGCCGATACCTCGGGCCGTCAATGCTATGCCGTGACCAAAGGGCCGGACATGAACATGGGGGCGGCCTGGGCGCCGGACGGCCAGGCCCTGACCTTCCTCTCGACCAGGCTGGGAAAGCCCCAGCTTTTCATTTTCCGGCCGGGCCAGGGTGAGGCGGAGCCTCTGATCGAGGCCCCTGGCGGCGTCCAGAAGTATGCATGGGCCCCTGACGGTAAATCTATAGCTTTTCTAACCCCCGAAGCTCCCGACAAGGATAAGATGAAGGCCCGGGAATCGGGGTTCGACGCCGCAGCCGTCGACGACGGGCGGCCACGTTCGCAGCTGCACGTCTTCGACCTGGCCACGAAGACCGTAAAGCCCCTCGTTTCTGGGGATTTCCACATCATGGGATTTTCCTGGTCCCCGGACGGATCAAGGATCGCGTTCGTGACCTCCCCGAAAAATATTGAGTACGTGACATGGGATTCGCAAACGCTTCGCGTCGTCAACCGCGATGGCAGCGGGATGAAACCCCTGGATTTCCGCTACTTTCCCGCCTACACCCGACGAGGCGAGGCCGTCTGGAGTCCGAACGGGCGATACCTGGGGCTGGAGGTCGGCGACCTCGCCAAGCCTGAGCTTCACAACCTTATCATCCAGATCTATGATTTTGAGACCGGAAAAGTCTTCAACGCTTCCGGGAGCGCAGATCATTTTCTTTATAACACGCACTGGTCTTCGGACGGCGGCGGCATCTACTACGTTGCCTATCATCTCCTCAACGCTCAGATTTTCCGGCTCGACGTCCAGAAGAGGGAAGCCCGCCAACTCTCCCATTTCCCGAAAATGGAGGTCAACCAGGTCTCCTTTGCCGCCGACGGCCGGACCATCGCGTTTTCGGCGAGCACGCCGGACTGGCCCCAGGAGATTTATGTCGGGGACATCAATTTTCCCGATAAGGCAAAGCGCCTAACCAATATCCATCCTGAATTGGACAAGATCTGGCTGGGCGAAACCGAGGAGTTTACTTGGAAGGCCGACGACGGACTCCAGATTTCCGGAAATATCGTTTACCCGATCGGCTATGAAAAGGGGAAGTCTTATCCGACCGTAATGCTGATTCACGGTGGTCCGGCCGGAAATTTCAACAATTCCTTCTCCGCCCTCTATTACTGTCCAGCCCAGTATTTCGCGGGCCAGGGGTACCTCGTGTATATGCCCAACGCCCGCGGCAGCATCGGCTGGGGATCCGAGTTCCTGAGAAAGGACATGCGGGATTGGGGCGGAGGGGACTATCGTGATTTGATGGCTGGCCTAGACCTTCTCGTCGCCCGGGGCCTCGCCGATAAGGATAAACTCGTCGTCTGGGGCGGGAGCTACGGCGGTTTCATGACCAACTGGATCGTGACCCAGACGAACCGTTTCAAGGCCGCCCACAGCGAGGTCAGCATCTCCAACCTTCAGAGCCTGTGGTCCGTTTCGCCCATCGGGCGAATCCTGTGCCGCCAGTACTTCGAAAAGACCCCCCTGGAAGATCCGGACCTTTATCGGAAGCTGTCTCCTCTGACCTACGCGGGGAACGTCAAAACACCCCTTCTTATGACGCAGAACGAGAAGGACGAGAGGGTCCCCGTGGAACAGGCCGTGGAATTTTATCGGGCTATCGAACTTACTGGAACGCCCGTCGAGCTTTATATCTATCCCGGGGAAGGCCACGGGACGATGATGCCGAACCATCAGCTCGATAAGCTCCGCAAAACCGAGAGCTGGTTCAGGAAGTACCTCCATTGATCCGCCTCGCTGCGAGCCAGGTCGGTGATGGCATAGACCTGGCCCGAGTTCAGGGAGGGAAGCACTTTTCGGTCCGAGGCCAGCCCGCTTTGGAGAAGCACGGACAGGCCGGCGATCACGGGAAGAAGAGCTCTATTCTTACTCCAAGCTGATCCTTTCAGCTCGGATTTTTCGCGGCTCTCTTTTCGAGGGTGATCACTCGTGCCGCCTCAAGCATACGCATATAGCTCGCGACCTCCCGCAGACTGATTCCATGCACAGGCGGGTATCCCTCGCTCCAAAGTTCGGAATCGGTGGCCTGGTAGATCTGGAGGATGCTCCGCCGGCCGTTGATGAAATTATGGGCCTCGGTGTAGCCCACGTGCCCGTACGCAAAGTCCGGCGCGAGCCCGAACGATTCGAGCTTTTCTTTTCCCAGGATCTTCTCATAATAATTGCCGAAATAGGCCGAGGTGCCCATGATCCCCGGAACCGGCTTCGGAATGAGGCCGTCGAGCTCTCTTTCTTCCGCGGAGAGAGCCACCTGTTGAGGCTGGCACCCCAATTGGCCGCAGCGCCGGCGGTATTCCGCGCCGAACTGGGTGAAGAGGGAATCAACTAAATCTGTTTCTTCACGAACGCGCAGGCCGATCAACCGTAATGCGTCTTTATCGCCGGGGATAAGGGGCTTGACGGACTCTAGCATCGCCCGCTCTCTCTCCAGGCCCGAGTGGAGCAGGGCGTGCCCCTTTTTAAAGGCGAGGGCGATCGTACGGCCGTCGCCTCCGTCCAGGGCGGCGAGGGCGAGGTTGGATTCCTGGATGAGCTTGGATCGGCCGGCCCCGAACACTTCATTGATTAACCGGTCGACGTTGCGGCCGTCCGTCCAGCCGAACACGGCCCCGAGCGTCGCCCCGAGAAAGGCCACGCGGTGGAGGCCCGTGGGGTCGACGTAAGAGAGGAAATTAACTTGGCTGTGGCGCGGCGGAACGGGCAGGCAGCCGAAGGCCATCGTGGGAATGCCCACGGTGTTGTTGTTGCTTTGCATCTCATCGCCGAAGCCGTTATAGGGGATGACGCGCATATGGAACTGGTCGCGGCTTCCTTCGGGGGCGTAAAGGTTGTCCTGATTTCTGTAGTCCAGCAGGTTACGGTTGGCACGTTCCGCAAGCTCCCTCGCCAGGTTCTCAAGGACCGCCGACCAATAAGAGGGGAGGGCATGGGACGGCTTAGCAGGAGCAAAATAATTGGAAAAAACGGTTTGATTGATCCCCACGCTGTCCACGGAGATTCCGCCTCGGACTTTGCCGATTTTTTCCGGATGACGCGAAAAATACATGTATAGGCCCGAGACATGGGGCAGCCAGAGGAAACGGATGGTCCGCTTCGGCCTGGGGACGAGGCCGTTGTCAATAAGGGCCTGCAGGGTCCGGGCGACCTCCAAAATGACGGCACAGCCGCTCCCGTTGTCCACGGCGCCGGGCTGGGGATGGTCGATATGCGCCCACATCAAAAACTCCTCGTCGGGATACTCGGAGCCCAGGATGGCCGCGTCCAGCGTTTCAAAGACGGCCTCGTCGCCTTGCTTGATCTCGGCGTCGATCTTAACCTTGACGACAACCTCCTGGCCGCGGTCGAGCAGATTTTTTAAAAACCGGTATTCGTTGTTGGACAGGGAAAACCCGAAGGTCGATTCCCGGCCGTCTTTTCCCCAAGGAGACCACCACGTGTCGAGATTCGCGTCTTGATTGTCGCCGCTGTTATGGGGAAGGTCGAAATAATAAAGCACGCCCGCGGCCCCGAAACGATGAATGGCCATTTCCTTGACATCCTCGGGTAGAGCATTTCCGGCCAGGACGATCTTCCCCCGGACGTCTTTTCCCTCGTAATTTTTCGGGTCGGCCCCCTGGCCGATCCAGACGACGGGCGCGATGATATCAGCCGAACGGCTCCCCAGGATGAGCGCGCTCGGCGCGCTTTCCGTTGTGGTGATGAGTCTGGCCATGGGTTTGACCAGGCGGAGCTCCGCCCGGCCGCCCCGGGTTGGGACCTGGCCGTCAAAATTCTGAAGGCCGAAGAACTCATAGCCGGTCTTGACGGGAACCCGCAGGATCTCCGCGGATTTCAGGCCGTAATCCCGGCACTTTTTCTGAAGCCTCAGCAGGATTTCGTGGGTCTGGTCAGAGCCCAACGTGCGGTGATACGTTGCAATGACGGCCACGTTATTAAAGGCGGCGTAGCCGTTCACCTCACCGGCGATGAGGCTCAGCCAGGACTCCGGGAGAACCGCCGGACGCGCGGCCAGGCCCGACGTTCCGGCTAGGATCAGGCCCGCGAATAAGAATCCCGTAGCTAAGGATCTAAAGGACGACTTTCTCATAGCCCCTCCAGCGGAAAGCGTTGTCGAAACAGTAGGAAACCATTCGCTCTCATTAAGGACGTCAGCCCGCGGGCTATTTTACCAGGGACCGGGTCTTCCCGGTTGCCGGAAATGAGCAGGGCCCGGACCCGGGGTGGTACAAAGGTTCCTCTTTCGCCGTCCTTTATGTAAAAGCGGCGAGATTCTTTGTTTTGAGGAGATACGAATTCCACTCGCCGCGGAGGAGAGCATGACCAAAACACTCAGAGTCCTAGTCGTCCTTTTCTTGGCGGTTTTCCTGTTCCGGTTCGCTGGGGCCCTCCAGGCCCAGGGAGGCGGTAACCTCAAGGGAAAAGTCATCGACGCGAATGAAAAATTGCCCATGCCTACAGTCAAGGTGACAATCTCCGGGACCAAGAAGTATGCCCTCACCGGACCGGATGGGACCTATGTCATCAACAACATCCCACCGGGAGCTTACAACGTCGTGTTTGAAATCGCTGGATTCATCACGGAAACACGCAAGAATGTCACGATCGCGGCCGAACAAACGGCCGAACTCAACGTCTCCCTCATGATGGGTTTCGCCCATGAGGTCACCGTGACCGCTCGGCGCGCTGTCGAGAGCCTCCAGAAAGTACCCCAGAACGTCACAGTCCTGACAGAGACCAAGTTGGAGGAGACACCTCAGAATAACGTCCTCCAGGCTCTCAACACTGTTTCCGGCGTCGACGTGGAGACTGGGAGCGGAACTACGACGCTTGGGACGTTTATGTCCATCGACGGCTACGACGATGTTTATATCCGGAAGATGGTGGACGGCGTAGACGTCGGAGAAGTCGTCAACAACTGGAGCATGCTAAATTCTTTCCCCGAGGAAATGATCGACCAGATCGAAGTCCTTAAAGGTGGCTCGTCGTCGGTCTGGGGATCGAATATGGGCGGCATCATCAACATTATTACCAAGCGGCCGCAAGATCTGCCCAGGCCTGAGATTACGCTCAAGAGCACCTACTCTCACTTTGGCGCCATGGATTTTCAAGGGGCCAATGCCATTGGAGTCCCGGGGGACAACTTAGATTATTCCGCGAATATCCGCGGCAACATAAAAAAATTCGGCTACACGTTCGGTTACGACGGAATCCACAACGACGGATTTGTCGACTACGGGAAGGAAAAGAACTCCTCCTTCTTCAGCAAGCTCAACTATAACTTCAATTCCAACACGTACCTTGACTTCCTCTACAATCGGAACGTTATGAACTCGCAGGACCTCGCCTACCTGTACCTGCCGGATATGCTCGGGACCGAAGAACCCTATTACTGGAATTATAAGGCTGATTACCATGCCACAGAGAATGTCGCCTCGCTCAAATTCGCGACGAACATCAGTCCAGCGTTCAACTTAGAAAGCCAACTCAAGTACAACAGGTCGACCTTCGATGGGACGACGGAATATCTCGCAGGCTCCGCCTTTCAGCCGCCGGCGGGGACTATCGATCCCTCGTCATACGCGGACCAAAAGCTGGGAATCACCGTCAAGGGATCCTACAATCCCTCAGAGGCATTGTCGATTGTTTCTGGCGTAGATTATTACAGGATCATGGCCGATTTCACGCACTATATTGCCGACCAGCCAAAGATCTATGTCAACTCCGTGGCGCCTTTCGTCAACATGGAATACCGGATCGGGAACCTCGGACTTCATCTCGGGGCGAGATACGACTATAATAGCTCTTTCGGCCAACAGCTCAGCCCATCTGTCGGGGCAACATTTAACCTCACGAAGGCGACACTTTTTAGGGTCAACGTAGCCAGGACTTTCAGTCCTCCCCCTCTCTGGTATACTCTGGGCGTATCCTACATGGAACAGATTCTGCCCAACCCGGACCTCAAGCCGGAAAGGGCTTGGGCCTACAGCGCTGGCTTTGAGTCCCAGGAGCTTCGTTATGTCTACGTGAAGGTCTCCCTTTACTACCATAGGATGAAGGACGGGATCGTCATGGTCCCCGCTAGTACCGAGGGACAGTTCACTTGGGGCAACATCGCCAAATTCCTACGGGAAGGCTACGAAGGCGAGTTCGGTTTTCTGACGCCCATTGGCCTCACCGGCTATGTGGGGACTGACTACAACCACCACGAGGATCTGACGGGCGGCGAGACATCAATTGTGACGTGGATTCCCACACGAACTTATAAAGCCGGACTGAAGTATAAAAACGACAAGCTAGATTTGTTCGCCAACCTCAGAGCTCGCTGGATCTGGTGGAACATGGATCCCGGAACCGCCTCCCTGCTCACGCCCAATGATAAGAAATGGATATTTGATTTCAGAATTTCCAAGGGATTCAATATGGTGAGAAACACCCATTTAAGGGTTTTTCTCGACATTTTCAATTTGACCAACCAGGCCTATTGGGACCGGAGCGACTTCCCGAACCCGCGCCGTTGGGGACAGATTGGCCTGGAAGTCAGTTACAAATAGCGAGTTAGAAGATCGCGGCTGACGGCCAAAATTTATGCATAAACTGTTGAGATTGGATACGCGAAGAATCATGTGGAGGTTGTTAGGAGGGGCTCTCCTGCTCACAGCCGTTCTCTCAGGCTTGAGCCTCCCCGCTAGGGCGCAGATTTCCCCTGAGGTTGGCAAAAAACTGGATAAGATCTTCATCGAAGCCGAGGGTGTCTTTTTTGAGACCGTCGGCAAGATCCTTCAGAATCACCCACTGAAATCTCAACTGAGCGACGCCGATCTTGCGAAGGTCCTTAGCGCCCAGAAAGAAATCCCTTATCTATTCGAGCGGTTGATGATCTTCGCCTATCAGAAGGACGAACCTCAGTACTCACAGTGGGCCCGGCGGGGAGACCCTGAATCGATCGAGAAATTCCACAAAGCTTTTATCGCGTTAGCTCAGGAGTACTCGGCCCGGTTTGTCGGCTCCCTTTTCCGCAAGACCCGCCAGTATGACTTTGAGACCTCCCTGCCTCATAACCGGGGGAAATCCAGGCTCGAGCTCGTCCTCCAATCTATCGGATACTACGCACGGAACGACATACCCGACATCCCCAAGGAAAAATGGTTCACCAATAAAATTGAACCAGAGTACAGGTCGCAATGGGCCATCGATGCGCTCGACATCCGTCCCTGCTGGCCCATGACCAAAGGCGCGGGAGTCGTGGCCGCGGTCATCGATTCGGGCATCGATCCGTTATAATTCTCTGTTCAAGGACAAGATCGTTCCCGGATTCAATTTCTTGAAGCGAACGACTCCTCCCTGGGCGGACGAGAATCCTCCCATGATCGATTGGGGCATGCACGGCACGGGCTGCTCCTCGGCCCTCCTGGCCATCGCTCCAGATTGCAAGATCATGCCCGTCCGGGTCCATGATGGCGGACACGATGAACGATCCGGTTTATGATTACTGGATATATGAGTTCGTCGCGGCGGGGATCTACTACGCCGTCCATCACGGCGCCCAGGTCATCTCGCTGAGCGCGCCCTTGCCAGCAACCGAACTGCCCCTGCTGGATGCCGTCCGCTACGCCTATCATGAAAACGTCCCCCTGTGCACTTCGGCGGGAAACATCTCCCGCATCCAGTTCGGCCTGCGTCTCGAGGATCAGATTTTCAAGGCCATGAAGAAAGAGGTCATCCTTGCAGGCGGAGTCGCCAGGGAAGACGGCGCCATCAGGCCGTGGCCGATCACGGTCCCCCATGATGAAATCGATATCGCAACGCCTTCGGCCGACGTCTACGTGATTGTTCCTGTTTATATGAAAGACATGAAGGATATGGCCGTGGCAGGGACGTCGCTGTCCGCTCCTCTCGCGGCCGGCGTCGTAGCGCTTCTCAGGAGCGCGGCGCCCCCCTCACAGGATGTTCTCAAAAAGCCTGGCGAGTACTGCCGCCTGGTCGCGCTCAGCCTGACGAAAACGGCCCGGCTGGATATTCTTGGGCTGACCGAGCCCAACGACGTTGTCGGCAGCGGGCTTGTCGACGCCTTCGGCTCGCTCCAGTTGATTAGGGATTTGCTCCAAGGAAAACGCTGAAAAGGACTTCGGCACTCGGCAAGGCCGCTTCAGGAGGTGATCGTGGACGGGAAGCTCAAGCGCAGAGACTTCATCAAGAGCGCGGGGACTGGAGCGGCGGTGCTCATCGGGGGAGGCCTCGCATGGCCCCGCTCCGGGACCGGCCCTTTCCGTTCGGGGGAGGCAAAATTCCCGGACGTCGCAGTCGTTAAAGGCGATGATTATCTGGCAAGCACCCGGAAGGCCGTGAACCTTCTCGGGGGGATGGAACGATTCGTTCCGAAAAACGCCCGGGTGGCCATTCTGCCCAACACCCAGAGCGCGCACCCCGGAACGTTCACCAAGCCAGATATCGTCAGGGCCGTCGTCCGGATGTGCAAGAAAGCCGGGGCCAGGGAAGTCAATTGCCTAAGCTGGCTCCCCGAAAGGTTCTGGACGGCGACGGGCCTCATCGAGGTTCTCAAGGAGGAAGGGGCCGAGCTAAAAATTGTCGACCTCAAGGCCGAGGCCCAATTCAAACCGGTCGCTTTGCCCAAAGCAAAAATCCTTCGTGAGGCCATGATCATGAATGAATTGTTCAACAACGATTGTCTGATCAACCTGCCTATCACCAAGGACCATGCCGGAAACAAGTTCACGGGGGCCATGAAGAACCTAATGGCCTTGAACTTCGCTCAAGTCAACCGGACGTTCCACAGCGGCGATTTCAAGACCAAGCCCGATGATATCAATAGGCTCGACCAGTGCATCGCCGACCTCAACCTGGCGGTGACGCCCGCCCTCTGCATCGTCGACGCTACGGAAATCATCACCACTAACGGTCCCTTCGGGCCCGGTGAGTTGGCTAGGCCGCGGAAGATCGTCGCCGGTGTGGACCGCGTTGCCGTCGACAGTTACTGCGCCTCCCTGCGGAGTCTTAAGGGCGAAGACATCCTCATGATCAGGAAAGGATATGAACACGGCCTGGGCGAAATCAACCTGAAAAAAGTTAGGTTCCAGGAAGTCGGCGTCTAGATGACACGCGTATGGAGACGAGGAGCGGATTTCGTCGGCTCATCCACCTGATCATCGTTGCGCTCGTCCTCAACGCGTTTTTGACTGGGCAATCTTCGCCAGGTATCTCCGACCTTCGTTCTTATCTCCCGTCGGGACGAGAAGCGGGAGAGTGGAAAAGCGACGGCCCCCCTCAAGAATTCAAAGGCGAAGACCTTTATCTCTACATCGACGGAGGGGCGGAGATCTATCGGGAGTATGGGTTCGCGGAAGTCCTTGTCCAGGAGTATAGGAATAAAAAAGGGAAGGGACTCTCGCTCGAAATCTTTCAGATGACGAGTCCGGAGAGCGCGTACGGTATGTATACTTTTAAGAGGAGTACGCGGGGCACGCCGGTCAAAGCCGGCGCAGAGGGCCAACTCGAAGATTATTACCTGAATTTTTGGAAAGGAGATTTTCTGGTCACTATCACTGGGCCGGACGGGAGCCCCGCGACCCTCCGGGGCTTGCTCGAGCTCGCCGGGGTGGTGGCCGGAAAAATCCAGGGTACGCCGAGGCGCGCTCACCTTTCGGACGAGCTTCCCCCAGCAGGACTCGTCAGAACCAGCGTTCGTTACTTCAAGGGATTTCTCGGATTTATGAACAACTATCCGTCCTTGGGCAAAGAAGCATTCCGGTTCGAGGAGGGCGTTAGGGGCGATTATTCCTCCGGCGCCTCACTTTTCATTCTCAAATACTCAAGCGACGAGGCTCTGCGGCGGGGTTTCCCGGAGCTCGAACAAGTGCTTAAGAACAATCCTAAAGCGAGAGAGTTCAGGCCTGGGGAAGGCCTTTCTTTCCAAGTGGTGGATGACCGGGGGAAACTCCTGAGCCTTGAGGTCGCTAAAAAAACGCTCCTTCTCTGCATCGAGGACGCCCCGGGAAAAGAGGCTTCCAAATTATTCGAAAGATACGTTAGGGAGCAATGACTCCAGGGTCCCGGAGCCCCGCGACCCCACTTCAAATCCGCGAATCCGGATCCTGGCCTGAGATCCCCCTAATAGAACCAACTGGCGATGTCTGCACCCGGAGGGGCTGTTTTGACGATGTGGACGGCCATCTCCGGGGCAAAACGCTGGTTAATAGTTAACATCGAAACGGGGAGCGATAACTCCTTCCCGCCGCACCAGCAGTGTGGCTGACGGTCTTTGTACTCCACGGTCCCATCGTAATAGGGATTCTTCGTGCTTTTGAGGAAAGCCTCCATGAGGTAAACCGCGTTGTTGAGGTACCAGTTGTCCATTTCGCCCACGTAAATGTGGATCTTGCCTTTGAGTTTTGGCCCGAGCGTCTTCCAGTCCCTCTCGAGGATGTATCGCAGGTCATAATTTTCACGCCAAAAGGCGGCGACGTTGTGATTGATGACTCCGGTCCGTTTATCCCAAATCGGCTTCGGGTAACCGTCGTCTCCGACTGGGCCGAAGACAGCTTGCCAGATGTCATACTGATAGCCCGAGCGGGCGTTGGTACCCAATACGAGCTCCAGATGATTCGTTTCCTCATTCGTTGAAAGGACTTCACCGATTTCATTTCGGAAAGCCGGCCGCGGCGTGCGCTTCCACCGTCCGTCCGAAAAATAGGCATTTTTATGCTGGTAAATGTCGACGAGCGAGTAGGCCCGGAAATCGATCGGATCGGGACAGAATGTCCACGTTCCGTTATATTCATCGGGATAAAAAATCTGGACAGCCAGAGATTCCCAACCTCCGGTGGACCCGCCGTAGAGCGTCCGGGCCCAACCCTGGCCGATGCCTCGGAACTTTCGTTCGATGTAGGGGATGAGTTCGTAGGTGATCGCATCCCCGTAGGGCCCTAGGTTCGCCGAATTCACGGCATAGGAATCGTCGAAATAGGGATTGGCGTGCTGGATGGTCACGAGGATCATCCGGGGGAAGCCGGGACCCGTCCAGTCCTTATAGAACTGGTAGCTGTACTTCTCATAATCTCTGAAGTATTCGCCCCAGACCCCTGGCCTCTTGGCGTTTTCCGAAGTTTCCCCGGGAGCGGGAGGCTCCTCACGGAACCCTACGAGGGCATCAAACTTACGAGAAAAATGCCCCTGGTAGACCATCAGAGGATAGCGAGCTTCCGGATGATCCTCGAAGCCGGCGGGCAAGAGGATGACGGCGCCGAGAAACATCGGGCGACCCCAAAACTCGGTCAAGCGCCGGCTTTGGATCTTGATGTGCTTAATGTACTTGGTGTCTTGCTCCTCGGGGAAGGGAGGGATAGACTTGTCGAGGCTTACGTGGATCATCCCGGCTTGTCCAGGATCGATCCGGACTTTTTTCGGAGTGCTGAGGAGGTTTCCGGGCGCGATGTTCCACATCTGGCCCTCGCCCCGGTCCATGGGGAGCTTGAGCACGTGACCGTCTGCCCGGTGGAATGTTTCGTACTTATGAAGCAGGGCCTGGATGATATACTCGCCGGCAGGGATTTTGCCGAGGCTATCCACGGGAAAGCCAAGAACTCTCGAATCAAAAATCGCCTCCTCGCCGGGTTTTAAACCTTCGACATCAATGCCAAAAATGGGCTGGGCGTCCTCGTTGCGAGAGCTGATCTGAAACCTGGGCTCTCGGCTGTCGTTATCGGAGATCATGAGTAGCATCCGCCCGTCGACGGGTCCGGAGCCAAGCTCTTTTGGGTACGAGACGCCGATTCGGAGACTTGCTTCTTGCTTCAAGACATGGCTCTTGGAGCAGCTGAAGGTCCCGGCCGCCAATATGAACAAGAGTGCCGCGAGCCAGGCGCAGGCACGGACGACGGTCAGCTTTTTCATGAGTTCCTCCTCTAGGGGGCCGGGTGGAGGTCAGAGATCTCGGGCCCCGGCTGGTCAGCGTTTCTCGTTGAGAGCCAGCGCCGCCTTAACGGTTTTTTCCGCGTCGATCAATCCGTAGCCGCACTCGGGCGAAAACCCATGGAATCCAACCCGCTCCGGGCTCGCGTTCTTAATGACAAGATCCATCAGGAGCTGGGCGTATGCCCCTGGGAGCTCGTCCTGGTGCCTGGGATGAACTGAAACGGCGAGGGCGAAAAGGGAAGACACGACCGGGATCGCGGCCGAGATACTCGGAATGTACCGGTCTTTCTCACCGACGTAGGTCGGAAAGGCACCGAAGATATCGTTCGGGGCCGCCACTGTGTTTTCTTTCTGGGCCGCGCAGACATCCCAGTATCCATATGTTCCATCAGGATGTTTCTGGGCGGCTGTCACGGCCACCACGGTCTTATACTGGGCCGGGAAGTTGCGGGTGTTGCCCTGCTTGAACCAACGGCTGTAGAGGGCCCCCGAGATGAGAACACGGTTATGATCGTAGGCAAACTGACAAGCCTCCCTGAGGTAGTCGGAATCCAGTGTGGCCCCGGAGGCGCTAATGCTGATGACGTCATTGCCGTCATGGACGGCACGGTAAACGCCGGCCGCGAGAAAGCATTCCAGGAGGAGGAGATAGGGAGGATCGTTCTGCGTATCGCCGTCGAGGACTTTGTAAACCGTCAGCTGGGCTTCGGGTGCGAAGCAGGCGGCTACCGAGGAGATGAGCGTTCCATGCCAGCCCCAATCAACCAGAGGAGCATCATCCGACCAAGGTTGTCCCTCTCGACCGACAAAGGAAAAATTCTTCCCCCATTTTGTATTCTTGAAGATCGAATGACTCTCATCGATTCCTGAATCCAGGATAGCGATTTTGGCCCCCTTTCCACGGCTGAGGACGTGAGCTTCCCTAAAGCGGGCTCCCTCCAGTGCTCCTTGGCGTTCAAACTCCGGGCTTACTGGATTCTTAAAAAACTCCCGTGGTGGAGGAGGATCGAGCTTAGCGTTATAACCCACTGACCTCACGACAAGGTCCACGGCATCAAGGCCTTTGTATGCAGCATCGGTCTTTCGAACGTAGTCAGTGGCAAAATCGGTCTCAAAGAACGTTTGGACGAACATGTGCCCGGCGAAACGGGCGAGATCGAAATACATATCAGAAAAGCGCCGTCGGGACGTCTTGTCCCCCTTCTGGAGCAGGTTTGAAAAAATCGGCTCGTCTTTCTGATAAAAGACGTTGATTAAGATCCCGTACAGCCTGCCATAGCGTGTTTCTGATTCCTGGATTTTCTGGAGTTCCGTCTCGCTCAGACGGGTACGGTCGGGATGGGTTGAGATTTCTTCGCGAATCGTCCTGTAAAATATGACTCGCCCCTGCTCAAAAACCGAGGCCAGCCAGGCCTTTTCGGCGGGAGCGGCGAGTTTTTCCTTGCAGGAGGTGAATAAGAATAGGCCCGAGAAACAAAGAAAGATCGACACCAAGAGGAGGAAATGCCCTCGACGCATGATTTCCGTCTCCTTTCCAGGGGATCAAGTCTCCAGATCTCTTCTTAACTAAAGACGAAGAAATTTTGCTAATTGTACCACGGGAGAAATGACGCAGGGATGCAGGGAATAATATGCAAGTTCTGGAGCCACGGCCCGCTCGAAATCTCGTATCATTCCTGTGTTATTATCATAAACTCTGGTACAAATGAACTGTTTTCGGCGTCGTTATTCTTTAAAAAAGAAAGGAATCCCGTCATGAGAATGAAATCGCCAACGGCGCTCATGCTGATCACCGTCGCGGCCGGCCTTATGTTTTCCGGCCTCTTTTTGGGTTGTTCCTCCAAAGTCAAGGAAAAGCCTATCTTGGAAACGTATTTTGACGAAGGAAAATCCGTTTTCTATAAAACGATTATCGACGGCGTCGAGCGCCACCCGGACCGCGGCCGGCTTACAGCAGGGGAGTTGGCTAAGATTAAGAACCTCCAGAACGTATATCCGCGGCTTTATGGGATCTTGATGAATTATTATTATAGAAAAGACGAGCCGACCTTTTCAGCGCTGATAAAAGAAGGCGGCCCGGAGTCGATGCGGCGCTTCCGTACGATGTACCTGGACCTAACCGCTTACTCGGCTGGGACGTTTGTCCAATCTCTGCTCACCCCGAGCTCGCATGGCGTTTATTTTAAGGATCTTATCCCCCGGTTCAAGGGGAAGGACACCGTCGATATCGTGGCCATGTCCGCGGGGTACATGGCCAAGCTGGACGTCCCCCCGGCGCCAGACAAACCGGCGACCCTCAGTCCCGAATTTGGAAAACAATGGGGGCTTGATGCCGCGAGGTTCAGGACCGCCCATCGGATTACCAAGGGCAAGGGCGTCCGAGTCGCCGTTCTGGATTCCGGTATCGATATGACCCACCCGGTTTTCAAGTCGACCTCATGGGGGTCCCACTTCAATTTTGTAGGACGGGACGGCTTCCCCTGGACGCCGGAAGGTCGGCCGATGGTGGACTACGGCTGGCACGGCACAGTGGTCAGCTCCATTGTGGCCACGTACGCGCCCGAAGCCCAGATCACTTTTTACCGCTACAACGACGCAGACACAATGAACGATTCTCCCTATCCCACCATCGCCGTGAATCTCATGGGCGCCGCTATCTACAAGGCCGTCCATGACGGCAACGACGTCATCAATATCAGCGCCGGCAGCATTCTCGGCAGCGATTTTCTTAAGGAAGCCTGCCAATACGCCTATGAGAATAACGTCGTTCTGGTCACCGGAAGCCAATATTCTCTGGGGCGTTATCTCGGCCAGAATGAGAACTATCCGGGCCAGTATCCTGTCAATGTAGCGGTCACGGGGATCGCCAAGCTCGGGGAGAACCGTTACGGCTACTGGGACGCGGCATCCCCCGACACCATGACGGCTGTCGGGGCCCCGTGCAACCCGTTTGCGGCGTATCCCTACTACTCCGGCGAAAAAGATGATTACGCCCCCGGGATTTCGTGCGCAACGCCGATCGTCACCTCCCTGGTCGCCCTCATCGAATCCGTTTATCCCCGCCTGGGAACCGAACCCCCCGGCGAGTATGCGGCCGCCGTCAAGAAAATTCTAACCACGAGTGCTAATCCGCAGATCGTAGGTTTTGAAAGGTTCTCGCCCGACTGTGGCTACGGGATGATTGATGCCGAAAAAGCTGTCAGGACCGCGCTTGAACTCCAGGCAGAACGCCGGCCCCAGAGTCCCCCGGTCGAGGAGACGAACGCCGAGCCTTCCGCCTCGCGTGACGAGACCTTCGTCCAGGGACGGGATGTATTCTATAAAGAGCTCATTGTGGCGCTAGGGCTTCATTCCGAAAAGTATAGGCTGAGGCTTCCCGAGATCGAAAGGATCGAGCGCGGCGCCGACGGCATCCCCGGGTTGTACGAGAACGTAATCAACATCCTCTTTTGGAAAGACGGATCGCGACTCCTAGCTCTCCGGCAGAAAAATGACCTCGTGACCTTTCGGGCAGAATATTTCGGGCTTTGCCGCGAAGCCGCGGATCGCTTTGTCGATTCCCTATTCATGGAGAGCCCGGATGCCCAGGAGCGCCTCCGCTCCTCTGGGAATCTCGGCCGAGGACGGTTGGACCTCGTCCTCGAGTCCTTGGGCAGGAATGCCGGCCTTGGTTTGGCACGGGGAGTTTCGAAGATTGCGACGTTGTCCCCGGAGAAGAGCCAGGCCTTTAAGATCTCCCGATTCCAGGAGGCCCTGAAGTCTACAAAAGGGGCGGGCGTTAAACTGGCTGTCATCGACTCAGGTTGCGCCTTTGAATCCGAACCGCTGAAGAAGGCACATTTTAATCACGGTCTGGATTTCTGCATGGTCAACAGACGGCAATCCCCCTGGGACAGGGAAACGATTGCTCCTGTGGACGACCGCGGTCAGGGCACGCTCCTGGCCTCCATCGTCGCCGCCTGCGCTCCAGAGGCCGAAATTCGGGCCTACAAGATCATCGCGGATTCGGGCTTGCCATTCGAATACTGGCCTGCCATGCAGCTCGCCCAAGCGATATACAAGGCAGCGGACGACGGCAGCGATATCATCCTCACGGGCGCTGCATTCAGCAGCGATTTTCCGTTCCTGAAGCAGGCCTGCCAATGGGCGTATTATCACAATATCATCATCGCTACTCCCAACGGATTGACCTACCAGGGGAGCATGAATGAAACGCTGGCCTATCCCTCGGCCTATAATATGGTGCTGGCAGTAGCAGGGACGATTCTGGACAAGGGAGGGCGCCCCGCTCCCTGGCCCTCCTCCGCTATGTCGAAAGGGACGATCGTTGCCGCGCCGGCCTATTTCGTGCCGGGAATGCCGCCCTCGAACGCTTACGCCGCCGGCTCCGTCGGCGGTCTTGCCGCGCTCATTTCCACGAAGGTTCCTAAGACGGGGAAAGAGTATCCGGGACAACAGGTTCAGCGAATTATCGAGATCTTGAAAGAATCCTCCGACCCCGCGATTTTCGGATTTCGAACCTTCAACACTCGCGTCGGCTATGGGCTGATCAATGCGGAAAACGCCGTCGGCTCCGCGGCTCAAGCGTTCATCATCAAGATGAAACAAACTGATGAGCATTTCGCCAAACGGCTCGTGGAAAGAGCCAAAGAGCAGGAAGAGGCGGCGCGCAAGGAAGCCGAATCTAAAAAAAAGTAGGCTGATGCGATTCGCTCGTAAAGGGAGACAAAACAATGTTTCAGAAAATTCCTGCAGCGACGATCCGCCGTAAGATACGATACACCATTTCCGCTGCCGCGATTTGCAGCCTCCTGTTTTCATTGCCGCTTGCCGCTGGCGTGAAGCCGGTTGACGTCGATGACTTGATGAAGATTAGGAATGTTGGGGAGGCCCGGATCTCGCCCGCCGGAGACCGCGTGGCGTACGTCATTTCCGAAATAAACCTTGCTAAGAACATTTCAGACAGCGATATCTGGCTGGTGAAAACGACGGGAGGGACTCCTCTCCGTCTTACCTGTGGGCCTGGAAGAGACGATTCGCCTCGTTGGTCCCCGGATGGCAAAATGATCGCCTTTATTTCCGACCGGGACGGCTCGAACCAGATCTGGGTCATCAATCCGGAAGGAGGGGAGGCGTTTGAGCCCGCCCCTGTTAAAGGCGGCGTTTCGAATATCGCCTGGTCGCCCGACGGAACGAGGATCGCCTTCCTGGCCCATGGCCAGAAACCTGCGGAGGAGCCGAAAGGCTGGAAGGGGCCCGAGGACGTGATTGTCTTCGATCCGGATGTCCCCGGCCTTCAGATCTTCGTCATGGACGTCGCCGCGCGGCAGGTCACGCCGGTAACCCATGATTCCTACGCCGTGGTCGATTTCTCCTGGTCTCCCGACGGGACCAAGATCGTCTTTGCTGCCCAACCTTCGCCGAGGATCAGGGATCTCTATAAAACGGACATTTACATCGTCGATCTCAATACCGGCGCCGTCTGGGACTTGGTCAAAAGGGAGGGGATCGACACGTATCCCCGATGGTCACCGGACGGACGGTGGATCGCTTTCCTCTCGACCGAAGGAAAGACGGGATGGATCGCCAATTGGTATCTCTGCCTCGTTCCCGCCCAGGGCGGGACGCCGCGCAACATCACCAGAAAATTTGATGAATTCATGTTCTCTCCCCAGTGGTCGAAGGACGGCCGGACGATCATTTTCCAGAGCCCCAAGGGCCTCGGAAACCAGCTCTATGCCGTCTCTCCTGAGAGCGAGGAGAATCCGGCCGCTTCTCAGCGGCAATTTCGTCTGGAGCGATTTCAGCTTTTCGGCATCGGGGGACCTGATGGCTTTTATCGGGTCAGATCCCTATACTCCGTCCGACGTTTTTGTTTCGAAGCCCGATAAATTCAACCCCAGCAGGCTGACTTTCTCCAACCCCCAGCTTAAGGAGTTAACCCTGGGACGGCAGGAAGTCGTCCATTGGAAAAGCTCCGACGGCCTGGAAATCGAGGGACTGCTTCTCTTCCCTGTGGGGTTCGTTGAGGGGAAGCCGGGCCCCTTACTTACCTACGTCCACGGTGGGCCCTCGGGCCGGTTCGAACATTCATTTTCCCCCCAGATCGCGTCGCCCTATCCGGTGCAGGCCGAAAGCTACCCGCTACAGGTCCTGGCCGGCCTTGGATACGCCGTCTTCATGCCGAACCCCAGGGGCAGCTACGGCTACGGCGAAAAATTCAGAATGGCCAACATCAAAGACTGGGGGGGCGGAGATTACCGGGACATCATGTCCGGAATCGATTACTTGATCGGACGGAAGGTCGCCGACCCGGAAAAACTCGGGATTATGGGGCGAAGTTACGGTGGATATATGACGGCCTGGATTATCTCCCAAACGAACCGTTTCAAAGTGGCGTCCCTCGGCGCCGGGATGTCCAACCTCGTGAGCTTTTATGGCCAGACCGACATCTCCGGCTTTCTGGAGTGCTATTTCGGAGACGTCCCCTGGAAAGCCCTGGACCTTTACAACCTTCTGTCCCCGATCACCCACGCCGCGAATATTAAAACGCCGACCTTGATCCTGCACGGGGAGAAGGATTTTCGCGTCCCCTTACCGCAGGCCGAGGAATTGTGCGTCGCGCTGAGGAGAAACGGCGTTCCCGTCGAGTTGTTGATTTATCCGCGGCAGGGACACGTCGTCCTTGAACCGAAATTCATGGAGGACATGGCAAAACGCAACATCGAATGGTTCGGCCGATGGATAAAGTAATTCCCCACGCGTTCCCCTGTCGCCGAAGTATTTTTTAGTCGCGAGGAAGCGGATAGTACAAATCCCGGGTTTGGCCATCTTGTTTTCTTGATGTCAGCATCTGCTTGAAGTGCTTTACAAATTAGTGAACCATCATTATAGAAGTGCCACACGTCAATGCTTGAAAATCTCAATTCAGAGGTGGTACATTGAGCGGGAAGGGAACGCGCACTCGGACGAAAGTATACTCTGATCGGTGGTCGGCTCTCTGGTTAGAAGCGAGAGTTTGTTACCAGGTGTGAAATTGACGGCCACGAAAAGTTTGGACCTGAAAATTCTATGCCTGTAACTAGGCAAGAATCAGTGAATTAGACGATATGTGCGCCCGTAGCTCAGTGGATAGAGCGGTGGACTTCGAATCGAAAATATCAGGTTCTCTTAACCTCCATAAAACAAAGTAATAGTCAGTCTTATCAGAAACTTAGAATTGATCGGAAAAGATGTTGAAGTCTACCAAAATATACGGATTTATACGATAAATAGTCACAATTTGGTCACAATGTGAAGAGTACTTAGGTTGTCGGACTTCATGTCCGCTTTGGCAATGCGAGCTATACGGAGATATGCTACGGACGGTCACAACTTGGTCACATACTATTGAGGGTTGGGCAGCCAACTAAGTTTGTGAACTCCGGATCCTGAGGTCGTTGGTTCGAATCCTCTCGGGCACGCCATGTCCCCCGTATAAAATTAAGTTCACGACCCTAAGGTTCATTTATGCCATCAATCTGCTTTAGCTGTAATTGCCCTATTCTGCTTTTTTTGCGCTTTCATGTTGGACTAGTGTGCAGCGAGTTCGGAGCACTCCGGCGGACGTAGTCGAAGCCATTCAGGTGTCGTTGGCGCTGGATGCCTGCAGGGCCATAAAACTCAACGTTTGGCCGGATGAGTTCTTGGCTAAGGCTCGGGGCTTGAAAGTCTAATTTCAACAGTGATACATTCTTCAGAGGCAGGCAAGTCGGATTAAGAATTAATAGAAATGGAATATAAGGGGAGGAATAATGAGATACCAGCCTATTAATGAATTCTCATTGAGACATCTTTTTTCGTCTGAAGAGGCTGAAAAGATTTTGAATCTGCAGTATGTGGGACCTGTCTTAAGCTCGGACCGCAAGATGGAAAGCAGTCCGGATTGCCTCATTCTCGACAGAAGAAAGAAAAATCTTAGAATTGTAAGGGCAGAATTCAAGTATGTGCCTAATGCAAAAGACGAATTCGCGCGAAATGGCAAGTTTGATATCGCGATTGTATGGGATTTGCCGGCGTCAATACATAAAGAAATCCTGCAGCAGGAACTCCTAGAGCAAAATGGCTGTTATGAAATCGTCGTATTAAATGAATATAAGTTTTTTCATGACCTAAAACCCTATGTTCCTAATATTGAAGATTTCAGGGGTCTGGAATATCTCGAAAAAATCATCAGAATAGTTAAACCCCACTCTCTTTTTGCTGCCTATATTGCAGCCAAGCTCTATCCTGACATATTTGATATACATAAATTGGTCGATTTCCTTTCTAAACGATTTGCCCAGGTAATGAAGTCCTTACCAAGAGGACGCTCAAACGCCGTGTCTAACTTGTTACAGACAAAGCAACCACTCATAAAACATGTCGTAAGTAGTTATTATGTTTGGAACAATGATCTTATGGACCCTGCGTCTGCTTGCGAACGAATTGCAGAGGTTCTTAAACTTGTGCCATCTATTAAAGAGGTCCCAACAGAAGAAGAAATAAATAGCCTTAAGATATCTCTGGGATAGCTTCTAACCTCAATAAGGCAAAGCAATGGTCAATCCTATCAGAGACATAGAATTGAACGGAAGAGATGTTGAAGTCTGCCTGACCTGCCCCCCAGATCTAGGTCCATTATGAAGGACAGTTTTAAAAAACTCACATTATAAGTGGGCCATTTTTCAGGGATGAGGTCCTGGGGGGGTGAGTGCCGGTCACAATTTAAACGCTTCACCAGGGGCCACGACATGGCGCCTCAGATAGCACAGATGGCGGCAGCGCTGGGCGCATAAAAAACCGAACTCCGGCGGCGGATGTGGCGGGAGTCCATACCAGCGTGCCCGGACTACGACCGCTTGACAAGCCATATCGATGGTCCTAGCATCGAGAAGTAGGAAAGTTGGTGTCTGTACTTCCCCCGATATCGTGGACACGCCGAAAAGTTTGACCTAAGATCAAACGAGGAGGCATGTCATGGAGGAGTACAAGAAGCGGCGGGTCTTCGACAGGGAGTTCAAGAGGGATGCGGTGAGGCTTATCTTGGAAGGAGGCCGTGGGGTCCGGGAGGTTTGCCGGGAACTGGGACTCCATGAAAATGTGCTGCATCGCTGGAAGAACGATTATTTGGCAGATCAGGAGAACGCCTTTCCCGGGAAAGGGCATATGAAGCCGCATGAAGAAGAGCTGATGAGGTTGAAGAAAAAGGTCTTGGACCTCGAGCAGGAGCGGGAGGTGAACTTCCCCCGATATCGTGGACACGCCGAAAAGTTTGACCTAAGATCAAACGAGGAGGCATGTCATGGAGGAGTACAAGAAGCGGCGGGTCTTCGACAGGGAGTTCAAGAGGGATGCGGTGAGGCTTATCTTGGAAGGAGGCCGTGGGGTCCGGGAGGTTTGCCGGGAACTGGGACTCCATGAAAATGTGCTGCATCGCTGGAAGAACGATTATTTGGCAGATCAGGAGAACGCCTTTCCCGGGAAAGGGCATATGAAGCCGCATGAAGAAGAGCTGATGAGGTTGAAGAAAAAGGTCTTGGACCTCGAGCAGGAGCGGGAGATCCTAAAAAAAGCGTTGGCCATCTTCTCCAAACACCCCATATGAAATATCGCTTTATGGAGAGAATCAGCTCCGGGTTTGAGGTGATGAAGATGTGCCGGGTCCTGGGAGTCAGCCGGAGCGGCTATTATACCCACTTGAGACGGGGGTTGAGTCCGAGGCGGGAGGAAAATGAGCGGCTCACGGCGAGGATCCAGGAGATCTGGGCAGCTCGTCGGAAAGTCTACGGCTCTCCCCGGATCACCGCTGAGCTATGTTCTGAGGGACTTCGCTGCGGGAAGAACCGGATTGCCCGGCTCATGAGGGAAAACGGCATCCGGTCGCTGATGAACAGGCGGTTCAAGGTGACGACTCGGTCGGATCATCGGTTGCCTTTGGCCGAGGACCTTGTGGGAAGAGATTTTACGACGGCCTCGATCAATGAGCTCTGGGCCTCGGATATCACGTATATCTGGACCTGGGAGGGCTGGCTGTACCTGGCCGCGGTGATGGATGTCCACAACCGTGAGATCGTCGGTTGGGCGCTTCGGGATCGGCTGACCAAGGAACTGGTGGTTGAGTCCTTGCAGAAAGGGCTCCGCAGTCGGACGCCCCAAGCCGGATTGATCTTCCATTCGGATCGAGGGGGTCAATATGCCAGTTCAGAAGTGAGAAAACTCCTTCGCATGTGGCGTGTTCGTCAGAGCATGAGCGGCACGGGGAGCTGTTTCGATAATGCGGTCATGGAATCGTTCTTCAGCTCGCTTAAAAGAGAACTCGTGCACCTCGAGACCTTCCACACCAAGGCCCAGGCGCGGCGGAGCGTCTTCGAATACATCGAGATCTTCTACAACCGGCAGAGAAGGCATTCGTCCTTGAATCACAAAACTCCGTTGGAGTATTATCGTGAGGCGACTCAAGCTTAACAGCCTGTCCATTTTTTCGGGGGAAGACCAGTCATATCCTACCAGTATTAAGCGGGAGGATGGGATGAGCGCGTCAAAACTGGCCGGTTCGGCAACAGAAAGCTTAATAGGAAACCTGATTTCGGACCTTTATTCATATCTGAAGGGTCACCTCTCAGAGAAAATTAAACTTTGGCATATAGGTCAGAAAACTCAGCAGATTAAACTTATCAAGAAACATATCCATAATATTCAGCGAGTTAAAACTCTGTGGCAGGTAGATAAGTCGGTGGACTTAAATAGGTTTTATTGCGATTCTCACATATTCCTTGGCGCTCAGCGTACGAAAATTACTTCATTGAAAGATTTATTCCCGAGAAAGCAGATAGTTATTACAGGGATTGCAGGACAAGGCAAATCTATTTTATTGAGATACCTTTGCTGCAACATACTTCGTCAAGGTGAGTATCTGCCGATATTTATCGAACTAAGAAGAATTCTAAGTCCTGATAGTCTAGACAAACATATTATTCGCTATTTTGAAACTATCGGCATAAGCGCTGATGAACACTTGTTAAAATTATTATTGGCCAGCGGGAAGATAGTCCTCCTCCTTGACGGTTTTGATGAGATACAAGAAACAGAAAAAACACATATCATTGACGAGATCGAACATCTAGGGCAGACATATGATTCTCTTATTATTATCACGTCTCGCCCTGAAAGCGGAATAGAGCGTTCATCATTATTTGAGATAGTGAAACTAGATAATCTCAGAGGCAACGAGTACATTCAAGTTATAAAAAAACTCACATTCGATAAGAAGCTCGCAGAAACACTCATCAAGCAAGTAGAACTGAATAAGTCGAATCTCCAGGAGGTCCTTTGTACTCCATTACTAGTTACCCTCCTAGTTATGGCCTACAAATCCTTTCAGGAACTGCCAGCCCAGTTATCGGATTTTTATGATTCAATATTTCAAGTCCTATTGCAGCGACATGATGGTGCAAAACCAGGATATAAAAGGCCTCGACGATGCAATCTTAATGACAACCAATATCGAACGATTTTCGAGTGTATGTGTTACTTGTCAAAGAAAACTAATAAGTCAATATTTACTCACGAGGAACTGTGTAAATTCGCAAAAGAAGCGTTTTCTTTGCAGCAGTTAGGTGAACAATCAGATGAATTCTTGACGGATATAATCCGAGTTACTTGCCTGATCCTTAAAGAAGGGGAGGATTTTCGGTTTATCCACAAAAGTGTCCAGGAATATTATGCTGCCTCATACATAAAGCACCGAACAGAAAATAACGCAATAAAATTCTATTCGTTTTTTGTGGATTTCTCTGAAGACGAAGTAAGGAGAGTGGCTCAGTGGGGACAAGAAATGCGATTTTTATCTGAGATAGACCAGTACCGATATAGCAAGTACTATTTGTTACCGTCTTTATGCCGCGAGCTCAAATGCGAGGTTGATTCCATACCGGATGAATGCCTTAAGTACACCGCCGATGAGCTCAGAGAGCGCCTAGGTAAATTATATTTAATATTGGATCTCCAAAGTGAAAATACTCGGCTTGTGGGGATTGGCTCGCATGGGCATCGTAACCTCGATGTGCTCCAAAAGATACTTACGCTTGACATGTCTAAGGTTATTTCAATGATTAAACAGGGAACAATACCTATAGACGAAAAAGAACCGTGGGCAGGGAACGAAAGAGCAATAGTACAGGTATTAGAAATCATCAAGGCAGGTCAGCTGCAAGCCGAATTTGAGACTATGGAAAATGATTATTTAGAAAAAGAGTACAAGAAAGCTCTAAGGACTAGAGATATTGTTAAAATCGAAGATAGCCGTGAGCTATTGCCACTTATCGATATTGGATGACTGCTTCTGAGACCGGCCTGACTACGTTCCGTCCATCGGTCCACGTCAAGGAGATTGTTTAGAGGTGCCCCTCGGAGCCTCTGGCTCCCCCTCTGCGCCTAATTGCTTCACGGCGACGGAGATTTCTTCCGCTTATGAAAGAACGAAAAGATAAAGAAGCTCAATCCCAGAAAAATGAAAAGAATTCCCATTCCGACAATTTGGCGATATGGGATTTCTACTCGTTCAATTGAATCTATCGTCCAACCTTCTTTTTCAAAGTTGTTTACCGCGTATGACCTTTTTACAGGCTGAATTAATTTACTTTCATAGTACAGCATAACTCTAACGAAGTCCTCGAATGACATTTTATGCGCAGGAGGTTTTTCCTCCGTGATAGTCGGTGCTATATTTTTAAATTCATCTGGATATAGGGTTTCGAGTTCCTTCTTGATTCTCGAAACCTCATTAAGCGCATTAATTTCGTCCTTCGTTAGTTTTCGTTCGATTGTCTTATGTATATTAATCGTCCAAACAACACCGTCCTCTTGAAAGAAATAGAGTACAAGAGGCATCCCGAGGCCAATAAGGAATAAGATAATGCCTGTGATTTTTCGCTTATTCATTAGTCCCCCCTTCTACCTTCCTAATTGCACTTGAGGTTCTTAGACTTCACCGCCTGTGTCACGTGCTTGACCTTTCGTATAGCTTCAGAAATGTTTTTATGGGCGGCCTCAATATCATTGTTTGAGAGAGATGTCAAAGCGTTTTGAAGGTCAATAAGAGCATCTGAAAGCCGTTGCTCAACAGTATACTTCACGAACCACCTCCTCTTATTCTTGGCCCTTGTTTATCTGCTATTCATCGAGAACTTTATTTTTTCGGGCCATTAGTTCTTTTAAGAACTCAGAGATTTTATAATCAGAGTTAACAACTATAAAGCCGAGAATGGTGAACAGAACTGATAGTACCAGTGATCTTACTGAGAAAACTCTAATTAGGGCTGCATGGAGTAAACGCCATAGCCCCTCAAAAAAAAATAAGTAACACCCGAATAAATAAGGGATGAGTCCGCCGAATCCTATTAACATCGGAACTAGGCCTCTCTTTATCTTCCCTTCTTCTTCGGATACTTGACATACCAGAAATTTAAGTGCGTAAAATTCGGTGATCGATAAGATCGATCCAACTAACAAGAGCCCATAATGAAAAAGCCCACCTTTTTGAAGCAATCTTACCACCGTCGCGATAGAGAGGGTAATCAGACCCAAGATGGGTTTTCCGATAAATATAGACATGTCAGACCGCAACAAAGGCGAATCAACAATCTGTTTTCCCATTATTTCCTACCTTCGCACGAACATCATCATATTCGCCTTTATCCGTTGTTCCTAGAGGCCGCCGGGCGCCTTACCTCGGCCACTTTATTCCGGTCGCTTCCTCAACCTCTTCAATCGTCATTATATGATACGTTTCCGCTCCTTTAGTTGGTCCTTTCTTCACGAGCAAATCGGAAATCCTTCTCCGCATCCCAGCAGGAAAGACTTCGTCCATTTCGAGATAGTAATGGACCAAGCCCGGAACAGCGAAATCCGGACAGGGGTCCTCACAGATATACTTCCCTCCCCGTCCGTCGGTCCCATAAGCAAGACGTTTAGCTGGCTCTCCACACGGGATACAGACAGTCCTCTCGTCTTCCATCTTCGGTCTCCTATCCCTTCCGCCTCTCAGACTGCATCTTCTCCCTTATCCGAAGATATCGTCGAGCGTCCTTGGACAAACCGTCGAGCGTATCCGTGCTACAGTCAAGCCGCTTCTTCAGCCTCGTTGATACAGCGTACGAATAGACAGACCCCACCAAGAATGCCGCGACCACCGTAGCTGGGCATATCCACCATTTCCAAAGGAACGACGCCACCAAGGAAAGCCCTATGCAAGAGTACATTATTCGATAAATCGTTCGCTCTCTTCTCACCGCGCCAAGGAGGATTGCCGTCAGCTCCTTAAAACTGATATCTCCATCCATCGCGTCCCCTCTTGTCGCAGTTTTCGGGTCGCCGTTTTATCAGCTAACCAACTTCCACAGCTTCAAACCCTCTAGCATCGACATGCATAACGCAGAAAACTCACAGTAAAGACGCTCGACCAAGCCTTTCGATGCATCATTAATTCCAAGCCGTGCTAGTAGAGTCAAAGTTGCTTCCCGAATCGAATCACTTTGAGGCAGGCGAGCGGCTCTCCCAATAGCCGAGTTATAGGCTTCCATGAGGGGCTCATATTTCGTTAGCCGACTATCAGAGCCACCGAACGTAGCAATGGCCATAGCAAGGCTGTGTTTTCTCGGTGTGACTCCTCTCAGGGATGCTTGGGCCCAGGCAAAGGCTAGAATCTCTATATTAAGAGCAATTATTTCGTCAACGTACCGTTCTTGGTCGACCTTCTTAAACTCTGCATACTCCGACTTAAAGCTCGCCAAGGTACTTACATAAAACGACCGCTTTTATCACTTGAGAAAATAAGGTCCAAGTATTTTTTGCATAAATCCCCGGCTTTAATAACTTGCCTCTTAGGACCAAACAGACCCATATTCCCCTCCTCACCGTGCTTAATAGGATTCTATGCCCTCTCGGCTCCGAGGGTCAAGCGCCGGGAACCTCAAAAATCTGGAAGGATGGCAGAGTCGAATTGGGCTCTGTCTGCCAGAGACCATGGCGACCGGCTGTATCTTGCCAGCATCGTCACCGATGCCCCACGGCGCTCCGAGTGGGGAGAGTGAGGGGATTTGAACCCCCAACATTCGGTCCACAGTCCGATGCTCGCCTCAATTCATATCCTCTCAATTCGTTGATAACAATTCTTGGTCCATTCGGAAGGACGATATTTCCCAAAAAATTTACATTTTAGGTGGGCTATTTTTTTGGGATAAGGTCCCCAGGGATGAAATTTTGATTGAGCATTCTAGCGGAATTTAAGAAGAGATAAATGTTTACCTTAATCCGCTAATTTTATAGATGAATAAAGGGAACGTGCCCGGGGTGACTTGAACACCCGATCTACTGAGTCGTTGTAAGAGGGTCGGCCAATCATAAGTGATAATAATCTAAAGGGGATTGACAATTGAAAGGGAAGTGCTTAAAATTGTATTATGGTTCATAACTTAAGCCAGAAACAATTTACTGCGAAGGACGTATATAGGATCTTGCGCATAGATAAGAACCGACTATTTCATTGGATAAATACCCATCGGCTTCTTGAACCAGACATCGATAAAGGGGGAGGCCGGGGAAATAGACGGATCTTTTCAGAAGAAACCTTCTTGAGCTCGCCATAATCTATCACCTGCATCAGTATGGTATTGAACTTAGGATGGTAGGAGAACTTAAAAAGCTCATAGACACTACGTACATAAGAGCTAAAAACGAAAACGGCAAATGGTTTCACGTAATGGAAGACTACGTTGGCAAAACGCGGAAGTTCAATATTTATGATTGGGTGTTTGAGGTAGAGAGAGAGACGCTCATAAGGCTTTATTATCGCCCATATGATGAAACTTTAATCATCAATGTAGTAACTGGCCAAGAACTAGAACGGTTGGATAAGGAAGAGGTTAAAAGGCACATTTGCTATTTGACGATCAACATCACACGTATTGCTGGTTTTATTTTTGAGCACGCGTTCTAGGAATATTTTTTTATAAATGATGGCTTATGATTTAAACCATAATCCGAAGGAATAGATAATATGACTGAACAGTTAAACCAAATAGTTCAATATCAGGGCATAGAAGTTGACTTGACCCGGTTTGCGGATAGAGCATATCTGGTTAAAAAGATAAACCAAATACTAGCCAATCCCAATCGGCCTTATGATTATCATTCGTTCCATAGAAGAGTTGATTTAATCGCCTTATTAGAGGGAATGCTCCGCACTGAATTTAGAAATACTCGCGATATGATTCAAAAGCTGGCCGATTTTCATAATGGTTATGACCTGAGAAAGGTCGACCCGAAGATAAAGATTCGAAAAATGAGGAAAAGGCAGAGGCTTACTCAAAAACAGTTGGCCATGAAATTAGGGTATAGCTCACACGTCCCAATCGCCCAAATGGAAAGCGGGGAACGACGAGCTTCAAATAAAGTCCTGGCATGGCTGGAAGAAGAGAAAAAGTAACAGGAAAACCAATGATGCATAGTAAACCTCGGACCCCGTACTTTGCCGCTACATTCTACAGGGGAAAAAGCGTTCTCAATTCGGGATTCAGGGATGTGTTACGGACTTCTTCATGAGCAGACGAAATAGAAGGCAGAGCACATAGAGGTTTAAACGTGGAAAGGCTCTTAACACTCCTTGAAGTCGCGGAGATACTCCGGGCGTCGCCTACGACGCTGAGGATTTGGGCCTCGAAAAGAAAGATCCCCATCGTTAAAGTGGGCCGAATGGTTCGAGTCTCGCCTCGAGAACTTGAAAAATGGCTTAGAACGCGTACCTGCAAAGAAGCGGATTCTCGACCTTTGCGAGGCAAACGCGTTTTAAAAACTGATGCGAATTTTAATGATTTTCTCGAGGAGTTGAAGAACAAGAAATAGGGAAACCCCATTTCTTGATTTCAGCGCCCCTGGCGCATATGATTTAGGGCATGGAGGTTTTATTTTGGGCGTCTACCAGAGAGGACAAATCTGGTGGATTGACTATTACTACAAAGGAAGGAGGTTAAGAGAACCCGTATCTGCCTCCAGGCAGGAGGCGGCAGCCGCCCTAAAGTCCAGAAGAGGCGACATCGTCAAGGGGCATTTCGAGCTCAAGAGAGAAACCGAGGATTGCCGATTCTCTGAATTTGCCGTTGTTTATGCGAAGCATCTCAAAGCAACTCGAAGGGGCTGGAAAAAGGAACTTTCCAGGCTCAAGAACCTTGTCAGGTGCTTCGGCTCCAAGATGCTCGGGGACATAACGATGTACGATGTCGAGTGCTTCAAGGCGGAGAGGAAAAGGACCAGGGCCGGGGCGACTGTCAACCGTGATCTAGCTCTCCTCAAAACGATGTATAACAAGGCTTCACATTGGAAGTTCTTCAGGGGAGATAATCCGGTTCGCGGCGTCACGTTCTTTCCCGAGCGGCAGAAGGAAAGAATCTTGAGCGATGAGGAAGCCCAGCGATTGGTTAAAGCCTCGACGAAGTCTCTGCAGCCTGTGGTGATCGTCGCGCTCAACACCGGGATGAGGATTTCCGAGATCTTGGGCCTACGTTGGGAGAACGTGGATTTTGCGAGGCGGTTTATCTTTATTGAGCGGAGCAAGAACGGCCGTTCCCGGAAGGTCCCGACAAATTCCGAAGTCCTAAAGGCCTTGACCGGGCTCCCGAGAAGTGGGGGCGAGTTCATTTTCTCTAAAGAACGTTCCTCGGGGCCGCTGCGCTCGGTTCGGACCGCGTTTCTCAACGCTATCAAGAAGGCCAAGATCACGAATGTGAGATTCCATGACCTGCGACACACTTTCGCCACAAACCTTGTGATGAACGGAGTGGACCTGGTGACGGTGAAGGAGATCTTGGGCCACAGCGAAATCGCGATGACGGTCCGGTACTCGCACCCTTCGGACTCGAGGAAGATGGATGCCGTGGAACGGCTAGTGATTCAGGAAAAGTCACGCTTGGACGCCCCTTCATCCGTGGAAGATGGTCACAATTTGGTCACATCTGCCGTCTTGCCTGAATCTCGGACTCTCGAAACGCATTGAAATCAAAAAGATGCGCCCGTAGCTCAGTGGATAGAGCGGTGGACTTCGAATCCAAAGGTCGGGGGTTCAAATCCCTCCGGGCGCGCTCCCTCTAATTCGCTGAAAAACCTCCGGCACCGGAGGCATCCACGCTTGAACATTTCACTTTGTAGGTGATAGACTAAAAAGTAACGGAGTAGTTTCGAGCAAAAGATTTCGCTGGCGTGAAGTTCTTTTCGACCAACTTCGCCGGAGGAGGAGAAAATGAGACGGATTGATGCATCGCGGTTGTCTCGGCGTGATTTCATCAGGACCTCGATGACGACCGTCGCCGGGCTGGCGGCCATTCCGGCGGCCGGCTCTTTCGCCGCTCGAACGCTTGCGGCCCAGGAACGAGCGGCCGCCGCCGGCGGGACGACGATCGCCCTGATCAAGACATCTGACAGGAAACTCGGGGTCGAAGAGGCCATGAAGCTGCTGCGGGTCCCGTCGCTCAAAGGGAAACGCGTCATGATCAAGCCGAACTTCAACACTGCCGATCCGACGCCGGGTTCGACTCACAACGAGACCCTGGCCGCGATCGTCCACGGGCTCAAAAGCCGTGGCGCGGCGTCGATCACGCTGGGCGAGAGGAGCGGCCCTCCGGAAACGAAAAAGGTCATGGAAGAGAAGGGGATTTTCGAGATGGCCAAATCCCTGGGCTTCGGCATCGTCAATTTCGAGGAGCTCGCCGACGCGGACTGGGTCCCCTTCAACCCGCCCGGGAATCACTGGGACGGCGGGTTTTATATTCCCAGGCCCATCGTCGAATCCAAATACACGGTCTCGACCTGCTGCCTCAAGACCCATGCCTACGGGGGCGTCTTTTCGATGTCTCTGAAGCTGGCCGTCGGGCTAACCCCGAAAAAGCTCATGCGCCAGCTCCACCGTTCGTCCGACCAGCGGAAAATGATCGCCGAGATCAACCAGGGTTATAAGCCAGCCCTCATCGTCCTCGACGGCGTTGAAGCATTCGTGGACGGCGGGCCGAGCAACGGAAAAAAGGTCCGAGCCGACGTTTTCATCGCCGGGAGTGACCGGGTCGCTGTTGACGCCGTGGGCCTGGCGGTCCTCAAGGATCTTGGATCGAACGCGGCGATCATGGGGACGAAGATATTCGACCAGGAACAAATCCGGAGAGCGGTCGAACTCGGGCTCGGCGTCTCCGGACCCCAGCAAATCCGGTTCGTAACGCCGGACAAAGCGAGCGCCGGCTACGCCGAGAGGCTCAAGGGGATCCTGGCCAGCGGGTGACGACCGCCGGTGGCCGATGGACTCAGGAACGGAAAATCCCAGAGTGGCGTGCTATTTCTCGCTCAGGGGCTTGAACTTGAATTTCTGGCCCCCGACGCTGGCCTCGAACATCAAGCCGCCCTTCGTGATTGTGAACACCAGAACGCCCTGCCGGTACTTTGCGTCGGCCGATGCGCCTTCGGCGGCAGCCACCGCGCTCAATTGGGCGCTCATGGCAAACTTGCTGCTCTTGAACGAATTCAATGCCTCTTGGTTCTCGAAGAAGATCACCTCGGAGTACTCTTGGCCCCCCAATTGCAGTCCCACTGTCACCTGCGTCAAGGATGCGGTGCCGATGAGTTTCCCCTTCTCAAAGACCTCGCCGTTGCCATGGGCCCCGCCGATGCCGATGGCACCCTTGGTCACGGTCCCGAATACAGCATAGCCGGTCGCCGTGTCGAATAGTCTCTGGATCTTGCTGTCGGTCTTCTTGAACAGCTCGATGGCGGCCTTCGTTTCCTTGTCGAGCGAGCTTCCCTTCTCCTCGGCCGCACGGCCCACGACCGAACTCCCCAGCGTCAAGCCGACAATTAAGACCAGCGTGCTCCATCGTTTCATGGCAATTCTCCTTTCATAACATGGCCACGTTGGATTTGCAGCCACATGCGATTCCCTACAATGATATATCGGCCAACGGGGAAATCAAGTGGCTTGTCCCGGCCGGCATGAAATAGTTAGGCAGACCCCTCAGCGGCAACGCGGTTGGAGGAGTCCGCCCCGCGGGCCCACTACTGGTGCATCCTCCAGCCCCCGCCGACGTACAGGAGTTGTCCCGTCAGCCAGTGCGCCTGATTCGAGGCCAGGAACACGATTACGTCCGCGACATCCTCAGGCATGCCGCAACGGCGAAGCGGAGTGCCCGCAGAGATCGACGCCTCCTCGTCCGGCGTCAGATAGCCGGTCTGTATCGGACCCGGCGCCACGATGTTGACCGTGATGCCGTACTTGCCGACCTCGAGCGCAGCCGAGCGGCTGTAGGATTCGATCGCATGCTTGGTGGCGGCGTAGCTGATCGAACTCGGATGAGCGTGCGCTGCGTCGGTGCTGATGTTGATGATCCTGCCCCATCCCGCGCCGCGCCCCAGGTAGCGCCGGATGTACTCGGACATCATAAGGGCATAAGAGCGCGCGTTGACGGCGAAGTGTTCGTCAGCCACGGCAGCCGAAAAGAAGTCGACCGCGAAGCCTTCCGTCGTGACCGCGGCCGGATCGAACGTGTCTTTCGCGCAGTGCGTGTGGTTATTGACCAGGATGTCGACCGGCGCGAGGGCCGCCTCGCAACCGTCGAACACCCTGCGGATGTTCTCCGGATCGCCAAGATCGGCTTCGGCGGCGGCCGCCGCTCCGCCATTTTTCAAGATCTCCTGGACGAGGCGGTCCGCCGATTGCTGCTGTCCCGCCCAGTAAAGCAGCGGGCCCCCGATTCCCGCCAGGCTCGCTTTCGAAAGTTCCTCCTGGCCCGAGGGGCAGGGCGGGCGAAAGTAGGCCGCGAACACGCGCGCGCCCTGGGCCGCCAAGGCCCGTGCCGTCGCCGCACCGATACCGTGATTTGCGCCGGTGATCAAGGCGACCTTTCCTTTGAGTCCGGGATCGATCATGATCTCACCTGCCTTCATCCTAGATGCAATGACCCGCCCTCTCTCAATGTATCACATCCAACAATGTTCTGACATCGATCCGAGGCCGGGGATAGCATTGATTTCAAGTCCGCGGGGGGGCGGCTCGCCTCCGAATCCCCCGCCTGCATCAACCAACGTGGGGACCTGGGTCGCCGGCCCTCGAGCGCGACCGGCCTACTTGGCGACACTCCGGATGACCCGCTTCTCGATCGACCATTGAGATGGAGCCGGAGGCTGCTTGCCTCCCCTTTTTTGCCCTGATCCGATCCCAAACAGCAATTGGCTCAGACCTCCGCCTCGCATCCCCTCTGGCCCACCCCGGACGCCCTCGAAAGAGAAGAGCATCGGGTCGATGACCTCGGCGCTGACGATCATGAAATAGACGTCCGTTCCCAGGGGGTCTGATATCTCAAGATCATAGTCGCGGCTTGACAGAGGTATCTCGGCCAGCGGCGGAGTTTGGTCAGGGGGAAACAAGTTCTCGACATTGCCTTGCGCTCCCGGGAACAAAGACGTTCCCGTCCCGTCGCTGTCGATGATGAAGACATAGACGTATTGCCTCGGGACCTTCTTACCCGCCTCCACGAGCCGTGGCAGCAGGTCGGGGTCCGCCTTGAGGTAAAGCTTGTACCGCTCTCCTCTCCGCATATCGCCCTCGGTGACCAGGCGCTTCGACGATTTCTCCTGAAACGCCAGACGATAGGGAAAGGGAGTGCCGGCTTGGGGCGGCTCCAGTTCGATCCAGGCCCGAAGCCGCGCAATGCGGACGGCGTATTCCTCGACCTGCGCCGCCAGTCCCCTTGGGGCGTCGATCCCTGCCGTCAGCGTCAACCATTTGGTCCTCAGCGGCATCCGGGGCGGCGTGGCCGTCCGCGCGAGTTCCTCCTCGCTTCCGCTCGGCGCGATCCAGGCGAACTCGAGGCCCCCATCGCGATACCGGCCCTCAAGCGCATACCTCGCGCCCGCCATCGAGTTCACGGGGGCGATCGCGTCGAGTGCCGTGCCCGCCCCCAGGCGCACCTGGTCCGCAACTTCCGCCGGCAGCGGAAGCATCAAGAAGAGACGGGCAGACGGGGAATCGGCCAGGCGTTTGCGGATTTGAGCGGTATCGGGATCCGCCCCCAGGCGCAGGCTCACTTCGCCGCCAGGCCCGTTGCGGGCCAGGACCCATTCCGACCCGTTCCAGCTCATGATGAAGTCCGGCGGCGTGACGGTCGGGTCCTCCACCCAGCCGGCGAGCTGCAGTCCCGCCACTGCTTTGGCCACGGCCATGATCCGCGCGAGCGACGGCGGCTTGGGGGGGAGGTAAACGCGCAAAATTCCTTCTTCCGGCTGCACCCACTTGTCGAGCTGGAACAAGTCTCCGGGGCGGACGCTCTCCGGCGGCCCCGAACGGACCTGGGCCACGGACTTGCTCGGGCCCGTCACGTCCGTTATTTCGACCCTGACAGGCGCCTCGCCGGATGAACCGGGCATTCTCACGAGCTCGCACCCCCTCGCCAGCCCCAGCACCTGCCCGCCCTGGAGCTCGACCATGCTTCCCGCGACTTTCCGCGCCGCGACCGTGATGCTCCTCGTCAAGTCCGCCGGCTGCCCGAATAAGCCCCGCTCGGCCCGGCCCTTTCCGGCCATGACCGGCTCCTGGATCGGCTCCTCCGACTGTACGAGCGCGCGAACCCGCTCGAAGATCCGGGACATGGGCTCGTTCTCCGGGGAATATCGCAATATCTGAAGAAGGGCCCAGGTGAAAACGCCGTGCCAGCCCGAGTCCGTGGCGACCTCGGCCGCGCACTGATAATCCTGCGCCGCCGAAAGCACCAGCGCTCCCTCCTCTTCGGGGTTGGGAAGGGAATGGCCGGCCTGATCGCGGTCGGGAGGATCCTCGACGTAAAAACCCGTGTCTCCGGGAACTTCGCGTAGCCTCAACCCGCCCCGGAGGAGAGACCCGCTGTGACAGCTGTCGGCGATGACCGTCAGGGCGATCCCTTTCTCCACGGCCGTCCGGAATAAACGCGCCAGCTCCTTGTCGCGGATGTCCGGGGTCCCGCGCCACCAGTCCGCCGGAACGATTGTCGAGTCGTAGCCTGATTGCTTCGGCGTCCTGAGGTTGCGCATGAGCGAGCCATGTCCCGCGTAATAGAACAGGCTGACATCGCCGGGTTGGGCGCTCTCGATCAGGTGCTTTTGGATGGCGCTCAGGATTTCATCCGCCGTCGCTTCCTGGTTCGTGAGCGTCCTGATGTCGCCCTCGCGGAAGCCGAACTTGTCCATCAGGAGAGCTCTCATCCCGTCCATGTCGCTCACGGCGCCGTCGAGCGATTCGAACGGGTGCCGCTGGGAGTTCCCCTTGACGGCGACCCTCTTGACGGAGCCCTGAATCGCCTTGGACGGACCGGGCTTCGCGCCCGGAGGGGGATCATATTTGTCGATCCCGACGAGGAGCGCCCGCCGCGTCTCGGCGCCGGCGGGCAGAAGGAGTACGAGAAAACATGAGATGAAAAGCCCTGCGGTGAGAAAGACAATTTTTCTCGGCATTCACCTGCTCTTTATCTAATATACCCCATCGACCGGAAGACATTCAAATTCCGGAGTCTCCGGCGCCGGACGCCCGTGGCCCGGAGAGCTACGCGGAACGCTCGTCCGGATATGACCTCCGGGCACCGCTGTTGACAGGGCCGCGCAACTAGACACATAATATTAACGTTATATCTATTAAAGACGATGCAATACCAGGGGCGGCCGTTCTTTACGCGACGGAAAAACGGACTTCCTTTCCGTATTCCCATTCTCAATTGGAGGGGTTCCCATGTCTAAGACTCGCAGAGAATTTTTCAGGGACTTGGTGGCCATCGGCGCGGTCCAGGGCTTTGTCGCTTCTCCCGCCGCGGCGCGGGTCTTGAGCGCGCTGTCCGATCCGTCCATCGCCCAAGAAATCAATCCCGATTTTGACTCGAAGGCGTACGACTTCTGGTCCGGCTTTCTCTCCTCCGATGTGGATCCCATCACCCGCCCGACGCGCGGGCGAGGCGGGGAAGCCAACGTCCAGCCTGTGTTCTGGCACTTTAACGACAAGGACGGCTTCAAGAACGCTGCCGCATTGGACTCGGGCAAGCTCATCACGCAAGGGGATGTCGTCGTCAGCGTGAACACCTCGGCGATCAAGATTGCCCCCCAGGACCAGAGCACTTTCGACCGTCTTGAAAATGCTCAAGTCCGGGTCGACGTCGCCCAGAAGAACGCCATCCTGCCGTCGGTGATCGAACCGCTGGCTTACACGTTCATTTCGGGAATGACGTCCTCGAAGTCAAAACCGAAATCGGCAAGTTCAACCTCCGGGAGCTCCTCTAAATCGAGCTCGTCATCGAAATCCGGCGCGTCGTCGAAATCTTCATCCGTTCAGAGCATCGGCACCTCGGACGACGCGACCTGGCAAAAAATGCAGAATATCCTCCTCCCCGGCGGCCAGGGCCGCTGGGCGTTGAACCTCGAAGCGCAGAAGAAGGATTCTCTATTCCACAAGATCATCCAAAATATCATCGGAGGGTTGGGCCAGTTTGCGCCCATTATCGGATTGCCGGGCATCGCCATGACCGGGCTCCAGTCCTTTAACGCCCTTTATGGCGCCATTCATGCCAGCCCCGTGCAGATCATCAAATCCAACCCTCAGCGCGTCTTCGCCACACAGGACGCGATCCAAAAGACCGGCTCGCCGGAATCCGTCTCCGGTCTCATGCTGAAGAGCGGGACCTATGTTCTGATCCCGGCCAATCGAGCGCCCGCCGCGGACCAGTTGAAGAATCTCCACGTCATCCAGGGCCGCGTCGTTCCGCAGGAAGTCAAGAGAGAAACCCAGCAGCCGGACATCGATATCGCCGCCGCCGATACCCTCCCCGGTGTCACCTACGTCAGTTTCGAAATCGAAGTTCAGCCGACATCGATCATCTCCTCGGCGGGCAGATGAGCCTGATGAGCGACCCGCGTTCAGCTTCAACGCGTCCCCGGCGCGGCAACATCCTATGCGGTGGACGGCCTGCTTAGCGCCGGCGTGCCTGGCGGCCGCTGAGGAAAGGGAGCAAGATGAACCAAACCGGGAAGATGCTCGTTGTGACCTGTCTTGTCATCGCGTTCTTGACGGCGGCAGGCTCGGCCGGCGCCCAGACCTCAGCGCTGCGTGATCAGATCGCCCAGCACGAGCAAAAGCTCGCGGAGGCGCGGGCGGCTCAGAACAAAAGGCAGGAAGGGCTTGAGCTGATCGCCCTCGGCTATCTGTATCGGCAGGCGGGAAAGATGAAAGAGGCCCTGGATCGCCTGAACGAGGCCCTGGCCATGGCCCAGAAATCGAACAATCAGACCGGCCAGGCCATGGCCTTGAACACCATGGGCCGGGTGTACAGCGACATGGGACAGGAGGACAAGGCGCTCGGACTGTTCAAACAGGCGCTGCCCCTCTGGCGCTCGGTGGGGATCCGCAGGGCGAAGCCAACACGCTGAACAACATGGGCCGGGCCTATAACGAACTGGGCAATAGAGAGGAGGCCCTGAAGTGCCTGAACGAGGCGCTGTCGCTCTGGCGCGGGCAGGGCGAGGCCCAGAGCCGGCCCCATCAGAACCTGAAGCAGCTGATCGCCCAGAAGCACCTGAACGGGGTGCTTCCGAACCTGCGGGACGCGAGCGGCCGCGCCGGCGAGGCGAGCACGCTGGACAATCTCGGGAAGACGTATTCCGAAATGGGCCAGGACAAGGAAGCGCTGGAGTATTTCAACCAGGCGCTGCCGCTCTGGCGCGACGAGGGGGAGCGGGGCGGCGAGGCGCTGACGCTGAACAACATGGGCCGGGCCTACGCCGACCTGGGGGAGAAGCAGAAATCGCTGGACGTCTACGACCGGGCGATCGCGGCTTGGCGCGAGGTCGGCAACCGGCAGGGGGAGGCGCTGACGCTGAACAACATCGGCCGGCTCTATCGCGACCTGGGGCAGCACCAGACGGCCCTCGACTATCTACAACCAGGCGCTGCCCATCTGGCGCGAGGTGGGCAACCGCAACGGCGAGGCGCTGGCGCTGAACGATATCGGCAGGGCCTACGCCGACCTGCGGCCAGGGGCGCAAGGCCCTCGAGTCCTTCGACCAGGCGTTGCCCATCTGGCGCGAGACCGGGAGCCCGCGCGGCGAGGCGGCGACGCTGAACAACTGCCGGCCGGGTCTGGTCCGACCTCGGGGAGGCGGACAAGGCGCTCGATTTCGATTACCGGGCGCTGGCCATCTGGCGCGAGGTGAAGGACCGCCGGGGCGAAGCGCTGGCCCTGAGCACCATCGGCTGGGCCTATTCCGCGGAGAAGAATCCGGACAAGGCGCTGGCGAGCAAGCTCGCGGCTCTGTCCCTGGCGAAGGCTGCCGGCGATCCGGACATCGAGGGCGGGATCGAAACGTCCTTGATGATCGGCTTCCGCGACGAGCACCGCCGGGAAGAGGCGATCCTGTTCGGGATGGAAGCGGTGAACAGCTACCAGCAGATCCGGAAGAACATCTCCGGGCTGAGCAAGGACCTGCAGACGGGGTTCGCGCAGTCGAAGTCGGAGACCTACCGGATCCTGGCGGAGCTGCTGGTCCAGGCCGACCGGCTCGGCGAAGCCGAACAGGTCCTGGACCTGCTGAAGGAGCAGGAGCTGAAAGAGGTCGTCCGGGGAGCGGCGGATAATCCGCAAGCCCGGGTGGAGCCCTTGAAGCTGAGCTCCGTCGCAGCAAGCGGCGCAGAACGAGCTCGAGGCCCCGGAGAAGACGGCCGTCGAGTTGACGGACATGAGCGCGGAATATGCCGAGCTGCAGGCCAAAGCGGCCCGGACGCCCGAGGAAGCCGCGCCGGATGAAGACGCTCGAAGCGAAGATCGAGGCGGGAAACGCGGAGGTTTCGGACTTTTTCAGGAAGACGCTTTATCCGGAACTGGCGCAGAAGGCCGGAACGCAGGATGCGAACGCCTTATTGAGCAAAGAGAAGTCGGAAGTCAGCCGCCTGCAGAATACGCTGGCGGAACTGGGACCGCGCGTGATGGGCATACGGCTGCTGCTCGGCGACGAGCGCGCGTATGCGATCGTCGTCACGGCGCAGGCACGCAAGAAGTTCGAGCTCAAGGCCACGCCGGCGGAGTTGCGCAGCAAGGTGCTGCAGGTGCGGGACGATCTGCGCACTCCTGCGTCCGATCCCAAGCCGCATCTGGCGGAGCTGTACGCGATGGCCATCGCTCCATTCGGAGACGAGTTGAACGCCCTGGAGCAGAGCTCTCAGGAGAAAGGCCGCGTTCCGACGCTCCTCTGGTCGCTGGACGGCGCCATGCGCTACCTGCCCATGGCCGCGATGTATGACGGCCGGCACTACCTGGCCGAGCGGTTCAACAACATCCTCTTCACTCCCGAGAGCTACGGGCACATGACCAGCCTCCTCCGACAAGAACAAGGCTGCGCTCCGCGTGCTCGCGATGGGATTGTCGAAGAGTTATGGAGGCCTGCCGGCCCTGCCCGGCGTGATGCCGGAGCTGGATGCCGTGGCGCACGACCCTGCCGTGCCCGAGTCCCACGGTCCGATGGACGGAATCCTGCTGCTCGGATGAGCGGTTCACTTACGCGCGTTGAAAACGCAGCTCGGCGCGGGATCGACTTTTCCCGTGGTCCACATCGCCAGTCACTTTGTCCTGGAAACGGGCAGCGGAGACGGAGCCCTACCTGATGCTGGGCGGAGAAACTTCCGGCGAGCCGGATGGATATCCGCTGACCCTCTCCAAGCTCGAGGACTCGGCCATCAGTTTTCACGGGACGCGGCTCTTGACCCTTTCGGCCTGCAGCACGGCGAAAGGCGACGTGGCCAAAGACGGGCTGGAGATGGACAGCCTGGGGATGATCGCCCAGCAGAAGGATGCCGAAGCCGTGATGGCCACGCTGTGGGACGTGAACGACGCGAGCACGAGCCGGATCATGAGCGACTTCTATGCCAGATGGGTCAAGGCCCCGCGCGGATGGGAAAGCGGAGGCGCTGCGCCAGGCCCAGCTTGCATTCCTGCGCGGGCCCGCTGCAGTCCTCGCCTGCGGGAAGTGATCGCGGCGTCAAGGTCGCGGGGGGCTCAACCTCTGCGCCTCATGACGCCGGCTACTCTCATCCGTATTACTGGGCGCCGTTCGTTCTGATCGGAAATTACAAGTAGCGCAGTCGAGAGCCTCGCGGCAGGCATCGGCCCGCTTGCCTGGACGGCCCTCGTGTTGTTGAGCTCCTAGCCGCCAAGAAACCGGGGGACCTCATTTGCGAGACTATCTGGAGTCCGGTTTTTCGAGCTTCAGTTCGTAGAGAATCGACTTCCCCAGGGGGTCAAAGATCTCGAAGTGAGGCCTGTTGTCATTGTCGACGTAGAGCTTGATGGCGTTGCGCCCCCACTTGTTCTTGATGAAGACGCCGGTGTCGTCATAGGCTTTTTTGTCCTTGATCCCCCGTTGGACGCCGAAGAAGAGACGGCGCAACGAGATGTCTCCGGCCTGGGCCGACTTGAGTTGAAGCTCATCGCGCTCGTCCGGGGGGAGCTTTTCGAGCCTGCTGTAGATAGAGTATTCGTCTTTGACCTTTGTCCAGTCGGGACGGGCGTTGATGGTGAGGCCATCGTCGATCCGGAGCCCTTGCGCATCCTTGTGCTCCTCGTGGTGAAGATACACGTTTTGGTCCTGGCGGTACTGGTCAAAGGTCAGGGTGACGTCCGCATCCTGCCCGCCCTGGATCGCCTTGCCGCGATAGACGAGGCCGCCCGTCTCCTGGCCCTCTTCGTTGTAGAACATCAAGCCCGAAAACGCCACGCCTCCGTGGTCCGCGCGATAACCCTCGTTGAACCCGGCCGAGTTCGAGAGAGCGGCTTTGAGACGGCCGTCTTTCTCGCGGATGTTGATGCGGCCGGCATCGATGACTCTGAATGCTTGCTTTGCCAGGAGGGGATGGAAAAGATTGACGCAGAGCGCTGCGGTTGTCGCCAAGAGCACGAGGACGGCGACCTGGAGAATTCGGATCTGACGGATCAGGGATGATTCCATGGGATCTCCTTGCTCATCGGCCCGCGCCCTTTTCGAGGCTCCGGTAGACCAATTCCAGCTATTTTCGCGGTGCGCGCATCCGCCGGCCGCAGGGCTCGGAACCGCGGCCTCCCATTTCGAAATGATGATATCGCCGGCTGGAGGTCGCAGTCAACCCCACGAGTCCCCGGCATGAATGCCGGGGCTTGTTCGGGGTTACTAAGCCGGGCAGGATATAACTGTCTTCAGATTTCTCTATCGCCCGGCTAGTACTCGGGGAGCAGCAAGGATTATGTAATATATTTACTGCTCCCCGTAGTAACCCTGAGCCTTGCTTCTTGTCCGGCGGGGCTTAGCGTCGGCGAACGGGCCTAGGATGAGGGAGAGGCCTGCCCAAAACTTGAAAATCTCACTTCAGGGATGGTACAGTGACGCCCGGCAGGTCAAAACGATCTTCTGCGTCTTAAGAAGGAGTGTCAGAAAATGAAAATCACCGGCTATGGTCCCCGAATTCTCTGGATGTCTCTTCTTCTGCTCCTGGCCTCCCGGCTGGGTTTCCCTTGCACGTCCATTATCGTCACCAAAGGCGCCTCTGCCGACGGCTCGGTGATCATCACGTATTCCTGCGATGGAGAATTTCTTCCCAGGTTTCGGCTCTATCCGGCCGCTGACCATGGAGTTTCGGATAAAGTCGAAATCAGAGGATTCAGAGGCAAGCGTGGCGAGATCCCCGAGGTGGCTCATACTTATAAGGTCCTTGACCTGATGAACGAATTTCAGGTGGCCATCGGCGAGACGACCTTTGACGGCCGCCCGGAGCTCGTCAACCCGGATGGCCTGCTGGATTACCCCCAGTTGATGGTCCTGGCGCTCGAGCGGGCCAAGACCGCCCGGGAAGCCATCAAGGTCATGGCCGACCTGGTCGAGAAATACGGCTATGAAAGCAGCGGAGAGTCTTTTTCTATCGCCGATAAGGACGAAGCCTGGATCATGGAGATGATCGGGACAGGGAAGGGCGGGCACGGCGCGCTCTGGGTCGCCCAGAGAATCCCGGACGGCATGATTTGTGCTCATGCCAACATGTCCAGGATCGGTGAATTTCCCCTCCAAGACCCTGAAAACTGCCTTTATTCCAAGAATGTCATCTCTTTTGCCATCGAGAAAGGCTATTACAATCCGAAGAAGGGCCCCTTCAGTTTTTCCTTTGTCTATAACCCTCCGACCGAGCAACAGGTCAAATATTCGGCCCGCAGGGTCTGGAGCATTTTCCGGCGCGCCGCACCGACCTTGAACCTTTCTCCTGACTACAGTTCCTCGGTCAAGAACGCCAAACCCTATCCTCTCTGGATCAAGCCGGACCAGAAGCTTTCTGTCCGTGATGTCATGGGCCTCCACCGGGACCACTATGAAGGGACTGCCTTTGATATGACCAAAGATCTGACGGCCGGCCCTTTCGGAGCGCCGGACCGCTGGCGGCCGATCAGCTGGAAAGTGGACGGCAAGGATTATTCCTGGGAACGTCCTATCGCCACCCAGCAGGTGGGTTTTATTTTTGTCTCTCAGTCGAGGTCTTTTGTCCCGGACGCCGTGGGCGGCGTTTACTGGTACGGAATGGACAATCCCTTCACGAATTTTTTTGTTCCGCTCTATACCAGCATCACGGACGCCCCCGAAGCCTACACCCAGGGTTCCATGCAAGCCTTTAGCCGCGATTCCGCCTGGTGGACGTTCAATTTTGTCGCCAACTATGCCAACTTGCGCTACAGTGACATGATCCAGGACATTCAGAAAGTCCAGAAGGAAATCGAGGACCTGGAGTTCAATCTCCAGCCGGCCATTGAACAAGCGGCCCTGGACTTGATGGGTTCCAACCCCCAGATCGTCCCGGCTTTTCTGACGCGCTATTGCCTTTCCAACGCTCAGATGAACTTGGACCGCTGGTGGAAGTTGGCGGATCTTCTCATCACCAAATATAACGATGGCTATGTCCATGATGGGCAAGGCCGTCCGCGGGAAGCTGGCTATCCCGAAAAATGGCTGGGCGAGGAAATCAAGAAGAATCCCGATAAGTTCGGCCTCAAGGAAAAACAGAAAACGGACAAGGAGCTTTAAGCTCAGATTCAGCCCATCTTTGAACCTGGGCCTAATGATCTGCCGGCTTTTTTTCCTGCAGGAATACGTAGACGCCCTTTTTGTTCGAGGTGACGATGTCCGGGAGCCCGTCGCCGTTGATGTCAACGACCTCGAAGTGAAGCCCGACGCCGCTGTCCCAATCGATATCATGGCGGATCCAGGACGGCTTGCCGTTCTCGCGTTTCATCTCGAACCAGCAGAGCACGGCCGGGTCGTCGATCCCCTCATCGCCTTCCCGGTGGGCCCAGAACCGCTTGCCGGTCACGAGGTCGGGCAAACCGTCGCCGTTGATGTCGGCGGTATGTAGGGCGTGGAGTTGAGAGACGCTCCGGTCGATCTCGTGGGGCACCCAGCCATCCGGGGTCTGCTCGTACCACCATAATCCGTAACGGTGGGCGGCGCTGCTCACGACGTCGGGGCGGCCGTCGCCGTTCACGTCGAACACCAGCATCTGCGCCGGCGCCTCAAACCCGAGTTTGGCCCGATGGAAGACCCACGGCACTCGCGAGGGGTCGGCCGGCCCTTCCCACCAGCCTTCCGGACATATGATATCGTTACGGCCGTCGCCGTTGATGTCGCCAACGCCCAAGCCATGACCCGGACGCGGATCTTGCGGGCCGGCGATGACGCGGATCGTCCACGGCTTCGTCGGGTCCGCGCCGGGACGGGCCAAAGCCATCCCGTTATCGGAGACAAAAACGAGCTCCTTGCGCCCGTCCTTGTAGACATCGACCCATTGCGGGCTCTCGTTTCCGGTCTTCTCGACCGCCAGAAATTCCTTCCATGGCCCGCCGCGCCGGCCGGGGTTCCGCAGCCAGCGGGTTTTCGTCCCGGGGAAGCCCACGACAATCAGGTCTGTCCAGCCGTCGTGGTCGATATCCTCGGCGAAGCACAGGAATTCATCGCTGTAGCCCTCAGGCTTGTACTCTTTCGGCGCCGCCAGCATCGGTTGCGGCCTCCAGTCCGGCCCGAGATAAAGCATGTTCCCCGTGGCGATATCGAGATGGCCGTCCCGGTTGAAGTCCGCGACAGCCACCCCCTCGCTCCGGAACACCCCATCCACCTTGATGCGGCGGAATGTCACGGGCGAGCCGGATCCGAAGGCCGGGTCGATCTGCTTGAGGGCCGCCAGGGCCGCCTCACGCTGGCCGGGCTCGGAAGCCGCGGCGAGGACCTTCTCCAGGGCCATCCGGGCATGTTCGCGGTGCGACGGCGTGAGGCTAGAAGCGATTTGAGTCACCGCCTGCACGGCTTCGGCGCGCGTGGCCGGGTCGTCGAGCATCTGGAGCGCAAGGGCGAGGGTTCCGGGGTCGGGCCATTTGGCCAAGCCGGCCAGGATCGTCCATTTTTCCTCTGTTCTGGCCAGGGGGAGGATCGCCTGGAGCGCTTTCGCTCGTTCGGCGGGGCTGAAGGAAACGTTTTCCGTGTCCGTCACCAAGCGCACATATCCGCGGACGGCCGGGACCCGCTGGGCCGGCTCTGCGGATCCTCTCGCGAGGTTCAACAGGTCCGGCAGAAGCCTTGGGTTTCGCGTCTCGCAAAGGGCGCGCGCGGCGGATTCGCGCACGTCCTTGTCCGGGTCGGATAACGAGCTGCGCAGCGCTGCGCAGAGGCGCTCGTCTGCCAACACGCTTCCGGCCAGGAGCAGCGCGGCCCGGGCCTGAGGGCCGGCGCCGGCGATGCCCTCCACGATCGGCTTGGCATCAACCGGGAGGCCCGCGCTCTGGAGCCGCAGGCACGCCGCACTCAAGGCGTCTCGCGCCTGATCACGGAGGACATCATCCTTGGCCTCGGTGACCATCCCGACGAGGGCGGGAATATCATGGTCCTCCGCCAACTGCCCCAACGCCGCGAACAAGGCGCCCCGCACGGGATCCTGATTGACCCGGGTCGCCGCGATCAGGCTGGCCGTGGCGCCCTTATCGCCGCGGCCGGCGAGGGCCCGCGCCGCCTCCGCCCGGGCCGCGGGTTTGCCCCCCGTCAGCTGCGAGATCAAAGCGCGCGTGACATCGCCGCGGTTCAGAACGAGAAGGGCCTGCCGGCCCGCCCGCACTTCGTCCTCGGAACCCGAGCCGGCCTCCTCGAGGAGGAGCGGGACCACGCTATTGTCCCCGAGTTCGCCGAGCCCGGCGAGGGCCGAAACGCGGACCGTCGGGTCGGGGCTCTTGGCCATGGCGGCAAGCGAAGGCGCTGCAGCCGGGTCGCCGCGCTGACGGAGGGCCTCGATCAACGCGACCTTCAGGGGAGGCGCCGCCTTGGCCGCCGCCCCGCAGAGGACCCGCGTCGCCTCAGGGGCCTTCAATAGCCGGGCCATTTCGATCGCCGCCATCCGCAACGCCTCATCGTTGCCGGCGAAAGCACTTCGCACGAGCTCAAGGGCACGGCTCGGACGGGCCGAGGCGATCATCCCGCGATAAGCGGCCGCCCGGGCGTGATCCGGAACCGGAATGCTCAGGAGCTTGGCGAAGATGGCCGATGCGCCGTCCACCCGGCCTCCGGCGAGCTCTTGGTTTGCCGCCGTGAGCAACGCGTCGATGATCGCGGCGCGCGGAGCGGACGGGCCTGTCTTCGAGAGGGCATTCAGCAGCATCCGGGCCGCTGCCGCCCCTCCGATGCGGCCAAGCGCTGTTGCCGAAGCGCCGGCGACCGTTCCATCAGGATCCGTGAGCAGCCGGCCGAGCGCGGCAACCGCCCGTGTTTCACGGCGGCGGCCGATCGATTGGATGATCCCCGCCTTGATGAGCCCCCTCGTCCTGTCCAGCGCTTCGATCAGGGCGAGCCCGGCCTCCGGAGCCGGCAGGGACTCCAACGCGTAACGGGCGGAATGGGAAAGTCCCTCGTCAGCCAGCAACCCGGCCAGCGCCGGCACCGCCAGGGCCGTTCCGACGCGCTTGAGCTCGGCGCACGCCGCGTCCTTCTCCTGCGGGCCGGCGTTTGATTTCAGGACCTCGATCAGCTGCTGTTCGCTCCTAGATTGAGCCGCCGCGACCGTCGCGAGAGAGGCCCATAGTGACGAACGCCGCGGCGATGATAAAGAGGGCCGCCGCCAGGCCTAGGATCTTCATGACGGCCGTCTTCCCGATGGTCGCTCTTGGACCGTCGGCCCTGTTGATGATCGTCGCGAGATTCGCGCTCTTGTTGATCGCTTTCATCTTGGTTTCCTCTCAGACGCCCCACGGCGCGCGGGAAGCGATCGAAAGCATCCGGTTGGCTTCGTCGTCGCCGACGAACTCTTCCCTTGCCGGATCCCACCGGAGGGCCCGTCCGAGCTGCTTCACGACGCCGCCCAGGAGGAGCGCGCTCGCCGCCCGGTGCGCGACGTCGGCGTCGCAGATCGGGCGCTTCCGGGTCCGGACGCACTCGAGGAAATTGCCCGAATGGCTGGTGCTCCGGTAGACGTGGACCTCGCCCGGGCGGAGCGGTTCGCGCGCGATCCGGGCCGGGTATGAAACAAGCGCGTCCCGGTCGACGGCGATCCGGCCTTCGGTCCCGACGAAGACAGCCCCTCCGTCCCCGCCGATGGGCTCGCCGGGATAGGCCTTGCCATAGACCACGACGCCGGTCGCGTACTTGTAATTCGTGCAGCCGTCGGCCGGGAAAAGCTCGACCGGGCCGGTCTCGTCGGAATCGGTCGCCCACTGCACGAAGTCATAATGATGCTGGCCCCAGTTGAGCTCTCCGATGTCGAATCGATGGGGGCCGGTGTCGCCGTCATAGGGCAGATAGGGCGCCGGCCCCAGGTAGAGATCCCAGTCCAGGTCATCGGGGACCGGCTGGGCCGGCCCAAAGCGCTTGGGCCAGAAGATCGCGCCGCCGTCCCGATAGGCGTAGATCTCCTTGAGCCGGCCGATGCGGCCGCTGCGGACATATTCGCAGGCCCTCCGGAAAAGGGAGTCGTATTCGCTGCGCTGCTGCGTGCCGGCCTGGTACACGCGGCCGTAGCGCCGGACCGCGGCCAGGACGGCCTGGCTCTCGCGCACCGTGACCGCCGTCGGCTTCTCACAGTAGATATCCTTGCCGGCCCGGGCCGCCATGACCGCCATCGTCGCATGCCAATGGGCGGGCGTCGCGATGAGCACGGCATCGATGTCGCCGCGGTCCAGGATTTTCCGGAAATCCGCGTAGGCCTCGCAGGACCGGTAGTTCCCCTTGCCGTAGACCTCGGCGTAGTGCTGGTTGACGCGGAGCTGGGCCCGCTCGCGGCGGTCGCGCCAAACGTCGCAGACCGCCAGGACCTGGACGTCCTTGCGGGCGGCGTAACCGCCGGTGAGATAGGTCCAGGCCCCGCCGAGGAGATGGCCTCCGCCCTGGGTTCCGACGCCGATGAAGCCCATCGTGATCCGGTCGCTGGGCGCCAGGATGCCGTTGCGGCCCAGGGCCGAGGCCGGGATGATGGCCGGCGCCGCGAGCGCGGCTCCGAGGACGCCGGCGCTCCGGCCCAGGAACTGCCGTCTCGTCAAGGTCGTTTTTGGTTTCATGGTTCATCCTCGCTCCGCTCATTATAAAATGAAATCGACGCGGATTGCCATCCGTCCTCTTTCATCGGTCTCCGTGGGGCGCTGATTTTTCAACCATGTTCCCGCGCCTGAAGTTCCACGGGGTTGCTTTCCCGGACCGGCCTGCGATAGCATTTCGGTATCATCCTGGAGGTGAGAGAAATGATCGGTCGGATCTGGCACGGTTGGACGGTTCCTGAAAAGGCGGACGCCTACGACGCCCTTCTTCAAGAGGAGATCTTCGTCGGCATCCGGGGACGGGGAATCCGGGGATTCCGGGGCATTCAGCTGTTCCGCAGGGATCTCGGCTCCGAGGTCGAATTCGTGACCATCATGTGGTTCGAGTCCCTGGACGCCGTCCGGGCGTTTGCCGGCGACGATTATGAGCAATGCCGTCGTCCCTCCGGCGCGCGAGGGCCCTGCTCTCCAGGTTTGATGACCGCTCGCAGCACTATGAGGTCAGGACGGAGATCAGGGCCTGACCCGGGCGGGATCTTCGAGAGGAGGATTGAATCATGGCCAAAATCGCGATGATCGGCGCGGGAAGCCTGGTTTTCTGCAAGACGCTGATGGCGGACTTGCTGGCGACGCCGGCGCTCGCGGGCAGCGAATACCGGCTGATGGCGCTGACACGGACGCGGCTCGACAAGATGCACGCCTTCGTCCAGCGCATGATCAAGGACAACGGCGTCGACGCCACAGCTGTCGCGACGACCGACCGGCGCGAGGCGCTCGAAGGCGCGGATTACGTCGTCGTCATGATCCAGGCGGGCGGCGTCGCCGAGTTCCGGCAGGACTACGAGATCCCGCTCAAGTACGGCGTCGACCAGTGCATCGGCGACACGCTGGGCCCGGGCGGCGTTTTCCGCGCCCTGCGGCACATCCCGGCGCTTCTCGAGATCGCGCGCGACATGCAGGAGCTCTGCCCCGAGGCCATCCTGCTCAACTACGCCAACCCGATGGCCATGTGCTGCTGGGCGCTCGGCCGCGTCCCCGGGCTGCAGTTCGTCGGGCTGTGCCACGGCGTGCAGACGACCATGGACCTGATCGCCAGCTACGTCGGCGTCCCGAAAGACGAGATTGATTTCGTCGCCGCCGGCATCAATCACATGGCCTGGTTCCTGAAGCTCGAGCACCAGGGCCGGGACCTCTATCCCAAGCTCAAAGCGAACTTCGAGAAGCCCGGCTACTACGTCAACGAGAAGGTCCGCGGCGAAGTCATGCGGCATTTCGGCTATTTCATGACCGAGAGCACCGGTCACCTCTCCGAATATCTTCCTTACTTCCGCAAGAACCGGAAGGCGCTCGACCTCTATTGCGACGAGCCGGCCTTCGGCGGCGAGAGCGGCGCCTACTACAAGTACTGCGCCATGCTCGCGGAGAAATTCGCCAAGACCGACCCGCTTGTCCATCGAGTCCACCAAGCTCGGACCGCGCAGCGCCGAGTACTGCTCGCACATCATCGAAGCCAAGGAGACCGGCCACGTCTTCCGGCTGAACGGCAACGTCCGCAATGACGGCTACATCACCGAACCTGCCGGCCGGCTGCTGCGTCGAAGTCCCGATCTACGTGGACCGGACCGGCCTGCACCCGACGGTCGTCGGCAACCTGCCGCCGCAGTGCGCCGCGCTCAACATGACGAACGTGCTCGTCCAGGGCCTGACGGTCGAGGCCAGTTTCGCCGGCGACCCGGAGCTTGTCATGCAGGCCGTGGCTCTCGACCCGCTGACCGCATCGGTTCTCACCCTGAAGGAAATCCGCGACATGACCGCCGAGATGCTCGAAGCCGAAGCGCGATGGCTGCCGCAGTTCGCGGGGAAAGAGCTGCGCCCGGTCCCGACGATCAGCATTCCGAAGAACGTCAGGCGCCGCGACGTCCCCCTCGACCCGGCCCTGGCCATCGCCAACCGGTTTACCAAGCTGGCCAAAGCCTAAGGAGAAAAGGGGAGCGTTTCGGCCCCCTCCTTCATCCCCCGGCGCCGGAAAAACCTTTGCCCTTTGGGCCGCGCAGCAGGAAGCCCGATCAGCCCCCGACGACGACGGTCCAGGGGCGGACCGACCATTCTTTGATCAGGCCGGCCCTGACATAGGGATCATGCCTCGCGAATTCCTCGGCGACGGCAGGGGTCTCGGCCCGGAACACCAGGATCGCCGTATCCGCCGGGTCGGCCAGGGCGCCTCCCATAAAAAGCTCTCCCCTGGCATGGGCCTCGTTGGAGTAGGCTAAGTGCTCGAGCCGGTAAAGCGCCCGCTTCTCGACATAGTTCTCCACGGTCTTGTAGATCAGCATGTAATACATAATTTTTTCCGTTTCTGCCCGCTGATATCGGACTGCCCGTACTGCAGCGAGACCTGCCCGGAGAGCTTATCCCCGTCGATGGTGGCCGTGTAATCGAGCGTCATCGTGTTCACCGTCACCGAGAAGCGGAGGATATTGTTCTCGAAGATCAGGTTATCCATCTTCGTGGTTTCGCTGCGCCCGGTGTATTTTCCCTTGAGAACGCCGGCCTCGAGGGAAAATTCGAAGACGAAGGTATAGGTGGCCCCCTCCGTTTGGACGTCCCATGTCCCCAGGAGCGCTTCGTACTTCTTGTCCGGGGCTTGTGTCTGTCCGGGGGACAAGGCCGCCAGAGTCACGACCGATAAGCCCGCCAAGAGCATGGCCCACCGTATTCTTTTTTTGGCCGTCATTCGTTGGTCACTCCCTTACGGCATTTCCTGCGCACGATTTCCTCCATTATCCCACTCCGCACGGCCGGCATCAAGCGGCGGCCGACAGCGCCCCGCCCCCGGCATTCATGCCGGGGACTCGAGGGGTTGACAGCGGTTCGGCCCCGGAGATATATTCGGCTCGGATTCCGGCGAGGATATACCTATGGCCAACCCTCCCTTCCGCGTCACGGTCTGGAACGAATTCATCCACGAGAGAACGGCCGCGCTGCCCAGGGAGATCTATCCCGAAGGGATTCACGCCGAAATCGCGGCCGCGTTGCGTCAGCATCTCGGAGAAGCGGTGGATGTTCGCACGGCGACCCTGGACGAGCCCGAGCACGGGTTGACGGCCGGCGTCCTCGCTCAAACGGACGTCCTCACGTGGTGGGGGCACGCGGCCCACGACCGGGTGAGCGAAGCCGTCGTCGACCGCGTCCATCAACGCGTCCTCGAGGGCATGGGCCTCCTCGTCCTCCACTCGGGCCACGCCTCGAAGATCTTCCGCCGGCTGATGGGCACGAGCTGCATGCTCCGCTGGCGGGAAGCGGCCGAAAAGGAGCGGGTCTGGATCCTGGACCCGTCGCACCCCATCGCCGGCGGCCTTGACGGCGAGTTCTTCGAGCTGCCGCACACGGAGATGTACGGGGAATTCTTCGACATCCCGCGGCCGGACGAACTCGTCTTCGTCAGCTGGTACGAGGGCGGGGAGGTCTTCCGCTCGGGCTGCACCTTCCGCCGCGGCAAGGGCAAGATCTTCTACTTTGGCCCGGGCCACGAAACGTTTCCCATCTACCGCGATGCTCGCGTGCGCCGGATCATTGCCAACGCCGCTCGCTGGGCCGCTCCCGACGGCGCCCCGTACTTCGGGGAGGGTCGCCGCATCGAACCTTCGCTGAGTCCCATCGCCGCCGAGCACGTGGTCGACGAAACTCTTCACCGCAAGGGCTGAGGGGAAGACACCCGGCCGGGCTCCCGGCGTGCGCCATGCCCCGGTGACATTATCGTCGATCGGACAATGGAGATGCGTCATGAAAACTCGTAAGGCGGCAGCCTTCGCGGTCTTCGTCTTGCTCGCGGCAGCGGGCTCAGGCTCGGCCCGGAGAATCGATTTCGCGGCTCCCCCAGCCGGCCCGGCGCTCTCTCTGGCCGGGACTTCCCATGATCAGGCCGCCGCCGGCCGGACCGGCAGCGAGGTCGAGATCGCCGTCTCGGGTGATTCGAGGGGTTGCTTGATCGGGACCGTCTCGAAGGACAAAGGCCGCACAGGCCTTGCCGGGGAAGTCGTGAACGTCACGGACGGCTCCTGGACCCGGACCGCGACGACGGGCGAAAATGGTTTTTTTTCCGTCTCGGTCCCGCTCAACGCCGCCGGCAGGATCACCGTCGCGGCGGCCGGCCGCAGGCTCGACGTGGACCCTACCGACCTCCCCCTCCGCCTGACCGCCCGGCCCCTGACCCGGCGCCTCTCCCTTGAGGGGACGTGGCGGATCCTCATCGACCCGCCCGCGGATTGGCGCCCCGCCCAGGGCTGGCGGGAGATCGACGTGCCCTCCAACTGGGAGATGAAGGGATTCCGCCCCGAGACCGGGACCGCCGTCGTGCGCCGGGTGTTCGAGCTCCCCCGGAACTGGAAGGGGAAACTCGTCAAGCTGCGCGCCGACGGCGTCTATAGCGGCTGCGAGGCCTGGCTCAACGGCGTCCGCGTCGGGAGCCATGACGGCGGAGCCACCCCCGTCGAGCTCGACCTGACCGCCGCCGCCAAATACGGCGAGGCCAACACCCTCGACCTCCTCATCCGGGCCCGGACGCGGGCCACGGACATCGACCACATGAGCGTCTATGCGGATTTCGAGCTCGCCGGGATCTGGCGGCCCATCGAGGTCTTCGCCGTCGAACCCGCCCATGTGGCCCGGACGGCCTGGAGCGTCGAATACGATACGGAGTATCGGGACGCGGACCTCACCGTCACAGCCGCCCTGGCCAACGCTCAGTCCGTGCCCGTGAAAGACGGCACGCTCAGCGTCCGGGTGCTGGACCCGGAGCTCCGTCCGGTGAAGGACGCGACCTGGACCGTTTCGCTCGAGCCCTGGGAGGAAAAGACCGTCCCGATGCGCCTCCGTTTCGAAGGCCCCGAGCCCTGGACCGCCGAGCGTCCCCGCCTCTACAGGATCGCCGTGACGTTCAACGGGTCGGCCGTTGAATCGCCTCTGGGCTTTCGGCAGACGGAGGTCCGCGGCAACCGTTTCACCATCAACGGCCGGGGCGTCAAGCTTTTCGGGGCGTGCCTGCATTCCGCCGACCCCGTCCTCGGCCGGGCCATCCCGCCCTCGCTCGTCGAGAAAGACCTCGACCTCATGAAGGCCTGCAACCTCAACGCGATCCGGACGTCACACTACCCCCCGCATCCCCACACGCCGGAATACGCCGACCGGGTCGGGCTCTATATCGAGGACGAGGGACCGGCCTGCTGGTCCGAGACCGACGACCTCCGCGACGTCCCGCTCTACATGGGCATCTACTCCGCCTTCGTCGAGCGCGACCGCAGCCATCCGTCCGTTGTCTACTGGTCGATGTGCAACGAGAGCCGTTACACCCGGATCTTCCAGATGACCCGGGAATACACGAAGCGCGCCGACCCCACGAGGCCTTCGAGCGGGACGTACGCGCCCGAGAATGACAAGGCGGACATGGCCGTCTATCACCACCCGACGAACCTCAACCTCTTCATCCGGGAGAAGGCCGGGCTGCCCAAGCCGGTGTTCATGGACGAATGCCAGACCGTCTTCCACGGCTGGGGGGACCTGGCCATCTCCCTGGAGCTCGACCCGGGCATGCATGATTACTGGGTCAGCGGCGTTCCCGACGTCGTCCGGGCCTGCTTCGAAACCGAAAACCAGGTCGGGACCATGATCTGGGCCTGGGTGGACGATGCGTTCCAGATCCCCGGACGCGGCGTCGGCTACTGGCGGCGCGGCATGACCCCGATCCGCTACGCGGACGCCATTTACAGCGGGCCCGGGCACGGTTACGTGGGCGATACGGTCTGGGGCATCGTCGACGGCTGGCGACGGCCGAGGCCGGAATGGGAGCTGTGCCGCCAGGTGTACTCCCCGGTCCAGATCCCGGCGGCGCCGCTCGAGCCCGGGCCTGTGCGCGTCCCCGTTTTTAACCAGAATGTCTTCGAAAACCTCAAGATCTATGAGTGCCGCTGGCGGATCGGCGAGCGGAGCGGCGTCGCGCGGGCGGATGTGCCGCCGCGGTCGGGGGGCACGCTCGTCATCCCCGATAAGGCCGGTCCGGAAGAGACACTCGAGCTGCGGTTCTTCGACGGCTCACGCCTCGTCGACACGTTCCTCCTGCCGTTCAAGCCGCGCCCGGCGGAGGATTGGGCCATGGGCGGCCCGGCGCGCATCGCGGAGGAGAAGGACCGGTATCTCTCCGGCGCGTCCGCCGTCTATCTTCGCGGCCGGAAAACCGAGCTCGCCTACGAACGCGTCAGCGGCGAACTCATGTGGGGCTTGGCCGCGAATACCCAGGTCCTTCTGAAAGGACCGGCCCTCCACGTGTTGAAGAGCGAGGCCCCGGCCGGCGAAGACCCGGCGGACTGGAAATTCACGGCCGAAACGCACGGCGACGGCCGGGTCCGCTGGGAAGGCACGTTCGGCAAGGAGTGGAAGGGCGGTTACGACGTGCGGCTCGATATGGAGGGCAACGCGGAATTCACCTATGACTTCACGTATCTCGGTCCAGATCTCTGGGTGCGGGAGCTCGGCCTCAAGTTCGACCTTCCTCTGTCATTCTCCAAACTCGAGTGGGACCGCAGGGCCGAATATACGGCTTATCCCGAGGATCACATCGGGCGGCCGCGCGGCGTCGCCGAAGCTCATCCGAAGGTCGACCAAACGGTCCCGCCGGGCAACCGGCCTTTTGCCCTCGATGATCACGCCTGGGGTTCGAACGATTTCCGGAGCGCCAAGCGCAATATCTACAGCGCCTCGCTTGAAGGACCGGGTGGACGCGTGCGGGTCGTTTCGGACGGAACCCAGACCGTCCGATGCACCCTGACACCCCACGAGATCTCGATGAAAGTCCTGGACTTCTACGGAGGGTCGGGCGGGCCGAAGGAGTGGTCGGTCCTGGGATTCCACTATGGGGCCGGCCGGCTGATCAAGACCGGAGAAAGGGTCAAGGGGACTGTCCGGCTGAAGCTAATCGGGCCGTAGAAAGACTGTCGAGGCGGGTGAAGAATACTTCCCGCGTACGGCTCATCACTTCCCGCCTCCTTCGATCAGGCGGCGCACAGCTTCGATCGAGGTCACTCCCCGATGACTGATCTGGGTCGTGCAGAGGGCGCCCGCGGCGTTGCCCAAGCGGACCGCGTCGTCGAGAGGCCCGCCGGCGGGGCCGGCGCCGACGCCGACGAGAAAGCCCGCGACGAACGCATCGCCCGCGCACGTCGTGTCCACGGTGGCGACGGGATAGGCGGGAAATTCCGAGACGCCCTCCCGTGTGATCAGCATGGCCCCGCGCTCGCCGCGCTTGATGACCACGGCCTTGGGGCCGCGGGCAAGGAGGGCTTGTCCCGCCTCGCCGGGCTGCTCCTTTCCGGTCAACATCGCGGCCTCTTCTTCGTTCGTCAACAAATAGTCGAGGACCGGCAGGGCGCCTTCGATCCGCGCCATCCAATGGCCGTAGATGTCCCAGTCCGTGTCGAGCGAGGTCACGTAGCCGAGCGATTTGGCCCGGCCCATGAGCGCCCCCATGTCGAGCCGGAGAAGTTTCATCGCGCCGCCGATATGGACGATGTGAGCAGCTTTCAGGGCGCCGTCAGGCACATGACGGTTGGTCATCTTCTCCAAGCTGCCTGCCCGGTAATAGAACGACCGTTGGCCCGCGCTATCGACGAGGACGATGGCCACGGAGGTCGAAAGCCCGGGCTCCCGCGTCACGGCATCAACGTTGACACCGGCCCTCTCCTGGTCGGCGAGGGCCGCGTCGCCGAACGAATCCTGTCCGATGAGCGCCGCCAGCCGGGCGTCGGCGCCGAGCTTGGCCGCGACCGCCGCCGTGTTCGCGGCGCAGCCGCCCGAGAGGAGCTCGACCTCCTCGACCGGCTCTGTCCGTCCGGGGTGGGGGAGCCGGTTGACCGGCCGGACGACGATGTCCGCAACGAGTTGCCCGATACACAGAATCGACATCTTCATCTCCGCTCCATGTTACTCGGACCGGCGTACGAAATAAAGTGGGGAATTATGGCTTTTGTGTTCAGCCCTTTCGCGGGAAGGAGCTGATGTCCCTTGACCCGTTCGCCGGCGCTACGCCCCGCCTTTCATCCCCTTCGCCGGATTCCGCAGACTTACGTCCGTGGAATCAGGTGAAGGGGACAGGCGCTCCAAAGCCTGTAAGAGTCGGATCCCATAGACGTAAGTTCGTGGAGCTTCGGGGCGGGGACAAGAAGCGAGGCTCAGGGTTACTACGGGGAGCAGTAAATATATTACATAATCCTTGCTGCTCCCCGAGTACTAGCCGGGCGATAGAGAAATCTGAAGACAATTATATCCTGCCCGGCTTAGTAACCCCGAACAAGCCCCGGCATTCATGCCGGGGACTCGAGGGGTTGACACCTGCCCATGGCCCCGAATATCATCAGACCGTGAGGCGGATCGCTCTCCTAGCCTTGATACCCGCGATATTCCTGCTATCGGCGTTGGCGACAACCACCCCCATTTCAGGGACCCCCGCTGGCTTCTCTCCGGCCGCCGCGGAAACCGCCGGTGGCTGGGTGAAATACTCGGGCAATCCAGTCATCGGCGGAAAGTACGGCACCTGTTTTGATGTCTCCGTGTTGAAAGAAGGCGATATGTACCGCCTGTGGCTGTCCTGGAGGCCCAAGCAGAGCCTCGCCCTGGTGGAAAGCCGGGACGGCATGCATTGGACGGAACCGCCAAGAATCGTTCTAGGACCGTGCCCGGAAACCGGCTGGGAAGATGACATCAACCGTCCGGCTGTGCTCAAACGCGCGGACGGCTATCACCTCTGGTATACGGGCCAGGCCAAAGGCCATTCCTGGATCGGTTACGCCAGGAGCGTCGATGGGATCGTCTGGAAACGCATGAGTGACAAACCCGTGGTCTCCCCAGACGCGGCCTGGGAAAAAGTGGCCGTCATGTGCCCGCATGTCATCTGGGATGAACCGAGCGGGCAATTCCGAATGTGGTATTCCGGCGGCGAGCAATACGAGCCCGATGCCCTAGGGTACGCCACCAGTCCCGACGGCCTGACGTGGACCAAGCACCCCGCCAATCCGGTGTTTAAGCCCGACCCTGCTTCCCCGTGGGACCAGCTCAAGGTCACCGCGGCCCAAGTGATCAAGCGGGGCGACTGGTACTTGATGTTCTACATCGGCTTCCGCGACCGTGACCATGCGCAAATCGGCGTGGCGCGTTCAAGAGATGGGATCACCAACTGGCAACGGCACCCCGCAAATCCGATCATTCGACCCGGCCAAAACAAGTGGGACCACGACGCCTGCTACAAACCATTTGCCATCTTCGACGGTAGGCAATGGCTCCTTTGGTACAACGGGCGCCGGGGCGGCTCGGAACAGATCGGCCTGGCGATGCACCCGGGGGAATCGTTGGGATTTTGAAGCCGCCGGCTGCGGCCGGGGGCGGATTCATTCCGTCTTTTTTGCCCGGCCGACCTTCCCGATGAACAGCGAGATTATGAACAGGATCCCCGCGGCGATCGCGGCCACCGGCAGGCTTCCCTGGACGGAACGCCCCACGCTCATGTTGCCGATGAATTTGGGAACGAACGTCGCCCCCAGCAGGCCGACCGCGAAAATGATGCCGAAAATGCTGCCGTAGAGACTGGGCTCGAATTTCGCGAAGGTCACTCCCACGATTGTCGGGAAGATCGGCGCGAAGGCCAGCCCCGTGAGGAGGATCGCCCCGGCTGCCAGGGCCGGGCTCTTGGTGACGATCATGCTGACGATGGCGATGATGGAAACAAACGACGTCGCCATGATGACTTTAGCCCCCATGGCCGTCAGGTTCTTCATGGCCGACGCCAGGAACCGGCCGACCATCATGGCCGCGCCGAAGAGCCCCAGGGCCAGCGAGGCCTTGGCCGCCGTGCCCTTCACGCCGCTCCCGCCCAGGAGTTCGGTCATCAGAGGCTTAACCCAGATCCCCATCGTGGTTTCGAGCGACATGTAGCAGACGAGGGCCAGGGCCGCGACGAGAACGGCGCCTTTGCCCAGGAGCTTGAAGGCCATGGAAAATCTGTAACCCGTGGCCACCTTGGGGAAGGTCGTGGCCAGCGCGAAGAACAGGAAGACGAGGACCAACCCCCCGATAATGGAGACCGAGACGCTGTAGCTCAGTTTCAGGGTCGTTAGGAAAAATACAAAAAGGAGGGGCGTCAATACGTAGCCGAGTCCGAAAAAGGCGTTACCCAGATTGCTGGCCCGGGCCGGGTCCTGGCCTTTGAACAACACGACCGGAATGAGCGTATTCCCGACGGTGTTGAGGCTCATGGCCCCGATCCCGAGGAGGATGCAGGCCAGCAAGACCAAGGTGTAGCTCGGGGCGAAAGCCAGCAGGAACAGGCTGCCGCCGGTGACCAGGAAGCCCAGGATGGCGAAGGGCTTATAGCCGAGCTTGTCGACGAGAGGACCGATGATGAGCTGGACGATGCAACAGGTCAGGAACAGGGCCATGCCCAGAGAGCCGAACTGGCCCTTGTCGATCTTCAGGGCGGCCATCAGCTCGACCGAAATGGCACCGAGGATGATGAAACAGATCGCGAGCGAAAAAACCGCCATGAGGGCCACGACCGCTGTGATTTTTTTCATCGTTTTTTCCCCTTTGCGGAATAGTTCAAAGACACGCCCCTCCCGTCCGGATAAGCAGGTTCTTCCCTAGAGCCTCGGGGAAGGGCAGGTCCATTTGAGGCAGAACATATCATTCTCCGCGAATCCTTGTCAACGGTCTCTCGCCAGGCCGGTCGCCTGCGCGGTCACAGGCCGTTCGAGGACCGCAGGACCCGCACCGGTCCAAGGAGTCCTGACGGCAACAACGGCGAGTCGGCCCGGTAGAACGGCTGCGTTGTGTAGGTGAACTTCCTCGCCGCGTCGGGCTGCTGGTCGCCGATCAGCCGGTTCACCCACAGGTTCGTCACCCTGACCTGCAATTCGTTCGGGCCCGGTCTTCATCGCCCCTGTCACCTCGACCCGGAAAGGCGATTTCCAGATGATGCCCAGGGGCCGGCCGTTGACCGATACCTCGGCCAGGTTCTTCACCTCGCCGAGATCAAGCCACAACCGCGCGCCGGGCTTTATCCAGTCGGCCGGCGCCTGAAAGGTCTTGGTGTAGGTCCCGGTGCCGGAGAAGTACCGGACGCCCGCGTCCGCGCTCTCGCTCCACGAGGTCAGCGCGCCGAGCGTGATCTCGGCGGGCGCCCCGCGCTCGGTCTGGAAACGGACCGTCCAGGGACCCTCCACCGTGCCGAGCGGCGTTTCGATCTCCGCCGCGATCGCCCTCGCCTGCATCGTGGCCGGCTTGAGGAACACGACGAACACCGCCTCATAAGGGTCGAGGCGCAGCGGCACGGTCGTGCGCCCGTTCGCGATCAGGTAGGGGGCCGGCTCCATTTCGCCGGTGTCGGCGTGCCAAAGCTCCACATCCTTCCCCTGGACCCGGAAGCTCGCTTCGAGCGTCTCCGCTCGTTTGTTGCGGTTGTCGACCCAGAAGACGTCCCCGTCGGCGAGCTTGCGGTGCACGAACAGGAGTTTCGTGTCGGCCCGCGGCTTGGTGTATTCGAAGTCGGGTTCCACCCGCAAGGCGGCCAACGCCTGTCCGATCGTCTGCCCAGCAAAGACCTTGCCCCGGCCGTGGGCGCGTTCGCCCTCGCCCGAACCCCAGAGCTCATCGGCGACGGAACGGAACTCCCCTGGATCGTCGCTCAGGCTCGGAGTCCCGGTGGGTTTGGGGCCTACGACAACGGCGCCCGCGCTGACCAGATCGCGGACCTTTCGCAGGACGGGGAGGGTCATGCGCAGGCTGTTGGCATCGAGGGCCAGCACGGCGTAGCTCATGCCGCTCGGCGTCCTGATCCGTCCGCCTTCCGCGGACAGCCGGTGCAGGATCGCATCGGCGTTGATGAAGTCGAAATCGTAACCCGCAGGGATCTCCGGAGGCTTCGCTCCGAAGAGGGCCGTAATGTTGGAGTCCTCGCCGTAGAAGTAGAGGACGTCGGCGACGAACTTTCCCTGCTGGAGCATGTAGGAGCTGCGGGCCAGATAGGTGGTCCAGGGTTTGGCCAGCTCGGCCCAGGTCTCGTGGCGCGTGAACCACTGCCCGAACGGCCCGAGGGAAAGGCCCGGGATCTTGTCCGATACCGGCTGATGGACGGACGTGTGGATCACGAAGCGGTTCAGCCCCATCGCCAGCTCCGTGTCCGCGGTCGGTTTCAACGTCTCGGGAGACCAGCTCCACGCGCCCCTTTCGCCGCCGTAGGCCGTCAGCGATTCCGCGGCCACGAGATTCTGGCCGTAGATGTGGGCCACGGACGCGGACTCGCGGATATCGCCGCCGTACCCGGGCGGCACGTCGCTCGAAGCTTCCGGCGTCCACAACGCGCTCATGGGGACCTCGGCGTTCCGCTTCACTTCCATCCCGTCTCCGATGAAAGCCCGCCCGGATTCGTGCGATTCGGAGTAGCGGCCCATCCCGAGCTTATGCAGGGAGGCGGAGATCTGGTCGTAGTGATATTCGGCCGTCAGCTCGCCGATGGTCTTGCGAAAGTCCCAGAGAAAGCGGTCGCTCGACTCCGCGCTCTCCACCACGTGACCGGTGAGGACCGGGAGCCAGGGATGAGGGTCATAGCCGCGGCGCTTCGTGAATTCCGCGATCATGTCCTCGGTCCAGTTCTGGACGCCGGCTTCCCAGCTGTCCGTGATGACGTATTGCAGGCCGCGCTTGCCCATCAGAGGGCCGAGCATGTCCTTGTACCGGCCCAGATAATTATTGAGATAGGCCTCGACATGGCCGCGGTTGAGCTTGTCGACCTCGAGACCGGTCGCTTCGGGCGAAGCCGGGGCGTTGCGGGCGCCGGTTAGCGAATAGCCCAGGCGCAGCACGATCCAGCGGCCGGCCGGCGGTGTCCAGTCGAGCCTCCCGTCCGGGCGCATTTTCGAAGTCAAGTCGACGACGTCGGCTTTATGTACGGCGTCCCGGGTCGGGACAGGAGGCGTCGCGAGGCTGTCAAGGTCGGTCGCCGCCGAAAAAGCCGCCTTATCCTCGAACCGGTTCACCCGCGCCCCGGTTTGCAGGACGATCTCGGCGATCTCCGTCCCCGGCGGCGCCGTTGGCCCGCCGCTGCCCGGCCCGCTCCGGCCGGCCGCCGGCGGCTGCGGCGTCTTGAACGTGACGCGGAAGAATTTGGCGGTGACGGCGGGAAAGGTCATGGTCCGTTGGGGAGTTTCGCCGCCGGGGATCGTCTCGACTGTCCGAAATTGCCGGCCGTCGTCGCTGGCTTCCAACGCCTGGCTGCTGTCGCCTCTCCCCGCGTAGTCGGCCACGATGCTGAGGCCACGGACGGACTGAGGCCTTTCGAACTCGAATTGGACCCAGGCCTTCTGATCAACGGAGGCGGCCGGAAGGAAGCGGGTTTTCGACAGGTTGCCGTCGGTCAGCCCGGCCAGGTCGAACTGGCCGCCGCTCGATGATACTTTCGGCCGCAGTTCGGCCATCGAGAGGTCGCCGTCCGGCAAGCGATAAGCGACGACCGCGCTGTCGCCATAGTATTCGGGAGGATGCGCGGATGGCCGGCCCTCGGGCCCTCCGCGCCCGATGTCCTGGAACGGCCCGGTCGTGGAGGGAGGCTTCGGCAGAACGCCTTTGAACGGCCGACCGCCTTCGAGACGGGTCTCGCTCCAGACCAGCTTCTTCATCGCCTGGGAGGGCGGCACCCATGGGCCTCCGGTCTCGCTCCACCCGGGAGATCCCGCGATGGCCATCTCCAGACCCAGCTGGTCGGCCAGAGTCGCGGCGTATTTGAACGCGTCCTTCCACTCCGGCGTCATGTAGATCAGCCGTTTCTTGACAACCTGCGGCGTATTGAGCGCGGCATCGAAATTCTGGAATCCGCCGATCCCTGCACGCTTCATCCATTCGAGATCGGCCTTGATCCCGTCCTTGGTGATGTTGCCGTTCATCCAATGCCACCAAACGCGCGGTTTGGCGCTGTCCGGCGGGTTCTTGAAGCCGCGCTCGAGAGCATCGCCGGTGTCCCGGGACCCGGCGGCCCATGTCCCCAGCAGGGTCATGACAACGGCGACCCAGCCTATCCGTCTTGCCTTGTCCCTCGTCCTCATCGGCTTATCTCCTTTCGCGGCGGGCTGAACTTCCCCTTCCCCTTGATCATGGGGATGGGCCGTCATGGCGTTTCGGCCATCGGGCGGAGCTCGGAAGAGATTCCGGAGTCATGATATTTCCAGCCGAGGAGCATGTCAATGGAACCTTGAAAATCCCATTTCAGGGGTGGTACATTGAGCGGGCAGGAGGAGAAAATGACAGCTCGCGCCATCCGGGCCCTTCCGGTTTTCCTTGTTCTGGCCTTGCCGCCGTCATTGCTTCCCGGCCGCGCGGGCGGTCCGCCGGACTTCGTCGTCAACCTGAAAGTCTTTTCCCAGCCTCTCCACGGCGGCCGCATCAGCCCGATGCTCTACGGGGGGTTCGTCGAGCTCCTCGACGACGTCGTGCCGGGGATGTGGGCCGAGATGCTCGGCGACCGCGGTTTCGAAGGCGTGCTCCTGGCCTCGACTTGGGACTACTTCCGGGGAGAGCCCGATCTCTGCGACCGCGACTGGGATAAGAGCCCCGACTGGAGCTATGATGCCGAGCGGCCTTTCAACGACGAACGATCCTGCCGGCTGGACGTCCCCAAAGGCCGCCCGGCGCGCCTGACCCAGAGCAACCTCGCCGTCGCCAAGGGGATGGCCTATGTGTTTTCGGGCTATGGACGAAGCGACTCGTCTTCGTTGAGGATCCGCGTCTGCCTCAAGGCCCTTCTGCCTGACGGATCGTGGACGACCCTGGCTGGGCTCGATCTCCCGTCGCCGTCAGCTCCATGGGAGAAATTTTCCGGGAAGCTCGTCTCGCAGGGAACGACCGACCGGGCCGTCCTCGAGGTCGAGGCCAGCGGCTCGGGGCATATCTGGCTCGACAAGCTCTCGCTGATGCCCGAGGACAATGTCCAGGGCTGGCGCCGGGACGTCGTCGAGGCGATGAAGGAACTCGCGCCTCCGGTCGTACGCTGGGGCGGCTCGACCGTGGACCCCGGCCCTTACCATTGGAGCGATGCTATCGGCGACCGGGACCTCCGGCCGTCATTCATCAACCGCGTCTGGGGCCGGCGCGACACGAACGACGTCGGCGTCGAGGAGTTCGTCCGCCTCTGCCGGGCTGTCGGCGCGGAACCGCTCATCTGTGTCAGCCTTGGAGACGGAGTCGCGAGTGCCCGCCACATGGTCGAATACCTCAACGGGCCGGCCGACTCCGAGTGGGGCCGGAAACGGGCGGCGAACGGCCGCCCCGAGCCCTATGGGGTCAAGTACTGGCAGGTCGGAAACGAGATCGACGCGCCAGGATACGTCAAGAGCCTCGTGGAGTTTGCCCGCGCCGTCCGGGCCGCCGACCCCGGCGCCATCGTCCTCTCATCCTTCCCGACGAAGGAGATCATCGAAGTCGCGGGCCCGGACATCAATTTCGTCTGTCCCCACTATTATCAGTCCGACCTTGACGGCGTGGATTCGGACCTCCGCAAGATCGAAGGCTGGATCAGGGGATCGGCCGGCCGCGACCGGATCCGGGTGGGCGTCACCGAGTGGAATATCGACGCCGGAAACTGGGGCCTCGGCCGGGGCAAGCTCAACACCCTCGGCTGCGCCCTCTTTGAAGCGCAATTCCTCAACGTCCTCCACCGCCATTCCGAATTCGTGACCTTGGCCTGCCGGTCGAACATGACCAACAGCTTCTCCGGCGGGTCGATCCAGACCAACGCCGCCGGTCTCTACCGGACGCCGAGTTTTCTCGTCATGTCCCTTTACCGGACGCACTCCCGACCGTTGCCCCTGCGCCTGGCCGCCGACATTCCCGCCGATGTGGATGCCACGGCCTGTGCCTCGGAAGACAGGACCGGGGTCACGGTATTCGCGGTGAACCCTCGGAAAGATCCCGTCCGCCTCGTCCTCGACCTCTCGGATTTCGGGCCCGGGTTCAGCGTCAGGGGAGGGGAGGTCGTCAAGGATGCCCAGGAGAGGGGACAGATCGACGTCATCAACAGCTTCGCCAATCCCCGGCGCGTGGTCAAGGTGAAACTCGATGGGAACTCCGGGAACGTCGTGACGATACCGGCGCTCTCAATCGCCGCGATCGATTGCGGCAGGTAGGACCCTAGATGCCGCGGCGGTCCGTCCGGACGAGCTCGACCTCTGCTCCCTTCGCGCCGACCTCGAGTTCGGCCCGCCAAGGATAATCCCAGTCCTCAGACGGCAATAGAGGCACCGGCCGTCCGTCCTGGACAAGCTCGTACATCGTGTGAGCGGGAAACGCCAGTCGCACCGTCGTCTTGTGCGCGTCCCCCGTGCGGTTTTCGACGCTGAAAGCGATCTTATCGAGATTCTTGCCCATGACGATCCGGCCGTCGGCGGCGAACCCGTCGCGGCCGAGCTCGAGCTTGAACCGGCGGATGTCCTCGGGAAACGGCAGGGCCGGGTCGGGAATGACGACATCGAAGCGGCGCCGCAGGCCGTCCCGCGGGTTGATCTCGAGCGCGCCCTCCCGCTCCGTCATCGCCCCTCCGTAGGCGAACCAGCCGAAGACCGGGTCCCGTGTGACGACGGTCGCGGCCATGCGCAGGGCGCCGCCGTAGCCGAGGTCGATCTCGCCGTCGTAGCGCCACGGACCGCGCGGCACGGTCACGCCCCCCGGATAGCTCGAGCCCATCCAGGCCCCCCCGGCCTTGGCCGGCTGGAACTGCCAGCCGGACGCGCCGTCGTTCTCCGGGCCGGGATACCAGAATCCGTAATTCGTTTCCGGCCGTCCGGTGTTCATCAGGCACCACGAGCTGAGGTAGGACGCGTAGCCGAGCTGGAGCCAGTCAAAGGGCCGCGGCGCGAAGTTGAGCGCGTAATCGAGGACGCCCCAGCCGCCCATCGCGGCCATGTAGCTCACGCCGGGGTCGCAGCCGAGCGTGTAATAAGCGGGATTGAGCCAGCCCCGGACGACGAGGCCCGAGGCGAGCTGGCGGTCCATGAAGGCCCGCGAATCCTCGCGCCGCACGAGCGGGTGCGAATACCATTTCTTGAGTTTGAGATCGAACCACAGGTTCTTGTCGGGCTTCATGTCGTGCGTGGCGCCGTATTTAGCGAAGGCGTAGGCCGATTCGAAGGCGGTCCGGTCGAAGGCGTACTCCGAGCGGAAGGGATAAGGGTCGTCGTAGACGAAATACTTGACCTTCTTCTCCCACTCGCCGCGGAGCCAGGCCGCCCGGTCGGGGAACCCCTCGCGCTCCAGCGCCCCGATGAGGTCGAGGACGACGAGCTCGTTGTAAAGCCCCCATTTATAGGTCTCGTAGTAATCCGGGTAGATCTCGTAGGGGTAGGTGAAAAAGGCCCGGGCCGTCTCCCAGGCCCGGTTGAGGTAACCCGGCCGCGTCGAGATATTTCGACATCGCCGGGTACATCCTGGCGATCTCGTACATATGGAAGTAGAGCATGATGATGTGCGGATAATCGTAGGAGCGCCAGACGTGCTCCATGCCGAGGTCGCTCAGGGCTTTCCCTTTCGAGACGAGCGACTCGGCGTAGGCCCTGCGGCGGGCCGGGTCACGGTTGATATACCAATTCGGCGTGCCGTAGACGCCGAAGGGATAAGGCCGCTCGTCGTCGCGCCTCTGCAGTCCGCCCCAGACGAAATGCTCCAGGTAATATTCCAGGGACTCGATCTCCCTCTTGTCCGGGAAGGTGACGTTCTTCGAGGCGATGAAGGGCGCCTTGGACAGGCCGGGATCGTCGCAGGTCAGGACATAGACCATGCGGTCGAGGAAGATGTCCGGGTCGTCGATCGTCCGGGTGACCTTGGCCGCCATGTCGTACGGCCCGTAGACCCCGTTCCACCATTTGGAAGGGTCCTTGATCTGCTGTTTGCTGACGAGGAACGCCGCCCGCTTCTTGATCAGCGTCTCCATCGGCTCGGTGACGAAGAATTCGAGAAATGTCCGGCGGCCCGCCGTCGTGGACGATGGTCAGCATGTTCTCGCCGAGCTTCGCGAACGCGACTTCGTAGACGCGATGGCCGGCGGCGGGGGTCTCGAGGTCCATGATCTTCGTCTGGCCGGGAAATTCCGCCCTGATCTCTTCGATTTTCGCCCGGCTGTGGAGCGAGAAGCGGGCGGTCAGGTTTTCGGGCACCGTCATCCCGGGCACGACGCGGATGTCGAAGAGCCCTTCGCGGTAGAGCGCCTCGCGGAGTTCCTCGTAGCTTCCCGCCCATTGCATCCGGAAACCATAAGATGCTTTGCTCCCCGGCCGTCCGGCGGGAGCGAGATCGAGGGCCGTGTGCGCCTGGCGCCAAGTGCCGCGGGTTTCCGCGCCGCCCGTGCGGGCCGAGTGGACGAAGACCTGCGTCCCGCCGCGGCCGCCGCCTCCGGCCGTGTATTCGAGCTTCGTCCCCGGGAGGACGGTCACCAGCAGGAAGGGCGGGGCGCCGGAGGCCCGCACGAAGTAGAAGAACGACCCGTGGCCGGAGATGAACTGGTGTCTCAGGAAACCGCGCTCGAAGATCTGGGCGGGGTCCTCGCCCATCGGCCCGACCGAAGGGACGCTGATGGCCAGGTCGCCGACCTCAACGGGGAGCTTGCCCGTCGTCTCGAGGTCGATCGTCCAGTCGAGGACACGGCCGTCGGTTTTGAACCTTTCGACGACTTTGAGGGGCGCCGACGGTCCGCCGCTCGTGTAAGTGACGGTGCCTGCCTCGGGAGAGGCCTCCCATTTCGGCCCCCGGGCCGAGACCTCCGCCCAGTCCCGGGCTATCCGAGGATCGATAGCGGAGGATGAGCCCGAGAACGGGCGGACGCGCCCTATCCTGACGGGCCCCTGGCTCGCGAGCCCCCGTCTTAAGGGCCGGAGGGCCGCCCGGACCGGAGGCCGGCATCAGGGTCGCGCCGAATGGGATCATGCGGATTGGCCAGAGCGGAAATCCCGCGTTCGTCGTAAGAGAAACGGAAATCACCCTTTTCGATCGTCGCCGGCGAGGATCCCAACGAGGCTTGAGTCCCCGCGCGACGCGGAGAGGACGCCAGGGCGAGCACGACGATGGCCGCGCAGAGGACCGTCCGCTGATTCATCGGTAGCCTCCCTGAGGATCGCTTTTCATCGGCGCCAACGCGGGAAATAAGATCAATGAGAATATATCACATCCACCATGATTTCCAATTTCCCCTTCGAATTGATGATTCCTCGGTGACCCGTTCGCCGAGGCCAAGCTCCGCCTTTCATCCCCTTCGCCCGATTCCGCGGACGTAAGTTCGTGGAGCTTCGGGGCGGGGATAAGAAGCGAGGCTCAGGGTTACTACGGGGAGCAGTAAATATATTACATAATCCTTGCTGCTCCCCGAGTACTAGCCGGGCGATAGAGAAATCTGAAGACAATTATATCCTGCCCGGCTTAGTAACCCCGAACAAGCCCCGGCATTCATGCCGGGGACTCGAGGGGTTGACTTCCGGCGATGATGTTTCTTGTTCCTTCACAATTTCTTGACAACTTCTTGAAAGCGTCTTGACAACTTTATATTCCGACGACATATATTGTGCATAGACGAACGAATTCATAGCTGATGCTGATAATAAATCGTCAGAAAAGGAGGGTTCGAAATGGTCCACAAAGGCGTCACCGTTTTCACTTTACTGGCTTTTGCTCTTTTTAGCATGTCCTGTGTTTTTCACACGACGCAAGAGCGGAGTATTGAAACCCTGGCCGGGAAAAAGGCCTCGCCTGAAATCGTCGGTGTCCAAACGAAAGCGGGTGAATATATCGAATTCGGGAGAACCCCGGCGAGAATTCGGGGCGACGCCGTGGTCGGCGAGGGTCGGCGGAAGGTCGAGATCAACAAGGACGATATCCTGGCCACGGAGAAAGACGCAAAGGGGCGAGTCACCTTTGTAACGACAAAAGACGGGAAAAGATATGAGGCATCCGGAATCTCCGCGGCGGGGGACAAATACGACTGCGTGGCTAATGAAGCCGTTTCCATTCCCCTCTCCGATATCAGGTTGGTCTCCGTCAGGACGGTCAATGCCTTACCCACGGTCCTGGCCAACCTGGGCCTGGTCTTGGTTGTCGGAGCACTCGTCGCAGGGTTAGGAAATGCAGGCAACCACCCAGTATCGACCCCGCCAGGGTCTTCCTGTCCTTTCCTCTATTCCTATGACGGCGAGAACTACGTTTTTGACGCCGAACTTTATGGTGCCGCCATCTGCCAGGGGTTGAAGAGGACGGAGTGGGCGTCGATGGACAATGTGAAGGAGGTTAGCGGGCAGTACAGGATTCTCCTCACCAATCAATTGAACGAAACGCAGTATACAGATGAACTGAAGCTCATCGCCGTCGATCATCCGCGAGGTCTCCAGGTCGTGCCGGATATCCTGGGCCGGATGCACACGTTCTCCCGGCCGCTTCCTCCATCCATGGCCTACGACCAGAAGAACCGCGATATCCTGCCCCTCGTCGCCAAGAATGACAAGTTGTTTTGGGTGAGCCCCGTTGAAGAAAAAGACCCGGAAAAGAAAGAAGACCTTAGGGATGAACTCACTTTTGAGTTTCCGAAGCCCACGAATGCAAAACAGGTCAAGCTCCTGGTGAACGCCTGGACCTCGATGTGGGCCTCGCAAGTGGCGAAGGAATTTCTCGAAGTCCGGGGCCGAAGCCTTCCGGAATGGTATGCGGACGTCAACGCACACGGGCCCGAGTATTACAAAGTCCTAAGGTGGCACGAGAATGAAGAACTCTACCTGCTCAAGGTGTGGGTCGAGACTCCTGGCGGATGGCAAGTCAGAGGGCTGATCAACGGAGGCGGCCCTTACATTTCCAAGGACAAGGCCTACGTCCTGGATGTCGGCGACGTCCCCGGCCAGACCCTCAGGATCAGGCTCCGGCCGCCCGTGAACTTCTGGATGCTCAATGCCCTGGCCGCGGATTACAGCCCGGATGTCCCGGTCCATGCGGTCGAGCTCGCCCCCGTCAAGGCCATCGACCAGGATGGTCGGGACGTGAAGTCGAAACTGGCCGCCATGGACAACGACTACCTCGTTGCTGCGAACCGGGGAGATAGGACCGAGCTGACCTTCCCGGCTCCTCCCTTGACGGCCGGCCTGGACCGGACGGTCCTGATCAAAGCCACGGGCTACTATGACATCCACCTCGACGCCCGGGGCGAACCGCAGAAGGAGGTCGCCGACCGGATCCTCAATGAGCCCGGGTTCGCCGCCCAATTCGCCCTTAAAGAATACTTGAAGTTGGAGGCGGGCCTCCGGGTTGAGGCCGGGAAGCACTGAATGGCCTCGGCGCGGCCCTCGGGCGCTGAAGCTCGACGCGGAACCAAAGCGATGGCGACGATCATGCGGGTTGAGGATCTGAACGGTCCCGGCCGGATCAACATTCTGAAGTACTCACTTCGGGACAGCCCACACGCCACGATCGAGCCGAACCGGACGTGCAACATTCGTTGCCGTTGCTGCTACAACCTGGACAGGAATGGGGTCAAGCCACTGGGCCTGGTCAAAAAAGAAATCGATATTGCCGCCGCGAAGAGGAACCTTCAAGTCATCACCCTGCTGGGCGGGGAACCGACGCTCCATCCGGACCTCGAACGGATCATCGCTGAGATCAAGAGCCGGGGCCTGATGTGCCACATTCTGACCAACGGCATCCGCCTTCTCGACGACCGGGACGGCCGCTATCTGGACGCGTTGGTCCGGGCGGGGGTGGACAAGATTTTTGTCCACATCGACGCTGGCCAGAGCCATGTCCACGGCGACATCGAGGCGGCCCGCAGAGCGCTCTTCGCAAAGCTCGAGGCCAGGAGGGTTCCTTTTGCCCTGTCCATGACCATCGGCAACGGTGATCAACAGGCTCTTCCTGCGCTCATCCGGCGGTATTCGCGATACCGGTATTTCGACGGGGTTTTGGCCGTCCTCGCCAGGGACCCGCTCCCGCCCAGGTCTCAGGATGCGCAGCTCCTCGACGAATACATCAGCCTGGCGGATGAGCTCGGGATCGAGCCGTCGAACTATATCCCCTCCAACGTGTCGGACCACGAGATCTGCTGGCTGATCTATTCGTACTTCGTGAACCCCGCGAGCGGGCGGGCCTTTTCCCTCTCGCCTCTGTTTGACCGGATTTACCGGACAGGCTACAAGATCGTCACGGGCCGGCAGGCTTTCGCCATTCCCCCGCGGCCGCGCCTTTACGAAATGGCCTCAGCGGTCATCTGCCTTGCCGACACGTTCCTCCATCCCAGGAAATGGGCGTCGTTCCGGCGGTTCATGTCGGGGGCCTCGCCATTCCATGCCGGGCGTTTCCACTTCATCGCCATCCAGACGCCGCCCGAATTTGACGAAGATATCCATAGGCTCCGGTTCTGTTACAACTGCCCTGACGCGACGATCCGGAACGGAATGCTGACCCCGGTCTGCATCGCCGACCACATCAACCCCCTAAACCATATTCAAGGCCGAAGAGCTATTCAGGCGGACTGGTACCGTCCGGTCTATGAAGAGCTGGGGGAGATCGGACGCTGCCAGGAAAGCCCTTGACCATTCAATGTGCGGGCTCCTGACCTGCCCCTTTTAAATCGGTCCAGGCATTACATGAAAAACCCGGCCAGTGGACTTGTCCCCTGATTTGGTCCGCCCTTAGGGATGAGATCCCGATGAGGAATTCGCGGACTTCTCTATGATCCGGATCTGTCCTGGGTCCTTGGCAATGATCTCCGGCCTCCCGTGATGCCTGCGGATCAAGCCGGTGACGCAGATATCCTTGTTGCGGTATTTCTTCTCGGGCTCCCCGAATTTGTCGCGGTCGGCACCCCAAATCACCACCCTGAAGATCCTGTCCGGATAGGGCTTGTCGAGGTTTAAGAAAGTCGGCCGGCCGCGATTCGATGAGAGATAGCGCGTTTCTACGACGACGCCACAGACCGTAGCGACTTCACCGATATGAGACGCCGCTTCCGCCGCGGTGAGGGTGGCCGGGGCTTTCGATGTTTGCCCTTGACCGCTTTGGATGCCGGATGCAACCAGCAGAAATAGGATCGGGACAAGGACTGTTTTCTTCCTCAAGACCGCTCTCTCTCTTGGTTTTGACCCGTCTCCTTATAATGTACCACCTCTGACGTGCGATTTCCAACTTTTGGCCCCGGACCTCATCCCTCCGAAATGAAAAATGTCCCCAAGGGCGATCCGCTCAGGACGCGATTAGATCAGAACCCGACGGAAGGGCGCGGCTGAGATTTTTCCGCGCGGATTGTCACAATCGCAGATCTGAGCCCGTCCGCCGCGGCCCTGATCTCGATGACCCCCGGCTCGAGCCTTGACTGCAGGATCAGCTGGCACTTGCCGCTGAAGGCCTTCCGCTGCCAGGCGCCCGCGAGGCACTTGTCGGGTTCGTGGCTGCTCGGGTTGCCGTTCCCGACCCCGATGATCCGCCCGTTCCCGACGAGCTCGAACCTGACCAGGTTGTCCGCCACGGGAACCTCGCGTCCTTGGGCGTCACGGATGGAGACATTGAGGACGGAGACGTCTTCGCCGTCGGCCCGGATGACGGTCCGGTCCGGCTCGATATGGATCGCGGCCGGCTGTCCGGTCGTTTCGACCTTGGCCAAGATCGTCCGGCCTTTTCTGACCCCCCGGGCTTCGAGCACGCCCGGCGCGTAGGCGACCTTCCATTCGAGGTGCGAATTGGGCTTCATCGTCTTCCGGCCCAGGCTCTTTCCGTTGAGAAACAGCTCGACGGCCTCGCAGTTGCTCTGGCACCACACGTCGATTGCCTGCCCTTCCTTGCCCCGCCAATTCCAGTGGGGCGCGATGTGGAGGACATCCTTGTCCGTCCACCACGACTGGTAATAGAAATAGTTGTTCTTCGGGAAGCCGCAGGTGTCCATGATGCCGAAATGCGAGTTGATGCAGGGCCAGCTGTAGGGCGTCGGTTCGCCCCGGTAGTCGAAGCCGGTCCAGACGAACGCCCCCGCCAGCCAGGGCCGGACCGCGTAATAGGTCCACCATTTCTCGGCGATGGCACCCCAGCGCGGCGCGTTGAGGTCGTAGTCGCTCATGTATCCGTTGTCTTTATCATTGTTGTAGATGCCGCGCGTCGAAAGCGTGCTGGCTTCTTCGCTCCCCCACACCGGCTGCCCGGGATGGTCCCGGTGATAGGCGTCGGGGTCGCCGAGCACGATATAGTTGATGCCGCGGACATCGGCGACGCTGTTGATCCCCTCGTACTCGTTCCCGTTGTTACCGGCGTACGTGCAGAGCCGGGAGGGGTCGAGCACCTGCTCCACGCGCTTCAGGGTTTGGGCGATCCTCTTGCCGACGTCGGTGCCCTGGATCGTCCCTTCCTCATTGCCGAGCGACCAGATGATGACGGACGGGTGGTTCCGGTCGCGAAGGATCTGCCGCTCGAATTCGTCTGACCAGCTCGGGAGAGCTCCCCATCAGCCGGTTCTCGTCCATGACGAGCAGGCCGAGCCGGTCGCATGCGTCGAGGAGCTCAGGCGTCGGCGGGTTGTGGCTGGTCCGGTAGGCGTTGACGCCCATCTCCTTCAACCGTTCGATCCGGTATTCCTGGAGCCTGTCCGGCAGGGCCGAGCCGACCCCGGCATGATCCTGGTGGCAACAGACGCCCTGGATCTCGACGCGTTTGCCGTTGAGAAAGAACCCGTTGTCCTTGTCGAAACGGAGGCTGCGGATACCGAAAACGGTCTCCATCCTGTCCGCCACCGAGTTGCGGGATTCGACGAGGGAAACGAGCTTATAGAGATGGGGCGTCTCGAGGGACCAGAGCAGGGGGGTTGTCACTTCCACGAGCTGTCTCACGGTCCTCTCCCCGCGGCCGGAGAGCCGCAGCTCCTCCGACGAAACATCGGCCACGGTCTGACCGCGCTCGTCGACGACAAGCGAACGGAGCACGCATCGGGCATCGGCGCTTTGATCGTTCCGCACGCGGGTCTCGATATTCACTTTGGCCGTCTGCCCCTCGATCCTGGGCGCCACAAAAATTCCATATTGAGGGATGTTGAGCGGCGCGTGCTTGACCAGCCAGGTGTGCCGGTAGATCCCCGCCCCCTCATAGAACCAGCCTTCGTACTGGCTGGCGTCGACGCGCACGGCCAGGACGTTCTTCTGCCCGAACCGGATATAGTCGCTCAGATCGTAACGGAACTCGCTGTAACCGCTCAGGTTCCGGCCGAGATAATGGCCGTTGAACCAGACCGTGCAGTCGCGGAAGACGCCGTCGAACTGGACGGCCAGACGCTTTCCCTCATCCGACTTGGGAACGGTAAAGCTCCTCCGGTACCAGCCGATCGAGCTCTTGGGGAAGAGCCTGCCGACCGGCTTGAATCCGTGGTCCTGGACCGGCTCGCTTTTGACATTGACGAACTCGAGTTCCACGGCCCAATCGTGAGGGAGATCGACGGACCGCCAGGCGCTGTCGTTGAAATCCGGCCTCGCGGCGCCGTCCGCCTCGCCGGCCTTGCCGAAAGCCTCCCCGGAGCCGTATCCCTGGTCACCTTGGATGGAGCAGACATCGCCGAGCTCGAAGCGCCAGCCGAAATCGAGGAGGAGCTTCTCCCGCGGGCTTGTCGCCTTGATATCGGTCCCTGCAAGAGACTCGCTCGGCCCCACCAGAGAACCCGTCGCCCCTCCCAAGGGAGTGAGCAGGAGGATAGCCACCGCCGCCGCCGCACGTTTGAACATCATGTTCGCCCCTTTCTCGCATGGTCTTCGATTCCCGCACATCCGATGCCGGGTCGCATGGCGCCGGACCCCGGGCGCCCGGCAGCTTTTTTAGCCTATTGCAGAATGCCGAGGGTTGTCAATTTGCCTTTCCGGCCCGAGGCTCGGATTCGAATAAGCCTTCGTCGGCGAAATAGGCGGCCATTTCCTCGACGCCACGGCGGAACGTGCGCTTGGGCTTATAGCCAAGGTCACGGGCGGCGTTTTCGTGCGTGTAAAACAAGGGCTGCGACCCGGCCCTGACGGCCGCGCGGCTCAGAAGGCAGGGCCGGTGTCGGAGCGCGGCGACCTTTTCCGAGAAGAAGGCCGCCGCGGTCGCCGCCCAGGAGGGCATGACAAACGAAGGGGTCCGGAGCCTTTTCCCGGGGAATCGCTCCCTGAGGACATCGGCCATGATCCTCATCGCGTCCTTGAAGTGGAGATTGTCCTCGGCCCTTCCCGTGATGATGTAGCGCGAACCGGGAGACCCTGATTCCATGGCCAGGACATGCCCTTCGGCCACGTCCATCACGTGGGCCGTCGAGAACCCGCCCTTCAAGACACCCGGCATCCGTCCCCGATAGATGCTGAGCAGGTAGAGGCCGTTGCCGACGAGAAGATCATAGGGGCCGAAGGCCGTCCCCGGCAGCACCGAAACGACGTCGAGTCCATGCCGGCCGGAATAGAGCTGGACGAGCTCCTGGGCGGCCAACTTGGAATCGAAGTATCCGAGCCCGATCCTTCTTTCCCAGCGGCGGAGGCGGCCCCCGCAGACGTCCTCGGCAAAGGCCAGGATCTCATCCGAGGAGCGGAAGGCATGGAGCCGGGGGTCGCCCGTGTACGCGTTGGAGCTATCGAAATTCCCGATGCTCCCCGGCGGGTTCGGGACGCCGAGCGTGTTGACCGTGCTCGTGTAGCACAGTCTGCGGATCAATGGGGATCGACGGACAGCCTCGAGGACATTGCGGGTTCCCTCGACGTTGACCAACCACTGCTGCCTCTTGCGGCCCGGGTCGAACGAGGTGGACGCCGCCATGTGGAAGACGAGTTCGACGCCCTGGGCAGCCCGCCGGACGCCCTCCGCGTCGAGGATATCGCCCGGGATAAGATTCAAACCCGGGAGGTCGCGGAGGGAGTCCGTGGATGTGCCCGCCAAATAGAAGACGCGAATGTCCGACGGGTCGAGTCTCAGGTCATTGACGAGATAATGAACCAGGGCGCTTCCCAGGAACCCGGTCCCGCCCAGGATCAGGATCTTCCTTCCGGATAATGAGATCATGCTCTCCTGACTGGGGAGGGGAGGCCTACCGCCGGGGATCGATATTCACTTTGGTCGGAGCGTCCGCCAAACGCACCAGGGGACCCGGCTTGCGGGTCTTGCCCGCCGCCTGGCCGACGAGATCCAGCAGGAAGTGTCTCTCGGTCAGGGCCTGGGGGATGGCGCCCGTGACCGACCAGGTCATGGTCAGCGCGTCGAGATCGACGTCAATGCTCATGTCCCCGTAGGCGCCGTTCTTGTCGAACCCGAAGAACTTCCGCCACGTTTCGAGATCGAGCCGCAGGGTCGCGCCCGCGTCGGGAACCCAGTTCAGCCCGCGCCCGACGGACTGGGTCTCGTCGCTGCGTTCCGCCCCAATCCCTCGTGTAGAGGTTGCCGTCCGCGGTATTGTCGAGATTGGAGAGATCGATCGCCTTGCCGCACCGGAAGAAGATGTTGTTCAGGACCTTGTTCCGGCGCGTGGTGCCGCCCCGGCCGCTCACGATCCGGCTTTCGATGTTGCGGAACTTGACGGCCGCGTCCTGGGTCAGCCCGATAAGGTTATAAGCGATGACGGTCTCGTCGCTCCCGTCCACGGTGATGCCCCAGCCGCCATGAGGCCGGCATGTTGTAGGATCCGCCTCCCGCGCCTTCGGTCGCTTTCCAGATGATGTTGTTGTCGATCATGTTGGCGCTCGTGAGAGGCTTCGAGATAGATCCCGCCCCGCAGCGTTTCGAGCGTGTCGCCCATGACGTTTCCGGTGACGCGCGTATTCGTGTTCTCGTAGTCGAGCCAGATGGCTTCCGCGTGGATCGTGTGCCGGATGACATTGGCGCGGAGGAGGCAGCTCTTGGTCTGATGCAGCTTGATCCCGCCGGTCTCCCAGGCCAGCTCGACGTCCTGGTAGCCGACGTGCTCGATCAGATTGGATTCGATGAGGGTGTCCTGCACCGCCATCCCGGCGATCCCGCATACGCCCACATCGTCGATATGATTGCGGCGGACGATGGCGTGGCCGATGACGGCCGGCGGCTCCATGTCCCAATCCTGGGCGCCGATATCGAGCGCGACGCCGTTGGCATGCCTCAGGGCACAGTCCTCGATGATCCAGTGATGGCCCCGGCTCATGGACACCAGACCGCGCTGGGGGACCGGGAAGGCGTTGGCGGCGTGCTCGAACGAGATCCCCTTGACGCGAATGTAGGCGAGCCCGCGTGTCCGCGGGGCGAAGACCTGCTCCTGGATCACGAGCTCCACCTCGTGCAGGCCGGGATCCGCGTCACCGGGAAGGCGGACGTGGATCGTGAGCCCGTCGTGCTCGCACCAGAACGCCCCGTCTTTCCGGGAGAGATGCTGGTAAAGCTCGACCTGGTCCAGGCGCCGCCCGTCCACGAAGACCATGCCGCGCCGGGCCAGATGCCGCCATAGCTCTTCCGGCTTGGGCATCAGGTAGACGCGGTCCTGCATGATATTGACCATGCCGAAGGGGTTGTAGCCCTGGAAATCGAGGTCGTCCAGGCGGCGACAATAGATCTTCACTTTGGCGGGCTTCGCCGCAGGCGGGCTCGAGCTTGAAGCCGGTCGAAGGCTCCCAGCCGGCCTTGACCACGCGCGAGCCCTTGATGACGACATTCGCGCCCGGCGCCGCTTCGTAGCTGATCATCTTGTCGGGGCCGGTGCCGCCGCGCGCAGGATCGACGCGCTCGCGATAGACGCCCGTCATGATGATCACGCGCTCGCCAGGCTGGAGCACCTGGGCCGCCTTGTTGATCGTGAGAAAGGGAAGTTCCTTCGTGCCGGGGTTCGAATCCGCGGCCCGGGGATTCCGATTGTCTACATAATATGTCCTGATGAACTGAGCCGGCCGCTCCCAGGAAATGAATTCGCGCCCGTCGGGCAGCAGGACCCCTGTTCCCCCCTCTTCACCACGTAACGAACCGCCCGTAAGGAAGCAAAGACACAGAACCATGGCGAGCAGGGCTTGCCGGAAAAGCAAGCCGGATCGGCAGGCCCGCGGATTGGTTCTATAGGAAGCTCGGTTCTTTTCGCGCCGGCTGGATAAACGTTCGGGGGCCAATTCTCCCTCCTCTAATGAAATCGGATCATAAGGCGCGCTCAGCAGCAAGTCAACCCCTCGAGTCCCCGGCATGAATGCTGGGGCTTGTTCGGGGTTACTAAGCCGGGCAGGATATAATTGTCTTCAGATTTCTCTATCGCCCGGCTAGTACTCGGGGAGCAGCAAGGATTATGTAATATATTTACTGCTCCCCGTAGTAACCCTGAGCCTCGCTTCTTGTCCCCGCCCCGAAGCTCCACGAACTTACGTCTATTAGATCCGACTCTTACAGGCTTTGGAGCGCCTGCCCCCGAAGCGGGGGCTCCCTATTCCTCCGTCCCGCGAAGGGGATGAAAGGCGGAGTTTAGCCTCGGCGAACGGGTCAAGGTGACACAAGTCAGACGGTCCGGCCCCAGATGTCCCCGACCGTGAATCCCTCGGGGAACGGGTCGTCCGGGTCGACGCCATAAGTGGCGAGGCCCGTGATCCAGGCCGTCCCCGTGATCGTAGGCACTACGGCCGGATAAGGCCCGACCCGGGTTTCCTCGATCAAACGCCCGGTGAAGATCGTCCCGAGAATGCCCTCGTGCCGGAAGTCCTTGTGGAGAGGGAGCGTCCCCTTGGCGTGGAGGGCGGCCATCTTGGCGCAAGTCCCCGTCCCGCATGGGGACCGGTCGATGGCCCCCGTCCAGGACGAGGGAGCGTCCCAGTCCAGAATGCCCGTCGACACGACGACCGCATTTCTCCGGTCCGCCTCGGGCGAGGCCGGCGGGCCGGAGAGGACGCCGATGGTCACGTCCCGGATCTCGGGGTTTTCCGGGTGGACGACGGGCAGCTGCTCGCGGACGGCGGCCTTGATCATTTCGCCGACCCGGACGATGTCGCGGCCTTCGTCGGGGGTCAGGCGCAGGCCGAGAGGGCCCGCCTCGGCGATGAAATAGAACATCCCGCCCCAGGCGACGTCGACGAGCACGGTGCCGAGGCCCCGGGCCTCGACCGGCCGGTCGAGATGGACGGCGAAGGCGGGGACGTTCTGGAAGGTCACTCGCGTGACCTTCCCGTTGGCGCAGTGGGCCCGCACCGGGATGAGGCCGGCGGGCGCCTCGAGGACGATATCGGTGTACGGTTCTTTCATCGGCAGCATGCCTGTCTCGAGGAGCGCGGTGGCCGTGCAGATCGTGTTCGTGCCCGACATGGCGACGTATTCAGTCTGTTCCATGATGACGAACCCGGCCTGGGCCCGGGGGTCGGTCGGCGGCAGGATGAGGTTGCAGTTGGCGGCGGGATAGCCGCGCGGCTCCCGCAGCATGCGCTTCCGCAGCCCGTCCGCGTTCCGCTCCAGGTATTTCATTTTTTCGAACATGGTCCGGCCCGGAACGTCGAGGACGCCGCCGATGATCACCCGGCCGGGCTCTCCGGCCGCGTGCAGGTCCACCGCGGTCACGAGGTTCGTCCATCGCATCGCGCGCCTCCTTACCTAAGAGCCGAAATGATCAAGTCCGCCCCGGCAACGAGATTTTCCGGCTTCTTGAGATGCATCGTGGGCTATGGCCTGAGGCGGATTCCTGCCCTCGCCGGGCGGCCCGGAGCATTCGCTTCCGGCCCTCTTGCGGCGGGCTTTGGGGACGAAGAACCGAGGGACATCGGACTCCTTCAAGGCCTCTCCTCAAAAGCCCCCGGGTCGGCCCTGATAATACGCTCCAGCTTCTTGAGTTGGGTCTTTTTTAGCGGCCGGGCGCGCTCAAGGGCCGGCCACCAAGCCATAGAAGATAAAGCTGGCTATGGCGCCGGCGATCAAGCCGGCGATCACGCCGATGACCGTCCCCCCCGGGATGCCGAAGAACAGGCCGAACATGAGGGCGAACAAGAGGGCAAAGGCCAGGACGACCAAGATCCTGACCGTTTGACTCGAGGCCACGAGAATCGGGTTCTTCAGGTTCTTGGTGCGCGAATCTTCCTGGTCCTGCTTCTCGGTGTCGTTCATGTTCTTGCCGCCGTGCCCGAGCGTATTGTACCAACTGTCGTGCCGGAATTCCAGGCCCTTTCTGGGGTGAGGGGGACACGCCCTGGACTTCAACCTTTTCCTATTTTTCGCCTCCGAAGCTGTATCGCAGGTGCACGGCGAATATGCGAGGCGGGATCACGTGTGTGCCTCCGAAGACGGACTCGATATTGTAGACTCCCTGCTTATTGAAAGCGTTGAGCAGGTCGGCCTGGATGGACAAGGGGATGCCGTGTTGGGACAGGTCGACGCCCACGGAGAAGTCTGCCACCGTCCGGGCCGCGATGCGGTTCGGGTCGAGACCGGTCCCGCTGTGCACGACGATGTAGGGGACGGCGAATGCGTTGTTGGGGTCCGAAGCAATGTCCGCCGGCCCGACGTCGCAGACGAGGCCCGAGTCGTAGCGGATGTTGCTGCCCACCCAGAAGCCGCTCTTCCCGATGTCATAGAGACACGCCCAGCTGGGCTTGAAGCTTCTGGTCGTGATCGATGAGAAACGGGCCGGCCGTGATGGTCTCGACGGCGGCCTGGTCGAGAAAGAGCCCTCCGACGTTCGGCGGCACGTAGATGGCGTGAGTATGGCCCAGAGACAGGAAGCCTTGGAAACCGTGCGTCTGCGCCAAGTCAAGCCGGACGTCCCATCCCTCGTACCGGCCGGAGGCAAACGCGAGCGGAAAGACGATCCCGGTGTTCTCGAACTGATCCTGGTCGCCCGCCCCCTTTGAGCGGCGCCACCAGAAGTCGACATCGAGACGGACGAAACTGCCGAGCGCCTGTTGCACACCCACCGTAAAGGCATTCTGCCGCTCCCCGGGCACGAGCAACAGGCCCCCTCCGAGCGCCCGGGACTGCTGCACGAGAGGCGGAACGAGACTCGCCGCTTCGGGCGAGGAGCTGAGCAGGATGTTCTCGTACTCCGGCGTATAGAAGATGCGGTTGTACGAAGCGCGCAAGACCGTTTTCGTTTTCTTGATGAAATAGGCGGCCCCAAGGCGGGGCTCCGGGACGGACTGGTTCATCGGAAGATTGTTGTGGTCGTATCGGAACCCCAGGTTGAGAGTGAGATCCTGAAGCTTGATATTGTCCTGAACGTAGGCGGCGTAATAGGTCCCGGTGCGCCGGCCTTGGAAATCGAACAGGGACCCGCCTCGCGTCAAGTCATACGGGGCGAGGTTGGGGTTGTAATCCGGCGAAGCGGGATCGTTCAAGGTGGGATCCGTGATCCCGAAGCTGAACTTCTCGTCGATCGGGAACATCTTGAAGACGCCGCCCACCTTGATCTCATGAGCTCCGTGGGCCCAGGTGAACGAGGGCGCGAGGCCGTAGTTGTCGAGCGACCGGTCGGACTCGGCCAGAACGGGAGTGTCGTAGGGCGAGGAGAAAAGATGGAACGTCGAGAAGCGCGCGAAGGCGTTCAGGTCGAACGTCGCGGAGGAGGAAAGCACGTGCGTCCAGCCGAGGTTGAGGTTCTGGTCCTGGCTCTTCACGGACTCGTCCTGACCCGCGGCTTCCTGGGTGTAAGTGTTCGGCACGTCCCGGTCCGTGCGCCCGGCGAGGAAGGTCAGCCGGAGCATGTCGGTCATTTTGGGCGAGGCGTAGTCCAGCCGCAGGAAGGCCCGTTCGGTATTGCCCGACATTGTGAAGATTGCTCGGGTTGACCGGATCGAGGAATCGGTCGGACCACGAACCCGTCACGGAGGCAAAGATGCCCCAGCTCTGCGACCCTCCCATCACCGACGCGCCCTCTTCGAAGGTCCCGAAACTGGCCACGCCGCTCTGGATATCCGCCTTGAAAGGGCTGCCGAGCCCCGATTTCGTCGCGAGGTTGATGACGGCCCCGACCTTTTCGCCGTATTCCGCCGGCACGTTCCCGTAGATGACCTCCATCGACTGCGCGATCCCGGGGTCGATAGAGTTCGAGAACGTGACGCCCGTTTGGTCGGAGATCGTCTGGCCGTCGATCACGTACTCGCTCTGGCTGTGCGCCCCCTGGAAATGGAAGCGCCCGTTCTCGTCCTTGGCGAATCCGGGAGTCGCCGTGATCAGCTCCTCCATCGCTCTCGACGAGACGGCCGCGGGTGCGCGCGCGATATAGGACTTGTCGATGTCCACGTGCGACGTGGATGTGTCGGTTTCGAGCTGGCCGGCTGCGGGCTCGCCGGCCGTAACGACCACCGTCACCGAGATTTCGGCGAGCTTGAGTTTCACCGTCACCTCCGTGGGCGCCGCAGAGCGCACGTTCACCGAGACCAGGAAGGGCGCGAATCCATTAAGGTCCGCGTGCAAATGGTAGGGGTTGAAGGGGACGTTATAGAATCGAAAGGAGCCGTCCGGCCCGCTCTCGGCTTCGGACTTGTAGCCGGTGATATCGTTGTGCAAAAGGAGCCGCACGCCCGGGCATGGCCGCTCCATCAGGGCCGATGACGTGACCGAGGATCGTCCCCGAGGACTCGGCCAAGGCGGCTTTGGGTGTAAAAAGGATCAACAATGCGATCGTGGACGCGAGACATAGATGCGCCACGAATTTCGACATTTTATTGGCTTTCATAACGATTCCTCCCTCCTGTTCACGCGGTCTGACAACCGCGCCCAGGGTTTTCCCGACGAGAAATGGTGGGAGAGCCGATTATGGAAGCGGAGGGGCCCGGTCGGAATGAGGTCCGCGATAGGGATTCGAAACGTCCGCCGCAGTCTCAAAAGGCATTGGCGTGAGGTTCAACGCGGGCGCTGAGACGTGATAGAGGGAAGGCAGGATCAGGCCTGAATGAAGAGAGAGACAGAGGCAAAGACCGCACTCGTCGTGCGCGGCATGATCCTCATGGTGGTGATAGGCGAGCGCCGTGGCCCAGAGAGGAAGACAGAAGATCAGCACAGCGGCGATTTTCTTATTCATCTTGCGAACGGCCCTGCTCTTGAGCCCGTCCTATCATAGGCCATACGTTGAAAATGTTCAAGTTTTGGGGACCCCCCCCCTTTATTTCGTCGAACCGAGGAGGGAAAAGACCTCCTCCTGCGATCTTGCCCGCAAGAGGCGCTGACGCTGGTCCGCGTCCTTCATGAGGGCCGAGATGACCGAAATGACTTTCAGGTATTCGGTCGTCATCTCGGGGGGGGCCAAGATCAGGAAGAACACATGGGCGGGATTACCGTCCAGGGAGGCGAAGTCGATCCCCTGCGACGCTCCGCCCGAAGACGATTTGGATCTTCGTCACGGCTTTCGTTTTGATATGGGGCATGGCGAGGCCGTAGCCGAGGCCCGTGCTGGTCAGTTCTTCCCGTTCCACCAGGCCGGCGATGATATCCTCCCGGTGTTCCGCGGGGACCAGGCCCTGGTCGATGAGGACTTGGGTCAGCTCTTTGAGGACGCCGAGTTTGTCGGTCGACTTCAGGTCGATCAAGATCTGTGGCCGGTTCAAATAATGGGTGATCTTCATGTTATAAAATCTTCCTGAGGTCTTCCTCTTTTTCCCGGAGAGTGATGGCCATGATCCTGATCGTTGGGCAAGATCGTCGTATCCCCTTTGAGCAAGACCGCCTCGTCCTGACGGATGGCGGCGATCAAGATCGTCTCCGGCGGAAGCTTGAGGTCCTTGACCTTCTGATGAACGGCGGGCGAAGAATCGTCGATTTCGGCCTGGACGATGATCAGGTTTTGAACGGTCAGGAGCGGGATGAGGGCCCCCATGTTCAGCTTGTGGCTGATCTGGACGCTGATCATGCTGGTCGTGTTCACGACGATGTCCACCCCGAGGCTCTCGAAGAGCTTTTCGTTCTTCGGGTCATTGATCACGGCCATCGTCTTGGGGACCATGAACAGGAGCTTGGCCAGTTGGCAGATGACGAGATTCTCCTGGTCCTGGCCGGTCACGGCGATCAGCCAATCGGCCCGGCCGGTGCCGATTCTCTTCAGCGTCGTGATCTCGCAGCAGTTCCCGTGGAAGATGGCGTCTCCGAGCTCCTTGTTGAACAGGTTGTAGCGAGAGATGTCCTTTTCGATGAGCAGGACTTCGTGCCGGTCGGCGAGCAGCGCCTTGGCCAGGTTGTAGCCGATTTCTCCGCCTCCGGCGATGATGATGTACATGGCGTCCCCTTCCTAACGTTTGGGTTGGACCCCTAACTCCCGGCGCAACAGGTCGAGCTCGAGCTCGGTCGGGCAGATGGTCTGGATCCCAAGCTCCCGGTAGGCCTTGGCCTTGATGGGGTCCCGCACGCGGACCAACACCTTTTGCCGGCCGAACCGGCGGAGGGCCAGCTGACCGGCCATCAGGTTCGACAGATCGTCGGAGGTCAGGACCACCACGATGTCGGCGGACTCCAGGCCCGCCAGACGGAGCGTATCGTCATCCGTGATCCGGCCGTTCACCTGAACGCCGTTGAAATCGTCGCTGAGCCCGTCGAAGGATTCCGGGTTGGAATCGACGACCGCGACCTGCCAACCGTTCTCGGACAACAGGGACGCCAGCAACGACCCCACGCGGCCGCAACCGAGAATGACGGCTTTCATCTTGTCGGCCTCCTTTTTCTCTGAGTCATTCGACGCGGCGGTCGAGGACGACCTCGCAGGGCGCTTTCCGCAAGATCGCCTCCGAGGTCCGGCCCATGATCCTGTCGGGAAGTCCGATCATAGGACGGATGCCGATGACGATCAAGTCGGCCGCCTCCTCCCGGGCCAGGCGGATGACGCCCTCGCTGATCTGCCGGGCCTTCTCGAGGACCGGCTTGCAGGGGAGATTGCTGTGCCTGACGATCTCTTCGGCCCGCTCCAGCACGCTCTTGGCCTCGGCCGCGGCTTTGTCCATGGGCGCGTCGAGAGGCATCGTGAAAGGGACCTCGATGACATATGTGACGAAGATCTCCGCTTTTTGTTCCTTTCCCAAACGGCAGGCCAGCTCCACGGCCTTGTAGCCATAGGTCGTTCCCTGCACTGGGACGATGATCTTCCTGATGGCGGAGACCGCCACCATGGCCTTGGCGACCGACTGCGATACTTGGCGCGGAGGATGCATCATCCACCAGAGCAGGGTGGCCATGGAGATGGAAAAAACGGTGGCGCAGAGGATGCCGAGGACTGTCACTTGCGGGCCGGTCGTCATGGCTCCTCGCTATGTCCTTATCGTCGCCCGGTTTCGCCTGAGCATCTTGTATCGGAGAGCGGCGGTCGTCACCCGGTAGAGGCCGAAGGCCAGGAACGCCAGGCCGACGACGACGGCGGTGACCGTCGGGACCCTGGTCAGGGCGTGGTAAAGGATGACGAGGCCCAAGGGGATCATCAGGACGCCGAGGAGGGTTTGGAGAACGTCGGTCGCGGTCAGCTTTTCGGGGGGAGGGATCGGCCGTCGGCGCATCTATTTCTCGTCCCAGCGTGATTTCAGCCCGCGTTGCTTGTCGCGCCTGATCAAGGCGGCTTTATAGATCTCGAGGGATTCATATTCTTCGGCGGCCTTCAGGACCTCCATCTGTTCCTTCTCCCAATCGTGGGTCGAGTTGCGGAAGACGGGGAGTTTGTTGCGTCGCCGGAACGTCACGTAATAGATGACGCAGAGCACCATCCAGAGGGGCCCCACGATCCGGCCGATCTGGTGGGTGATGACGACCGTCGAAAAGATGGCGGCCACGCCGAGGAAACCGATGAACCCCAGGATGGGCACATCGATGACCAGCCCGTCCTTGCGCTTCCACTTGAAATTCAGCGGGACCTTGTAGGGGCGGGGGGTGTAGGGGTCCAGAAACCGCAGGCGGATCAGGGAAATGAAGACGAGCATGTAGCCGAACGTCGCCCCGAAGGCATAGAGGTTGGCGAGAGTATCCAGGACGCGGGGGGTCAAGAAGGCCGCCATCGTCAGGACAATGCCGACCCAGCCGAAACCGATGATCGCGTTGCTGGGGGTCCGGAAACGGGGATGGACATGACTGAACCATTTGCTGACGAGCTTGAAGTGGCTCATGGAGAAGATGAGACGCGAATCGCCCATGACGCCGGAGTTCGAGGAGATCAAGAGGATCGTGGCCCCCAGGAAGGCGGCGAAAGGTCCGGCGATCACCCCCAGATAAGGGATGTGGGTGGCCAGGTAGGCGATCGGGTCGGATTCGTGGACCCGGAAGTCCTGCCAGTTCAGGATCCCCAGGCCGACGGTTGAAAAGCTGATGGCCAGGATGAAGACGGTAAAGATCAGGGCCACGGACGTCCGCGGGATGACCGTGGCGGGCCTTCGAGTCTCCTGGGCCGCCTGGGATATACTCTCCAGTCCGACAAAGGAGATGATCGCCAGGGAGAAGCCGTACATGAATTGCTTCGCCGACGGGAATTGATGCTTCCACTGATCGATCAGCAATTCCGGGCGCCAGGCGAGAATGAACCCGAAGCTGACGATCGACATCTCCATCAGCAGGTCGATCACCCCGATGACCTCGTTGAGTTTCGAGGATTCCCGGACCCCCCGCACGTTGAGCACGCGCAGGAAGATGATCATGGTCAAGGTTTCGCCGAGCCACAAGAGATTGACGTTGGGGAAGGGGCCGAGGTTGACGTTGAACTTGGCCAGGCTGATCCCGAAATAAGGAAGGAAAAAATTCACGTAGCCGGTCGAGGCCGTGGCGAACAAGGCGATGTCGATGGTGTAGTCGAGAAGCAGGGCCGCGCCGGCCAGGAACCCGCACAGATCGCCCAAGCCCCGCAGGGAATAATAATGGCCGCCGCCGGCCACGGGATAGGCGGAGGCCAATTCAGTGAAGGAGAGGCCGATCATGATATAGACCAGGCCGGCCAGGGCAAAAGCGAGCGGCGCCGCGCCCTGCGCCGCTCCGATGACCAGGCCCAAAGCGACATAAATATCGGCCCCGACATCGGCATAGCCCCACATGAACGATCCCCAGATCGTGACATCGCGTCTCAGCTCGAGCTTCTGGGGTTGGGCGACGGGCGAGGTCGTGGCTTCGGCGTCTTTCATAAGTTCTTATTTCTTTGGGATCTCTGGCTCTCTTGGTTATCGCGGGGCGATAGTTGAATCAATTTATCATAATGGTTTTTTGAAGTCAAAACCCGCCAGGCCTGGCGCCCTAAGATCGGTCCGGGTCCCCCTGAGCACGCCCCGGATTTTCTCCGGGGGCCGCCGTTATGCTAGAATGGCTTCCGGTGAGATGGATCGGCCTTTGATCCACCCCGCCTCAGCGAAAATGAGGAGACGTCTTGAGCAGGGCGTCAGCAGAAAAAGCTAACCGCCGTTACTTTCGCGACGCTTACCGTACCGGCAAGCACGGATGGGGGGTGGAAGACCCTTCGCCTTATGCCGTAACGTTCCTTGATTGGCTGAAAAAGGTGATCCCAGGAGGCAGGCTTTTGGATGTCGGCTGCGGGGAGGGCCGCCACGCGATCGCCGCCGCACGGATGGGATTCAAGGTTGTCGGGATCGATTACGAGCCCGCAGCCTTGAAGCGGGCCCGGCGTTTTGCCAAGGCCGGAGGAGCCGCCGGAATCGTCTTTCGAGTGTCGAATGTCCTTCGTCTGCAGCCTTCAAGCCCGCCGTTCGACATTGTCCTTGACTACGGGTGCCTCCATCACCAGAAAAAATCGGACTGGCCGGCCTATAGATCCCGTATCTTGGGAGTCTTGGCTCCGCGGGGCTTCTATGTCCTGAGCGTCTTCAGCCCGAAGTTCCCCCTTTTTCAAGGCTCCAGCAGACGCTGGCATATTGCCCAAGGAGCCTACCGGCGGTCTTTTGGCAGGGGCGATATCGTGGGCCTCTTCGGCCGCTCGTTCGAGGTGGTCGAGATGCTTGAAGAGGACGGCGGCCAAGATGGCTTCTGGCACGTCTTGTTCAGACGCCGGCCCGCGACCCTTAAGCATGCGGGCCCCACGTCCAATAATAGGCGATATACGCAAAAAAGTGGTTGGGGCCGTGAAAATCCCGGCCGCCCGAGAACATGAGGATCTGCCCTTTCCCCGTGGACAGGAGCGCGCCCAGATTGAAGCCGGTCTCGCCGGTCTCCCCGACGGCCCTCGGGGAATTGCTGATGACTTCCGCGCCGACGGTTATCGATTTGGAAAGGTCGCGCTGCACTTCCCAGCCGAGCATCCAATAATTCCTGTTCTCCGGACCCGGGTTGATCCAATAGCCGCCTCCGCCGTATGTTGTCCATGCTCCCCAACTTTTTTGCATCCAGATCGGTAAAAACACTTGAATCACACCGCTCCCCAAACCGCGGCTCTGGTTCCCGGCTGGCAGTTCGAGGTGAGGGAACGTCCCGATCTGCGGCAGGGAACTGGTTTCGCCGACAAACCTGAACTTGACCCCGAGTTCGATGTCGCCGGGGCCGTATTGGAACGGGAGCCCCCTCGGCTTGGCATAGGCCATCGGCATGATCAAGTGGAGCTGGACGTTCTCCACGGCCCCGTAGTTGACCTCGAAATGGGGCAAGGTGCCCGATACGGCGTCGCCCGTGATGAAGTGCTGGGAGGCCAGGTAGAATTCCCAGCAATGAAGGTCGACAGGGACGGGATCGTCGGTAAAAAAGGGCGGCCCCGCGGAGAGAGCCGAGGCAAGGGCGAGCGCGGGAATGAGCCTTGAAAGGGACGTGAGAATCGATTTCATAAGACGCGTCATGTCGAGGAAATTATAAGCGCGCACAACCGTCCGGTCAAACAGAGCCGAGGCGGAACGGGAGAGGCCGGGCAGCTGGGAATCATGGCGATATTATTGAGAGCCCCGGGCTTGATGCCGGGGGCTTGAAGTTGGGTTCCCTCTCTCGTGAAAAAACATTGTCCTTCGCCGCCGGGATTCATTAAAATAGTAATCGCCGTTGATATCTCCAGGCCGGCCCCCGGAGAAAATGTCTCCTGGCGAAATGTCCCCGCAGGGCTCTCATCCTCCGGGGAACAAAGGAGAGTCGGTCAAGACATGATAGTTGCTCTCGAAAACAACCCGATCGTGCGCCTGCTGCAAAAGCTCCCCGACAATGTCCGGCAGGTCGCGCAGACCGTTGTTCTTAGCCTGAGCGCCGGGCTTTCGGCGGTTGGATTCTTGTTCATGGCCAATCTCTTTTTCTCCCTTACCTATGTCCAGTTCGCTTCGCGTTCGAAATTGTTTTTCGCCGTGTCCAGCTTCCTCTTGATCCTCAGCACGTCCATTCTGGTCGGCTTCCTTTTGAACGTCTTCAGTCCGGAAGCGGCGGGCAGCGGAATCCCCCAGGTCAAAGTGGCCTATTGGAAAGAACTGGGCCAAATGGAACCTCGGACGGTCGTGGTCAAGTTCGTGGCGGGCATCCTCAGTATCGGCGGCGGCTCCAGCCTCGGCCGCGAAGGCCCGTCCGTGTATATCGGGAGCGGCGTCGCCTCGAATATTGCCGGGGCCATGGGGACGCCGCGGCGGGAACGGCGGGCGGCGACGCTGATGGGGGCATCGGCCGGCCTAGCCGCCGCGTTCAACACCCCGCTCGCCGCCATCACCTTCGCCATTGAGGAGATCACGGGCGACCTGAACAGCCGCTATTTGGGTCGCGTCGTCCTGGCCTCGGTCCTGGGCGCCTTCACGGTCTATGCCATCCTCGGCCGGCAGCCGGCCTTCTCCCTGCCGGCCATCGAGAACGTCAGCTGGCTTCACTATGCTATCGTTCCCATTGTGGCGGCGGTCGCCTCGTTGGCTGGGGTCGTCTTTCAGAGAGGGACCCTGTTCTTGAGGGCGAGGATGAGAAGGGTGACCTCCGTCCCGGCCTGGCTCAAGCCGGGCTTCGGCGGTCTCGTCACATGGGTCCTCGGCGTCTCCGTCTTCCTGACGTTCGGAAAGATAGGCGTTTTTGGCCTGGGGTACCAGGACCTGAGCCGGGCCCTTAACAATAACTTCGAATGGAAGATCGCGGGCATCATGGTCGGTGCCAAGCTTGTGGCCACGATCGCCAGCTACGGGTTCGGCGGCTGCGGAGGGATTTTCGCCCCGCTGCTGTTCATCGGGGGGATGAGCGGCTTTTTCATCGGCGGCCTGGCGGGGACCTGGATCCCCCTGACGCCGGCCGATCACATTGTCCTGTCCGCCGTCGGCATGAGCGCCTGCCTGGGGACAGTGGTCGGGGCGCCCCTGACGTCCCTCCTGATCGTCTTCGAGATGACGCACCAATTCTCCCTAGTGCCTGCCCTCATGCTGGGGTTGATCGTCAGTCAGGCCGTGTCCCGTCTCGGCGGCCGGCTGAACTTTTATGACGCCGCGCTCGTCCAGGACGGCCACGAGCTCCACAAGATCCGCCCGCCCTTGGATCTGCAGAGCTGGCAGAACCTTCCGGTTTCCGCCATCGCCAACCCCCGCCCCATTGTAGTCCGGAGCCTCGATCCGAAAAAACTGCATGCCCTCGTGGACAAATATCCTTACAGCAGCTTCCCCATCGAGATGGACGGCCAGCTTCAAGGGATTCTGACCCGCCAGCGAATCCTCGAATCCCTGCTAAGAAACGATACTCCGGAAATACAGAACGTCATCACCTGCTTCCCGGACCAGACAGTCCGGGAAGTCGGGGACAAGTTCATCCAGTCCCCGATCAATGTCCTCGTGGTCGTCAGCCGGGAGAACGGCGCGATTCAGGGCATCATCACCTTGCACGACCTCATCCGGGCCCAGGCCTCCGTCCATAACTAAGGGAAGTTACAGCAACATCACGTTGGGAATCGCCGTGGCCGGATCCGGCGGATTGTGCCTTTTACAACGGCGATCAACAGAGGTGTGGTTTCGGTGCGATATGGCCTCATTGACACGGGCCTGAAGCCTGGCTACACTGAGGGCAGGCGGGTCCACGAATTGCTCTTGGGCGTTTCTTGATCATGAGAAAATCCGTCGCGGGAAGAGTTTTGGTGGCGGTCTTCCTCTTGTTGATGGCTGGAGGGCAAGCCTGGAGCCGGCCTCAGGCCGCGGTCGCCGCCCAGGCCGGGCCGGTCCCCAGATTCTCCCATGTCATCATCGTGATCGGCGAGAACAAGGAATTCGGCGAGGTCGTCGGCAACCGCAAGATGCCCAACTTCAACGCCTGGGCCGTTCAATATTCCCTCCTCACGCGCTATTACGCGATCAGCCATCCGAGCCTGCCGAACTACCTGGCCCTCCTCAGCGGCGATTCCTTCGGCATCCGGAGCGATTGCCTCGACTGCTTGGTCAGGGCCCGGAGCCTGCCCGATCTCCTGGAGGCCGGCGGACGTTCCTGGAAGGCCTATGTCGAGGGGTTGCCGTCGGCCGGCTTCCTGGGGAGCTTTTCCGGCAGGTACGCCATGAAGCATAACCCGTTCGTCTATTTCGACGCCATTCGCCGGGACCCGGCGCGCCTCATCCGGAGCGTCGTCCCCCTGACCCAGCTGGCCGGGGACTTGGAAAAGAATGAGCTGCCGGATTACTCTTTTATCGTTCCCGACATGTGCGATTCTTCCCACGATTGCGGGGTCGAAGTCATGGATGCCTGGCTCGGCCGGGTCGTCGGCTCGATCCTTCAATCGCCGGCCTTCGACGCCGAGAGCCTCCTGGTCCTGACGTTCGACGAAGGGACGACCGACCAGGCCTGCTGCGGCCGGTCGCCGCTCGCGAGGGGGGGGAACATCCCGACCGTCCTCATCTCGCCTCTGGTCAAAGCCGGGTATCGCGACCCGACCCCGTATTCCCACTATTCCCTGCTCAAGACGATCCTGAGGTCCTGGGGCCTGGACGATCTCGGGCACACCTCGGACCCCGGCGTCGGCCTGATTCTCGAGCCCTGGAAAGGCCGCTGACGCCCGGCCTCCTCCGCCCCGTGGCAATTCTTGGGCCCATCCTGTAAAATACATCGACGTTAATGCTTCAAGGAGGTTCTGATGAATAAAAAAGCGAGATTGATCGCGCTCTTGGCCGTCATGGCTGTAGTCATGATGGGGACCGTGGTGGCCCAGCAGAAGTCCGACGACAAGGCCATCGATCCCGTCTGCGGGATGACGGTCGTCAAGGCGAGCGCCGCGGCGACATATGAGTATAAGGGCACGACGTACTATTTCTGCTCCACCGGATGCAAGGAGGCGTTCGCCAAGGACCCGGAGAAATTCCTTCAAAAAACGGCCTCCGCTGCCAAAGAGAAGAACCTCCATGAGCCCATGGCCGGATCTATGGCCATGAACGGGAAGATGGGCGGTTCGGAAGCCGGAGCCAAGGCCACGGGCTGCTCGATGATGTGCCCCCTCCATGCCGAGGGTGTGGAATGGGTCGTGACGAATACCCCGGACGGCGCGGTCGTCAAGATCACATCGAAGGACCCCGCGAGGGTCAAGGCCATCCAGGAACATTTGGCGAAGATGAAAGAGATGCCAAAGGCCGTCAAAAAGTAACCGTCTCCGCGATACCGTTCCATTCTCAGGCCGCCTCTTCCACCCCGGGGACAGGGGCTCTCCATTTGACACGCGTTTCCGGCCGTGTTACATTTTTCCTGGCGAGGGGAACGATGAGCGAAACCGGGAAAAAAGACGCCTTTTTCGAAACGCCCGCCTCGCGGAAGCTCGTGGACCTCATCGAGCGTAGCGCCGACGAGCTGACGGCTGATTATGTCCTCTCCATCCAGCGCGATCAGCGGATGCCCAGGTATCAGGGGTTCGACCAGAAGGAAATCTTTAAACGGGCCTACCGCGTCTATAGCCAGCTCGGCAAGTGGATCTCCCGCGAAACGACGAAAGAGGAGATGAGGAGCTACTGGACCGACCTCGGAAGGCAGCGCCGGAAGGAAGGGTTCCCGTTCTCCGAGATCGTCCTGTCGCTCTGCCACATCCGTCGCGAGCTCTGGGAGAAGGTCCAGGCGGCGGGGGTCCTGGACACGGCCCTGGACCTCTACCAGGCCATGGACCTTTACCAGCGAGTCATCCTCTTTTTCGACCGGGCGATCTATTTCGCGGCCATCGGCTACGAAGAGAAGAGCTGAGTGCGGGCCGGCCTTTACATCCATTACCCCTTTTGCCGGGCCAAGTGCCCGTATTGCCATTTCTACAGCCTCGCGGACGGCGGCGATCTCCATCTCGACTGGTGGGAGGGGTTGAAACGAGAGGCCGACCGGCGGGCCGTGGAGAAGCTCGAGGTCGACACGGTCTACATCGGGGGAGGGACGCCGTCGCTCCTTCATCCCAACGACCTCCACGCCCTCCATGATCTCGTGTCCGGCCGCTTTTGGCTCGAAGCGGTCGAGTGGACCCTGGAGGCCAATCCCGGGACCCATGACGGGGCGCGCGTGCGGGGCTGGAGGGAGGCCGGCGTCACCCGCTTGAGCATCGGCGTCCAATCTTTCGACGCCGGGACCCTGCGCACGCTCGGCCGGGACTATGCGGCGGAGGAAGCCCGGGAGCTCTTCGCCCTTGGCCGGGCGGCGGGGTTCGCGGGCGTCAGCATCGACCTGATGATCGGGGTCCCGGGCGAAACTCCCCAAAGCGCCGTGACGACCCTCGAAGAGACCATCCGCCTGGACCCTGATCACGTTTCGCTTTATTTCCTTGAGAACGTGGACGGTCTGCCGTTCGAAAAGACCCTGGAGAGAACCCCGGTCGACGAGGACGCTGCGGCCGATATTTACCGGATGTGCCAATCCGGGTTGGAGTCGGCCGGACTCCGGCAGTATGAGATCTCCAACTTCGCCCGCCCCGGAAAAGAGTGCCGTCACAACCTGAAATACTGGCGTTATGAGCCTTTTCTCGGGTTGGGCCCGTCGGCCTGCTCCCACCTCGGGGACAAGAGGTGGTGCAACAGGCGCGACCTCGGAGAATGGGCGGAGTCGTTGAGCCGGGGCGAGGCGATCCATGAAGAGATGGTGGAGCTCACCCCGGAGAGGAGCGCGATGGAAGCCCTCGTCTTCGGGCTGAGGTTGGTTGAAGGCGTGGACCTCGCCGCGCTCCGGGAGCGCTATGGGGTCGACCTGGAGACGAAATTCGCCCGGGAGATCCATGAGCTTTTGGAAGACGGGTGGCTCATCCGGGAGGGGGGCGTCATCCGAATCCCGCCCGGCCGGTTCCTTGTCTCCAACCACGTCTTTTCGCGGTTCGTTTAGAATGAACGTCGGAAATAGTGTGATGATCTTCGGGGGGCTATGGGCGGCCTTATCGTCCCCCCAAGAGGAGTTTGATATGCAACTAAGAAAACCTTCCCCGAAAGACATCGCCCGGACGGCCCTGGAGCGTCTCCGCGGGCTCGCCGACCCCGTCAGAGCCGAGGGTGTCCAAAGGTATTTCAAGAACACCGTCAGGGCCTACGGGATCGCCGCGCCCGATATCAGGGCCCTGGCCAGGGATCTGCGTCTTTCCGTCAAAGAAGCCTGGACCGTCGCGGACGCCGTCGCTCTCTGCGACATCCTCTTTGCCGAGCCGGAGCTCGAAGCGAAGAGCATCGGGGCCCTCATTCTGGCCGGGTTCAAGAAGGATTTCCCGCCGTCCCTTTTCGCCAAGGTCAAGAAGTGGCTGGCCGACGACCTGCTTGATAACTGGGCTTCGGTCGACGTCTTCTGCACGAACGCCCTTGGCGCCTTTCTCGAGAAATATCCCGCCTTCGTCGAGAAGATCAAGGCCTGGGCCTTCCATCGGAACCGTTGGGTCAAGCGGGCCTCAGCCGTCTCTTTCATCAAGCTGGCCAGGAAGCCCGATTATCTGCCGGCGATCTACGAGATCTCGGCCTCGCTCTTTCCGGTCGACGACGACCTCGTTCGCAAAGCGAACGGCTGGCTGCTCCGCGAAGCGGGAAAACGCGACCCGAAGAGGCTTGAGAAGTTCCTCGTCGGGAACGGGCCGGCCATTCCTCGGACGACGTTGCGCTATGCGATCGAGCGCTTCCCCGAACCGAAGCGGAAGTCGCTTCTTATAATAACCAAACAGCAAAGCCCCGGAGGAAACAAAAAGCTGTTTCCGTCCGGATGAAGGATGGACGGTCCGAGGACCGCCTGTGATATTATTCTTCGCTCGGGATGTTTAAGGCGACGGAGCAGACCGTCTCCTTGACGATTGAGGGGCAGAGTTTCGTGTCCCCGATGTCCAGGATTTTTCGGCCTTTCGGCCGAACAGGAGGTCCGGTGAAAACAAAAGGAATCGTGGTGTTCGCGTGTGTTTTGCTGGTCGCGTCGGCTCTGTCTTTCGGGGCCCAGGAAGCCCGGGTCCTCCGCTTTCCGGCGGTTTCGGGCGACCAGATCGTCTTCAGCTACGCCGGCGACCTCTATGCCGTGCCCCTGGCCGGCGGGATCGCCCGCAAGCTCACGTCCCTTTACGAGGGCTACGAAGCCTTCGCCCGCTTCTCGCCCGACGGCAAGTCCATCGCCTTCACCGGCGAGTACGACGGCAACCGGGAGGTCTATCTCATCCCCGCCGAGGGCGGCGTCCCCAAGCGCCTGACCTACACGCCCTCGCTCGGCCGGGACGACATCTCCGACCGGATGGGGCCGAACAACATCGTCATGGGCTGGACCCCCGACGGCAAGAACGTCATCTTCCGCTCGCGGATGCGCGAGTGGAACGATTTCATCGGCCAGCTCTACCTCGTCCCGGCCGCGGGCGGCCCGCCGGACGAGCTCCCCGCTCCCGCGCGGCGGGTTCTGCTCGTTCTCGCCCGACGGCAAGAAGCTGGCCTACAACCGCGATCTTCCGCGAGTTCCGGACCTGGAAGCGCTACCGCGGGCGGCATGGCCGACGACATCTGGATCTACGACTTCGCGACCAAGACAGACCGAGGACATCACCAACAACCCGGCCCAGGACATCATCCCGATGTGGAGCGGGAACAGGATCTATTTCCTCTCCGACCGCGACGAGAACAAGAGGATGAACCTCTATGTCTACGACCTCGAGACCAAGGCAGACGCGCAAGCTGACGAACTTCACCGATTTCGACATCAAGTTCCCCTCGCTCGGCCCCACGGCCATCGTCTTCGAGAACGGCGGCTACATCTACAAGTTCGACCTGGCCACCGAGAAGACGCGAGAAGGTCCCGATCATCATCGCCGACGACATGGTCTCGGGCGCGGAGCCGGCTCGTCAAGGTCGGCGGCCAGGTCACGAGCTTCGAGATCTCCCCCGACGGCAAGCGGGCCCTGTTCGGCGCCCGGGGCGACATCTTCACCGTCCCCGCCAAGTACGGCAACACGCGGAACCTGACCGGCACGCCCGGGCGTCCACGAGCGGAATCCCAAGTGGTCGCCGGACGGCAAGCTGGATCGCCTACATCTCCGACCAGAGCGGCGAGGACGAGATCTACATCAGGCCCAGGACGGGACGCGGCAGGCCGCGGCAGATCACGAGCGGCGCCGACACCTACAAGTACCAGCATCTTCTGGTCGCCCGACAGCAAGAAGATCATGTGGAGCGACAAGCTCTCAGCGCCTGAACTACGTGGACGTCGCGACAAAGGACGGTCGTCGCGGTCGTCAAGGCCGAGACGCTGGGAGATCGCCGAGCTACGCCTGGTCGCCCGACAGCCGCTGGATCGCCTACGGCAAGCCCGAAGTCGAGGCCCGATGACCCGGATCTATCTCTACTCGCTCGACGCGAAGAAGACCGAGCGAGGTGACCGACGGCTGGTACGATTCGGGCGACCCGTCCTTCAGCGCGCGACGGCAAGTATCTCTTCTTCGTCTCGGACCGGGACTTCAACCCCGTCTTCAGCCAGACCGAATTGGACCATGCCTATCGCGCCATGTCCCGGATCTATTTCGTGACCCTGGCCAAGGAGACGAAGTCGCCCTTCGAGCCCAAGAGCGACGAGGTCGCGGTGAAGAAAGAGGAAGAGCAGCCGGCCAAGGGCGCCGCTCCGGCCAAGCCGGGGTCAAAGCCCGAAGCGAAGAAGGAGGCCGACGCTTCCCAGCCCGCGCCCGTCAAGGTGGACATCGAGGGCCTCAAGGGCCGGATCGTGGCCCTCCCCATCGAGACGGCCAATTACGGCGGGATCAGCGCCATCGGCGGTTCGGTCTATTATTTCCGGCTTAAGGACGGGGAGAGGGAGCCCTCGCTCATGCTCTATGACCTGGGCGAGCTCAAGGAGAAGGACCTCGGAAAGATCGGCGGCTACGAGATCTCGGCCGACAAGAAGAAAATGCTGGTCGCCAAGGACCGGGCCTTCGGGATCATCGACCTTCCCAAGGGGCCGGTCAGCCTCGAGATACGGAGATCTTGCGTGGGCAGGATCGCATCATCTCCCAAGATCCGGCAGTCGAGAATGTCGTGGGCAAAATCGGACGAGCCGACACATCGACCGATCCCGCCCCAATCAACATGACGGAAACGGTCAAGTACGCTCAAACCGCGTGATCAATGGCCAGCAGGGACTGCGAAGGAAGATATCCTGCAGCGCCTGGACGCAAAGCCTGGGCTCCCTGGAGTCACGAACATCTGGACGCAGCCCATTCGCAATCGGATTGACATGTTGTCGACCGGAATACGAACGCAGGTTGGCATCAAGATCTTCGGGGTCGATCTGACCACAATCGAACGCCTTTCCGGAGAGATTGAACAGGTGGTGCGCCGTGTGCCGGGAGCGGTGGACCTCTATGCGGAGCGCGCTGACGAGGCGCGCCATTGCTCAGAGATTGAGACCGATCGTGCTGCTGCCGCCCGCTATGGGATCAACGTCGGTGATGTTCAGGATGTAATCGAAACTGCAGTCGGCGGAAAGAACCTCACGACCGCGATTGATGGACGGCAGCGTTTACCCATCAGTGTGCGGTA
>CAWCND010000014.1:0-298350 GCA_963796835.1 Candidatus Aminicenantota bacterium | reverse complement strand
GTGCCAACATCAAAATGCGAAGTGGAAAGCATTGTATACTAGAAGTGGAGGTTTCCAGGGCTGATTGCATATGTTGCAGAGGTTTCTAGTCGGTAGCGCCGTCGTGTTGATTTTGATTGCCAGCCAGATTTTCTGGGTTCGGCAAATGCGAAAATGGGTAACATCCCTAATCCCGAGCGCCGCCTGGCGCCGTCGCGTCAGCATCGCGGGCTTGGTGTGTTATCTTCTGTTGTTCGCCTATAACTTCCTGGGTGGCCTACGAAGCGCCGAAGCCACACATCTCACTCTACGCGCCGCTCTCCTCCAAGCGCCGTTCGGTAAACTCTCTTCGATCGCCAAACCGAGAGAGAGAGAGGTTTTACTACGATGGCCCAGCAGCATTATATGGCACTCTTCAAGAAGGCGCTATTGCAGTTCGTCACGGAGCCGGATCCGTTCCTGGCCATGCTCAAGTGGGTGATGACCGAGATGATGAGGATCGAGGTCGAAGCCAAGGTCGGGGCGGCCAAGGGTCAGCACACGAAGGACCGGACAACGCATTTTTCCGGGGGCCGGGCCCGGAGGGTCGATACCCGGATGGGCACGGTTTATCTGGTCGTGCCCAAGATCCGGAAGGGTGGTTATGTGCCGTTCTTCATCTCGGAGGGAAGAGATCCGAGCAGGCGCTGATCGCGGTTGTCCAAGAAGCCTTCATCAATGGGGTCTCGACGCGAAGATCGAGCGCCTGGCCCATGCGATGGGCATCGAAAATATCTCCGCCTCCCAGGTCTCGGAGTTCAACAAGGAGCTCGACGCGCAGATGGACGATTTTCAGACCCGGCCCTTGGCTGAGGAATATCCCTTCCTGATCATCGATGCCCTGTATCAGAAGGTTCGGGTCGAGGGGCGGGTCGTCTCGATGGCCGTGATGATCGCCTGTGGCGTCAAATGCGGCCGGCTCTCGGGAGATCCTGGCTGTCGAGCCCATCTTTGACGAGTCGGAAGACAGCTGGCGTGTCTTTTTCTGTAAGCTCAAAGCGAGGGGCATGAAAAGGGTCGCGCTCTGTATCTCCGATGCCCATGCCGGGATCCAGGCTGCGGTCCGGAAGGAATGGTTGGGTGCTTCCTGGCAGCGCTGCAAAGTCCACTTCATGCGGAACATCACTTCTTAAGAGTAGTGCTGTGAAGCACTGCTTGGCGAAGGTCCCTCACAAGGAGAAGGGCCGCTTCGCGGCTCATCTGAAGCAGATCTGGCTCGAGCCGGATAAAAGAAGCGCCAAACGGGCGGCCGTCGTTCTCATCGAGGATTATGAGAAGCGCTTCCCCGACGCCGTCCGTTGCCTGGAAGACGGCCTCGAGGACTCGCTGGCGTTCTACGACTTCCCAGAGGTCGACAAGAAACGTATCTCCTCGACCAATGGGCAGGAACGGCTGAACATGGAGATCCGCCGGCGGAGCCGGGTGGTCGGAGTGTTTCCCTCGGTCCCAAGCTTCCTCCGATTGACGATCTGCTATCTCATCGAATACTAGGAAGACTGGGAGAACGAACGAAGCTACATCCGGGAGGACAAGGCCCAGGGATCTTTGGACCAGGCTCCACGAGCTGATGGCTCAAGCGGCTAACTGAAGTGAGCTACGATGGCCCCCAATCTGCGAACATTCCTTGACATGACCCTCGATTTGGCCTTAAGTCTTCGGGTTCGGGCCGGGAACTAGAGATTTAAGGTTCGACGTAAGGTTCGACGCCGGCAACGGCGCCACCCAACGCGAGAATATTCGCGCCTTCAATCCGTCTCTATTTAAGACCGAAAGACCGGCATATCGGGAAATCGGGAAGACCGGCAAAGACCGGAGCCTATTGACATATAGCCATATCTATTGTATGGTTATATGGATGAAAACGACATTGAACATCGACGATTCGGTCATGGCCCTCTTGAAACGCGAGGCGGCGCGCCGCGGATGCACCATGTCGGAGCTCGTGGAATCCGCTCTCCGCCTGCTGCTCACGGCCAAGGAAGGGCCTCGCCCCGTGCCGTCCCTGCCCTCGTTCAAGAGCGGCGGCGCGATGGTCGAGATCGCCGACCGGGAAGCCCTGTACGAAGCCATGGAGGGCCGCTGATGTTCGTCGTCGACACCAACATCTTCGTGTACGCCGCCGACGAGGACTCCCCCTTCCACGCGTGCTGCCGGGGCAAGATCGAAGAATGGCGCGGCCTGGCCACGCCCTGGTACTCCACCTGGGGGATCATGTACGAATTCCTCCGCGTGATCACCCACCCCCGAGTCTTCCGGAGGCCATGGGCGGCTCCCAAGGCCTGGAGTTTCGTCGAGGCGATCCTGGCCGCCCCCGCCTTCGGCCTTCTCGTGCCTTCGGAGAGACATGCGGAGATCGCGGCCGGAACGATCCGGAAATCGGCGAACCTGGCCGGCAACCTTCTCTACGACGCCCAGACGGCCATCCTGATGCGGGAGCACGGGATCAAGACGATCTATACGCGCGACACCGACTTCCACCGCTTCCCCTTCCTGGAACCGATCGACCCGACCGGCTGATTGGAACGGCCAACCCGCCGATTTAGGGTTCGGACGGGATCGTCTGGTATCCGTACTCTCGAAAATGGCGGTCGAAGGCGAAGGCCGTCTGGACGCCGGTCCGGCGCATCACTTCAAAGCTCACGCAATCCACGAGGCTCAGGGTGCGGCGCGCGGCGAGGAGGTGGGCGCCCGCCGCGGCTTCGTGGATCTCTCGCGTCACCCAGATCAGGCGGAGTACCGGCACGACGTCGCGTTCGAAGACCCGGACGGCTTCAAGGCCCAGCCTCCGGAGGACGAGGGCCGATATCTCGACCAGAACATAATTATGGCTGATGAGTTCGTCCCCGTGTTCGAGCATCTCGATCCACCGTGCTTTGGCGGCCGGGTGGTTGCGGTCGCCTTGATCGAGGACGGCCAGGAAAGCGCTCGTGTCCACCAGGATATTCAAGGCTTCGCCCCGGATTTTTTCTTGCTGTCGCGGGCGTCCGCCGGTCCCGTGACCGCGTAATCCTCTTCAAGATACCTATCATGGTTCAGCGAGAGGTCTGATGCGCCCGATCGGAAGCGTCCGGCCGCAGCGATCGCCCGCCGCCGCACCTCGTCGATGTCCGCCAGAGTCTCCGGCGCGGCGCTTACGAGCTCGTAGCGCCTGGCATCCTCCCTGATCGCGGCGGGCGGGGCGCCTGTGGCCTCTGCTCTCCCCGCGCGCCTCTGCCTCTCCCAGGCCCGGACGGCTTCGCGAACGAACTCGCTCCTCGTTTTCTTCGCCCGGCGCCGCTCACCCTCGAGGCCCTTGAATTCCGCCTCGGGCATGCTGACCGCGAACTTGGCCGTTTTGCTCATCTCAATGACCTCGGTATGAAATGGTCATACCGCAGTATGAACCATTCCGAAGCCGATGTCAACCCACTGTAAGACCGACCCTATGGGCGGAAGGGCTTGAGGACGAGCTCGGAAATCGCCCGGTAATGGGAACGGTCGCCCGAGCAGAGAGTCAGGGTGTTTTCCGCGGCGGTCGCCGCGATCAGGGCATCGGCCACGCGCAGCCCGGATGAAAGCCCGTGTTCTTCCATGTAGACGACGGCTCGGTGACCGATGTTCTCCGTAAGGGGCAAGGTCCGGAAGCCGAGATCGGCAACGAAGGTCTTGATAAGCCGCGTCTCTCGTCTGTCACGGGCGCCCTGCAGGAGTTCCATGAGCGTGACGATGGAGATACTAAGCCGGGCAGGATATAATTGTCTTCAGATTTCTTTATCGCCCGGCTAGTACTCGGGGAGCAGCAAGGATTATGTAATATATTTACTGCTCCCCGTAGTATGGCGGTCCCGGATCTCATCGACGAATCCGGCGGCCTTCGCACTGCCGCGCAAAACCCAGATCAGGACGTCCGTATCAAAGAGCACCGGACCGGCCTCCGCGCAGTCTCTCGACGGCGCCCTCGACGTCCTGGAGGTCGGAGCGGTCCCTCCACATCCCAAACGCAGCGTGGGCCGATGTGCGCCGGTTAGACATGAGAATCGGGCCAGCCTCGGGCGGATGGATCGTGCCGATCACTTTGCCACGGCGCAGGAGAGTCACGGGTTCGTTCCGTTTGAGGGAATCCAGAACGTCCTTCATGCGTCTCCTCAGGTCAAGGACAGAAGCTCTCATGGCGAATTGTGCGTTTCAATTGTACACTTGCCCGAGAGCGCCTGTCAAGGATAAAGACGCTTCAGGACTTCCCCCATTTTGTTTATGAGTCAAAGAGCTTCGGCTGGATCGGCAGCTGGTCCTGGAGTTGGAAGAACCTCTTCAGTCCCTGGGTCTGACTGTAGAGGAACTGCCTGATCCCATCGGCCAGGGCGTAGAGCCGGAAGTCGGGGATGCCGAAGACGCGCTTCGAGGCCCTCAGCACATGGCCGGCCAAGACCCGGAGCTTCATCCGGAGGCCCAGGTACACGGCGGCGAAGAACGCGGCCGCGGTCACCAGCGCCATGAGGGCCTGGAGCCGATGATAGGTCAGGCAGCGCATGTCCTCCAGACGATAGCTCTGCTTGACGAAGCGGATGACGTCCTCGATCCTCCAGCGGGTGATGTAGGACTGGACGACATGCCAGACCGACTTCCGGCTCCGGCGGACCGGGAGGTTCGTGAGGATCATCAGCGGCTCTTCGCCGAAGCCCTTGACCACGACCAGCGTCAACTCTTCCCTCCGGTTGGGCAGTCGCACCTTGCGGATGCCGCATGAGAGGTGGACCAGCCGTTCCTGACCAGCCTCTTCCTTCACCACGGTCTCATGGAAGAGCATCGGACAGCTTCTGGCCAGGTTGACCGCGGAATCGATCCCCTGGGCTGTCCGGAGCCCCCGGTCCGCCCGGACCCGGATCATGAACCGGTGCTTATTAGGCAGCAGATAATAATAGAGATGACGGCGATCGCCGCCCCGGTCCATGACCCAGATACCCCGCCTCCCCACAACCTCCGCGACCTCGCCGATCGCCTCCCGGATCTCCACGTTCTCCGACTCATGCCCCGTGGCGGCATGGGAGAACAGCCGCCCATAGAGGGGCACGAGCTTGGTCCCCCTGGTGTTCGCCCCGACGATGTTCAGCGTCCAGTAGCCCCAGCCCAGGTCCTTCTCGCTCCCGTCCCGGACCCGCCCCATGTTCTCCATCTTCTCGGCATACTTCTTGGTCACGTCCGAGAGATCCAACACCAGGAGCGTGTCGTCCTCGATCCGCGGCGCGGCAAGTTCGATCAATCGGCGCTGGATCCGACGCTCCAGGCCGCGGCGACCCAGTTGGCGCGACAGCCGCTCCTCGGTCTTCTTCAGGGAGATCGTCTCGCCCAGCGCTCGTCCCACCTCCGTCAACCTCACCGAGCCCCGGGCTTGGATCCCGAAGACCATCTCAGCCACGAACCGGCGCGAGACCTTCGGCAGTCCCGCGGAAAGTTCCCCCGAAAATCGGACCATCTGCTCTCGCAATTTTTGGGCGGTTCTGGCAAAATACATATGGGGTCTTCTCCTTCATACACGAGTATGCAAGCGTTGCGGCTTAGCATCGGGAGAGACCCCATTTTACTGAAAAGTACCCCCAATTTTGCGTTTCCACATGGAATCGCATACATCTGATAGCAAAAAAAGAGGTTAGGTAAAAATAGCCCTAATTATTGGGGGAAGTCCTGTAAAGACGCTTGGGGCAGAGATCGATTCTCAATATCGGGGTCGGGCCACGACCCTAGGCCCGCGGCGAGGCCAGCCCCATGATGAGGCCCAGGGCGACCGACCAGAGCGCCGCGAGCCGCTTCCCGCGGACGAGGAGGGAGAGCGCCTCGCCGAGCGTGCCAAGAAACGCGAACTGCGCCGCCGCGGACCAAAGCGGATGAGTAGAGACCCAATGGACGTACCACGACATCGGCGTTCCCGGCTCGGCGATCCCCTATCCCCTCAGAAACTCCCTCGGCACGCCCCTTAATCTCGCGATATCCCGCACCCGCTCCCTGACGTCAAACCCCGACGCGCAAGTCACGCTGCACGTGTCGCACTTCGCGCACGGGTCGCCGCTCATCTCGACCAGGTCGAGCGTGCTCCGCGCCTGCGCGGCGTTCCGGTATCCGTAGGCGTACATGTAACTGCGCATCAGGGTGGGGATGTCGAGGTCCGCCGGGCACTGTGCGACGCACTGCCGGCACTGCTGGCAGTATAAGCTCGCCCCCGGTCTGAGCTCCGCCAGCTTGATGTCTTTCATTTCCTGGTCGGACATCTTGAGGTCCTTGATCATCTCCAGGTTCTTCCGCAGCTCCTCGACCGAGGACATCCCGGAGACGATGCTCGAGACGTCCTTGTTCTGGAGCACCCATTTCAGGGCGGCGTTGCTGTTGAACGGCTGCGTCCGCTTCTTGTCCTGGGCGCCGCCGGCGGTCGTCTTCATAGCCACGATACCCAGTCCCGCCTTCGCCGCGTAGGCCAGGGCGTCGTCCATCGCCGCCTTGTTCGCGGCCTTGTAGTTGTAGGCGGCCATGGCCACGTCGTAGACTTTGGCGTCGGCGGCGGCCCTGAGCGCCACGTCGCAGGCGCCGTGGGTGGCGATCCCGGCGAAGCGGATCTTGCCCTGCTTCTTGAGCGCGGTCATGGCCTCGAGGATCGGGTCGAAGATGATGAATTCCCGTTTCTCCGCGAAAGGCATCAGCAGGATGTCGACGTGGTCGAGCCCGAACCGCTTCAGGCTGTCCTCCGCCGTCTTCATGTAGGTTTCGGCCTTCATGTCCTTGGGCAGGGTGCCACCCATGGGATTGAGGCCGTCGGGGGTCGCGGCCGTGCCGACGACGAAGGAATCGCGTGGCAGGCCTTTCAGGGCCTGGCCCACCAGACGTTCGTTATTCCCGTGGCCGTAATAGGTGGCCGAGAAGAACAGCTTGATGCCCGCGTCGTAGCCCTGCCTGATGAAATCGGGGCTGGTGGCGCCGGACGTGCCCATACTGAGGATCGGGGTCGTGATGCCGGTCTTCCCGAGCGGGCGGCTGGGGAGCACGGGGACGCCGGCGGAGGCGGAGGCCGCTCCCGCGGACGGCGCGGAGGGCGAGGGCGACGCGGCGTGCGCGGAAAGCGGCTTCCATGCCCCCGGGATGACGGCGGCGCCGCAGATCCCGGCCAGGCTCTTCTTTAGGAATTCACGACGTTGGTTCTTTGCCATAGACTTATCCTTTCTCTCGACCTTACGGGGACCTTACCAAAGGCCGGGCGGATAAGTCAATGACCGCGGCAACGGCCGGCCCGTCTTGGACCTGCCCGCCCAGGACCCCCCCGGCGAGAATGTTCGCCCGGATCCGACGTCCATCCAATTGACGTGGGAGGCGCATATATGTACAATAAAGCTGTACCTCACCGTGGGGAAGAAACAATGCCCATACGAACGACCTATTCGAGGGCCAGGGCCAACTTGGCCAACCTGCTCGATGCCGTCACCGAGGACCGGGAGATCGTCATCATCGAGCGGCGCAAGTCGGCGGAGAACGTGGCCATGATCTCGGCCGCGGAACTCGACGGCTTGCTCGAGACGGCCCATCTCCTGCGCTCGCCGGGGAACGCACGGCGGCTGCTCGCCGCCCTCGCCGGGGCCCTCGGGAACGAGGGGAAGCCGATGCCGCTCGAGGTCCTGCGCCGCGAGGTGGGCCTTGACCGGGAAACGTCCTGAGGCCTTCTTCCGGCCGGAGTTCATCGAAGACCTCCGGTATTGGGTCGAGGCGGACAGGAAGGTCGCCCTCCGCGCCTTCCGTCTCATCGAGGAGATCCTGAGAGACCCGGCCGCCGGGCCGGGAAAGCCCGAGCACCTGAAATTCCTGGCGCCGGGCGTCTGGTCGCGCCGGCTGACCCAGGAACACCGCATCGTCTACCTCGTCCGCGGCGACCGCGTCGATTTCCTGCAGGCGCGATATCATTATTGAGGTCCGAGAGATGTGTTGATGTATAATCGGCTATCCAATGCCAAATGGAGGTCGTATCAAACCGAACATAATTCGCGACGGGGACGACGATTTCACGGAGCTTTGCGGGGTTTGGTCCGAGGAAGAGGCGGCCGCGTTCCTCGAGGCGATAGCGGATTTCGAGAGAATCGAACAATAAACCGGGGACACGTACCTAGGTACATGTCCCCATCGGGCGGCCCCTCGCGGATTTGACTAAATCCCCCCATCTGCTACTATTTGTAGCACTGAAAGAGCCCGTCCCCGGAGGTTGCCCATGACCAAATCCTATTTCACGAGCGAAAGCGTCACCGAAGGCCACCCCGACAAGATCTGCGACCAGATCAGCGACGCCGTCCTCGACGACCTTCTCCGCCAGGACCCGTATTCGCGGGTCGCCATCGAGTCGTTGACGACGACGGGCACCGTGCACGTGGCCGGCGAGGTCACGACCAACGGTGGGGCCAACGTCCAGAAGATCGTCCGTCAAACCCTTAGGGAGATCGGCTACACGGACCCCCGGTTCGGGATCGACTGCGAGGACGCGGGCGTCTGGGTGGCCATCCACTCCCAGAGCCCGGACATCTCGCAGGGCGTCTCCGAGGCCCGGAGCCACGAGCAGGGCGCGGGCGACCAGGGCATGATGTTCGGCTATGCCTGCAACGAGACCCGGGAGCTGATGCCCCTGCCGATCATGCTCGCCCACAAGCTCTCCAAGCGCCTGGCCGAGGTCCGGAAGAAGGGCATCGTGAAAAGCCTGGGCCCGGACGGCAAGAGCCAGGTCACCGTGGAGTACCACGACGGGAAGCCGGCCCGGCTTGAGGCCGTCGTCATCGCCCAGCAGCACGTCGAGGACATCTCCGAGGACGTCCTGAGGAAGATGATCCTGGAGAAGGTCATCAAGCTCGTGTGCGGCCGCTACCTCGACCGGAAGACCAAGGTCTTCATCAACGCCACGGGGAGGTTCGTCGTCGGCGGGCCCGAGGGCGACACGGGCGTCACCGGGCGGAAGATCATCTGCGACACGTACGGCGGGATGGGCCGGCACGGCGGCGGGTGCTTCTCGGGGAAGGACCCGAGCAAGGTCGACCGGAGCGCCGCCTACGCCTGCCGCTACATCGCCAAGAACGTGGTCGCGGCGGGACTGGCCGACCGGTGCGAGGTGCAGCTTTCGTACGCGATCGGTGTCGCCGACCCCATGGCCATCTTCGTCGACACGTTCGGAACAGGAAAGATCGCGGATGCGCGGATCGTCGCGCTCATCAAGAAGCATTTCCCGGTCAAGCCCAAGGACATCATCAGCAAGCTGAGGCTGCGGCGCCCGATCTACAAGAAGGCCGCGGCGTACGGGCACTTCGGCCGGACCGACCCGGACTTCACCTGGGAGAAGACCGACAAGGCGGCCGTGCTCCGGCGCGAGGCGTTCAAGAAGCGCTGATTCAATGAGCCGGACGCGGTTGTCAAGAGCCGGGAAGATAGGCCTGACCCAGGCCACGGCCTGACGGCCTCAAGATATCGGCATCCAGCCCTTGACATATCTGGTCATTTTGACCATATTATTGCTGGATGGCGAATTCATGGAATCGATCCCTTTGACCAAGGCCAAAACGAGATTCTCGTCGCTCATCGGCCGTCTTATCCATCGGAAGGAACAAGTCGTGATCACGAAACATGGAAAACCCGTGGCGGCCCTTGTCCCCTATGAGGATTGGGAGAGGCGCGCGTCCGAATCCGGCACGCTTGGCGGGCTCGCCTCCGTCGCCCCGCCTCCGGAAGATCTCGACCCGGAGATCGACGCGATGGTCGAAGAGATCTACGAGGCCCGGGCGAAATCCCGGGCCCGAACGCCGGCCCTCTGATGTACCTCTTCGATACGGATATCCTCAGTCAGATCGCGAAAAAACGACGGCCGGAGGCCCTGATGTCGAGGCTGGCCAGGACGCCAGTCGCCTCCCAGAACACGAGCGCCGTAAACGCCGCCGAGATCTACTACGGGATCTTCAGGATGGAGGGCCCGGAGAGCCTCCTCCGGTTTTTCGAGGAGCAGGTCTTCCCGCGGCTGACGATCCTCCCCTTTGACCGGGAAAGCGCCCTAATCTACGGGCGTCTCAAGTCGGGGCTGGAGCGGAAGGGCCGGCCGCGCTTCGAGCCCGACCTCCAGATCGCCGCCATCGCCCTCCGGCATCGCCTGATTGTCGTGACCGGAAATGTCCGCCACTTCTCCGGCATCCCCGGCCTCAAGATCGAGAACTGGCTACTATCAGGAGAGAATACATGAGGAAATTTTTCGGCGCGTCCCTCACCTTATGTCTCATCGGGATCCTCGCGGCCCCTGCCCTTCCCCTTTCAGCCGCTGAAAATCACCAGGAAGGCTGCACGGTCATCGGGGTCGGGCGGCTGGCCTCGGCCGACGGCTCGGTCATGACCTCGCACACCGACTGCTGCAGCGAGTGCCGGATCCAGGTCGTCCCGGGGCGGACGTTTCCCAAGGGGTCGATGGCGCCCGTCCACTGGGGCATGGTCTATTTCGGCCGCGACGACGACCGCAAGGCCCTGCCGCTCGGCGACTTCGGCAAGGTGATCGGCGAGGTCCCCCAGGCGGAGAGGACCTTCACCTATTTCCACACGGGCTACAGCCAGATGAACGAGCGCCAGCTCGCGATCGGCGAGAGCACGTGCTCGGAGCGGGCCGAGCTCGACGTCCCCTTCGTCGAGGGCCTGACCCGCCAGATCATGACCGTCGAGCAGGCCCAGGCGTTCGCGCTCGAGAGGTGCGCGACGGCGCGCGAGGCCGTGCGGCTCATCGCGGGGCTCGTCGAGAAATACGGCTTCCTGCCGTCCTGCGGCGGGTCCGAGGCGCTCTGCATCGCCGACCCGCGCGAGCTCTGGGTCATGGAGATCTGCGGCGTCGGCCCGGAATGGACGCCCGAGAGCGGGAAGCCGGGGGCGATCTGGGCGGCCCGGCGGGTGCCCGATGACCAGGTCGTCGTCATCGCCAACTATTTCCGGATCCGCGAGATCGACCTCAAGGACCCGGACATGCTGGCCTCGCCGAACTACATGAAGGAGGCGGTCGACCGGGGCTGGTATGACCCGAAGAGCGGCCGGCCGTTCATCTGGCAGGAGGCCTACGCGCCGCCGGCCAAGGAGGGCAACCTGAGCCGGATGTGGCTCATCTACAGCACGATCGCGCCGTCGTTCAAGGCCTGGCCGAAGCGCGGGCTGAGCGACGCGGCCGGGCCGGGGACGCTCTACGCCCAGCCCATCGAGGGCGCGGCGTTCTATCCCTTCTCGGTCAAGCCGGAAAAGAAGCTCTCGGCGCGGGACATCATCGCCTTCCAGCGGTCCACCTTCGAGAACACGATCTACGACATGACCTTGGACCCGGCCTGGATGGTCCCGGGAGGCGGCGGCAGGGTCGAGAAGAGCCCGATGGCCTCGCCGTTCATCGGGCCGGAGATGGAGCGCGTGCTGCGGATCCGGCACCACCGGACGATCGCGACGGAGGGCTACGGCATGGTGGCCCAGCTCAGGTCGTGGCTGCCGGACGCCGTGGGCGGGATCTACTGGTTCTACGTGGACAACCCGTTCGTCAGCGCCTACGTCCCGGTCTACGCGGGGGTCAAGGACGTTTCGCCGCTCTACAAGACGTATGATTACGACCAGTTCAGCGAGGACTCGGCCCGGTGGGCGGTGGACTTCGTCGAGAAATTGATGCTCCTCAGGTGGCAGGCGGCGGTCAAGGACCTGAGGGAAGCGCGGGACCCGGTCGAGAACGGGTTTTTCGCCGACCAGGCGGCGGTCGACGCCAAGGCCCAGGAGATGCTGAAGAAGGGCGTCGCCGGCGCGGCGGCAGGGGCGAAATACCTGACCGACCTGACGGTCGCGCGGATGGAGACGGTCGTCAAGATGTTCCGCGACCTGCGCAAAAAACTCCTGACGAAATACACGGGCGATATCGTTTAAAAGAGTGATTGGGGCCGCGCTATCTCACGGCCGCCGGCGTCATTCGTCTAGGATCGGGCCCGCACTCTGAAAACGAGAACCTAAGCTCTTCTACTTTGCTCGAAAACTATAAGACGGTCCTGACCGATCTGACCGGCGCGTAGAATCCGTGGCTGACCATTTTCGCGAGATAGCCGTCGGCCGCTTTAACATCACAAAGACGCAAGCGCACGGCCTTCGCCAGGATGCCGATCGTGCCGGTCAGCTCGACGTCGAGGCGTCCGGCCTCGCGGCGGGCGGCCTGATCATCCGAGGCAAAACGAAACCCTCGACAGGCTGCGACGGCAAGGCTCGAGGCCTCTCCAAGGCCGAGCGATATCGAGAGGGACTCGAAAAGGGCCTTTTCTTTGAGGGAAGCCAACGAAACTTCCGTCAGCCGGCCGGCTTTGACCGCTTCGGGGATCGCCGTGAGCCCGCCGTGGCCGGCCCGGATGCCCTTGAGGATCTCCGCGGATACGAAATCCGTGATGCAGGATGTGTCCCGGTTGATGCCATTGATGATGGAGAGTGAGCCCGACAGGGCGAAATTCGAGATGACACAGCAATCGAAGACAATGCCGGGCATCGGCGCGGGTCCGGTCAGGCGCCGGCCGCGTCGCCGGCGGCTCCGCTCCGGTCCTGGACCTGGAGCGGGATGCCCAGATCCTTGAGGTAGAGCCGGGCGCTGACGGGATCGAGGCCCAGGGTCTCCGCGAGCTTGCCGAGGCTGATCAGGCCCTCGCCGTAGGCGTCCAGGGCCGTTTGCCTCCTCCGCTCGAGGACGTCTTTCTTTTTATAGACAACGTCGAGGGCGTCCCGGACCATATTCCCGAGGGTCTTCCCCTCCTTCCTGGCATAGGCCTTGATCGTTTTGTGTTGATCCTCCGTGAGCATGATATTCGTCCGTTTCACGGCCCCCTCCTGATATGTGTCATGATATGTGTATATGATAACAAGAGGAGGCCGGTGTGTCAACCCGGGAATATCCCTTTTTGCGATTCGTCTCTAATGAATAACGAAGAACTACTCAAGGGAATTTTGCTGAACCAACTCGTCCGGAAAGCGCTCGAAAAGGAAGTCGGCTAAATCAGAAAATCTCCCGGGCCGCGCCGAGGGGGTTCGTGGCGCTCGCAACGTAGCTCTCGAGCTTCCGGGCGCCGGCAGTGACGCATTCGCAGATGCCGCCGGACCGGAAATCTCCGATGAGTTCGGTGAACATCCGTTTCGCCAGGGCCGGGTCCCGCCCGTTCAGGACCGACATGACCCAGCCCGCGGGCGTCGCCCAGAACCCGCCGTTCTGATAGCTTTCCTTCTCGACGGGCATGAGCTGGCGTTCCCAGTATTGGCCCTTCGGGAGATGCCGGACCTGGCCATGCCAAACATAGCGGTCATAGTTTGAGACCAGCCAATCGACGACGCGGCCCTTTTTCTCCGCCAGCGGGAAATCGATATGACACGGCGAAGGCGTTGCCCCAGATGTCGGTCTGCCGGCAGTCCTTGGAGGCGGCGAAGAACATCCCCGTTTTCTCGTCCCAGAGCGAGCCGATGTTCTTCTCGATGGCCCGGGCGCGCGCCATCAACCGGCCCCGAGCCTCCCCGCTTCCGCACAAGCCGTCCCACCGGGCCAGCATTTTACAGGCCCGCCAGTAGAGAAGCGATTCCATGAAGAGCTCCCCGGTCTTCCCGACCGTGTCCGTGAAGCCGTAGGGCGAATGGGGCTTGACGGGGTCGTTCCAGACGAGGCCGTCCGCGGCGAGAGGGATAAAGTCCATGCCCTTCAGAAGGCGAGGCGCCCACTTCGCGTAAAGGGCCGCCCGCCGCTCGGGGGGGATCATCTCGAGGTAGGCCGTCACCGCGAAAACAAGGAACGGGGCGTTGTCGAGGCCCGTCTCTCCCAGGAGATGCCCCGGGGCCCCGGCCGCGTAGAACGGCAGGCCGTCGACCTGGACGTGGTCGGGCACGGCGCCGTCCGCCCGGCAGCCCTTGATCAGGTACTCGATGCACTTTTGGATGTTTTCCGGCGGCATGAGGTCGCCTGCGTTCTCCACCATGTACGCAAAGTCCCGCGTCCAGAGGGCGGCGTAATTGGCCTTGCCGTCGGGCGTGTAAAGGAGCGTCCCGTCTGAGGCCTTCATGACGCAGCCTTCGAGAGCCTTTTTTGCCGCGTCCTCAAGGAAAGCGATATCCGGCCGCAGCGGACGGTAGAGCTTCGCTCTGAAAGATCCTTCGCGCAGCAGCACGGCCTGCAGGAAACGGAAGCTGTCGGCGAGGTAGCCCTCGTAGCCGGTCGGCTTCCCGTCCCAGCTCGTCCAGTCGATCCCCTGGCCGCCGGCGTCGCGGACCCCGTTCTGGAATTCGCCGCGCTGCTGGCGCTCAAGCATGGCCCGGAGGACGCGGTCGGCCCGCTCGTTCTCGCCGAGGACGTAGTGCGCGGCCAGGAAATGGAGGACCTGGCCGGCCGTGATCCCGCCGTTCATGTACCAGCCGAAAGTGTCCGTCCCGTCCTCGCGCTTCGGGATGCCGATCGCGTCGGGCTGGAGATAGTCGCTCCGATGGACCGGGACGAGCATGGGCGGGACGCCCAGGTCGAAGCGCGTGAACCCGGCCTCGGCCATCTTTTTCCAGAGCCGGTCGAGGATCTGGCGGGCGAGGCCAGGCTCGACCAGACCGTACTCGATGGCGAGGCCGTTGAGGGTCGGCGAGGCGTAGTCGTGAAGCTCCCCGTCGCGGCTCTTCCACCAGGCGAGCCACCCGGTTTTCGGGTTGTAAAGCGTCTTCGTGTAGACGGCCTTGAGCCGGTCCGCGAGCCGCGCGTATTCCGCGGCCTTCTCCGTCCGGCCGAGCTTTTGCTCGAGGTCCGCGAGCGAGCGCCAGGCGCGGTAGATCAGGGCGTTGGTATAGCCGTCCTTGTAGCCGCAATTGAGCGCGTCCCACCAGGCGCAGGACCGGTTGGGCTGGACGAGTGTCCCGCGGTCGCCGCTCTGGGTGGCCTCGACGAAGCCGTCCCCGTCGACGTCGCGCCGGGCCAGGAAATCGGCCGCGAGCTCGAGGCGGGCGATGCGGCGCCCGAGCCAGGCGAGGTCGCCGGTCGATTCGGCGTAGTCCCAGGCGGCGATGAGCGGAGAGGCTTCGGCGTCGAGGAAATTCCCGTAGTCCCAGTAGCCCGTGATCTCGCCGGTCAGGCGGCCGGAGGCGTCGCGGCGCATGCGCTGGTCGAGCCAGTAGTCGATCGTCCGGCGGACGAGCGGCATGAGCGAGAGGCCCGGGGCGATCTCGGGCGTGAAGAAGGCCTGGTCGGCGTAGAACCAGATCGAGATGCTGGCCGGGTCGCTGATGACGTTGTTGCCGAGGATCCCGGGAGGAGAGCTGAACGGCTTGTCCTGCTCGCCCCAGCGGGAACAAGGTTGGAGGGCGTTGAGCCAGCCGCGACGGGCCGAAAGCCAGAGGTCGGTCGCGTGGAGCCCCGGGGGCGGCGGGAGGAGGAGCGGCGAGAGGGTGAGCGAGACGGGTTCGCCCGGGGCGATCTCGGGGAGGTCGAGGATGAGGTCGACGGTCTTCTGGGCCCGGCTGCCTTCGAGACGGCCGGCGAGGGCGCGGCCGGACGATTCCGCGAGGAGCATTGGGCCGAAGTCGGGCGCGTTGAGGACCGCGGGCAGACGGAATGTCCCGTCGTCGCGCCAGTCGGCCGGGAGGACGGTCGTCGAAGTAGCTTTGGGGTCGAAGGGGAACATAAGGCGGACTGAAGAGACGGCCCCGGCGGATGACGACAACACCAATTTGATCATGCCGTTGTAAGCCTTGGGAATCGAAACGGGATTTGGGGCTGAGCCGGCGAGTGTGTCTGAACTTGAGCCGGAACTCGCGGATCTTCCTGTATCGGTCCTTATATTTGTGCTGGGATTTGAGATGAAACGTGTGCCCCCAAGTTGTCCCGTTTCTATCTTCCATTCAACTCGCGCCTTCCCTGCTTCGAGCCCGTAGATGACCGCCTCTCCCCCATTCTCGATCCGGCGGCTCGTCATCTTCGCGTCTTTCCAAACGCCGCCGTCCAAGAACTGGACCTTGACTGCGCTCTCCGGCCGAAGCAGGTTCGTGTCGACTTTGTCACCGCCCTCGGTGTCCCAGCTCAGAAAGGACATTCCGGCGGAGGCCGCGTCCGCGACGCTCCTCAGGTTCGGCTTGCCCTCGTAGACAGGGAGCGCTTCGGACCAGCGGAGCCGCGTCGGGAACCGCTTCCTCCATTCAAATAGATCCAGGACCTTGCGCTTCATCGCCGGGGACATCTCGGCGAAGCCGATATCGTCGCCCCACCCGTTGGAGATGGCCACCGGGGTCTGGTAGGCGCGGGCGCCGAACTCCGTGTAATCGAAGTGGGTCACCGGCTCCCAGTTGCACGACCAGAGGACGTTGCGCAGGTTGGGGAAGATCCCGTAGGACCAGGCCTCGGGCGCGCAATGGGTGTCCTGGTACGTGCCGTCGGCGACCAGGGCGTAGGGCGGCTTCGTCACCCAGTTGAAGACGCCGATGCAGTCCGAGGCCATGAAGGCGAGCTCGCGGCCCGAGCGGCGGCTGAAGGCGCGGACCTCGGCCGTGATGTCCCTGACGAGGCGCATCATGGCCCGGTCGGCGTAGCCGGGGCAGGCGTCCGTGCCCAGGCTGCCTTCGGGGACGTGGAACGTTTCGTCCCAGACCAGGGCGTCGAGCTCGCCGCCGTATTCGCCGAGGAGGGCTTTGGTATAATCGAGAAAGAAGCCGTAGACCTCGGGGCGGAGGGGGTTCTGGCAGAAGGTTTTGCCTTTGGTGTCCGGCCCTTGCCAGCCGCCCCGGTAGAGGACGCGCTCGGGTGCGTAGATGTCGGGAAGGCCTTCGCCGGCGTTCATGCCGTCGGCGAAGTAGAGGGCGACGCGGAAACCGCGCGACCGGGCGTAGGCGAGCCGCTCGTGCATCCGCTCGAGGGTGAGGGCGACGGGCACGCTGTTGGGGAAATCCTTCTTCACGTTCGGATAATTGGAGAAGGCGGTCCAGGCGCGGTCGAAGGTTTTCGAGGCGCGGTCGAACGAGTAACGGCCGACGAAATCGTACCAGCCGTGGAGGCAGAGGAGGACCTTGGACCGGTCGGCGGCGGGGAGGGCGGCGGCGAGGGCGTCGATGTCCCTGAACCAGCCGCGGCCGCCGTCGCTCAGGTAATCGTAATCGACCATGGCGATGTCGTGGAGCCAGGCCGGGCCGGGCGGGACGTCGGGGAGGGCGCGGGCGAAGAACTCGGCGAGGGCGTCGTCGGACGTCCCCGAATGGAAGACGGTGGAGAGAGCGCGGGTTTCGCGGCCTTTTTCGAGGCCGACGGCCTTGGGATAGGTCCATTCGACCGCGTCTTCGGAAAAGAGCGTCGAAAAATAGGGGTCGGTGAGAACCGTTATGCGGGTGGAGGCGGAGGCGGGCGGAACGGAGGGAGCGGGGGCGGACGCTGCGGTGGCTGGGGGAACGGCGCTGGGAATGGCGGCGGGAGCGACGGTCGGCTTGGCGGAGGTGAGCGGGCCGGCGTCTAAGCTGATGATGGGGATGGCGAGCGGGACGCCGGACAAGCGGAGCGCGCCGGCGAAGCGGTAAGCGGCCCGATGGTCGGAAGATACGGACAGCGGCTTTCCCGTCCCGTCCTTGAGCGGCAGCCAGGTTTCGGGGGTGAGCCGGATGGGGGCGAGCGGCAGACGGACGGTGAGGTCGGAATCGAACTTGGCGAGCGAGGGAGAGAGCTGGCCGACGGAGGCTTTGGCGGACTGCGCGGCGGACGAGGGCTGAGCGATGAGGGTGATCTCCCGCTCGAGGCAGGCGGACTTTCCATTTTGCGTCAGGCGATATAGGAGCTCGACCCGGAGCGCCGGCGTCGTCGGGAGCTCGTAGCCGAAACGCAGGCCGTCGGGAAGTTCCGCGACTGCGGACGGCGCCGCCAGAGGGAACGATTTGTCACCGAGCAGGATCTCGCCGGCGATATCCCGGCCGCCGCGGCCTTGCTGTTGGCCGGTCTGCCAGCCGGGCTGACTTCCGGTCTTCAGAAGCCAAGCTGCTTTTCTTTTCTCCTCCGGCGCAAAGCTCTTTTTTTCGATGCACGCGACCGCGCCGTGAGCTGAAAAGGAGACCGTATATTCGCCCGTCGTCAACCGTCGCTCATTCGTTCTCGCTTCCCGGGCCGTGCACCCGGCCAGGATCGAGGCCAGGCCCGCGAGAAAGGTCATGCCGGCGCAAAGGCCGCGGAGCCTTGGTTCCCTCATCTCATCCTCCTTCAGAAGGCGATCACCTCACGGCCACGTTTTTTGTGTCTCCGAGCTTGAGACCCATCTTGCCGTCGGGAGCTTTTTCGAAATGGACCGCTTTGGGCGGCCTTATCCCGCCGTCCCACGTGAAGAAATCCCGTTCGCCTGAAGGAATGAGACCGAGACGCACCGTCAGCCCGCGTTCGGACCTGCCCAGGAGCCGGCCCTCTTCTTTGAGGTCCCAGACATAGGTCATCTCGACGGAGTCCTTCTCGCAGAAGAAACGGACGACGGTCTCATCCCTGTCCTGGGTCCGGGCCGTGCCGAGGACCTCGAAGCGCAGGATGCGGCCGTGGTCCTCCTCAATCGCCCGGGTCACTTCAGTCCAGCGAGCCTTCAGGCGTTCGATAGGCATTTTGCCACTGTAGGCCTTGAAGAGTGGAGAAAAATTTCCGGCGATGTTGCCGCTGATGATCTCATCCATGAGGCGATCGAGCTTTTCGAGGCGCCCCGGCTCGGCTTCGCGGACGGAGTTGAGAAGGGCGAACGCTTTCCGGCCAGCCGCCTCGATGAAGAGGGCCTTTCCGTCCATCACCAGGCGGAACGATCCCCCGTCGCCCGGCAAGCGGTAGGTCCCCACGAGCGCTCCCAGAGCCGCCTTGTCGAGATCGATGATCTCGGGGATCGAGGGATAAGGCTGGCCCGCGAGGAAGCGCATGCCGAGCTTTTCAAGCAGGGTATTTGCGACGCGGTTCTCGGCGATGATGTTGGTCATGAGGAAGACGACGAGCCCCGCGTCCGGGACGATGGCCAGGTCGGCGAAGAAGATGCCGTTGCCGCCGTTGTGGGTGACGATCTTCGTCCCGTCCGGAGCCTTGGCGATGGACCAGCCGTAGCCGTAGAAGGTTCCTCCACCTTCGCTGACATGAGGCGCCCAGTACTTCTTCATGGACTCGGGCGAGAGGACCCGCCCCTCGAGCAGCGCCTGGGCCCAGCGGAGCATGTCGTAGGCGGTCGTGTGGATGCCGCCGTTCGCCCGGAGCGCCCAGTGCGGTCCGTCCGCGGCCATGGGGTGACCCAGGATAGTGCCCCAGAGCTCCCCGGCACGATAGCCCTGGGCCATGCGGCCGTCTCCCCATTGCGGCAGGACATAGCCCGTCTCGTACATCTTGTTCGGAAGGAACAGGCGCTCCCGGATGAAGGCTTCGTAGCTCATGCCCGAGAGCTTCTCGATGATCGCGCCGAGGAGGCTGAAGTTGGCGTTCGCGTAGGTGTAGCCCGCCCCGGGAGCAAAGAGGAGGGGCTGGTCGAGAACCTTGCGCACGTACTCGGCGAGCGGGACCGGGTCATAGTCGCCGATATCATCAGGATCGGACAGGCCCGAGGAGTGGGTCAGCAGGTGGTGGAGGGTGATGTGCGCCTTATCGGCCGGGACGTCCTTGAAGTAAAGGCCGATCGGGTCGGTGACGCTCAGCTTCTTGTCCTCCTCGAGCTTGAGAATGGCCGCGCCCGTGAATTGTTTGGTGATCGAACCGACGCAGGAGACCGTGGCCGGCGTCCAGCGCAGGCCGTGCTCGCGGTCGGCAAGGCCGAAGCCCTCGGCGAAAAGTGGCGTCCCGCCTTTAGCGACCAGGACGACCCCAGCAAATCCGAGCTTCTCCAGGCGCCGCAGATAGGTCTTGGTGTCGGTGATGGCGGCTCGATCCTGTTCCGAGGCTGGGGTGGCGCTCTGGGCTGGCCGGGGGGATGGGGAAGCCGCCTGAGGAGCGCCCGGGATAACGGTTGTCGCGAGAATGATCAATCCTATGAGAGCACAGCGGGAGCGTTGTCCCTTCATATATCCTCCTTATGCTTTTCTGTAGTGGACATAGCGGGATAGGCACATATTATTAACATAATTTCGAAATTTAGCTGGCGGTGTTGGCCGATGTCAGCCCCAGGATGAGGCCCAGCGCGATCGACCAGAGGGCGGCCAGGCCGATCTGGTATTCCGCCGGGAGCGAGAAGGTGACGGTGTGGGCTGGGATCCAGAACCAGAGCAGCGTCAGCCAGGCCTTTTTCAGGCCGGCCAGGTCCCACCTCCAGGCGATCAGGCAATCTTCCAGGCGGTGGAAGAACATCATCTGCGGCCCGAAGAAAACGTTGGTGAAGACAGAAACCAGGAAGGCCCAGAGGACGGACCCGTGCGCGGCCGGCGGGAGCAGGCGCTTTGAGATGAGCGCGTCCACGAAGCCCTTCATGCCGGTGAACCCGTACTTGATGACGACCCCCAGCACGGCCCAGGCCGCGACCTTCAGGAGCCCCCGCCACCACCCGCCGAGCTCGGCGAGCGGCTTCCCGCGGACGACGAGCGACAGGGCCTCTCCCGCCGTGCCCAGGAGGCCGAACTGCGCCGCCGCGGACCAGAGGGGATGGCCGGTGACCCAGGCGATATACTCGTTCATGGAGTTTTATGATTTATAACACGGAGCGAAATCCGAAGTCAAAATCCCGTGCCGCCGGGCGGCGGGAGTGGAGCGCGGGTTGACCGCGGCCCGTCGTTGGGTTATCATCCGGCCTCGCTCTATCCATCAGGCAAGGACATATCAGCATGAAAAGCGGCCCAAGGCGGCCTTATAGAACTGCCGTCGCCTCCCCCTTCGCTCTCTTAAACTCTTTCCTATCGATCGCCTCCGCCGCCTTCGCCCTTGTCCTCCTATGTTCGGCGGGTGATAGCGCGCAGGCGTCTCGCGCTCCCGAGGCTTCGCGGGCTTCCCGGCCCTCGCGGACGGCCCCCGCGTCCGCAACGTCCGCGGCCTCTCCTTCTCAGCCCGCCCAGGCCGGCGGCGAAAGACCTCTCGGCGTCTTCGAGGGCCATGGCGACATCGGCCCGGTCGAACGCCCGGGCTCCGTGATCTACGACCCGCAGAAACAGGAGTACGTCATCGCGGGCGCGGGGCTGAACATGTGGTTCGCGAGCGACGAGGGCCATTTCCTGTGGAAGCGCCTGAAGGGCGATTTCATCCTCAGCGCCAGGGTCGAGTTCATCGGCGCGGGCGCGGCCGCCCACCGCAAGATCGGCTGGATGGCGCGCTCCTCCCTCGACGCCGACTCGGCCCACGTGAGCGCGGTCGTCCACGGCGACGGCCTGACCTCGCTCCAGTACCGGAAGACCCGCGGCGAGGGGAGCGCCGAAGACGAGATCGGGGTCACGGGCCCCAACCAGATCCAGCTCGAACGCCGGGGCAGCGCCTTCATCATGTCCGTGGCCCATTTCGGCGAGGCCCCCATCACCGATAGGCTCGAGGGCGTCGCCCTGGGTGACGATGTCTATTGCGGCCTTTTCATCTGCTCGCACAGCCCGACCGTCGTCGAGCAGGCGCGCTTCTCGAACGTCCGCATCACCATCCCGGCGAAGGACGGGTTCGTCCCTTATCGCGATTTTCTCGGGAGCCGGCTGGAAATCCTGGAGGTCGCGACCAAGACGAGGACGGTCGTCTACGAGTCGCCCAAGGCGATCCAGGCCCCGAATTGGACGAAGGACGGCCGGGCGCTCATCTATAACTGCGAGGGCCTTCTCTACCGGTTCGACCTGGCCGAGGGGTTGTCCGCGGTGCTGGACACGGGGTTCGCGAAAAACAACAACAACGACCACGTCCTGTCGTTCAATGGAAAAAGGCTCGGCATCAGCAACCACCTCCAGGGCCCCGAGGAGGCGTCCATCATCTACGTGCTGCCGGCCGAGGGCGGGAAGCCGGTGAGAGCGACGCCGCAGGGCCCCTCCTATCTCCACGGCTGGTCGCCGGACGGCCGGACCCTCCTTTACACCGGCGAGCGCAAGGGCAATTTCGACATCTATAAGATCCCGGTGCGGGGCGTCAAGGAGACGCGGCTGACCAAGTCCAAGGCGCTCGACGACGGCCCGGAGTTCACCCCGAACGGGCGGACCATCTTCTTCAATTCCAACCGGACGGGCGGGATGCGGATCTGGCAGATGAGCGCGAACGGCAAGAAGCAGCGGCAGGTCACGTTCGACAGCTTCCAGGATTGGTTCCCGCACGTCTCGCCCGACGGGCGGTGGATCGTGTTCCTGTCGTTCGATAAGGACGTCGACCCTTCGGACCACCCGTTCTACAAGCAGGTCTACATCCGGATCATGCCGGTCGAGGGCGGCGAGGCGCGCGTGCTCGCGTACGTCTACGGCGGGCAGGGAACGATCAACGTGCCGTCGTGGTCGCCCGACGGGAAAAAGCTCGCCTTCGTCAGCTACACCGGCCAATTCCGGTAATCTCTCATTTCGGTGACGCACAACTAAATACCTTAATTCAAGATCCCTTGATTCATGGCGGCGGCGATGGCGACTGCGACGGCCGCGACCCTCGCTGAATTTCGGCGACGCACTTTGCCGGTAACTATCCGTGCGTCACTGAATTGCTGCCAAATGAAGAGGACAGGGATGGCAATTCGGTAATTAGTTGCGTGTCACCGAATTAACCGAATTAAGGGAGAATTGACAGTCCATCGCCCCCTCGTCTAGAATGGGCGCCTAAGAAGCCGCCCCGTTTCTGCCCCAGCTCTGCCCCATCTCTGCCGGGCGAGGGGCGGGAAACGCCGAGGTCGATCATGGAAACGAAGCCGATGCCGAATCTCAAGGCCATTTGCGAGGCCTTTGCCGTCGAGGGCCACTGGGTCTCGTCCTGCCCCATCCCGTCCGGGCATATCAACGACACGTACTGTTCCAAGTTCGAGGCCGACGGGCGGCTGATCAAGTACGTCAACCAGCGGATCAACCACCTGGTCTTCCGGGAGCCCGAGAAGCTCATGGAGAACATCGAGCGGGTGACCCGGTTCGCCCGCGAGCAGATCGTGGCGGCGAGCGGAGACCCGCTCCGGGAAACCCTCAACATCGTCCCCGCCCGCGATGGCAAGTCCTTCCACGTGACCCCGGAGGGCGACTATTGGAGGATGTTCCGTTTCATCGACGGCGCCCGGACCTACGACAAGGTCGAGGACCTCCGGCACGTCTATTCGGCCTCGCGCGCGTTCGGGGCCTTCCAGAGAATGCTGAGCCGGCTTCCGGGCGGGCGGCTCCACGAGACCATCCCCAACTTCCACCACACCGGGAAGCGCTACGAGGCGTTCCTCGCGGCGGTCGGGAAAGACGCCGCTCGGCGGGCCGCCGGCGTCAAGCCCGAGATCGCCTTCGTCCTCGCCCGGGAGAAGGACGCCGGCGTCGTCGTGGACGGGCTGGCCGCCGGCCGGATCCCCGAGCGCGTCACCCACAACGACACCAAGCTCAATAACGTCATGATCGACGACCGGACGGGCGAGGGGATCTGCGTCATCGACCTCGACACCGTGATGCCGGGCTCCGTCCTTTACGACTTCGGCGACTCGGTCCGGCTCGGGGCCGCGACGGCTGCCGAGGACGAGCGCGACCTCTCGCAAGTCGGGTTCGACCTCAGGCTCTTCGACAGGTTGGCCGAAGGCTACCTGGACGCGGCGCGCGATTTCCTGACGGACGAGGAGGTCCGGCTCCTGGCCTTCTCGGCGAAACTCCTGACCCTCGAGTGCGGCATCCGCTTCCTGACCGACCATCTCAACGGCGACGTCTATTTTAAGATCCACCGCGACGGCCACAACCTGGATCGTTGCCGGACCCAGTTCAAGATGGTCGCCGAGATGGAGCGCCGGATGGACGAGATGCAGGCCGTCGTGGATAAGTACCGCTGAGCGGCTGATCGGGAGGACCCCATGGCGGCGGATTACAAGAGGCTCATCGCAAACCTCCTGGCCTTCTACGATCTCGCGGACAAAACGGTCATCTCCGTCGGGGGCGGTGGCGGCCAGCTCATCGAGTACGGCCGGGCCGCGCGCAACGTCCTGGCCGTGGACAACAGCGCCCCGGCCCTGGAGAAGCTCCGGCAGAGCTTGAAGGCCGCGGGGCTCGAGGATAAGTTCACCCCCGTCCTGGGCGATTTCTACGAGCTCAACCTGGAGGCCGACGTCGTCCTTTTCGAGTTCAGCTTGCACGAGATGGCCGACCCCGGGGCGGCCGTCGAACGGGCCCGCCGCATGGCCCCGGACGTCGTCGTCTTCGACCATTGGACCGGCTCGGAATGGTCATACATCGCCGGCGAGGAAAAGAAGGTGGCGGCCGGCTGGGCGGCCCTCGGCCGCTTCCCGGTGAAGAAAAAACGGATGCACGAGGCCGTCCAGTTTTTCAAGGACTACGAGGAGCTCTACGAGAAGGTGAAGGACCAGGGCGAGACGAGCCTGGCCCGGATCGCCGGATTCAAGGGGAAGAAGGACATCCGCATCCCCATGCTTTACGGATTGGCCCTGATCCTGGCGGCAGGGAACGGGAGGACATCATGAAAACGATCGGGCTCGGCGGCTTCCACTCGGCCAAGCTCGTCATGGTTTCGGTCGATTTCGGGGAGATCGAGCCGCTCCAGCACCGGGGAGAATGGGATCGGGCGGCGGCGCTGCTCGGCCGGGCCCTCCAGGATTGAATTGGATGCAGGTTGTTGTATAATCCCGCCCGAAGGACGGAGGTGACCATGACCAAGCGCCTGCTGCTGACTGTGTTCGTCCTGGCCGCCGCGGCCGTCGCCGCGCAGGCCCAGACCCAGGTCGTTTTCGACGATTACTTCCTGGACAAAGCCCTTCGGTTCGACCTCTACCAGGTCGGCGACGCCAAGGACGAGATCGTGACGATCGACCAGATCTACCAGGAAGGGATCTGGCCCGAGACCCGGACCCATCTCATCGACCCCTTCACCCACGGGCACTATGTCGCCAAGCTCTACGACATCGCCTCGAACCGCATGATCTACAGCCGGGGGTTCGACTCGACCCTCGCCGAATACAGGACGACGACCCCGGCCCTGAACGGCGTCAAGCGCGTCTTCCAGCGCTCTCTCCGCGTCCCCTACCCCAAGCGCCCCGTCCTTTTCGTGGTCGAGGCCCGGGACAAGTTCCACCTCCTCCACCCGCTCTTCAGCCAGGCCGTCGACCCCTCGGACTATCACATCATCCGCGAGGCGACGTCCGCCGGCGACTTCATCTATGAGGCCCAGAAGCGCGGCGACCCCCACGAGAAGGTCGACCTGGCCTTCATCGCCGAGGGCTACACGACCGAGGACCGGGACAAGTTCAAGGCCGACGTCGACCGTATGTCCGCCTACCTTTTCACGGTCGAGCCCTACAAGAGCTCCCGCGACCGCTTCAACATCTATGGCGTCTTCCGCCCCTCTCCGGAGCGGGCCATGGACGAGCCGCGTCAGCGCGCCTACAGGAAAACGACGCTCAATGCCTCGTTCAACGCCTTCGACCTCGACCGCTACATGCTCATCGAGGAGGACCACCGGATGCACGAGATCGCGGCCCAGGTGCCCTACGACATCATCGTCGTCCTCGTCAACAGCAAGCGCTACGGCGGCGGCAGCATCGCCTTCGACTACTGCGTGAGCACGGTCGACAATCCAGTAAGCCCTCAGGTCTTCGTCCACGAGCTCGGACATTCCTTCGGCGGGCTGGCTGACGAGTATTACACCTCCGAGGTCTCCTACAACGATTTCTATCCTAAGGGCGTCGAACCGCTCGAGCCCAACATCACGGCCCTCCTCGACCCGGCCAACATCAAGTGGAAGGACCTCCTCTCGCCCGGCGTCAGCGTCCCCACGGAGTACGGGAAGGAAAAGATCGAGGCCCTCGCCGCCGACCGCCGGAAGCTCTGGGAGGAGCAGGCCCGGGCCGTCGAGGAGGCCAAAAAAAAGGGCGCGAACGAGGCCGGGCTCAAGAAGATCGCGGCCGGATACCGGGAGGCCGACAAAGCCATCGCCGGGAAGATCGACGCGGTTCGCAAGCAATACGCCTCGCTCGAGGACAAGGTCGGGGCCTTCGAAGGCGCCGGGTACGCGTCGACCGGGCTCTACCGGCCCATGATGTTCTGCATCATGGGCTCTGGCTCGAAGGGCGAGTTCTGCCGCGTCTGCCAGCAGGCCATTTCCCGGATGATCGACTATTTCACCGAATCCAAATAAATAGATAATATCCAAATTTTTGAATTCTTGGGCAGCAAGCGCCCTCCCTCCTTCGTTGACTTGCGTTTATCTTGTTGAATTTAGACCATCTTCGAAACACTACCGATTCCTCGAGATTGGCACTTTTTATGCAGTCATGAAAAATAGCGCCCGGTGCCGTAGTGTTCATTAACACGGTTATTGATCGACCAACCCCCCGAAATCCCCATAACCATATGGGAGCATTGAAATAAGCCTTGACGAGAACAAAAGGAGGAGCAAATCGTCCCAAGCCCTACACATTTAGAAGGGTATGGCGGGAGTGGCCGGCCACTCCATGGTCAAGTGGACAATCCCCACAAGGAGGGAACGTGAAGAAAAGCCTCATCCTACTTTCCGTCCTGCTGCTGTCTCTAACTCTCACGGCTCAGGTGAGGACCGGGACGATCTGGGGGCATATCACGGATACGCAGGGCTCGCCTCTTCCGGGCGTCTCCGTGACATTGAAGTCCCCGTTCTCGGCCCAGATGGTTTCCGTCACCGACGAGCAGGGCATTTTCCGCTTCGTCTCTCTCGAGCCGAGCACTAAATACGCCCTGACGGCGGAGCTCCAGGGATTCAAGAAACAGGAAAAGACGGGCATCATCGTCGTCGTCGGCAGCCAATCGAGGATCGACCTGACGATGGACCAGGGCAAGATCGAAGAGGAGGTGACGGTCACCGCCGTCACGCCGACGATCGACGCCAAGAAGACCTCGGTCGGCAAGAACGTCACCCAGGAGATCCTGCAGGACCTCCCGACGGCCAGGGACCCCTGGAACGTCATGCAGATGGTGCCCTCGATCCAGATGGACCGCGAGAACGTCGGCGGCAGCGAGTCCGGCCAGCAGGCGAGCTATTATGCCAAGGGCGACCCGACCGGCGGCGGCAACAACGTCTGGGCCCTTGACGGCGTCGTCGTCACCGACACGGCCGCGACCGGCGCGTCCCCGACGTACTGGGACTTCGACTCGTTCGAGGAAATGAACGTCGTCACCGGCGGCGCAGACGTCACCATCCAGACGGGCGGCATCGCCCTGAACATGGTCACCAAGCGCGGCGGCAACAAGGTCACCTTCGGCGGCCGTTTCTACCTGACCGACAGCGCCTTCCAGGCGAACAACCTGACCCAGTCCCTGATCGATCAAGGCGTCACGGGCGTCAACAAGATCAACCAGATCAAGGACTACGGCTTCAACCTCGGAGGCCCGGTCGTCAAGGACAAGCTCTGGCTGTGGATGTCCTACGGCATCCAGGACATCAACGCGGTCACCATCATCGGCACCCTGCAGAACCCGATCCTCACGAACTATAACTTCAAGCTGAACGCGCAGCCCATCCCCTCGAACAGGTTCGAGGCGCTGTATTCGGCCGGCAAAAAGACGTTCATCGGGCGCTCCTCGAGCCAGTCCTACCCCGAGGGATATGACCAGGGAGACCCCAATCATTTCGGCTCGCCCATCATCAAGTTGCAGGACGAGCAGATGATCGGGAACGACTGGCTGCTGTCCGCCAAGTTCGCCTATAACAACAACGACTTCCAGCTGATCCCCCACAACGACCCCAACCTGGTCAATCTGTGGCGCTACGATGCGACGAACGACGTCAACTACGAGTACGGGTACTACATCTGCAAGCGGCCGATGTACGACTACGACTTCCACACCCAGTACTACAACGACAAGCTGTTCGGGATGAGCCACGAGATCAAGCTGGGCGTCGAGTATGCGAACCGGCGCTCGATGACGGACTCCACGGCCCCCGGGCAGCTCGAGAACATCTACAATCTGAATTATCCCGACATGTGGTGGGCTAACGCCCCCGGCTCCTCCTCGGGCAATCCGGGATACACCCCCGGCATGCAACAGTGGATCCTCGCCACCCAGAGCAATATCGATTGGGGCGTCAAGGCGTTTTCGGCCTTTTTGCAGGACACGATCACGACCGGCCGGTTCAGCTTCCTCCTGGGCATCCGCTACGACCACCAGACGCCGCACATCAACGCCAGCGATTACGCGGGGGTCGATGACAACCCGGTCTGGGACCAGTTCGACCCGACGGTCAAGAACGCCCTCGCGGCCTTCCTGCCCGGCACTGAGGTCCCCAGCATCAATCCCGATTACCATTGGAATACCTGGTCCCCCCGGCTCGGGGTCACCTACGACCTCTTCGGCACCGGCAAGACCATCCTCAAGCTGAGCGGTTCCGTGTACGGCGACTTCATGGGCACGGGCCTGGCCTCGTACTTCAACTCCTATGGCGCGCCGTCGTACTTCGAAGGCGGCGGCCAGATGTACTTCTGGTGGTATGACGCCAACCACGACGGCAAAGTCCAGGCCAACGAGGTCTGGGGCAACGACCCGACGACCTACGCCCCCATCCCCCTGATCGTCAACGGCGCGGTCAACCCCACCTATATCAACGACACCCAGTTCAGCCAGTGGTGGGGCTTCACTCCCTATTCCACGGCGGCCTCGCCTTCGGCCTACACGGTGAATCCGAATGCCGGCTCCACCCGGACCTATGAGCTGCTGTTCACGGTCGACCACGAGCTCCTGCCGGACTTCAGCGTCGCCCTGAACGGCACGTACAGAAAGTACGACCACTTCAGCTGGGATGACGCCTATTACACCAATGGCTTCTTGGGTGACTACAGCATCGACGGCCAGAGCGTGGCCCTGGGCCCGAACTCCAGCCTTCCTGCCGGCACGATCCCGTCGACGATCACCGACATCAACGGGAACAGCGTCAACCTGGGCGCAGGCCCCGGACACACGTTCTACCTCCTGGATGCCCAGTACACGGGCACCCCGTACGCCTACCACACGCTCAACAGCAGCTACAACACCTACTGGGGCGTCGACCTCACCTTCAACAAGCGGCTGACCAACAAGTGGATGCTGGACGGGTCCGTCTCCTACCAGGACCAGAGGTATCACTACGGCGACGGCTACACGAACGCGTCAAATCTCTGGGCCCTCAACAACCAGCTCTGGGCCCCCGCCATGGGCGGCGGCTCGGGCAAGATCGACGCCTACATCTTCTCCCACTGGATGCTCAAGCTTGAAGGCCTCTACCAGCTGCCCATGGGCTTCAACGTCTCCTTCACCTTCAACGCCCGCGCCGGCCACATCATTCCCCACTACATGACGATCGTCGACTACCATGGGCGAATTCGATCCACCATACCGTCACGACCTATCTCGATGTCTTCGGCAACCAGGAGCTCCCCGCTTTCTACCAGCTGAACCTGCGCCTCGAGAAGATGATCAAGGTCGGCGACGCCGGCCGGCTCTACGTCATGGCCGACTTCTTCAACGTCACCAACGCCGCGATCATCAACAGACGGTACGACAGGAACGAAGGGACGTACTACATCTACACGGACGGCACGACCTCCTTCCAGCCCTATGCCAACAACTACACGATCAACGAGATCCTGAACCCCTTCATCATGCGGTTGGGGGTCCGGTTCCAGTTCTGAGCTGATCCCCGCGGAAAAAGATCCTCAAAGCCCCTCCCCCAGGCGGGGGGAGGGGCTTTTTTTTTGCCGAAAACGGCGGCAGGGGAAGATGATGGATGGAATGACCGGCGGGTCCGCCGGCCGAGGGATCAGGCCGCTTTTCCGGATGGCGCCGACGCCGGGGTTGACAGCCTTCGGACCGCGAAACCCAGCTTGGCAAGGACTTTCACGGCCGGTTCGAGGTCCTTTTCCTTCACGAAGATGTGGTCCGTCGAGTAGGCGGAGATCGTAATGAGCGGGATGCCCTCCCTAGCCAGCGCCCCCGATACGTGGGCGAAAAAGCCGATAAGCCCGAAGGGCAGGATCATGTCGAAGGTGATCAGCCGCCAATCCCCTTCGATCCCCAGGAACTTCTGCCTCCGGAGCTTGGATTGCTCGACGATGGAGGTCGTCTCGTTCCTGTCCCGGATGATGGCGAAGGCGTTGGCGCAGGCCCGGCGGGACTTGACGATGACGTAGGACTCCTTCGCGACCAGGATCCGGCCGTTTTTGAAAAACTCCCGAAGCTCTGTGGATCTCATCTTCTCAATCCCTCCAAGTCCAGAGAAGGTATTCTAGACGAAGCCGGGCCAAAGCTCAAGCCCTCTCCCCGCGGCTGAGGCCAACTACTTGATTTTGGAGGGGATTTCGGATTAAAATTTGAGATTCATCGAGGAGATGACAAGAATCATCATGGACCCGCAGGCCAAGAGGAATTTCCGTTTTCTGCCCGCGTCCTGGATCGCCGCGGTCCTCGGTTACGCCGAACGCTTTTCGCAAGTCCTCGTCCGCCTCAGGGTCGACCCGAACGTCCTGACCGTCCTGGGCCTCCTGGCCGGGGGCGCGGTCGGGTTCTTCTATGCCGCCGAGCATCCGGGCCTGGCCGCAGCCTTCATCCTGGTGTGCGGGATCTTCGATATCCTGGACGGGAAGGTGGCCAAGAGCGCAGACCGGAGAAGCCTGTTCGGGGCCATGTTCGACTCGAGCGTCGACCGGTACTCCGAGTTCCTCATCTACACGGGCCTGGCCTACCATTTCCGGCACGGCTGGGGCCTGTGGCTGATGTTCTTCGCCTTCCTGGGCTCGACCATGGTCAGTTATACCCGGGCCCGGGCCGAGGGCCTGGGGGTCGATTGCCAGGTAGGCATGATGCAGAGAGCGGAGCGGCTGATCCTCCTCTTCCTGGGGACGGTCGTGGGGATCGTCTTCCAGGTCCTCGACCCCGCCGTCCTGATCGTCATGGCCTTCGTCGCGGTCATCTCCAATTTCACCGCGGTCCAGAGGATCTTCTACGTCAGGGCATATGAAAAGAGCCGGCTCTCCAAGGAGGTCTGATCCATGAGCAAGATCCGAGTCGCCGATCATCGGCGTCGGCAACTGCGCCTCGTCCCTCGTCCAGGGCGTCGAATATTACAAGGACGCCGAGGAGAACGATTTCGTCCCCGGGGTCATGCACGTCGACCTCGGCGGCTACCACATCCGCGACATCGAGTTCGTCGCGGCGTTCGACATCGACAAGAACAAGGTCGGCAAGGATCTGAGCGAGGCGATCTTCACCCGGCCCAACAACACGACTAAGTTCTCCCCGGTCCCCTACCTGAACGTCAAGGTCCAGCGGGGAATGACCCACGACGGCCTGGGCAAGTACCTCTCCCAGATCATCGAGAAGGCGCCCGGCCCGACCGCGGACATCGTCGGCATCGCTCAAGGAGACGCAAGGCCGACGTCGTCATCAACTACCTGCCCGTCGGCAGCGAGATGGCCACGAAGTGGTACGTCGAGCAGGTCCTCGAGGCGGGCTGCGGCCTCGTCAACTGCATCCCCGTCTTCATCGCCAGCCAGAAATACTGGCAGAAGCGGTTCCAGGAGCGGGGCCTGCCGGTCATCGGCGACGACATCAAGTCCCAGGTCGGCGCCACGATCCTCCACCGGACCCTCGTCAACCTCTACCTCGACCGCGGCATGCTCGTCGACCGGACCTACCAGCTCAACACCGGCGGGAACACGGACTTTCTGAACATGCTCGAGCGGGAGCGGCTCGACTCCAAGAAGATATCCAAGACCAACGCCGTCGTCTCCCAGATCCGGAACCGGGGCCTGGACATCGACGCCGAGAACGTCCACGTCGGCCCGAGCGATTACGTGCCCTGGCAGAAGGACAACAAGGTCTGTTTCCTGCGGATCGAAAGCCGCCATTTCGGCGATGTCCCGACGTCGCTCGAATGCCGGCTGTCCGTCGAGGACTCGCCCAATTCCGCGGGCGTCGTCATCGACGCCATCCGCTGCGTGAAGCTGGCCCTCAACAACAGCCTCAAGGGCGCGCTCGTTCGCCCCGTCGTCCTACTTCATGAAATCGCCGCCCAGGCAGTACACCGACACGGAGGCCCGCGTGCCTGACCGAGAGATTCATCCGGAAGTACGGGAAGAAAGGCCGGGCCGTCCGCAAGCCGGCGAAAAGAGCGAAGGCCAAGGCCTGAAGCCGGGGTTTATCCCCAAAGTGTCTTTCGTTGAATTAGCGGACGAAGGGGGGATGTCCCGGAGAAAACATTGAGCGCGACGCGGGCACGGTCCCTCGCCCTATGGGCGAGGGAAGCGGAGCGATCACAGCGTGGGATTCCTCGCTGGGGAATCCCACGCTTTTCGAAGGGACTCCCTTCGAGTCCGCGACCTTAAGAAAAAACAAGTCAGGAAACCCGTTACTTACGGGCCCGGGTTCTTTTCTGGAACTTCTGGAGCCGCTCGATGACCCAGCCGGGCTTCTCGACCTGGCGGGCCCGCCCGATGGCCAGGCTGGCCGGTCCGACGTCCCTGGTGATCGTGGAGCCCGCCGCGACATAAGCCTGTTTCCCGACCTTGAGCGGCGCGACGAGCTCGGTCCCGGACCCGATGAAGGCCCCGGAGCCGATGTGGGTCCGGTTCTTCCGGACGCCGTCATAGTTGCAGGTGATGGTCCCGGCGCCGATATTGACGTCCTCCTCGACCAAGGTGTCGCCGAGGTAGCTCAGGTGCTGGGCCTTGGAGCGGGGGCCGAAAACCGTGTTCTTCATCTCGACGAAATTGCCCACCTTGGAAGAGGCCTTGATGACCGTCCCCGGCCGGAGCCTGGAGAACGGCCCCACCTGGGCGTCGTCTTCGACGCGGCTGTCCTCGATGACGGTAGAGCTCAGGACCTTGACCCGCGCCCCCGCCCTAGAGCGCATGATGTGGACGTGGGGGTAGATCCGGCAGTCTTTTCCGATGACGCTCGCTCCCTCGATGACGACCGAGGGATAAATGACCGTTCCGGCCCCGACCTCGACCTCCCAGTCGATCCAGGTGCTCTGCGGGTCAAGGAGGGTCACGCCGTGGCGGGCGAGCGCGTCATTCTTGCGGGCGCGGAGGAGCCCGGCGGCCCGGGCGAGGTCGGCCCGGCCGGCGACCCTCAGGGCCTCACCCGCATCGGGGATCTCGGTCAGCCCGACGCGCCGGCCCCGGGCCCTGAGCATGGCCGCGAGGAAAGCGAGCCCGGCCTTTCCGCCCGCCCGGGAGAGGGCCGGGAGGAGCGGGGCCACGTCCCCGGCCCGGAAAACGGCGATGGAGTCCCGTTCGAGGTCGGGCCCGCAGCTCAGGATGGTCAGCGAACAACCCTTCCGCCGGTGAGCCGCCAAGAGGCCCTTCAGGGTCGCCGGCTGAACGAGCGGCCGATCGGCCGGGACGGCCAGAATATCCCGGGACCTGTTTTTCCGGAAGACGGGCGAGGCATCGACCAGGGCGGAGACCATCCCCTGGGCCGCCCCCCCTTGCCTGCTCCTGCGGCGGAGGACGGAAACGCGGACCCTGCCGGCGGACCCGGAGAGCGCCGCCGACCACGCGGCCGGTTCCGCCAAAGCCAGGAGGATCGACGCGGGCCTCAGCCGCACAGCCGCGTCTGTGACATAGGATATCAGCGGACGGCCGAGGAGAAGAGAGGAAAGCCTGTCCCAGGCGGACGCGAACCCCGCGCCCCGGGCCCCCCCGTGAACGAGGACGATCGCTTTGGCGCTCATGCCAGCCGGGTGAGGAGCTTGAACTTCTTGTCGTCCCAGAGGGGCTCGAAATCCGGCTCGTTCTGGGCCAGCGTCGAGAACATCTTGTCTTTCTGAATGGCTTTCTTGAGGTAATCCAAGGCCGGTTCGGGCTGGCCCATCAGGCAGTGGACATCGGCCAGGAGATAGTTGACCAGGCCTTCCTTCTCCTTGTATTCCAGGGCCTTCAGGAGGAGCTTGACCGCGCCGTCGTGATCTCCCTGGTTGGCCTTGATCACGCCGTAGTGGTAGTAATCCTCGAACCCCTTCATGGAGGGGGCGTCCTTTTTCGGCCGCTTCCGGGCGATCGCCAGATAGGCCCGGGCCCGGTCCACGACCTCGCGGTCCGCGGGATACTTCTCGATGAACGCCCCGAGGGACTCGGACGCCTTTTCGAAGTCGCCCTTGTGGAAGTCCTTGATAGCCTGGCCGAAGACGGCCAGGACTTTCTGGTATTCGTCTTTTTTCGATCGCTGTTCGCTCACGCTCGTCTCCCTGTCCGATAACGCTAAAGGTGAGCCGTATTGTACCCCAGAAGGCCGGATTTAACAAGACGGGAGGAGGGCGCCGGACGGGGCCCGGTCTCTTGTGATCTATGGTAGAATGGAGGGGTGAAAAAACGGCTGGAAGAGGTCCTCAAAAAGGTCTACGCCCGTCGCCTCGCCCCCGAGAAAGCCCTGGAGATGCTCGAGGATTACCCCTATCAAGACCTGGGGTTCGCCAAGGTCGACCATCACCGCGAGGTCATGAAGGGCGCGCCGGAGATCGTCTACGGCCTGGGCAAGACGCCCGATCAGATCGTCGGGATCGCCCGGGAGATCATCGGGAAGGGCTCGAACCTCCTCGTCACCCGGGTCGAGCCCGAGATCTACGCCAAGATCAAGGGGCGGCTCAAGGGCGCGACCTACAACCCCCCGGCCCGGACGGTGACGCTCATCCGGAAGCCGGCCCCGGCGGGCCGGGGCAAGATCGCCATCATCACCGCCGGGACCTCGGACATCCCCGTGGCCGAAGAGGCCGCCACGACGGCAGAAATGCTCGGGAACGACATCTCGAGGATCTACGACGTCGGGGTGGCCGGGCTTCACCGGCTCCTCCATCACTACGACAGGATCCGCGAGGCCCGGGTCGTCATCACGGTCGCCGGGATGGAGGGCGCGCTGCCGAGCGTCGTCGCCGGGCTGGTCAAGGTCCCGGTCATCGCCGTCCCGACGAGCATCGGGTACGGGGCAAGCTTCAAGGGCCTGGCGGCCCTCCTCGCCATGCTGAATTCGTGCCCGGGCGGGGTCGGCGTCGTTAACATCGACAACGGCTTCGGCGCGGCTTACCTGGCCAGTCTGATCAACCACCTTTGAGAGGATATATTCGCCGGGCCCTGAGGCCAGGACTTCCCCCAATAATTAGGGCTATTTTTACCTAACCTCTTTTTTTGCTATCAGATGTATGCGATTCCATGTGGAAACGCAAAATTGGGGGTACTTTTCAGTAAAATGGGGTCTCTCCCGATGCTAAGCCGCAACGCTTGCATACTCGTGTATGAAGGAGAAGACCCCATATGTATTTTGCCAGAACCGCCCAAAAATTGCGAGAGCAGATGGTCCGATTTTCGGGGGAACTTTCCGCGGGACTGCCGAAGGTCTCGCGCCGGTTCGTGGCTGAGATGGTCTTCGGGATCCAAGCCCGGGGCTCGGTGAGGTTGACGGAGGTGGGACGAGCGCTGGGCGAGACGATCTCCCTGAAGAAGACCGAGGAGCGGCTGTCGCGCCAACTGGGTCGCCGCGGCCTGGAGCGTCGGATCCAGCGCCGATTGATCGAACTTGCCGCGCCGCGGATCGAGGACGACACGCTCCTGGTGTTGGATCTCTCGGACGTGACCAAGAAGTATGCCGAGAAGATGGAGAACATGGGGCGGGTCCGGGACGGGAGCGAGAAGGACCTGGGCTGGGGCTACTGGACGCTGAACATCGTCGGGGCGAACACCAGGGGGACCAAGCTCGTGCCCCTCTATGGGCGGCTGTTCTCCCATGCCGCCACGGGGCATGAGTCGGAGAACGTGGAGATCCGGGAGGCGATCGGCGAGGTCGCGGAGGTTGTGGGGAGGCGGGGTATCTGGGTCATGGACCGGGGCGGCGATCGCCGTCATCTCTATTATTATCTGCTGCCTAATAAGCACCGGTTCATGATCCGGGTCCGGGCGGACCGGGGGCTCCGGACAGCCCAGGGGATCGATTCCGCGGTCAACCTGGCCAGAAGCTGTCCGATGCTCTTCCATGAGACCGTGGTGAAGGAAGAGGCTGGTCAGGAACGGCTGGTCCACCTCTCATGCGGCATCCGCAAGGTGCGACTGCCCAACCGGAGGGAAGAGTTGACGCTGGTCGTGGTCAAGGGCTTCGGCGAAGAGCCGCTGATGATCCTCACGAACCTCCCGGTCCGCCGGAGCCGGAAGTCGGTCTGGCATGTCGTCCAGTCCTACATCACCCGCTGGAGGATCGAGGACGTCATCCGCTTCGTCAAGCAGAGCTATCGTCTGGAGGACATGCGCTGCCTGACCTATCATCGGCTCCAGGCCCTCATGGCGCTGGTGACCGCGGCCGCGTTCTTCGCCGCCGTGTACCTGGGCCTCCGGATGAAGCTCCGGGTCTTGGCCGGCCATGTGCTGAGGGCCTCGAAGCGCGTCTTCGGCATCCCCGACTTCCGGCTCTACGCCCTGGCCGATGGGATCAGGCAGTTCCTCTACAGTCAGACCCAGGGACTGAAGAGGTTCTTCCAACTCCAGGACCAGCTGCCGATCCAGCCGAAGCTCTTTGACTCATAAACAAAATGGGGGAAGTCCTGGCCCTGAGGCGGCTTGACAAGATGGCTTCCCGTCCCTATATTCTATTGGTAATCCCCGGGTTTTTGTAAGGCTCCATGGAGATCATTGACCAGGTCCGGCAGGCCTCTTCTATCGTCGAGATCGCTTCCCAGTATACGACCCTCAAGAAAAGGGGCCGGAAATGGGTCGGCCTCTGCCCGTTCCACACCGAAAAGACCCCCTCTTTCACCCTGGACGAGGACAAGCAGCTCTACCACTGCTTCGGCTGCGGCGCCGGAGGCGACATCTTCTCCCTGCTCATGGAAAAGGAGAACCTCAACTTCCCGGAGGCCCTGAGATCCCTGGCCGAAAAATATCACGTCCCCCTCCCCCAGCAGCGGGTCAACCCCGAAGTCCTCAAGCTCGAGGACAAGCTCTTCAAGGCGAACGACCTGGCCCTCGGCTTCTTCCGGAAAAACCTCCTCCACACCAAGGAAGGGGCCGGGGCCCTCGAGTACCTGAAAAAGCGCGGCCTGACCGACGAAACCATCCAGAAGCTCAAGATCGGCTACGCCTTCAACGCCTGGAACTCCCTCCTGGCCTTCTTCCAGGGGAGGAACGTCCCGCTCTCGCTCCTCGAAAAGGGCGGACTGGTCCTGCCGGGCCAGAAGTCGGGCGAATACTATGACCGCTTCCGGGGCCGGGTGATCTTCCCCATCTTCAGCCTGACGGGCAAGGTCGTCGCCTTCGGCGGCCGGACGATCGTCGACGCCGAGCCGAAGTACCTGAACTCGCCGGACACGCCCCTGTATTCCAAGGGCAAGCTCCTCTACGGCCTGAACTTCACCAAGGACGCCATCCGGGACCAGGGCTTTGTCATCCTCGTCGAGGGGTACACCGATTTCTCCTCCCTTTACCAGGCCGGGTTCAGCAACGTCGCGGCCTCCCTGGGCACCGCCCTGACCACCTTCCAGGTGGCCCAGGCCCTGAGGTTCGCCCCGCGGATCGTCATCAACTACGACGGCGACAGCGCCGGCCGGACGGCCGCCGCGCGGGCCGTCCCGCTCTGCCTGGAGAAAGGCCTCAACGTCCAGGTCCTGACCCTTCCGGAGGACCTCGACCCCGACGCCTTCCTCAAAAAATACGGCCGCGATAAGTACCAGGCCCTGTTGAGAAAGGCTTCGTCAGGGCTCAAGTTCATGATCGATTCCATGGCCCGCGGGGCCCGGATGAGCATCCCCGAAGAGAAGGGCCGGGTCGCCCGGGCCGTCGTCAAGGAGATCGAAAAGGTCCCCGACGCCGTCGCCCGCAGCGAGTACCTCAAGGAGGCGAGCCAGTGGCTCGCCGTCGGAGAGGACGTCCTCCGGGGCATCATCGAGCGCAGGGAGCCGGACAAGGACACCGAGGACCAGGGGCTGATCTGCCCGGCCGAGAAGCGCCTGTTCCAGATCCTGATGGACGACCGGTCGGTCGCCCCCTACGTCTTCGCCGAGACCGGCGAGGAGATCTTCCGCGGGCTGCGGAGCGAATCCGTCTTCCAGTATATCTTCGACTGCTTCAAGAACGACCGGGAATGGAATTTCCATGAGCTGAAGGACAGGGTGCCTTCAGCCCTGCTGTCCCAGCTTTCGTCGGCCATGTTCCAGCGGGGCCCGGGCGAGGCCGCGTCCGTGGACGAGGCCCAAGAGTGCATAAAGGCGATCCGGAAGATCCATTTGCAGAACAGGCTGAAGGACATCCAGCAGAAGATCGCCCGCTCGGAGAAGCGGGGCGAAAAGGAGGAGGTCCTGGCCCTCCTCTACCAGAAGCAGGACATCACCAAGCAGATCCTGTCGCTGGCCTAGGAAGGGAAGAACTCTCATGAGAGTGCGTCATAACGAAGAGCCCGTCGAAAGAGGTGCGCAGCGTGTCCCCTGACATCAAGCTCCACAAGGACGAGATCTCCCATCTCATCTCCAAGGGCCGCAAGCAGGGCTTTCTGCTCTTCGAGGATATCGACAAGACCTTCACGGACGACCCGGACTCGCAAGAGGACTTTCGACGATTTCCTCGTCCTCGATCGACGGCTACGGGATCAAGATCCTCGATTCCCAGCAGAAGCGAGATGATCCCGCGGCGGCGCAAGAACGAGCTCGTGTCGACCCAGGGCCTGGAGCGGACGACCGACCCGGTCAAGCTCTACCTCCGCGAGATGGGCAACATCTCCCTCCTGACCCGGGAGGGCGAGATCGCCATCGCCCGGGAGATCGAGCGCGGCGAGAAGAGCCATCATCAAGGCCCTGTCGCAAGACCCGGCTCGTCCTCAACGAGGTCCTGTCCCTGGAGGAGAGGATCAAGGACGAATCCCTTCGATCATCCAGGAGATGTTCGACGTCTCAGCGAGGACGACATCGCCGAGGGCAAGCTCGAGGAGAAGAAAAAGCAGATCCTGGCCAAGATCAAGAAGATCAAGGACCTGAGCCACAAGCTGGACAAGATCGCCGAACACCGAAGAACGCCCTCGTCCGCGGAGCCGCTTCATCGTCAGTCATCAGCAGCTCCATCCGCGACCTCAACCTCCGCGCGACGCCAGAGGAAAGGATCATCGAAGATCTCCGGGCAAGCGTCTCACGCGCGTCAACCAGCTCGAGGAGAAGAAGGAGGAAATGGAGCTGCTCCGGCCAACGTCCAAGAAGAAGGACGGCGAGGACCTGTCCGTCAAGATCAGAGACTCCGGGACGCCAGATCCGGGAGCTCGATCCAGACAGCGACATCGGCCTGGACCCCAGAACCTGCGCAAGACCATCCGCTCCATCACCACCGGCAAGAAGATCAGCGACCAGGCCAAGAAGGAGCTCGTCGCGGCCAACCTGCGGCTGGTCGTCTCCATCGCCAAGAAATACAGCAACCGCGGCCTGCAGTTCCTGGACCTCATCCAGGAAGGCAACATGGGCCTGATGAAGGCCGTCGACAAGTTCGAGTACCGCCGGGGCTACAAGTTCTCGACCTACGCCACCTGGTGGATCCGCCAGGCCATCACCCGGGCCATCGCCGACCAGGCCCGGACGATCCGCATCCCGGTCCACATGATCGAGACGATCAACAAGCTCATCCGGGTGTCAGCCGCCAGCTCGTCCAGGAGATCGGCCGCGAGCCGACGCAGCGAGGAGATCGCCAAGAAGATGGACATGCCGGTGAGCAAGGTCCGCAAGATCATCAAGATCGCCCAGGAGCCGATCTCCCTCGAGACGCCGATCGGCGAGGAGGAGGACAGCCACCTCGGCGACTTCATCGAGGACAAGCTCATCCCCTCGCCGCCCGACACGGTCATCCACATCAACCTCCGCGAGCAGATCGAGGAGGCCCTGAAGTCCCTGACGGAGCGCGAGGCGCAAGGTCCTCAAGATGCGCTTCGGCCTGGGCGACGGGAACGAGCACACCCTGGAAGAGGTCGGCCAGCAGTTCAAGGTCACCCGCGAGCGCATCCGCCAGATCGAGGCCAAGGCCCTCCGCAAGCTCAAGCACCCCAGCCGCAGCCGGAAGCTCAAGTCTTCACCAACAGCCACTGACCGGCACACCCGCGGCAGATTCCGCTCGATAAAAGCGCGGGGAGAGCGCCCGCCCCCGCAAACCGGCTGTGCTTCCGTAATTGACGAGTGTCCAATATTTTGTTATAAAGGGGGGCCTGGGCCTATAGCTCAGTGGTAGAGCCACCGGCTCATAACCGGCAGGTCCCAGGTTCGAATCCTGGTAGGCCCATCGCCGTGAGGCCAGAAGAGAATAGAGGCAATGTGGATATTGACTTCGACGAAATCATCCAGCTTCAGCACCTGGATTCCGAAATCGCACGCGACATCGCTGGTCCTCGAAGCCATTCCCCGGCTCATCCAGGACATCGACAAAAGGATCCAGGCCGGCTCCAAGGCCGTCGCCGAGGCCAAGGAGAAAATGGCCCAGAACCAGAAGAAGCGCCGCGACCTGGAGAGCGAAGTCAAGGACATCAAGACCCAGGATCGGCAAATACAAGCGCCAGCTGAACGAGGTCAAGACGAACAAGGAATACACGTCCTTCCTCAAGGAGATCGAGGAAACCCAGCACAAGGTCGACGCCCTCGAGGAGGCGATCATCGCCGAGATGCTCGCCGCCGACGACATCGAGGAGGAGATCAAGGCGGCGGCCTCAAGCAGGGCCAGGAGGAAGAGAACCTCCGAAAAGAGAAGCTCGCCCTGGACGCAGAAGACGAAGGAGATGGAGAAGCAAGCGGGCCCGGCTAGTCCAGGAAAAGGAGGCCCTTCTCCCCCGGATCCCGCCGGATCAGATGAGGCTCTACGAATCGATCTTCCTGAAAAAGGGCGGGACCGCCCTCTCCCCGGTCAAAGACGACTTCTGCGCCAATGTGCCACATGCGGATCCGGCCCCAGATGCTCAACGAGATCCGGGACAAGGTCAAGATCATCCTCTGCGAGAATTGCGGCCGGATCCTCTACTGGCCGGCCAAGCCGGAGCCTCCCAAAGCAGACTGACCGCCCCGGCCCGCTCACGCCCGCGTTCCGGCCGTCCCCCGGTTCCTCCCTGTACATGGATTCGATCGAGATCCTGGTACTTCCCCTCGATGATGGCGCGGCGAACCTTCAGGGACGGCGTGATCTCGCCCTCTTCGATCTCGAAGTCCCGCCCGAGCAGGACGATCTTCTTGATCCGCTCGTACGACGCGAGGAGCGGCGTGGCCCGGTCGATCTCGGCCCGATGAACTCCACGACCCGGCTGTTCCGGACGAGCTCGGCCCGGTCCTTGAACGGGATCGCCGTGGGCCCGGGCATATTCCTCGAGCTTCTCGAAATCGGGGACGATCAGGGCCGAGATGAAGCGTCTCCGGTCGCCGATGACGACGGCGTTGGCGATGTAGGGGCTCATCTTGAGGATGTTCTCGATGGGCTGGGGGGCGATGTTCTTCCCGCCCGAGGTGACGATGAGGTCCTTCTTCCGGTCGGTGATGACCAGGAAGCCGTCCTCGTCCAGGTGGCCGATGTCCCCGGTATGGAACCAGCCGCCCTCGAAGACCTCCCGGGTCTCGGCCTCCTTCTTGTAATAGCCCTTCATGACGTTCGGGCCCCGGGCCAGGATCTCGCCGTCGGCGGCGATCCGGATCTCGATCGCCGGGGCAGGTTTACCGACGGTCCCCAACCGGATGTGCTCGAACGTGTTGATGGCGAGAAGCGGGGAGGTCTCGGTCAGGCCATAGCCTTCTAGGATGACCAGGCCGATGGCGTAGAAGAACTCGGCGATGTCCTTCGACAGCGGGGCCCCGCCGGAGACGAAGAAGCGGACCCGGCCGCCCGTCTTGGCGATGATCTTGGAGAACACCAGCCTGTGGGCGATGGACCGCCTGAGCCCGAGCCCGGACGGGATCGGCCTCCCGGCGAGCTTCCGGGCGCCGAACGTCGCGTCCGACCTTGAGTGCCCAGAAAAAAATCTTCCGCCGGATGACCGGGCTGACCAGGACCTGGTCCATGACCTTGGTGTAGATCTTCTCGAAGACCCGCGGTACGCTGACCATGATGTGGGGCCGGACCTCAAGGAGGTTCTGGGCCACGGCCTCGACGCTCTCGGCGAAGGCCACCGTGCAGCCTTTGTATAGGTAGGTGAACATGACCATCCGCTCGAGGATGTGGGAGAGGGGCAGGAAGGACAGGACGGTGTCCTTTTGGGTGAACTCGATGATGTCCGAGGCCGTCCGGATGTTGCTCGTGAGGTTGTCGTGGGTCAGGATGACGCCTTTCGGCACACCCGTCGTCCCCGACGTGTAGATCAGGGTCGCTTCGTCTCCGGGCTTGACCCGGGCGACGAGCTCATCGAAGAGGTTTGGCATCTCCGTCCCCCGGGCTTTCCCCTTTCCCCGGAGCTCCTCAAAGGACAAGACGCCCGCCGGAGCCGGACCGTCGATCATGATGAAATGCCGGACCTTGCCCAGCCTGGCTCGCAGAGGCTCGACCTTCTTCCAGAGGCCGGCGTTGGAGACGACCACGACGGTGGCGTCCGAATCGTCGATGATGTAGCGGACCTGTTCCGGCACCAGGGTCGTGTAGATGGGGACGGTCAGGCCGCCGGCCGAGAGCGTCGCGAAGTCCGTCATGACCCACTCGGGCCGGTTTTCCGAGAGGAGGCAGAGCTTGTCGCCGGCCCGGAAGCCCAGGGAATTCAGCCCGAGGCAGAGGTCCCTGACCGCGTCCCCGAACTCCCGGGTCGAGATCGGGACGTACGCCCCCCCCTTCTTGACGAGCAAGAGATCGTCCTTGGGATAGGACTTGAGCGTGCTTGCGAGAAGCTGGGTGAGCGTCGATACCATTGCGCCCTCCAATCGAAAAGTGCCCTGATTCTATGGTTTGGCGCGCGCTCTGTCAAGCGGCGTGGACGCGCCCGTCGCGGAGCTCGATCGTCCGGTGGGCCATCCGGGCGAGCGGGAGGTTGTGGGTGACGAGGACGACGGTCAGGCCCGTCCTCTCGTTGAGGCCCTTGAGGATCTGCCCGATCTCCTCGCTCCGCTTCGTGTCCAGGTTCCCGGTCGGCTCGTCGGCCAGCAGGATCTGGGGCTTGTTGACCAGGGCCCGGGCGATGGCCACGCGCTGCATCTCGCCGCCCGAGAGCTGGCCCGGCAGGTGGTCCTTGCGGCGGTCGATGCCGAGGAGCCTGAGGATCCCCCCGACATCTTCGGAGGCCCCGGGCTTCCGGTAGAAGGTGAAGGGCAGGACGACGTTCTCGAAGACCGTCAGCGTCGGAGACGAGGTAGAATTTCTGGAAGATGTAGCCGAAGACCTCGCGGCGGATCGTGGTCAGCCGGGCCTCGGAGAGGCTCTTCCCGTCGGCGAAGACGGGCCGGCCCTCGAGGACGGAGCCGGCCCGACGTGGGGTTGTCCAGGCAGCCGAGGATGTTGATCAGGGTGGTCTTGCCCGAACCCGAGGGCCCGACGAAGGACACGAACTCGCCCTTCTCCATGGTCAGCGAGACGCCGTCGACGGCCGGCGATCTCCTCGGCGCCGCGGTTATAGACCCGCCGGAGGTTCTCGGCCTCGATCGAAAACCGGCCGGGCGCGCTCATGACTCCTCCTCGCTGCGGATGGTCTCGAGGGGCCGCATGCGGCCCGCTTTCCAGGACGGATAGAGCCCGCTGACCAGGCCGATCAGAGTGACGACCGCCAGGGTGATCAGGACGAGCGGAGGTCGATCGAGACCAGGCCGCCGCTCGGCGTATAAGGCAGGAGCTTCCGGATCAGGATGTCCGTGATCTTGGCCGGCCCAGGGCGAGGACCGTGCCGACGAGGCCGCCGGAGACGCAGAGGACCACCGTCTCGATCCAGATCAAGCGGAAGATGTCCGCAGGCCTTGGCGCCCATGGTCTTGAGGATGCCGATCTCCTGGCGGCGCTCCATGACCGACATCAGGATCGTGTTGACGACGCCCATCATGGCGATGAGGATGGCGATGAGGGCGATGGAGAAGACCATGACCCGGGCCGTGGAGACCAGGGTCATGATCGTCGTCTTGACCTGGGCCAGGCTGACGACCTGGACGTCCGGGAGCTTGAACATCTTGTCCTCGAACTTGGTCATGTCGACGTCCTTCTTGACCTTGATGCCGATGGCCGTCAGCTCGCCCTTGACCCCGAAGATCTTCTGGACCGCGCCGAGGGGCAGGAAGATCGTGCCGTCGTCCTGGGTCCCGGTCCGGCCGAGGATGCCGACGACCTTGAACTCGACGTTCTTCTCCGGGATGAGGTACTTGTCGCCGACCTCGCGCTGCTCGAGCTCGGCGGCCTCGTAGCCGAAGACCGCCTCGTGGGCCTCGGGGTCTTTGAACCAGCCGCCCTGCTTGAAGGGAAGCGCGCTCTTCAGCTTCGGGAAGGTCCGGGGGTCGACGCCGAGGAAGGCCGCCAGGCCGCCGCTCTCTCCCTTGTTGGGGTCGAAGACGGCCTGCATGAGCATGGGCGTCACCCCTTCGACCTCGGGCTCCCGGGCCACGTCGCCGGCATCTCGGCCTTCATGTACTTGAGCCCCGTCCCGCCCTTGAGCATGAGCGTCGCGGCCTCGTAGGGGCAGCCCTTGGCCACGACCAGCATCTGGAAGCCCAGGTTGTCGATGTCCTTGTTCAGCGACTTCTCGTAGCCGCTGTTGAACCCGAAGAGGCTGACCAGGACCCAGCCGGCTAGGGCGATGCCGACGACGGTCAGGGCGCTCCGCGTCTTCTTGCGCAGCAGGTTCTTATAAGCGACCTCGAACAGGCTGATCCTCTTGTCCGCCATGATGATCTCCTCTAGAAACCTAGGCTCTCCTCAATCATATCTTTATCTTGAGGTCGTGGACTCGGAGGGAGTCCCTTCGAAAAGCGTGGGATTCCCCAGCGAGGAATCCCACTCTGTGATCGCTCCGCTCTCCTCTCCCGTGGTCGAGGAACCGTGCCCGCGTCGCGCTCAATGTTTTCTCCGGGACATCCCTCCTGCGTCCGCCAAAGGATTTCAGATACTTATTCCCCAGCAAAAATTCGTCGACGAGGATGAGGTTTTTCTTGGTCGCGCGCAGGGTGGCCCGGAAGTCCTCGTCCGAGCCGGGGTCGGGGTTCTTGATCCGGCTGATGGGCCCGGCAGGGTCTTCCTTCCCCGTGACGACATCGTAGCGCGAGAAGTCCTTGAGGCTGAGGCCGAGGAATTGGTTCCCGAAAGAGGGCTCCCGGAAGGGCTTGGCCGCCTTCGACGTCAGCTTCTGATAATAGAAGCCGCGGATGACGCCCTCCCGGTCGAGGGCCAGGAAGACCTGGAGCCCACCGTATGTCCCCTTCTGGTTAACGCCGTGGATGTAGCCGATGAGCTCATTTCCCTTGTAGATCTGGTACATCGTGTAAGGAACATCGGCCGTCTCGAAGAGCCCCTTGAACGTATCGCCGAGGCGGGCCTCGATCTCCCTGAGGAGTGCGTCCCCGCCCTTCTTGGCGATGGAGACATAGAGGGTCTTGTAGCCGGTCGATCCCGGGAACAGGCGCTTGACGTCCCGGTCGGGGTCGTTGAGGTCGCAGCCGACGGCCGCCCGGAGGGCCGATGCTCCGGTGAGGAAGAGGAGGACGGCCAGGGCCTGGAGAAACCGCCGCGTTCGAAGCATGCCCATCTCCTTCACAATCCCTTGTAGTAATAAAGCTGGAGGACGAATCGGGTGTCCTTCCGGCCTTGGTCGTACTGGATCATGGACCGGGCCGCGAGGTCGGCCGTGACCTGATAGCTCACGCCGCCGGCCAGTTGGGAACTCCATTCGGAACCGTTCTTCATCACGGCGGGCTGGACCTCGAGCTTGAGCCGCCCTTCCGAAAGCAGGTTCAGCCCCGCGCGCCAGAATAGGAGGAGGATGTTCTCCCCCGCTTTCCGGCCCGCCAGGACCTCGACCCGGTTTTCCAGGTTCCTCCAGAGATACGTGCCATCGGCCGCGACGGCCGTGAAACTCAGGGGGTCGGGGCTCATGAGGTGGTTCCCCACCGTGTTGAGGACCATCCCGGAGGCGATGGAAGCGCCGACGCTCCAATTGTCGCGGGCGAGGACCCCGCCGGATACCCTTAGGGCGGCGAGGTAGTTGCCCTTGAAATAAAGCGGCATGCCGCTCCCCGCCGTCAGTGAGGCGGACGCGCTCCCCCACGAGGTCTCCCGCTCCAGGCCGACACCCCAATCGCGGTCGAAGCCGTAGCCCATCATGGCCGGTCCGGCGAGCAGCAAGCCGTGGCTGTCCAGGGTATAGTCCAGGCCGAGGGCCGGGCGGTCGTGGCCGGCCCAAATATCCGCGAACCCGGCCTTGAGGCGGACATAGGCGTTATACAGCTGGGGCTCGAAGCGGTGGTCTCCCTCTTGGTTATAGGCCACCCGGGCCTGGATGGCCAGGACACCCCAGTCCCGGCTCTCGCCCGAGAGCCGCTGGACGAGATCGAAGCCGACGCTCGGTTTCTGCATGACGTCGCCGGGAGTTTGGGAATAGAGCTGGATGGCCTCCGCCGCGGTCGAGTAGGCCGCGACGGCCTGGAGCTCAAGATAGAAAAGTGTGCCCTGGGCGAAAACCGGGGCGGCCCCGAAAAGAACGAGGAGGGCTGTGGCGAGTGCTGATTTCCTCATCGGTCGAGCGTCATCTCAGAAACCCCGGCGCCTCCGTCTGAAAGGCCCCCTCCCGCCCGGAGGGCCGGAGGGTTCAGACATCGAAGGTCAGCCGGCCGCGGAAGATGACGATCTTCGTCCGGGAGAACGTCAGCCGGACCTCCCAGTCGCCGGGCATGACGATGTTGACGGGCATGAGGTAGTCCCCTCTTTTGTTGAGCTTGAAGGCCACCTCTCCGGAATCGTGGGCCCCCCTCATGGACGGCATGTCGGACTGTCCGGTGATGTCCAGGTCGGTGACCTGCTTTCCGTCCTTGTCGAAGAGGCGGACCTTGAGGATGGCCGTCCCCATCTTGGGGGTCTTGCCGAACTCGTAGATGAAATAATAGACCTCGCCGATCCAGCACTTCTTGCCGGCCTTGGGCAAGTCCTTGAACTCCGGCGCCTGGGCCTTCGGACCGGAGGGCGTGAGGCCCGGCGAATTGCAGCAGGACACCGCCGGCTGGGCCAGGGCGGACGCCGCTAAGAGCGGAACCAGCAGGGCCAGCAGGGCCGCCGGTTTTATGGCCTTGACCATGGGAACCCTCCTTGTCGGTATTTTTGTTCTCATCCAGGGACATTTTACCATTTTTATCGGGATTCCGCGACGTCCAAGTCACCCCCTCCGGCGCCTAGGTAAAGCCGACAATCTGGAGTATATTATTAAGAAATCCACAGAAAAGGAGTTCAATATGCGCATGCTTATGCACGTGAGGATTCCCCATGAAATGTTCAACATCGCAACCAGGGACGGCAGCGTCGAGCAGAAGATGACCCGTATTCTCGAGGAGACGAAGCCCGAGGCCGTCTACTTTACGGAGTATCACGGGCAGCGGGGAGCCATCATGATCGTCGACATCTCAGATCCCTCGAAAGTGCCCTTTTATTCAGAGCCGTGGTTTCTGGCGTTCAATGCGGATGTCGAATTCCACGTGGTCATGACCCCGGATGATCTCCGCAAGGCGGGACTCGGGGCGCTCGGCAAGAAGTGGAAGTAGCGCTGGCTGAGATCACCTGACGTTTCGCAGTTCCCCGGCTTAAAGCAACTTTCGGCGGGGCGGAGCCGCGAAAGAGCCCCGCTCTTGCAGGTCAGCAGGAGCCTTCGGCTCTGAGAGGGATCAGCTCTCCCGGACCTTAGCGATGGAGCAGACGCGGTCCTTGCCGTCGAGGTTGATGATGCGCACGCCCTGGGTCGCCCGGCCGGAGGAGCGGACCTGGGTCGTCGGGATGCCGATGACCTTGCCCTCGAAGGTGATGACGAGGAGGTCCTCCTCGTTGATGCCGACCATGCCCAAGGCGTGGCCGATCTTGGGCGTGATGCGCAAGTTGAGAACGCCCTGCCCGCCGCGATGCTTGAGCGGGTACATGTCCGCGGCCGTCTTCTTGCCGTAGCCGCGCTCGCTCGCCGTGAAGATGAACTTCTCGTCGGGGCCGACGATGATCATGCCGATGACCCGGTCCTTGGGCTTGAGCCGGATGCCCCGCACACCCGAGGCCGTGCGGCCCATGGGCCGGACGTCCGACTCCTTGAAGCTCAGGGCCCGGCCGAGCTTCGTCCCGATGACGATGTTGTTCTTGCCGGTCGAAAGCTGGGCCGAGAAAAGCTCGCTCTTCGGCCGCAGGTTCACGGCCAGGATGCCGCCGCGCCTGACGTTCTTGAAATCCGACAGGCGCGTCTTCTTGATGATGCCGTCCGAGGTCAGCATGACCACGAACTGGTTCTCGCTGAACTCCTTGACGGCCACGACGCTCGCCGGCTTCTCATTGGGCTGGAACTCGACGAGGTTCGCGATGGGCTTGCCCCGGCCCGAAACGCCGACGTCGGGCACATCGAGGGCCTTGAGCCAATAGAGCCGGCCCTGGTTGGTGAAGACGAGGAGGTAGCTGTGGGTCGAGCAGATGTAGAGGTCCTCGACGATGTCCTCGGCCTTCATCTCGATGCCCCGGCGGCCCTTGCCGCCCCGGGCCTGGAACTTGTACGAGGTGAGCGAAGTCCGCTTGATGTAGCCGCTCGAGGTGTAGACGACGGCGACATCTTCTTCCTTGACCAGGTCCTCGGGCCGGAGCTCCGAAACGGCCTCGTCGCGGATCTCGGTCCGCCGCTCGTCGCCGTACTCCTCCCTGACCTCCTTGAGCTCCTGGACGATGATGGCGAAGACGAGCCGCTCGTCCTTGAGGATCTTCCGGAGCTCCGTGATCCTCTTCTTCAGGGCGGCGTACTCCTCCTGGATCTTGAGCCGCTCGAGCTGGGTCAGCCGCTGGAGCTGGAGCTCGAGGACGGCCTGGGCCTGGAGCTGGGTCAGGCCGAACTTCTCCATGAGGCCGCGCCGGGCCTCGTCGACCTTCTTCGAGGCGCGGATGAGCTTGATGATGGCGTCGAGGTTGTCGAGGCAGATGACCAGGCCCTCCAAAATGTGGGCCCTTTCCTCGGCCTTGCGCAGCTCGAAGCGCGTCCGCCGCAGGATGACCTCCTTGCGGTGGGCGATGAAGTACTTCATCATGTCGATCGATGCCGAGCGTCTTGGGCTGCTTGTCGACGATGGCCAGCATGATGATGCCGAAGGAGATCTGGAGCTGGGTGTGCTTGTAGAGGTTGTTGAGGATGATCTCCGGGAGCTCGCCCGCGCTTGACCTCGATGACGATCCGCATGCCCTCGCGGTCGGACTCGTCGCGGATGTCGGCGACGCCCTCGATCTGTTTCTCGTTGACGAGCTCGGCGATCGACTCGAGGAGGCGCGACTTGTTGACCTGGTAGGGGATCTCGGTGACGACGATCTTGTCCTTCTCGCCCTTGGCCCCCCGCTCGATGATCGGTCTTGGCCCGGAGGTGGAGGATGCCCTTGCCGTCCTTGTAGGCGTCGAGGAAGCCCTGGCGGCCGTAGATGATGCCGCCCGTCGGGAAGTCCGGGCCCTGGACGAACTTCAGGATGTCTTTCAGCGAGGCGTTGGGGTGCTCGATGAGGTGGATGACGCCGTCGCAGACCTCGGTGAGGTTGTGGGGCGGGATGTTCGTGGCCATGCCGACGGCGATGCCGTTGCCGCCGTTGACGAGGAGGTTCGGGAACTTCGACGGCAGGACCTCCGGCATGGTCAGGCTCTCGTCGTAGTTCGGGATGAAGTTGACCGTCTCCTTGTCGATGTCGGCCATGAGCTCGTGGGCCAGCTTCTTCAGCCGGACCTCGGTGTAGCGCATGGCCGCCGGCGGGTCGCCGTCGATCGAGCCGAAGTTCCCCTGGCCGTCGACGAGGACGTAGCGCAGGCTGAAGTCCTGGGCCATGCGGACGAGGGTGTCGTAGGCGGCCTGGTCGCCGTGGGGATGGTATTTGCCGATGACGTCGCCGACGATGCGGGCCGATTTCTTGTAGGGCTTGTTGTAAAAGGTCCCGCTCTCGTACATGGCGTAGAGGACGCGGCGGTGGACCGGCTTGAGGCCGTCCTTGATGTCGGGGATGGCCCGGCCGATGATGACGCTCATGGCGTAGTCGAGGTACGACCGCCGCATCTCCTCCTCGAGACCGACGACCGGGAAGTGCTCTTTCGGCTGTTCGCTGTCCATGGGAACTCCTTCGCGGGGCCGCTTCTTCCCGGGGTCGTCAGACATCGAGGTTCAAGGCCTCCAGGGCGTTCGTCTCGATGAACTTCTTGCGCTCGTCGACCTCGTCGCCCATGAGGATGCCGAAGATGCGGTCGGCCTCGGCGGCGTCGACGACGGAGACCTTGAGGAGAGAGCGGCGCTCCGGGTCCATCGTCGTCTCCCAGAGCTGGGTCGGGGTCATCTCGCCAAGGCCTTTATAGCGCTGGATGTTGATGCCCTTCTTGCCCCTCTCGAAGAGGTAGTCGAGGAGCTTGTTCTCGTTCTCCAGGATCTCCTTCTCCGCGCCGTCGCCGTTGGCCAGAACGGCGTAGGGGCCCTTGATCCCCTCGAGCTCCTGATAGATCCGGCAGAGGTTCTTGTAGTCGGCGGAGGTGATGAGGTCCATGCCGATCTTGCCGCTGACGGACAGGCCGTTGAGCTGGTAGCCGAACCCGATCTCGAAGACGCCGTACTCCTCGTCGCGGCCGAGCTTCGTCGTGAACCCCTTCTCGGCGACGAGCTTCATGACCCTCTCGACGTTCTTCTTGGAGCTCAGGAACTCCTGGCCGTCGACGCCGTTGCGGATGAGGAGGTCGATGAGGAAGAGCGGGTAGTTCTTGCGCTCGAAGAACTGGGCGTAGCTCTTCTTGGCCATCAGGTCCGCGGAAGAACTTGCGGAACTTGTCGCCCTCGAGGACTTCCTTGCGGTTGCCGGCCCGGACCTTGAACTCCTCGGAGATCTTGCGGACCATGAACTTCTCGTATTCGCGCTCGTCCTTGAGGTACTGGATATCCCGGCCCCGGGTGACCTTGTAGAGGGGCGGCTGGGCGATGTAGAGGTGGCCGCGCTCGATGAGCTGGGCCATCTGCCGGTAGAAGAAGGTCATGAGCAGGGTCCGGATGTGGGAGCCGTCGACGTCGGCGTCGGTCATGATGATGACCTTGTGGTAGCGGAGCTTGTCCAGCCGTTCCTCGCTCTCTTCGACGCCGATGCCCAGGGCGGCGATCATCGTCCCGATCTCCTCGTTCTTGAGGATCTTGTCGAACCGGGCCTTCTCGACGTTGAGGATCTTGCCCCTGAGGGGCAGGATGGCCTGGAAGCGGCGGTCGCGGCCCTGCTTGGCCGAGCCGCCGGCGGAATCGCCCTCGACGATGAAGATCTCGGACAGTGGCCGGGTCGCGCTCCTGGCAGTCGGCGAGCTTGCCGGGCAGCGAGGTCGACTCGAGGACGCCCTTGCGCCGGGCGAGCTCGCGGGCCTTGCGGGCGGCTTCGCGGGCCCGGGCCGCGTCGATGACCTTCATGACGATCTTCTTGGCGACCGTCGGGTTCTCTTCGAGGTAGGCCGCCAGCTGCTCGTTGACGATGCGACTCGACGATGCCCTTGACCTCGGAGTTGCCGAGCTTGGTCTTGGTCTGGCCCTCGAACTGGGGGTCGTGCAGCTTGATCGCTGAGGACGGCGGTCAGGCCCTCGCGGGCAGTCGTCGCCGGTGATGCTGCTCGCTGCAGGTCCTTGAGCAGGTTGTGGCGAGCTGGCGTAGGTGTTGAGGGAGCGGGTCAGGGCCGCCTTGAAGCCGATGAGGTGGGTCCCGCCCTCGGTCGTGTTGATGTTGTTGACGAAGGAGAAGATCGTCTCGGTGTAGGCACATGTTGTACTGGAGGGCGAGCTCGACGACGACGCTCGTCCTTGCTCCCCTTCGAAAAGGATGGGCTTGGGGTTGAGGACGTCTCTTGTTCTGGTTGAGGTACTCGACGAACTCGCGGATGCCGCCCTTGTACTGGAAGTCGTGGGACTTGCTGGTCCGCTCGTCGGCGATCGTGATCCGGAGGCCCTTGTTGAGGAAGGCCAGCTCGCGCAGGCGCTGGGCCAGGATGTCGAAGTTGTATTCGATCGGCCTCGAAGATCTCCTCGTCGGGCCAGAAGGTGATCTTGGTCCCGGTCTTCTTGGTCTTGCCGATCTGCTTCAGCTTGGCCGACGGGGATCGCCCCGCTCGTAGCTCTGGGTGATAGATCCCGCCGTCCGCTCTTGACCTCGAGGTCGAGCCGCTTGGAGAGGGCGTTGACGACCGAGACGCCGACGCCGTGGAGGCCGCCCGAGACCTTGTAGCTCTTGTTGGTCGAACTTGCCGCCGGCGTGGAGCATGGTCATGACGACCTCGGCGGCCGACTTCTTCTCCTTCTTGTGCATGCTCGACCGGGATGCCGCGGCCGTCGTCGATGACCGTGATCGAGTTGTCGACGTGGATGATGACGTCGATGTGGTTGCAGTAGCCGGCCAGGGCCTCGTCGACGCGTTGTCCACGACCTCGTAGACGAGGTGGTGGAGGCCCTCGGGACCGGTGCTGCCGATGTACATGGCCGGCCGCTTCCGGACGGCCTCGAGTCCCTTCAGGACCTTGATGCTTTCAGCGGTATATTTTTGTTCCTTCATGTCCGTCCACGTTGTGAAGAAATGCGGGTCTCCGACGCGGGGACGTCAGGGCACCCGGCGGGCAATTTTCAAGATTTTATTATAGCAAAAAAAGGGCCCAAAAGTAAAGCCTTTTTTCGCAATTTCTTCAATTTTAATTAATTTATTATCTATAATTTAAGATAAACCCAAGTCATCTGCCGCGGGCCCCTTTTCGGCGACATGAAAAAGGACGTCCGAGGGGGGCCTTTTTTCTCACAGTTAGCGGCCGCCCCGGGCCCCTCGGCGGACGAAAAAAGAGGGCCAGCCAGCTCTCTGGGGCTGTCCCTGGGCGGCCGTTTTCGATATAATTCCCCCCAGCGAGGACGCCATGCCGGCCAACCTGCCGCCCGAATACCACAAGATCGAAAGCGAGCTTCGGACGGCCCGCGATCCGCGGGAGAAGATCGACATCTACGAGAGGCTCATCGCGGTCATCCCGCACCACAAGGGCACGGACAAGCTCATCGCGATGTACCGGCAGAAGATCGCCAAGGCCAAGGAGGAGATCGAGCGACGGCCGTCGACCGCCAAGCATGGCGCCACGAACAAGATCGAGAGGTCCGGGGCCGGACAGGTCGTCCTCGTGGGCCCGCCGAACGCCGGCAAGTCCCTTCTGGTCAAGGTCCTCACGGGCGCGGAGCCGGAGGTCGCCGATTACCCCTTCACGACACTTCGCCCGGCGCCGTACATGATGCCTTTCGAGAACATCCAGGCCCAGCTCATCGACACGCCGCCCGTGATGCCCGACTTCATGGAGACCTGGTTCCCCGAGATGGTCAAGATGGCCGACGCCGTCCTCCTTGTGGCCGACCTCTCCGATCCGGCGGCCGCCGATGTCCTCGGCGGCATCATCGAGCGGCTCAGGGAGCGGAAGGTGGAGCTTGTTCCGGCGGACGCCTCCATCCCGCCCGAGCGGTTCCCGTTCCTCAAACGGGCGGCCATCGCGGCCAACAAGATCGACGCCGAGGGCGCGGCGGCCCGCCTCGAAGAGCTCGGCGCCCTTCTCGAAACGCAGGTCGAAAAGATCCCCGTCTCGGCGGCCTCCGGCCGGGGGCTCGAGGAGCTGCGAAGGACGGTCTTCCGCCTGCTCCATATCGTCCGCGTCTACAGCAAGGTCCCGGGGAAAAAGCCGGAGAGGGCCTCGCCTTTCACCCTGCGCAAAGGGATCACGGTCCTCGAGATGGCCAAGGCCGTCCATAAGGACTTCGCGGAAAAGCTCGCCTTCGCCCGCGTCTGGAGCCATGGAGGCGGGATTGAAGGGCTCCGCGTCACCCGCGACCACGTCCTCGCCGACGAAGACATCGTCGAACTGCACTTATAGGAACCAGTCCTCAGGGGGCATTCTCTCCGTCGGGTCGCGGGTTTGTCCCGGCGAGCCAACCCCGCTTCGGTTCCGGGCTTCGCTCTCCCCTACCTTCGGTCGGGGATCCGTGCCCGCTCAGCCCTCCACACGCCCTCCTCCGAGAACGCCCCCATCGACCGGCTTATTTAAATTTGAGCTCCGGCTGGCCGGTGCAAAAAGAAGGACCGAGGGGAATGGCCGGAACGTCATGCGCGGGTTAGCCTTCCCGAAGAGTTTTTCGAGGGAATCCTCAAAAGAGGGGAGTCTTTCTTGAGGGTCCCCTCTTTTGAGGGCGGCGAGGATGTCTGAGCAAGATCCGGCAAGGGATGATGGATAAGAAAAAAAACGGGAGCATGAAGTCCAGTTTTTTCAAAAGAACGCTTGTTCTCAGATCGCAGAGCGAGTTCCGCAGACGCGGAGAAAGAACTCTGAGGGACAGGCGTGAAAAACCGCGCTCTGGAGTGGAGGCCATCACCTCGGCTCATCCCGTCGACGCGCCCGGATTCTCTCCCGGCGTGTCGACGGGAGGGAATCCCCCGAGCTTTTGTAATTATCGGAAATTGAGCGCGGGCTGGCCGCTCATGTCCATGACGGCCATGAACAAGAGCTGGGCGATATCCTCCATGATCTCAGGCGTCACGACGCTGATGTTGTCGTGGGGCGTATGGTAGGTCGGCCGGCCCGCGTTGAAGCCGTAGGAACCGAAGGTCAGCGCGGGCACGCCTTTCCAGAAGAACCAGGCCGCGTCCTCCCGGGGCCGGCCGGGAAAGGCCGCCGGCCCCGTCGAGAGGGTCCGGTGAATGTAGGTGTTGTTGGCTTTTTCGATGTAGCTCCAGAAGGCGGGATAGGTCTTGCCTCCCGAGGCCGAGATCTTGTCGCCGCTGCCCGGGCCCTCCATATTGATCATCACGACGATCTTGTCGAGCGGGATGAGGGGGTGCTCCGTGTAGTATCTCGACCCGGTCACGCCCTGGACCTCGCTCTGCTCCTCGCTGCCGAAGAAGGCGAAGACGACGGTCCGCTTCGGCTTGACGGCGCACTTGGCCATGGCCTCGGCGATCCCCAGCCCGACGGCGACCGCCGTCGCGTTGTCGTTGGCCCCCGGCATCATCTCCCACATCCGGCCGAGATGGTCGAGGTGTCCGGCGATCAGGATGACCTCGTCCTTGAGGACGGGGTCCGTCCCGGGGATCGCTCCGAGGACGTTGAAGCCGACCCCTTCGGGGTGGTGCTCGGTCACATTCTTGATCATGAAGGTCTTGCCCGTGTCGAAAGACTGAGGCTTGAGGTCCTTGCGGATTTTGGCAACGGTGTCCCGATAGGTTTTGTCCGTCCCGGCGAAGACGTCGTTGACGACGGCCAGCCCGACGTGGTGATAGATGAACCCTTCCACGTAGGCGTTGTTGGGGTTGCCGATGGGCCCGTAATTGTAGAGCATGCCCTTCGCGCCGTGGGCGACGGCGTTCTTGAGCTTGTATTGGTGGAAGGAATAGGGCCGCCATTTCATGAACAGGTCGAGCGTCTTCTCGCCCGGGCTGACCGGCACCTCGGAATCCATGAGGACGATCCTGCCCTTGACGTCCACGCCCTTGTAGTCGTCGTAGCCGAGCTCGGGAGCGGTGATTCCGTATCCCACGTAGACGACATCGGCGGTCAGCTCGCCCGACCCCGACGTCCCGCCGGGGATGAACTCGTCCTCGTAGCGGTAAGACTTCTTGATGACGTCCTTCTTTTCCGGGATCAGCATGACGCACTCGCCGCCCGGGAAGACCCTGGTGTAGGGATTGGGGAAATTCTGGCGGTAGGTGCCGTTCTCGCCCGCGGGCTGGACGCCCCATTTCCGGAGGAGGGATTCGACCCAGGCCGCGCACTCTTCGAACTCCCTGGTCCCGGTCAGCCGGCCGCCGTACTTCTCGGAAACGAGCTCCTTGACATAGTCGTAGAGCACGTTGCTCGAGACGAGGTGCATGGCCTCGACGATCTTCGACTGGTCGTCCGCCGGCTTTTGAACTTCCTGGGCCGGCAGGGAGAGAAGACCGGAGAAGGCCAGAAGCGCGGCCACGGCCGCGAAGAAGCGGAGCTTTTTCATGCCGTCCTCCTTCCGAAAATAGCGCAGGAGCTATCTTAATCAAATGGGGAGAGCAAAGGCAAGCCAGTCGAGGGCGCTTCCAGGAAGACGGGACGGGTGGCCCGGCGCACAAGAAAAACTGAGGGGAATGGCCTGAATATCATGCGCCACTAGATCTTTCCGAAGCGGTTTTTGAGGAGTTAGCGGACGCAGGGGGGATGTCCCAGGGACTCCCTCCGGGTCCGCGACCATTACAAGCGCACGGCCAGGCCGCCGCTGATCATGAACCCGTCGAAGACGCCGGCGTCGATGAGGAGATGGATGTTCTTCGTCACCATCGCCTTCAGGCCGAAGTTCAGCTGGAGGAACGGAAGAAAGTTCGGGAATTTCGTATCGCTTTGGTCCTTGAGCTGCCGGAGGGTCTTTGAATCCGATCCACTGATCGTCTGGGTCGTGACGGCGTCTCCGGCGAGCTGGCCGGAATAACTGTACGACAACGTCGAATCGTCCAGGGCCTTGGCCGTCGTGATGCCGCCCCCGAACGTGATGTAGGGGTGGACCACCGCGCGCGGGAAAATGTCCCAGCGGAAGGTCAGCAGAAAGGCCGTCGCCTTGATCACGGCGCTGGCGGCGGCGGTCCCGTTGAAGGTCGCCGTTTGGGACGTGCCCGAGTCCTCAAGGCCCATCTGGGACGTCACCGAAGGAAGGACCTTGAAGGTGCTCTGGTCGACCGAGACGCCCAGGCTGAACGAGCCGTTCCGCGAGGGATAGAAGCGGACGCCGAAGCCGAAATCGTGGCCGCTCGAATCGAACCGGGCCGTCTGGTTGTAGCTCGTTTCGCTCAGCCCCGGATAAATGCCCTGGATGTTCGAAAGGATCCTGTCCTTGATCTCGGACTTCGTCGCGTCGTTGACGAGGTCCCTGGCCAGCCCGCCGAGCAGGTTCAGGCTCCACTGGCCGTAATGGGCGCTGAACTCGAAGTGCCCCTGGGCCCGGAGCGACGGGGCCATGACCAGAAGAAAGGACATGAGGCTTACCAGCAGGACCGGACAGGCGATCTTTTTCATGTTTATCCTCCCTGACCGACATCATACATCATGTTTTAGTCGGGGCGCTAGGTCATTCTGCCGATCCCCTCCAAAAAAAAGCGCGTCAGGGCGGGACCCAGCCGGCCGGCCGCGACCCCGGCCCGGATCAGGTTGATTCGGGCGGCTCATTCTGCTATCGTGACAGGTCTCCGGAGTCCCAAATCAAGGAGGTCCCGATGACCAGACAGATCCTTCTGACGTTATTCGTGGCTGGCTCCTTCCTGGCCGGCCTGGCGATCGCCCAGACACCGGTGGCGGCCACCAAGGTCCTCATGAAGACGAGCAAGGGCGACATCACGATCGAGCTCAGCGCGGCCAGAGCGCCGGGCACGGTCAAGAACTTCTTGTCCTACGTCAAGGATAAATTCTACGACGGCACGATCTTCCACAGGGTCATCCCCAACTTCATGATCCAGGGCGGAGGCATGACCGCCGAGCTGCACGAGAAGGCCGCCAAGCCACCCATAAAGAACGAATCCGGCAACTACCTGAAGAACGCCCGCGGTTCCATCGCCATGGCCCGGACGGAAGACCTTGACAGCGGCACCTGCCAGTTTTATATCAACCTGGTCGATAATTTCCGACTCGACGATATGAAATACTGCGTCTTCGGCAAGGTCGTGGCCGGGATGGACGTCGTCGACGCCATCGCCAAGGTCAAGACCGGGACGAAGCACGGCATGGGGGACGTCCCCCTGGAAACGGTCACCATCCTGTCCGTCAGCGTCATCGGCGGAAAATAAGGCGCCCGCTCAAGGCTTCGGCGCCGGCGGAGGTCCGGAGGCGGCCCATGTTTGACTGGGTGTTCGCTTTCCTTCACCTCGGCGGCCTCCTGGCCGCCCTCGGCTATGCCGCCTACTCCCTGGCCCGGGGGAACGTTCTCCGTTTCGCCCTGATCATCGTTCTCCTGGCGGCCTATTACTACTTCGTCCTCCATCCCGCCGTCGTCAAGGAGATCGCCCGCCGCCGGGACCTCAAGAAAAAGGGCTGAGCGGCCGGGTTTACTTTTTCAATTAAAAGGTCTATCATTCAGCGTGGGGATTTGTGCATGAACAAGACCCGGATAGCCAAAATCGTGCGCCGGGGCCTGGCCGTTGGGATCATCCTCGAAGGTGTCGTTCCTCGCCTCGTATCTCTGGGCGAACCGATAGGGTGACATGATGCCGATCGCCAAAGAGGGTCTGAGATTCATCCTCCCCGCCGCGGCCCTGGCTGGCGCCTCCTGGGCGCTCGGCTGGTGGCCGGCCGTGGTTTTCTTCCTCATCCTCGCCCTCGCCTTCCTGTTCTTTTTCCGTGACCCGCGGCGGACCCCGCCGGCCGGCGAGCACCTTCTCGTTTCCCCCGCCGACGGCTTGGTCCTGGCGATCGACGCTCTGCCGTCCCACCCGGAGCTCGCCGGGCCGGTCAACCGGATCACGATCTTCCTCTCCCTCCTCGACGTCCATCTCGTCCGGTCCCCCCTCGCGGCGACCGTCGGGAAAGCGGAATACCACCCCGGCAAGTTCCTGCCGGCCTACAAGCCCGAGGCCGGCACGGCCAACGAGTCGAACACCCTCGTCCTCAAGGGCGGGAGGACGAGCCTCGTCATGAAGGAGATCGTCGGCGTCGCCGCCCGCCGGATCAAGAGCTTCGTCAAGGAAGGGCAGGCCGTGGCCCGCGGGGAGAAGATCGGCCTCATGTACTTCGGGTCGCGGGTCGAGATCACCCTGCCCCGGGACATCTCTCTCAAGGTCGGCCTCAACCAGAAAGTGAAGGCCGGCCGATCCGTCATCGCCGAGGTCCAGCCATGAAGACGAAAAAACTCCAAAAGGGGATCTTCTTCGTCCCGAGCCTCCTGACCCTCGCCAACCTGTTCTTCGGGTTCATGAGCATCCTCCTGACCTATCACGGGAGATACAGGATGGCCGCCCTCTGGATCATCGCGGCGGCCCTGATGGACGGCATGGACGGGCTCGTGGCCCGGGCGATGAAAGCCCCGTCGGATTTCGGGATCGAGCTCGACTCGCTGTCCGACGCGGTCTCGTTCGGCCTCGCGACGTCCGTCCTCCTCTATTTCTGGGGGATGAAGCTCGCCGGGCCGCCGGCCATTTTCTTCAGCTTCATATTCCTCACGGCGGGAGTCCTCCGGCTGGCCCGCTACAACGTCCGGACCAAGTCGCTCCCCGACCGCAAGCATTACCAGGGGCTGACCGTGCCCTCGGCGGCCATCTTCATGGGCTCGCTGGTCGTCTTTCATCCGGCGCCGCTCGAAACGCGGGAGCTGGCCATCGGGCTGGTCGTCCTGACGATCCTCGTGGCCCTCTGTATGATCAGCACGTTCCCCTACCGCAATTACACGAAAGTCCTGCAGGGCCGCCGGATCGACATCCTGACCGCGCTTTTCGCGGCGGTGTCCTTCGCGGGCCTCATCTTTTATCCGCGGGTCGCCCTTCTCGTCCTGACCGGCCTGAACACCCTCTCCGGGCCGGCGACGGCCCTGACCCGGGCCGGGAAGAAGGGCCTGAAGAGAAAGCCGGCGGCTAAAATAAGCCCCTCGTGAGGCGAACGGAGCGGCCGGCCATGAAGCGCTGGAAAAGGCTCCTTCTGGTCACCGCAATCCCCCTGGTCGCGCTGGTCCTTGCCGGTCTCGCCGTCCGGCATTTTTTCTTTCACGGGGGAGCGCCGGCCGCCGAAGTCGAAAAGGCCCCCGCCTCCCCGAGCGCCGCGCCCGCCTCTCCGCAGCCCCCTCCGCTCAATGAAGAGAAGTTCATCATCCCGCGGGGGGCCAACCTGGCCAGCCTCCTCAAAAGGCAGGGCCTCGACAACCGGGAGATCTACCGGCTGAAGGAATCCGTCAAGCCCGTCTACGACCTGGCCAGGATCACGGCGGGCCACGAGATGCGCCTCTTCAAGACGCCCGAGGGAACCTGGAAGGCGCTCGAGTACGACATCAACGAGACGCGCTACCTCGTGGTCCGGAACGGGAGCGAGGGGCTCAGGGCCGAGGTCAAAGATTATCCCTTCGAGATCAGGCCCGCCCTGGTCTTCGGGGTCATCGAGACCACCCCCGTCGCGGCCATGGCCAGGGCCGGCGAGGAGGATATCCTCGCCTACGATCTCGCGGAGCGCTGCTTCGGCTGGGACATCGATTTCTACACCGACCTCCGGAAGGGAGACACGTTCCGGATCCTGGTCGAGAAAAAATACCTGGACGGCAAGTTCTCAGGCTACAGGAACATCCTGGCGGCGGAGTTCATCAACGCCGGGAAGGTCTTCCAGGCTTTCCGTTTCACCTACCCCGATTCCGGGGCCGCGGACTACTTCGACGAGGGCGGACTCTCCAAGCGCAAGGAGTTCCTGAAGTCGCCGTTCAAGTACGGGGCCCGCGTCACGTCGCGCTTCAGCGCCAGCCGCCTCCATCCGATCTACAAGGTCTACCGCCCCCACCTCGGCGTCGATTACGGCGCGCCCGAGGGGACAGAGGTCCAGGCCACGGCGGACGGGAAGGTGACCTACGCCGGATGGAACGACGGCTCGGGCCAGATGGTCCGGCTCCAGCACAAGAACGGCTACGAGACGCTCTACTCCCACCTCAGCCACTACGGGCCGGGCATCCGGTCCGGCGCCCAGGTCAGGGCCGGGGACATCGTCGGGTTGGTCGGGCAGACGGGGGACGCCACGGGACCCCATCTCGACTACCGGGTCCACTACCACGGCACGCCCATCGACCCGCTCGGGCAGAAATTCAAGCCCGCGGACCCGGTCCGGAAGGAATTCCTGGACGCTTACAAAAACGAAGCCCGGAGACTTTGGGCGCTGCTCGACACGCCCCGGATCCTCCGGACCTCGCCCATCTTTTTCAGTTTTTGATCTTCCCGCCGCCGCTTCCCCCGGCCCCCTCCTTGTTCGCGGCGGATCCGGAGCTCCCCCCGCTCCCGGACGAATGAGATGCCGCCGAAGCTCCGGACGAAGAGCCCATGACGGAAGAGGCGGGGACATATCTCACCCCGGCAGGTGTCAGGTCGGGCACATATCCCGAAACGCGCTCGCGGTCCGCCGAGGTCATCTTCAGCTCGGGGCAGCGGACCTCGTTTTTCCCGCTCGAATACTCGATATGGACGCCGAGCTCCCGGGCGACCCTGAGGTCCGGGTTCCAATCCCGAAAGCGCTGGCTGGTTGCGGGCGGCCCGGCGGGCTTCGCGGCCCCGCTGACCGCCGCCCCGCCTGTCTTCTGACCGGCGGCATCCCGGCGCGCGGGCGGAGCGGGCGACGGAACGCTCTTCAATTCGTCCGCCCGGTCAGCTTTCGGGCCCGCGGCTCCGAGGCCGGTCTCGGGATTCGGGGCGGCGCCGTTCACGCGGAATTGGTTGCCGCGGAATATCCGCGACGCCTCCCATCCCGGGTTGGACGGCCTCTTGAAGGCTCCCGGGCCATCCTTGACGGGCGGCACGTTGATCTTCGGGAGCGTCTCCCAGGTCAGGGCCTTGTCCCGGATCTTCGGATCATTCAGGCTGTCCTTGGCAACGAAGACCGTTTGAGAGGGGACCTGCTTCATGGAGTCGAGGACCCGCGGGTCCCCGCTCTTATAAGCCTTGAGAACTCGCGCGGACGCGGGTTTGAGCTCCTTGACCATGGAGAGATAAGAAGTGGCGGGCTGTTGCTGGCCTTTGGGGATCGTGGGGAGCTGTAGTGCCGCGCCGGGGATGGGTCCGTACGGCGGGACCGACGGACCATAATACCAGTCGCCGTTATAGAAAGAGAAGTCGGGGTAGAAGCCGGGGAGCGTGTCGAAGAGGCTGTAGGGCCGCCAGCCGCAGTAGCCGAAGAAGAATTCCCAGTCCACCCAGGCCGGAGCGAACAGGGCCCCCGGCAGCCAGACCCAGCCGATCTTCTTGTCCCATTGCCAAATGCCGAGATGATAAGGGATCCAGCCCCACGGCTCTTCGGGGACCCAATACATCTGCCCCCCCGTGTAGGACCAGCTGCCGAAGATATAAGGCTGCCAGTTTCCCCAGGGATACGTGCCGTTGTTCAGAAAAGGCCGCCAGACGTATCCGTACAAGCTGTCCCAGAGCCATTCGCCGTAGATGTTCCCGAACTGCTGGGCGAAGTCGAAAATGCCTTTCGGGAGGTTCTGGATCGGCTTGGGCAGAGCGCTCTCACCTTTATGGAGCTCTTCGAAACGGGCGTTGATCCCATCGTTCCAGCGCTCGAAGTCGGAGCCGGCGACGTAGGCGGCATGCTGGGCCTGATTGTCAGCGCCGACAATGAGCCGGCCCATCTTGCCGACCGCCTCCTTCTTGAGGGAATTTTCATCGCGGCCGTAAAGGACGGTGGCCTTCCCGTATTTCACCTGGGTGTCGGTCGCGCCCTCGGCCGTCAACCGGATGGCGGCCACGGTGTTGTGCTTCATCATGACCGCCGTGTTGGGCGTCAGGACTTGGAACATCTCGCCGGAGGAGTATTCTTTATACATGACCGAGATGCAGCCCTTCGCCAGGGTCAGATTCGAGAGTTGTCTGGCGGTGCTCAGGCTCCGGGCCAGGATGGTTTCCAGCCTGAGCTCGGTCGCGACGTCAAGCCGGATGATGGTCCCGGAGTCGAACTGGATCTCGCAGCGCCGGTCGGCGGTCGTCCGGATCGTATCCCCGGGGCCGAGGGGCAGGTTGAGGATCGCCGCCTCCGGCGCCCCGCCGCCCTCCCGCAGGACGACCGGGTCGTTCCCGTCGACCTTCGCTTCGGTGTAGCTGATATGGCCGTAATAAAATTCTTCCGGCCCGTTCAGGACCTTGTACCTGGACTTGCCGGAGGCCTGGAGAAGGGCGGGCGCCGCTAAAAGGACGGCCCAAGCGATGACCGAAAATAATTTTTTATGTCTCATGACCCCCTCCTTATACGAGCCCTAGGCTCACAATATATTATAGCATTATTCGTGCCAACCGGAGAGCGGCGGGGCCGGCAAAGCCGGCACTTGTTATCGTCTTTTAATCAGGACACCTGTCCCCTTTCACTTGTTCGAGCTTAATGAAAAGGGCCGAGGAGATGGGCCGGAATGGGATAAAGCGATTTAGCCCGAGAATCGCGGCGTGAAAAATCGAGATCTGGAGTGAAGGCCGTTCCCGAGGCCCTGAAGACAGATGCAAGGGGTCCGGACCCGTTCAACAATATTGAACTCAGGGGACCCCCGGCCTCAAGCTTGGAAATCAGGGTTGATTGACAATCATGGAAGCCCGCCGATATACTTGTCGGCAGGGAAGAGCGTCAGGGAGTCTCAATGCCCCGGAAAAAGCCAAGAAATCCGGCGCCGACGGTCGATATCATCATCGAGATCGGCTCCCGGACGGCCCCGGACATCGTCCTCATCAGAAGGAAGAACCCTCCTTTCGGTTGGGCCCTTCCTGGGGGATTCGTGGATTACGGGGAATCCCTCGAAGAGGCCGCGGTCCGGGAGGCCCGGGAAGAGACGTCCCTCGACGTCCGGCTCCTGGGCCAGCTCCACACTTATTCCGACCCCGGCCGAGACCCCAGACAGCACACCATCTCGACCGTGTTCATCGCCCGGGCCGCGGGGCGCCCCCGGGCGGCCGATGATGCCAGGGAAGCCCTCGTCGTCAAACCCCGCAAGGTCGGCCTGCCCCTGGCTTTTGACCACAGGAGGATCCTGGACGATTACATCGCCTTCAAGGAAGGACGCTTTCCATGGAAAAAAAGAAAAGACCCGGCCCGAAACCCGATCAGGACGCGGCTGCGGACGCGACCCTAGATCTCAAAGAGCTCTGCCGGGTCTGGGGCCCCTTCGAGGCCGATGTCGTCAAGAGCTTCCTCGAAAGCAACGGGATCCCCTGTCTCATCCGGGGACGGATGGTCCCTTTCGTTTATCCCTTCACCGTGGACGGGCTGGCGGAATTCGTAATCTTCGTCCAGGAGAAGGACCTCGAAACGGCGAAGGCGCTGATGGCCATCATGCCAACGCCCGGTGAAGGCGAAGGGCCGGAGGAGCCCCGGCAGCCCCCACAATAAGTCCCAAGAACAGCCGCGTCCTCAAGCCTTTTCCGCCCCCACAATTCCTTGCCCTTTCCGCCTGATCTCACGCTCTATTTTGGGGCCTTGTTATTTATCGATTTTCGGCACGATTTCGCTTGACTTTTGGTATTTTAAACCATATATTTGGGACGAAACGGGACAAATCGGGACAGACAATAATGGCAGACGTTTTGATCGGCAGTTACACGGCTCGCTTCGATGCCAGCGGCCGCATCAAAATCCCCGAGAAATTCCGTGAGGTCATCCAGGCCAACTACGGGCGGGACCTGTTCGTCACTTCGATGCTGGACGAGTCCGTCCACATCTATCCCCTGACCGTGTGGCTGGAGATGACCCGAATGACTTCCGAAGGCGCCGTTCAGCTCCGGCCCGACGTTCGGAAATTCATGCTCCGGGTCAACCGGAACGGGTCTCGTCACGAGCTCGATTCCAAGGGCCGGGTCCTGATCAGCCAGACCCTCAGAGAAAAAGCCCGGTTCCAGGAGGAGGTCGAGGTCATCGGCCTCTCCGATCACTTGGAGGTATGGAACAAGGATGCCCTGGATGGAATTCTCGAGGAGAAGCCGCTCTCGGACGCTGATTTCGAGAGTATCGCCCGACTCATCCCTCGAGGCAAGACGGAATGACGGAGCAAGGACATTGCCCGGTCCTCCCGACAGAAGTCCTCGAGTTTTTGAGCGTCGGGCGGGAAGGCGTCTACGTTGACTGCACCCTGGGCCTGGCCGGACACGCCGTCGCGCTCCTGGAGAGGAATCCCCGAGCCTCCCTTGTAGGTTTGGACCGCGACGAGATATCGCTCCGGCAGGCCCGGGAGAGGCTGATGCCCTTCGGCGGGAGGGTCCGGCTCTACCACACGGACTTCAAGTATCTTCCGGAGCTGGGCATCGATTTCCGGGATGTCCGCGGGGTCCTCGTCGACCTCGGGATATCCTCGTTCCAGCTCGACTCCCCCGAGAGGGGATTCAGCTTCAGTCAGGAAGGCCCCTTGGACATGAGGATGGACCAGAGAAGCAAGATCACGGCGGGCAAGGTGATCCACGCCTATTCCGAGCAGAAGCTCGCGGACCTGTTCGAGACCTGCGGCGAGCTCCCGCACAGCCGGCGGCTGGCCCGGGAGGTCGTCCGCCTGCGGAAGCTCGGTCGCGTCGAAACGACCTCCGACCTCAGGCGGATCGTCGAAGAGGTCTATCGCTGGCGTCCCCAGAAAGGCAAGATCCACCCTGCGGCCAAGGCCTTCCAGGCCCTCAGGATCGAGGTCAACCGGGAGCTCGAGGGGCTCGCGGAATTTCTCGAAGAGACCGTCCGGATGTCCGTCGCCGGGACGCGCTTCGTCGCCATCTCCTTCCACTCCCTGGAGGATAGGATCGTCAAGCACACCTTCGCCGGCCTCGCCTCGGCCCGGGACCGGGAACCGCTCCTGACCGTCCTGACCCGGAAGCCCGTGATGGCCGGCCCCGACGAGATCGCCGGGAATTCGCGGGCGCGCTCCGCCAAGCTGCGGGCCGCTGAGAGGGTCTGAATGATCCGCAGGAAGTGGAGCCCCCGAGAGATCGCCCTGGGAGCGGCGTTCCTCATGGCCCTCGTCGGCCTCCTGACCTTCTACGTCTGGTACCAGACTGAGGCCGTCCGTCTTGGCGTCGAGATCGGAAAACGGGAGGAGGAGATCAAGGCCCTCAAGAACGACATCCTCCGCTTGGAGCTTCGCAAGGCCGCCCTGCTCACGCCGGAGCGGGTGGACAAGATCGCCCGGGAGGATCTCGGTCTCGTCGACCCAAAACTCGGCGAGATCATCTACGGGGACGCCCGGGCGTCCCGCTGAGAACGATCGACCATGAGAACCTACCACGAAAGCGACATCCGGAAACGGACGCTGATCGTCTGCTTCCTTCTGGCGGCCTGGTTCGCCGTCCTCCTCCTCCGGTTGTTCCAACTCCAGGTCATCGACCACGCCGGCTTTGAGGCGCGGGCCTCCCGCCAGAGCCGGGCGAAAGTCACAGTCCAGGCCCGGCGGGGGACGATCTACGACCGCAATGGCAACGTCCTGGCTTCGAGCCTTCCGGTCTTCACGGTCAAGCTGAGCCCGGTCGAAAAAGAGAAGCCGGCCCAGGAAACGGAAAAGGTCAAGCGCCTTCAGGCCGTCCTGGACCTCTCGGAGAAGGAGGTCGGGGACATCCTGAAGAGCCTGCGCGACAACGACTCGTTCACCTTCGTCAAGAAGAAGGTCTCCCCTGAGGTCGCCGCCCGGGTCCGGGACCTCAAGCTCCCCGGGGTCGGGTTCGACGAGGAGAACAGGCGCGTCTATCCGAACGGTCCGCTCGCCGCGCAGGTCATCGGCGGCGTCAACGCCGACGAATCCAGGCAGGCCGGCGTCGAGTCCAGGTACAACCCCGTCCTCAAGGGCGAGGACGGCCAGGAGATCGTTTTCAAGGACAATAAAAAACGGGAGTATCAGAGCCAGGTCACCAAGCCGCCCGTCCCCGGCCAGGACATCTTCCTGACGATCGACGCGACGATCCAGCACATCGCGGACCGGGCCCTCGCCAAGGCCATCGCCGACCATTCCGCCGCGAGCGGAACGATCATCATCTGCGAGCCGGCCACCGGAGAGATCCTGGCCATGGCGAATTATCCGACGTACGACGTCAACGATTACACGGAGTCGAAGGGGGCCTGGCTGAACCGGGCGATCGGGTCGCCGTACGAGCCGGGCTCGACCTTCAAGATCGTCGCCGCGGCCGCGGCCCTGGAAAAGGGCGTCGTCCATTACGGCGACGAATACGACTGCAGCGCCGGATTCATCAAGGTCGGCCCGTTGACCATCCGCGACCACGAGCAGATGGGGATCCTGCCTTTTCCCAAGGTCCTCATCGAATCCTCCAACGTCGGGACCGTGAAGTTCGCCTCGCGGCTCGCCGCGGTCGAGCTCTACGAGATGATCCGGAGATTCGGGTTCGGCAGCCGGACGGGGATCGACCTGCCGGCCGAAGAGCCCGGGCGCGTCCGCCCCGTCGCGGAATGGAACAGGGTCGTTTCCCAGCCGCACATCGCCATCGGTTACGAGATCAACGTGACTCCCCTGCAGATGCTCCGGGCCATGAACGTCTTCGCGACCCGGGGCAGGCTCGTCCGGCCCCGCATTGTCCGGAGGGCGCCGGCCGGCCCGGCCGCTCCAGTCCTGGGTCCTCCGCCCCAGGAAAAGATCATCGGCGAGGACCTGGCCGAGGGCCTGAGGTCGCAGGTCTTCGAAAAAGTCGTCGAGGAAGGGACCGCGAAGCTCGGAAGGATGGAGGAGTTCTGGGCCGCCGGCAAGACGGGCACGGCCCAGCGCTACGACCCGACGCTCAAGGCCTATACGACCAAGAGCCACACGGCCTCTTTCGTGGGCTTCGTCCCCTCCCGGCGGCCCGCCCTCTCCATCATCGTCGTCCTCGACGATCCCAAGGAGGGCTTCTACTACGGCGGCCAGGTGTGCGCCCCGATCTTCCGGGACGTCGCCCGGCAGGCCCTCCGCTACCTCGAAGTGGGGCCCGACCGGCCGGCCCCGGGAGGCGTGATCACGGCCGAGCTCCGGCAGAAGGAAAGGCCATGAACCTCAGGGACGTCCTGCAGGGGATCCCGGCCCTCATGACCGGCGCGACAGGCGACGAGGAGATCCGGGGGATCGCCTATAACTCCAAATCGGTCAAGCCCGGGTTCCTGTTCGCCGCCTTGAAGGGGGAAAGCCGGAACGGGATGGACTTCGTGGCCGAGGCGGAGGCCGGCGGGGCGGCCGCCGTCCTCTCCTCCTGGCCGAAACCTCCGGCCTCCAGGCTGGCCTGGATCCAGGTCCCCGACGCCCGGGAAGCCCTGGCCCTGGCCTCGTCGAACTTTTTCGGCCACCCGTCCGACGGCCTGAAGGTCGTCGGCATCACCGGGACCAAGGGCAAGACGACCATCACGTACATCCTGGAGGAGATCCTGAGGGCCTCCGGCGGCCGGCCCGGGGTCATCGGGACGATCGAATACCGGGGGCCCGGCCTGAAAGCCCAGGCCGCACGGACGACGCCCGAAGCGTCGGACCTCCAGGCCATGCTCCGGGACCTCCTGGACGCGGGGGCCACGCACTGCCTAATGGAAGTCTCGTCCCATGCCCTGGAGCAGAAGCGGGTCTGGGGCGTGAGCTTCGACGTGGCCGTCTTCACCAACCTGACCGGCGAGCACCTCGACTACCATCGGAACATGGAGAGCTATTTCGAGGCCAAGAGGAAGCTCTTCTACCTCAACCATAAGAGGAGCGCCGCCGTCGTCAACATGGACGACCCCTGGGGCCAGAGGCTCGTCGCCGAGCTCCCTATGAAAACCGTCACCTTCGGGCTCGGGCCCGCGGCCATCGTCCGGGCGCTCAAGTCGAGCCTGACCGATGACGGGATGGAGGTCCAGGTCGCCCATCCCGGCAACGTCCTGAGCGTCCAATCCCGGCTGGTGGGGAAGCACAACGTTTACAACATCCTGGCCGCCACGGCCGCCGCTCTCGCTCTCGGCGTCGGCCCCCAGGACATCGCCCGGGGCATCGCCGCGCTCAAGGGAGTGCCGGGGCGGTTCGAAAAGGTCCAGAACTCCCGCGGCGTCCACATCGTCGTCGATTACGCCCATACCGACAGCGCCCTGGAACACCTCCTGGCGACGGCGCGGGAATTCAAGCCGCGGCGGGTCATCCTCGTTTTCGGGGCCGGGGGCGACAGGGACAAGGACAAGCGGGAGCGGATGGGACGGGTGGCCGCCCGGCTGGCCGACTGGACCGTCGTCACGTCGGACAACCCCAGGAACGAAGACCCCCTGGAGATCATCTCCGCCATCGAGGACGGATTCGCGAAGGAGGCCTCCCGGGCGTACGAAGTCGTTCCGGACCGGAGAGAGGCCATCGTCCGGGCCTTGACCATGGCCAGCAAAGGGGACTATGTCCTCGTGGCCGGGAAAGGGCACGAGGAGTACCAGATCCTCAAAGACCGGACCATCCCTTTCAACGACATCGACGTCATCAAAGGGGTCCTCGGCCGGATGGAGGCCGCCTGATCATGGCTGCGCTGCGGCTGGATGAGGTCGCCCGGAGGACGGGAGGCAAGGTCCTGCAAGGCTCCCCCGCTCTGGTCTTCTCCTCCTACGCGATCGATTCGCGCCTCACGGTCCTGGGCGAGCTCTTTTTCGCCATCGTCGGCCGGAGGAACGGGCACGATTTCGTGGCCGAGGCGGCCTTCCGGGGCGCGGCGGGCGCGGTCGTCTCCAGGCAGGTCGCCCTCCCGGACCCCTCTTTCGGGCTGGTCAAGGTCGACGACACCGTCGCCGCCCTCGGCGCCCTCGCCCGCTCGGTCCTGGCGGATCACCCCGTCAAGGTCGTCGGGATCACGGGAAGCATCGGCAAAACGACGACCAAGGAGTTCACGGCCGAGCTCCTCTCGTCGCGCCTGAATGTCCTGAGGTCCGAAGCGAATTTCAACAACCAGCTCGGCCTGGCCTTATCCCTCCTCCGGCTCGAACAGCGGCACGAGGCGGCAGTCCTCGAAATGGGGATGAGCGCGGCGGGCGAGATCCGAACACTCACCGCCATCGCGCCGCCGGACGTCGCGGTCATCACCAACATCCATCCGGTCCACCTCAAGTTCTTCAGGAACATGGAGGAGATCGCCGCGGCCAAGAGAGAGATCCTCGAGGGTTCGAAAGAGGGCGCCACGGCGGTCCTCAACGGGGATTCCCCGCTGGTCATGAAGATCGCCGCCGGCTGGGCGGGCCCGAAGCTGACCTTCGGCCTGGGCCCGGCCTGCGACGTCAGGGCGGAAGACGTCCGGTGCAAAGGCTATGAGGGGATGGAATTCCTGCTCCTCGCCGGAAAAGAAAAAGCCCGGGTCGGCTTCCCGTTCATCAACGAGGCCTTCGTCCCGAACTTGCTGGCCGCAGTCGCCGTCTGCCAGGCCCTCGGCCTGTCGCTCGAGGAGATCCGGCCCGGGATCGCCTCGCTCAAGCCCTTTTCCATGAGGGGCATCCTCGATGAGCTCGCCGGCGGCGTCCGCCTTTATGACGATTCCTACAATTCCAGCCCCCGGGCCCTGGAAGCCGCGCTGAAGAGCCTGGGCGAGCTCCCTTCCGGCAGAAAGGTCGCCGTCCTCGCCGACATGCTCGAGCTCGGGGAGGACGAGCGGGAATTCCACCGCCAGGCGGGCGCGGCTGTCGTCCGCACGGGCTGGGACATCCTGGTCGCCGTCGGCCCCCTGGCCGCCCATATCGCGGAGGAAGCGGCGACCTCCGGGATGCCCCGGGGGAACATCCTGACGTTCCCCGATTCGCGGGCCGCGGCCGCCGAGATCAATGCCGTCGTCCGTGACGGCGACCTCGTCCTGGTCAAGGGCTCGCGGGGCATGCGGACCGACCTCATCGTCGACAAGCTGAGGGCGAGGGAAAAGGAGTAGGCCGTGCTGTACTGGTTGCTGGTCCCGCTGCAAAGCCATGTTTCCTTCTTCCGGGTCTTCCGCTTCATCACGGTCCGGACGGCCCTGGCCGGCATCACGGCCCTCGTCCTGAGCCTCGTCCTCGGCCCGTGGCTGATCAGGATGCTGAAGAAATATCAGATCGGACAGGAGATCCGGAGCGACGGGCCCCAGTCCCATTATGCGAAAAAGGGGACCCCGACCATGGGAGGCGTCCTCATCATCGGGGCGACCCTCATCACGACCCTGCTCTGGGGCAACCTCGAGGACCCGTATGTCGGCATCGCCATGACGGCCATGTTCTTTTTCGGCCTCATCGGTTTTCTCGACGACTATCTCAAGGTCCGGAAAAAGAGGTCCCTGGGGCTCCGGGTCTTCACCAAGCTGGGTCTCCAGGTCGTCCTGGCCTGCGCCCTGGGCGGGGTCCTGGTTTATCTCGGCCTCCACGACTTCGGCCCCGTCAAGAAATTCGACCTCCGGCTCTTCCCGCCGTTTTTCAAACTCTGGACGCCCTACCTCGGCTGGCTCTACCTGCCCTGGATCGCGTTCATCCTGGTCGGCTCATCGAACGCTGTGAACCTGGCCGACGGGCTGGACGGCCTGGCCATCGGACTGACCCTGATCACGGCCACGGCCCTGACGGCCCTGACCTATGTCTCGGGCCACGCGCTCTGGTCCCAATACCTCGACCTCGCCCACGTCCGCCTGGCCGCCGAGCTGACCGTATTCGGCGGCGCCCTGACCGGGGCCTGCCTCGGCTTTCTCTGGTGGAACGCCCACCCGGCGCAGGTCATCATGGGCGATGTCGGCGCCCTCGCCCTGGGGGGGACGCTCGGCATCATCGCCCTCCTCATCAAGCAGGAGCTGCTGCTGTTCGCCCTGGCCGGCGTCTTCATCCTGGAGGCGGCCTCGGTCCTTCTCCAGGTTTCATATTTCAAGCTCTCGGGAGGCAAGCGCATCTTCAAGATGGCGCCCCTCCACCATCATTTCGAGCTCTCGGGCTGGCCGGAAGAGAAGATCGTCATCCGCTTCTGGATCATCGGGATCATCTTCGCCCTGTTCAGCCTGTCGACCCTGAAGCTGAGATAGCCATGGAGCTGCGAGATAAAAGAGTCCTCATCGTCGGTTTCGAGCGGACCGGCGAGGCCCTCTGCCGGTTCCTCCCTGGCCGCGGCGCCCGGGTCTTCGTGACCGAAAAAAAGCCCGAGCCGGACCTCGCGTTGAAGATCAAGCCGTGGAGGGAACAGGGCATTGTGTTCGAGACAGGAGGCCACCGGCTCCAGACGTTCCTCGACGCCGACCTCATCATCCCCAGCCCGGGGGTCCCTCCCCTGCCGGAGATCAAGGCCGCGCGCGAGAAAGGGATCCCCGTCCTTTCCGAGATCGAGCTGGCCTACCGGTTCCTCAAAGGGAAGATCGTGGTCATCACCGGGTCCAACGGAAAATCGACGACCACGACCTTGGCCCACAAGATCCTAAAGGAGGCCGGGCTCAAGGCCCGCCTGGCCGGGAATATCGGCACCCCCCTCATCTCCTTCGCGGACAAGAGCCGGAGCGACCAGATCTACGTCACTGAGATCTCGAGCTTCCAGCTTGAATACACCGAGCTCTTCAAGGCCGACGTGGCCGCCTTCCTCAATATTTCGCAGAACCACCTGGACTGGCACAAGAGCTTCGAGGGCTATTTCGCGGCCAAGAAAAAGCTCTTCCTGCGGCTGGGCCCGGAAGCCTCGGTCATCCTCAACCGCGACGACCCTCTGGTCTGGGGATTGGCCGGAGAAACCGCGGCGGCCGTCTACGGTTTCAGCCGGAGGAGGAAGCCGGCTCGGGGCGCGGGGCTCGACGCAGGCTGGATCGTCCTCCGTGACGGGAAGGAGGAGAAGCTCGTCCGGACGTCCCGGATCCCGCTCCCGGGCGTGCACAACCAGGAGAACGTGATGGCGGCGGCCCTCGTCGGACATCTCTTCGGCGTGCCTGGGGCCGGGATCAGGCGGTCCGTCCTGACCTTCCGGGCCCTCGAGCACCGGCTGGAGGACGTCCTGACCTTCCGGGGCGTCCGGTTCGTGAACGACTCGAAGGCGACGACCGTGGACGCGGCGCTGAAGGCTCTGGCGAGCTTCGACAGGAAGATCGTCCTGATCCTGGGCGGCCGGGACAAGGGCGCCGACTTCGCGTCCCTTCGCCGGGCCGTCAGGAGGAGCGTCCGCTCGGTCGTCCTCGTCGGCGAGGCCGCCGGGAAGATCGAGGCCGCGCTCGAGGGGACGGTCCCCATGGAGCGGGCCGCCACATACCGTGATGTCGTCCGTCTGGCGTTCGACAAGGCCTCGCGGGGAGACGTCGTCCTTCTCGCCCCGGCCTGCACGAGCTGGGACATGTTCAGGAATTTCGAGGAACGGGGCCGGACGTTCAAGAACGAGGTCCGGAGGCTCGCGGGCCGGTCCCGGGGACGGAGAGGATAGGGCGATGCGCGCGTACCGGCGGATCGGCTTCGACATTCCGCTCTTCCTCATCACCCTGTTCCTCGTGACCATCGGGATCGTCATGGTCTTTTCGTCTTCGGGATACGTGGCGGAAGAGACGCACCACCAGATGACCTACTATCTCATCCAGCAGGTCATGGGAGCGGCGGCCGGCTTCGCCCTGATCATCGTCCTCCTCTCGGTCCGGAAGACCTTCTATCTCCATCCGGCCTTCGTCTACGGGCTCATGGGCGTTTCCATGTTCCTGCTGACACTCTGCCTCGCGATGCCCAGCATTGCCCACACCAACCGGTGGATCGTCCTGTTCGGTTTCCGCTTCCAGCCATCGGAACTGGCCAAGCTCAGCCTGATCCTCTTTTTCGCCTGGTACTGTGAATATAGGAAGGACCGGCTGAACGAATGGAAGACGCTGGCCCTCCCCCTGGGCGTCCTCGCCGTCATGCTTTTCCTGGTCCTGATGGAGCCCGATTTCGGGACGGCCATCCTCCTCGCGGGGATGGCCGTCATGATGCTCTACATCGGAGGGGTCAAGATCCGAAACTTCCTGATCCTGGGCGCGGCCTTCCTCGTCCTGTTCACCCTGTTCCTCTTCTCCGCGTCCTACCGCATCAACCGCATCCAGGGCTTCTTCTCCCAGTCCAAGGACCCCCTCGGCTCCTACTATCAGGTCGACCAGTCGAAGATCGCCGTGGGCGCCGGGGGGCTCATCGGTGTGGGCCTCGGCCAGAGCACCCAGAAGCTCTATTTCCTTCCCTTCGCCCATACCGACTTCATTTATGCCATCCTCGGCGAGGAAACGGGGCTCGCCGGAGCCGTGGTCACCCTCACCCTCTATCTCCTTTTCCTCTGGAGGGGCGTCCGGATCGCCCTGGCCGCGCCCGATCCGACCCGACGGATGATCGCCGCCGGCGTCACCTTCGCCGTCGTCGCCCAGGCCTTCATGAACATCACCATCGTCCTCGGGCTCGGGCCGACCAAGGGGATCCCCCTGCCTCTCATTTCCTACGGCCGGTCTTCGCTTTTCTGCAGCCTGGCCGCCGTGGGTCTCCTCCTCCATATCAGCCAGAAGAAGACCGCGAACGGGGTCAAGGTGGGGACATGAGGGAGCGGAGGATCATCATCAGCGGCGGCGGCACGGGAGGACACCTTTACCCCGCTCTGGTCGTCGGCCGGAAGCTCCGGGAGATGGACGGGTCGATCGAGCTCACCTATGTCGGGACTCACCGGGACGTGGAAAAGAAGATCATGGACGAATACGGGGTCCGCTTCATCCCCATGCGGGTCGAGGGGCTGAAGGGCCGGGGCCTGAGAAGCCTGGGATCGCTGGCCATCCTTCCCCTCTCTTTCATTCAATCCCTTTCCATCCTGCGCCGGGTGCGGCCGGGCCTGGTCATCGGCGTCGGCGGCTACAGCTCGGGCCCGGTCGTCCTCCTGGCCTCGTGGCTCGGGATCCCGACGCTCATCCTGGAGCAGAACGCCCGTCCTGGGTTCACCAACCGGCTCCTCGCCAGCTGGGCCCGCCGGGCGGTCGTCGCTTTCGAGAGCTCCCTCCCCTATTTCAGGGGGAAGGGCGTCTGTCTCGGCAACCCGGTCCGGGAAGAGTTTTACGCCCTGCCGGCCAAAGCCAGGACGGGGCCGTTCTCGGTCCTGGTCTTCGGCGGAAGCCAGGGCTCCCGCTTCCTCAACGAAAAAGTCACCGCGGCCCTGCCCCTCCTCGCGCCGGTCCGGGACAGGTTCCGGATCGCCCATCAGACCGGAACGAGGGACTTCGACTGGGTCGCCTCGAAATACCGGGCCAGCGGGTTCGACGCGGACGCCGTGGCCGCCTACATTTCGGACATGCCCGGGGCTTTCAGCCGGGCCGACCTCGTCGTCAGCCGGGCCGGGGCCACGACCCTGGCCGAGATCATCGCGGCCCGGAAGGCGGCCATCCTCGTCCCCTTCGCCGGGGCGTCGGAGGACCATCAGACGGCCAACGCCCGGGAGCTCGAGCGGGCCGGCGGGGCCGAGGTCATCCCCGAGCTCCGGCTCACCCCCGAGACGGTGGCCGGACGCCTCTTCCACTACCTGAACCGGCCCTCCGACCTCGACGCCATGGAGGCGAGCCTCCTCTCCCTCAGGATGGAGAACCCGGCCGCGAAGATCGCCGGCCTCTGCTTCTCCCTCATGGAGGGGCAAGCCCCGGAGGTCCAGTCATGACCAAAAAGATCTACCGCAAGCTGAACCATATCCACATGGTGGGGATCGGGGGGACGGGCATGAACGGGATCGCCGAAGTCCTCCTCAACCTCGGCTATCAGGTCTCGGGCTCCGACCTCCAGGAGAACGAGGCCACGCAGAGGCTGGCCCGCCTCGGGGCCGACATTTCCATCGGCCACAAAGCCGAGAACGTCAAGGCCGCGGACGTCGTTGTCATCTCCTCGGCGGTCCGCGCCGACAACGTCGAGGTCCAGCGGGCCAGGGCCCGGCTCATCCCGGTCATCCCCCGGGCGGAGATGCTGGCCGAGCTCATGCGCATGAAATACGGCATCGCCGTCGCCGGCTCCCACGGCAAGACGACCACGACCTCCATGACGGCCGTGGTCCTCGAAGCGGGTGGCTATGACCCGACGATCATCGTCGGCGGCCGGCTGAATACGATCGGGGCCAACGCCAAGCTCGGCGCCGGGCGACTTCATCGTGGCCGAGGCGGACGAGAGCGACAGGTCCTTCCTCTACCTCTCCCCTTTCATCGCCGTCCTGACGAACATCGACGAGGAACACCTGGACCAGTACCGGAGCCTCGACGACATCAAGAAGACCTTCGTCAATTTCGCCAACAAGGTCCCCTTCTACTGCCCGGTCATCCTCTGTCTCGACGACCCCAGCCTCCAAGGGATCATCCCGGAGATCGAGCGGAAGATCATCACGTACGGACTCTCCGTCCCGGCCGACGTCTCGGCCCGGGACTTCGGATTCGACGGTTTCCGGAGCTCGTCGACCGTTTTCCACAAGGGGAAAAAGCTCGGCGACCTCAGGCTCCAGGTCCCCGGCCTGCACAACATCTCGAACGCCTTGGCCGCGACGGCCGTCGGACTCGACCTGGGGATCCCGGCCGAGACCATCCTCGAGGCCCTGGGAAGCTACACGGGGACGGGCCGGCGGTTCGAGCTCAGGAAGACCGTCGGGGACATCATGGTCATCGAGGATTACGCCCACCACCCGACCGAGATCAAGGCGACCCTCGAGGCCGCTAGACGGGGCTGGACGCGCCGCGTGGTGGCCGTCTTCCAGCCCCACCGCTACACCAGGCTTTCCAAGCTCATGACCCAATTCGCCACTTCTTTCGACCAGGCCGACGCGCTCGTCCTGACCGAGATCTACCCGGCCGGAGAGGACCCCATCGCCGGCGTTTCGGGCCGGGCCCTATTCGACGAGGTCCGGCAGTTCGGCCACAAGAACGTCCGCTTTGAGCCCGACCTCAAGAGGATCCCCGCCCTCCTCGAGAAGATCTCGGCGCCGGGCGACATGCTCATCATCCTCGGGGCCGGGAATGTCAACCGGGTCATCCCGGAGATCATCGCTAGACTGGAGGCCCGGACCTGACATGGCCACTCTAATCCATCAAGGGGCCGGCGGCAAAGGGATCTCCCTCGGGGGACGGTCGCTGGTCTTCCAGCGAGGCCACGGGTCCCGGTCCCTGCAGAGGAGCCGGAAAAGGCTGACCCTTCGGCCCAAGCACGTCCTGGCCGTCTTCGCCCTTCTGGCCGCCTTCTTCTTCGCCCTCGACAGGGCCTATCTCTTCCTCGTTTCCTGGGACAGGCTGACGATCCGGACCTACGAGCTTCACGGCGGCCGGGAGCGGGTTCGCCAAGCCATCGGCCGGTGCCTCTCGTCTCGCCCTTTCGGCAACATCCTGCTCTGCGACCTCGCGCTCCTCCAGAAGGAGCTCAAATCCAACTCGTGGGTCAAGGACGCCCGCGTCCAGAAGGTCTTCCCGTCGTCCCTGAAGATCGAGATCACGGAAAGGGTCCCCTTCGCCCTTCTCGAAAGGGGAAGCCTGTCGCTCTTGGCCGAGGACGGGACCGTCCTCGAGCCTTCGGTCCCCGAGGGAGAGTGGAACCTGCCCGTGGTCAGGGACGAAGGCGCGTTCCTCGACCGCTTCGAGGAGAAGTGGGAGACCGCCAGGGCCTGCCTCGAAGCCCTGTCCCTCGCCGAACGGGCCCGGGTGGCCACCCTCGAATGCTCGGACGACGGCCGGATCACGCTCCGGTTCAGGGAGGACCCTTTGCTCCTCATCCTGGACGGGACGTTCATCCGGGAGAGGCTGGACTACTTCACGGCCCACCGGGAAGCGTGGGAAAGCGAGTACGGGGCCCTCGAAACCGCCGACCTGCGCTTCGACGGCCGGGTGATCGTCCGGCCCCGGGAGCCGCAGGCCGACGCGCCGCCCGCCAAGTCTCAAAAGGAGGCCGAATAATGGCCAAGAGCACCTACATCACCGGGTTCGACATCGGGACGAGAAAGGTCGCCGCCATCATCGGCGAAATCACCGACGAGCGCAAGGTCGAGATCATCGGTATCGGCACCGCGGACTCGCACGGCCTCCGGAAGGGCGTCGTCGTGGACCTCGACGCGACGACGTCGGCCATCAAGAAGGCCCAGGAGGAGGCCGAGCTCATGGCCGGGGTCGAGATCGGCTCCGCCTTCTTCGGCATCTCCGGCGCCCACATCAAGAGCTTCAACAGCCGGGGTGTCGTCGCCGCCTCCGGGAAGAACCGGGAGATCACCCGGGAGGACGTCCGGCGGGTCGTCGACCAGTCCAAGGCCATCCCCATCCCGCCCGACCGGGAGATCATCCACATCATCCCCCAGGAGTTCATCGTCGACGACCAGGACGGCATCAAGGACCCCGCGGGCATGAGCGGCATCAAGCTCGAGGTCCTCGTCCATATCATCACGGCCGCCCTGACGCTCGGTCCAGAACCTCAAGTGCTGCATCGAGCGGGCCGGGATCGGCATCGAGGAGATCGTCCTCAACCAGATCGCGACGTCCTACGCCGTCCTCACCTCCGACGAGAGGGAGCTCGGCGTCGGCCAGATCGACATCGGCGCCGGGACGACCGAGGTCGCCATCTTCGAGCGGGGCAGCCTCTGGTACACCTCGACCATCCCCATCGGCGGGGACAACGTCACGAACGATATCGCCGTCGGCCTCCGGACGCCCATCCCCGAGGCCGAGAAGATCAAGAAAAAATACGGCTGCGTCGCCGGTCCCCTCGTCGAGGAGCAGGAGACGATCGAGGTCCCCTCGGTCGGCAAGGGCCGGAAGCCGCGGGTCCTGTCCCGCCAGCTCCTGGCCGACATCATCCAGCCCCGGGCCGAGGAGATCTTCCGGCTCGTGGACTCGGACATCAAGAGGATGGGCTACGACAAATCGCTGAACTCCGGGATCGTCCTGACCGGCGGCACGGCCCTCCTCGAAGGCCTGGAAGAGGTCGCCGAGGAGATCTTCGACCTCCCGGTGCGACGGGGCGATCCGAGCGGCGTCGGCGGCCTGGTCGACCGGGTCTCGACGCCCGATTTCGCGACATCGGTCGGACTCACCCTTTACGGTTTCCATATCTGGCAGGAGAGAGGCCTGTCCAGGGACAGGAAAAAAGGCGCGTTCACGAAATTCAAGGATTGGTTCAAGGAAGGATAAGGAGGCAAACATGAGTGATGACGCCAGCAGGCTGAAATTCCATCTGGTCGAGGACACCCTCGGGGCCAAGATCAAGGTCGTCGGCCTCGGCGGGGGCGGAGGGAACGCCGTGAACCGGATGATCGAACACGGCGTCCAGGGCGTCGAGTTCATCGCCGTCAACACGGACCTCCAGGCCCTCAATACCAACCGGTCCCGGACGAAGATCCAGATCGGCAACCAGCTGACCAAGGGCCTCGGATCGGGCGGCCGTCCCGAGGTCGGGAAACAGGCGGCCATGGAGGACACCGAGCGGCTGATCGAGATCCTCCAGGGCGCCGACATGGTCTTTCTGACGGCCGGCCTGGGGGGCGGCACGGGGACGGGCTCGACGCCGATCATCGCGAACCTGGCCGCCGAGATGGATATCCTCGTGATCGCCATCGTCACTCTGCCCTTCGAGTTCGAGGGCCGGGTCCGGGCCAAGCAGGCGGAGGACGGGCTTCGGGAGCTCAAGTCGGCGGTGGACACGGTCATCGCCATCCCGAACGAGCGGCTCCTCCAGACGGTCAACCTCAACACGTCCATCCAGGACGCCTTCCGGATGGCCGACGACATCCTGCGGCAGGCGGCCCAGGGCATCTCCGACCTCATCACCAAGCCCGGGCTGATCAACCTGGACTTCGCCGACGTCAAGTCCGTCATGAAGGGCATGGGCGTCGCCTTCATGGGCACGGGGCTCGCCTCGGGCGAGAACCGGGCCGTCGATGCCGCCCAGAAGGCCATTTCCAGCCCGCTCCTCGTGGACACGTCTATCGAGGGCGCGCACGGCGTCCTCATCAACATCACGGGCGGCCGGGACATGACCCTCCACGAGGTCTCCAAGGCGTCCCAGCTCATTCACGGCCTGGCCGACCCTGAAGCCAACATCATCTTCGGCACGGTCATCGACGAGAGCCTGAAGGACACGGTCAAGGTGACCGTCATCGCGACCGGCTTCGAGGAGAGCCCGTTGAAGGAGCTCGGGCGGCCGGCCGAGAGCGCCGTCCGGACGCCGGCCGTGGGCAAGACGCCGCCCCCCTTCCCCATCCGGCAGGACACGCCGACCTACATCTTCGAGCCCAAGAGCGGCGGCGCGCCGGCGTGGGAGCCGGGCTTCAGCGACAAGCAGTGGGATACCTACGAGACCCCGTCCTTCATCCGGAGGACCAAGCACTCGTCCATGAGAAAAACGCCCCATGATCTCGGCTGATTGCGTCGTCGCCGGCTGCCGTCAGCTCCTGACCTGCGGGGGGCCCGTTCCGAAGCGCCGGGAGGCCCTCCGCGACCTCGGCGTCGTCGAGAACGGCTGGATCGCGTCCGAGCGGGGCCGGATCGTTTTCGTCGGGACGGAGCAGGAGTTCCGGGTCAATGTCCGGGCGACCGGCGACGCCGCATGGATCGACGCGGGCGGGATGGTGGGCTGCCCGGGCTTCGTCGATTCCCACACCCACCTCCCCTTCGCCGGGGACCGGGCGAGGGAATTCGGGCTTCGGCTCCAGGGCTGGACCTACCAGCAGCTGGCCGCGAAGGGCATGGGGATCCAGACGACGGTCCAGGCCACCAGAGCGGCGACCCGGGAGGAGCTCCGCGCCCTCTGCCTGCGCCGGCTCGACGACATGCTCCTGACCGGCACGACGACCGTCGAAGCCAAGAGCGGCTACGGCCTGAACGTCGATGACGAGCTCAAGCAGCTCGAGGTCCTGAAGGACCTCGGCCCTCTCCATCCGGTGGACGTCGTCCCCACGTTCATGGGCGCCCACGAGATCCCGCCGGAATTCCGGGATCGCAGGAATGAATACATCGACCTCCTTATCCAAACCCTCATTCCCGAGGTGAGACGCCGGGGCTTGGCGGAATTCTTCGACGTCTTCTGCGAGCCGGGGGTCTTTTCTCTGGACGAGACGGCCGCCCTCCTCCGGGCGGCCAAGGACGCGGGCTTCAAGACCAAGGTCCACGCCGAAGAATTCGTGACCCTCGGCGGGGCCGAGCTGGCGGCCGGCCTGGGGGCGGTCTCGGCGGAGCATCTCATCGCCGTTTCGGACGAAGGGATCCGGAAACTGGCCGCGGCCGGCACGGCGGCCGTCCTCCTCCCGGGAGTCTCCTTTTTCCTGATGATGGACAAGCGGGCGCCGGCCCGGCGGCTCGTCGACGCCGGCGCGGTCATCGCCCTGGCCACGGACTTCAATCCCGGGAGCTCCCATCTGAGCTCCATGCTCTTCGTCCTCCAGCTCGGCGTGTTCACGCTCGGGCTGGGCGTCGAGGAGGCCCTCAACGCCTGCACGGCCAACGCCGCTTACGCCATCGACCGTCATCATGAGGTGGGGACTCTTGAGCCGGGAAAGAAATTGGACCTCCTGCTGATGGACGTGGCCGATGATATCTCCCTGGCCTATCGGCTGGGAAGGAATCCTGTCCGTCATGTCCTCAAGAACGGAAGGGTCGTCGTGCGGGACGGCCGGAAGGTGGACCCCGCTCGATGAACGGCCGGATCAGACCGGGGTCCTACGTTCTCAACCTCATCCGGATCAGGAATTGCGGGGGCTCGGCCTTCTTCCTTTGGAAATCGGCGGCCTGGATCCAGGATCCGTTCATCCGCCGGCCGTACCGGCGGGTCGGGCCGGGTCAGTCCCCGTCGGGTTTCAGGGCGAGAAGGTAGACGCCCGTCGCCCCGTCCCTCCTCCTCACGATCTCATCGAAGAACCGGGTCAGGGTGATCTCGCAGGTTGCCGAAACGACGGCCTCCCGGAGATGCCCGCCCCGGACCCCGAACGTGCTGTCCGCTAAGGCGATGTGGCAGTGGAGGAACGGCCGGCCGTCGAGGACCGAGACGTTGCCGTAGAGGGAAACGATCTCGCAGGGTTCCTCGATGCGGAGCGTGCGGTGGTCCTTGGCCTCCCGGTCGAACCAGCCGAGCTCGGCTTCACGAACCGCGCCGAGCCCGTTCAGAAATCCGGCCGTGATCTTGTCCTGTTCGCATAAGGACCGGATCGACTCGATGACCCTCTCCCCTTCGTCCAGGCGGATGAAATAGGTCGGGCCGAAGACGAAATATCTCATGCCCTATCTTGGCCATTCGGCGTCGTCATCGGGACACGCCCGTTTTATCCTTCTCGTCCCCTGAAGCCATCGCCAGCCCCGCCAGGATCATGATGATGCCGATCGCGCCGACTGCATAGACCAGCGATCGGACGGCGCCAACCGAGGTCGCAAGCAGGAAATACCGGGCGAAGGCGGCCGCGAGAAGAAGGCCGATCCCGACCATCGACAGCTTGATCCCCCGGCGGCGGGTGCGCCAGAAGAAGTACGCCGGGACGCCGATGATGATGATCAGGAGCCCGCCCATGGCGTTCTTGAACTGGCCGATCAGAGCGCTGATGGCCACATAGATCGCCGCCAGGACGAAGATGACGGGCGTCACGGGATATCCCCAGGTCTTGTAAGGCCGTTCGAGGTCGGGCCTCTTCTTGCGCAGGACGATGACCGACGCCACGGTCATGCCGAAGAAGATCCACTCGCCGAAGATGACGTACGTGAAGAGCTGGCTGAAGGTCCCGGTCAGGGTCAGGAGGACGCTCCAGACGGTAATCGCGACGATCGAGACATGGGGCGTCAGGAACTTGGGATGGCATTCGGCGATCTTCTTGAAGAACATGCCGTCGCGGGCCATGGCGAAATAGACGCGCGGCGAGGTCAGCATGTTCTGGTTGGCCGCGCCGAGAATGGAGAAGAGGATGAGGAAGGTGATGAGCGCGGCCATGAAGGGACCGCTGACGATCTGCATGACGTCGAGGGCGACCCGGCCTTCGGACGCGGCGATCTTGCCGACGGGCAGGATATAGAGATAGGCCAGGTTGGCCAGGAGGTAGAGGACGATGACGGAGATCGTGCCGACGAGGATGCCGAGCGGCAGGTTCCGCTGCGGGTTCTTGACCTCACCGGCGCTGTAGGTCGCCGCCTCCCAGCCTTTATAGGCCCAGAGCGAGGCCACCAGGCCGACGCCGAAGGCGCCGAGCAGGCCGAAGTTCAAAGGGCCGGACTTGGGCTCGACGAAGTTGTGGAGGCTGCCGTGCCCCTTGGCGAAGAAGAAGACGACCACGACGATGATGCCGATGGCGGCTGTCTTCAGGTACGTGGTCCAGTTCTGGAGCCGGGCCCCCCAGCGCACGCCGACGTAGTTGACGATCCCCAGGAAGGCCACGAAGGCGGCGGCGACGAGTTTCATCACCGTCGGCGACATTCCGACGAAGCGGGGCAGGATGTTGTGGGAGAAGGCCACGGCCAGGGTCGCGATCGAGCCCGAGTCGATGACCAGGAAGAGGGTCCAGCCGAAGAGGAACGAAATGAGGGGGCCGTAGGCCTCCCTCAGGAAGACATAGATGCCGCCGGCCTCGGGCATGGCCGCGCCGAGCTCGGCAAAGGCCACGGCGCCGAAGAAGCTGAACATGCCGCCGACGACCCAGACGGCGAGCATGAGGACGGGGGTGGGCACGGCCGCGGCGATCTCGGACGGGGACAGGAAGATGCCGGAGCCGACGACGCCTCCGATGACGATCATGACGACGTCCCAGAGGGTCAGGATTCGCGGCAGCTTGATCTTTGTCTTATCGACGGACGGATGAGTGACGATGTCCTGTTCCATGGTCTCTCCTTAATTAAGGAATTGCGCGAAAGGACGGCTTTATGGGAACGGATATCCGGGAACGCGTCGCGGCAGATCGCATGAGTCCCGATTCTAGCAGGACGTCGTCAAAAGGGCAATCATTAATCCGGGGCCAGGGTCCCCAGGATCATCGAGTTCTCGGGACGCGGTCATTTCCGGGAAAAATATGGGTGATCTCTGCAAGGCCTGCCCTTTTGCCCGAACGGGCAGGCCCTGATCCGGTCAGCGGATCCTGCGGCTTCTCAATCCGGCGCTTGAACCGAAGATCCCTTACATTCCTATATATTGCACGTGGACGTAAATTCCGGTATGCACGTTATAGAGCAAGCACCAGCCGATGTGGTCGGGGTCATCGTAAATGACGAAGTCGTCTCCGCAGTCCCAGCACCAGTCCGCGAAGAGCGGCCAGTCCCAGAGGGCCAATTCAAAACAGAAGCCGCCCGGCAGCCAGAACCTGTGAAGGTTGGCGTCGACCCGGATGATCTCGTAGCGGAAATTCGGCCCGACATGCGCAAAGCGGCCGTTCGGATACGGATGGCCCAGATGGAACCGCGCGTCATTCGGCTGTTCGTGGCCGTACCACTGGTTGTGGTTGACGTGCGGCGTGTCATTCATATGGCCGGTGGGCATGCGTTCTGCCTGGCGCTGTGCACTGGGATTGCTTCTCGCCGGCGGAGCCGGTGGGATGCGTCCCTGGTTGGCCCGGGGTCGATTATGGGACTGCTGACCACCCTTCTGCGCCACGCCGGGCCGCGTCAGCATGAAAGCCAAAGAGAGAATGAAAACCAGGGCAAACAAGAAAGCGGGTTTATTTTTCATGTCGCCCTCCTTTCATTTCTAATATACAAGGGAGGAAAAAGTCTGTCAACAAAAAGGCCGTGAGATCCGGCCCTGCCTTGTGCAGGCGTTCGAGCGTCAGCCTGGCAGCCTATTCAAAGGCCTTGGGAGGCCTCTCCCAGAGCTTGGCCAGAGAACCTTAATAATGCCGGTCCGTGGTCCGGTACTGGATGGCCTCGCTGAGGTGGGCAGGGCTGATCTTCTCCTGGGCCGCCAGGTCGGCGATCGTCCGCGCGACTTTGAGGACGCGGTCGTAGGCCCTGGCGCTGAAGCCGAGCCGGGCCACGGCCGTCTCGAGCAGCTTTTCGGCCTCGTCCGGGATCCCGCAGTGGCGCTTGATGTCCTTCGGTCCCATCCGGGCGTTGGCATAGATCTTCCGCCCCTTGAAGCGGACGAGCTGCCGGTCGCGCGCCGCCGTCACCCGGGCCCGGATCGCGGCGGAGCTCTCGGCGGGTTCCCGGGAGACCATGTCCCGGAACTTGACCTCGGGGACTTCGACCTGGATGTCGATCCGGTCGAGGAGGGGCCCCGAGATCCTCGAGTAGTAGCGCGCCTTCTCGCTCTCGGTGCAGCCGGCTTTCGACCCGGCCAGCCCGCGGAAAACGTCCTCGCAGGGGTTCATGGCGGCCACCAGCATGAACGACGACGGAAAGACGGCGCTCATCGCGGATCGGGAGACCGTGACCCGTCCGTCCTCGATGGGCTGACGGAGATCTTCGAGGACCCGCCTGCGGAACTCGGGCAGCTCATCGAGGAAAAGGACCCCGCGGTGGGCCAGGCTCACCTCCCCCGGCCTAGGGACGATCCCGCCGCCGATCAGGGCCGGGTCTGTGATCGTGTGGTGCGGGGCCCGGAACGGCCGGCGGCTCACGGCACCCTCCTCGTGGAGGAGGCCGGCGGCGCTCCAGACCTGGGTCACCTCGACGATCTCCTCAAAGGTCATTTCGGGCAGGATGGTCGGCAGCCGCCGGGCGAGCATCGTCTTCCCGGCGCCGGGCGGCCCGATGAGGAGGAGGTTGTGGGCCCCTGCGGCGGCCACCTCGAGCGCCCTCTTGACGTGGTACTGGCCCTTGACCTCATCGAAATCGAGGGTCTCGGCGACCGGGGACACGAGGTCGTCGAGGGAGAACCGGCAGGGAGCGACCTCGCCGGGGGCCGCGAGGAACCGGACGACCTGGACCAGGTCCTCGAGCCCGAACACCTGCAGGTCAGGGACCAAAGCCGCTTCCCGGGCGTTGGCCTTGGGAACGACGATCCCCTGGAAGCCCGCCTTCTTGGCCATCAGGGCGATCGGCAGGACCCCGCGGGCCGGTTTCAGCCGCCCGTCGAGGGCCAGCTCGCCGACGAAAAGGAAATCGCGGAGCCGGTCGCCGGGCACGACATCAAGGTAGGCCAGGAACCCGAGGGCGATCGGAAGGTCGAACGCGGAGCCTTCCTTTTTGCGGTCGGCCGGGGCCAGATTGATCGTGATCTTCCGGGACTCGATGTCCCAGCCGCAATTCTTGAGAGCGGCCCTGACCCGCTCCTTGCTCTCCCGGACGGCGGGGTCCGGGAGCCCGACGGTGACGAATGTCGGCAGGCCCGCGGCGATGTCGACTTCGACCTCGACCGGGTATCCCTCGATCCCGAGAAGCGAGGCGCTGGAGATCTTGAACAGCATCCGTCCCTTTATGAAGGACGGAGCGGCAGCCGCTTTTATTTCATTGGGAAAAGGCGGGGGGGCGACGGAACCCTATTTCGACTTTTCGCCGTATTCCTTGGAGAGCTTTTCGAGCTCATCCTCGACGTCCTTCGGGGACTTGATCTTGACCTTCGTGACCTGGAGGGGTTCTGCCTGGTCCGGCGGCACGAACTCGATCTTCTCCCGGGCGGCCCGCTGCGCTTCCGTCAGGTGATCGATTTCCTGGCCGGCCGCCTCCAGCGGGCCGGTCTCCTCCCGTCGCTTCTCCCCGAAATATTTTTCCCGGACGGCGGGGACCGTCAGCTTGGCGATCTCCCGGAGGGTCTCGAAAACGCCGGCCCCGTTGACGGCCACGGCCTCGACGTAGGGGCATTTCCTGGGGTTCAAGAGGTTGTTGAAGGTCTCCACCGGAATGAGATAGTTGAGGTCCCGCTTGTTGTACTGGAAGACCAGGGGGATCTTGTTGAGGTCGATGTCGTGCTGGAGGCAGTTCCGGCGGAGGCCGTCAAAGCTCTCCAGGTTGGCGTCGAGAAGCGGGATCTGGGAATCGGCGACGAAAATGATCCCGTCCGTGCCCTTGAGGACGCTCTTGCGAGAGGCCTCGTAAAAGACCTGGCCGGGGACCGTCATGAGCTGGAAATGGACCTTGAACTCGCCGATCATCCCCGCCTTGATCGGCAGGAGGTCGAAGAAATATGTCCGTTCCGTGTCGGTCTCGAGGCAGACGAGGTCGCCGCGGTAGGCCGGGTCGAGCTTGAAATAGATGTAGCGGAGATTGGTCGTCTTGCCGCTCAGCCCGGGCCCGTAGTAGACGATCTTGATGGCCAAGGTCTTGGTCGCGTAATTGACAACGGCCATATCCTATGCAACCCTCATCGCTTTTCCATTTCTAACACACGCAACGCGTGAAGTCAAACCCTCGAGTCCCCGGCATGAATGCCGGGGCTTGTTCGGGGTTACTAAGCCGGGCAGGATATAATTGTCTTCAGATTTCTCTATCGCCCGGCTAGTACTCGGGGAGCAGCAAGGATTATGTAATATATTTACTGCTCCCCGTAGTAACCCTGAGCCTCGCTTCTTGTCCCCGCCCTGAAGCTCCACGAACTTACGTCTATGGGATCCAACTTTTACAGGCTTTGGAGCGCCTGCCCCCTTCGCTGGATTCCACGACGTGAGTCCACGGAATCCGGCGAAGGGGATGAAAGGCGGGGCTTAGCGTCAGCGAACGGGTCAAACGCTGCTGGGGGAGGAGCCGGCAGTCCCCGCTCATTCTGGTTTAGTCGTCCGGCGGGCCGGGATGGCGATTGCCAGAACGGCGCGCCCTGTGTTATGAAATAGATCGGAAGAGGCCCGATTCGAGATAAGAAAGGAAGCAGGATGGATGATCTGAGGAACAGGAAGCGGGTGGCCGTCATCGGCGGGAGCCGGCCAGGCCGAGCGGCCCTCGACCAGGCCTTCGAGGTCGGGAGACTGCTCGCGGTCCGGGGGGCGCTCCTCGTGTGCGGGGGGCTTGGCGGGGTGATGGAAGCGGCTGCGCGAGGGGTCCGCGAGAGCGGCGGTCTCTCGCTCGGCCTCCTTCCCGGCGCCAGCCCGTCCGAGGCCAATCCCTCCATCGACATCCCCATCGCCACGGGGCTCGGATACACCCGGAATTCCCTGGTCGTGATGAACGCGGACGTCGTCGTCGCCGTGGACGGGGAATACGGGACGCTCTCGGAGATCGCTTATGCGCTGATCTACGGGAAAAAGGTCGTCGGCCTCGGGACTTGGGACATCAAGGGTGTCCTCCCGGCCCGCGACCCGGAGGAGGCTGTCCAGCTGGCCCTTGGCTGACAGCTCTTCGCATGACAAGCTACAAGATCGTCCTGGCCTACGATGGGACCGACTTCAGGGGCTGGCAGCGCCAGCCCGGAGAAAGGACCGTCCAGGGCGCGGTCGAGGACGCGGTCTTCAAGATCACCCGGAGAAGGATTGCCGTCCACGGCGCCGGGCGGACGGATGCGGGCGTCCACGCCCGGGGCCAGGTGGCCCATTTCCGGGTCGTGACCAGGCTCAAAGACGAGGACCTCTTCCGCGCCCTCAACGCCGTCCTTCCCTGGGACATCCGGATCCTGAGCCTCGAGAGGACGGCGCCGGACTTCCACGCCAGGAAGTCGGCGAGGTCCAAGGTCTACGAGTACAGGATCGTTCAAGCCCCTCAGGTCGGCCCGTTCGATTTCCGCTACACGCTTCATTGGCCCTACCCGCTCGACCTCCGGGCCATGAGGGCGGCCGCGCTCCTCTTTGTCCGGAAGGCGGATTTCACGGCCTTCTGCTCGAACCGGGAGAGGGTCCCTGTGAGGACGGTCCATCGCTCCGAGATCCGCAAAAAGGGCGGAGAACTCATCTACACCGTCGAGGCCAACGGGTTTCTCCGCTACATGGTCCGGACGATCGTCGGGACGCTCCTCGAGGTCGGACGGGGAAAGCTCGCTCCGGACGACGTGGAGGAGATCTTCCGCCGGAGGGACCGGCTGCTCGCGGGCCCCACGGCGGCGGCCAAGGGGCTGTGCCTCGTCCGGGTCGATTACTGATCCAGGACGAGACCCATCAGGTAGGCATCTTCATCCGGATTGGTGTAATAGTTCTTGCGCGTTCCCAGGATCTCGAACCCCAGTTTCTTGTAGAGCGTCACGGCCGCCGCATTCGAGGGCCGGACCTCGAGGGTCATGAAGGTGGCGCCGTTCTTTCGGACCTTGTCGATGATGTGGCGCATCATGGCCTCGCCGATCCCCTTCCCGCGGAAATCCGGGTGGACGGCGATGTTGTTGACCTGGACGTCCTCCCGGATATGCCAGAAGATGATGTAGCCGATGACCTCGTCGCCCGGCTTGCGGACGGCGACCAGCGGAAAAGAAATGGACGTGTTCTGGATCTCTCCCCGGAAGGTGTTGTCGCTCCAGGGGTTCGAGAAGGACAGGGCCTCGATGGTCCGGATCACGGGGAGGTCCTCCTCCTTCATCCGCCGGATGAAGAACCGGCCGTCGCTTTCCTTCACGCTCTCGCTTTCTCCTCGGCCTGGGACTTCCGGAAATAAACGGGCTCGAGGCCGCTGGCCGGGACGCCCTTTCCCTCCTGGAGCATCCGGTGGCCGATCCGGCCGACCTCGGCGGCGATAAACGGCGAGCGGCGGGGAAACCGGGCCTTGTCCCGGACATAAGCCAGGAGCTTGTCCCGGTAGAGGTTGAGGCCGTTCCCGATGAAGGACGTGACGCGATGGGCCGGCAGCCGGGCGAAGAACATATCGGGGTCGTAGGCTCCTTGCGGAATGATCTCGGTCGGCTGACCGGACCGGAACTCGAAGAGGGCGGCATAGATCTCGCACCTCTTGGCGTCGAGGACGGGGCAGGCCAGCCGGACGGGAGGGCCCGCGATCTTCGAGGCCAGGGCCTCGAGGGTGGAGACCGGGGCGACCATCCGGCCTGAAGCGAAGGCCAGGGCCTTGATGGCGCTGAGGCCGATCCGGATGCCGGTGAACGAGCCGGGGCCGGCGGCCACGGCGTAGGCGTCGACGGCCTGGATGTCAAGGGAGTTGGCCTGGAGGAGCAGGTCGACGGAGCGTAGGAGCCTGGCCGAATGGGTCGAGGGCGACTCGAGGTCGAACTCGCCCAGAAGCTCCGCGTCCCTGAGAAGGGCCACGGAGCCGCTCGGCGTTGTCGTATCGACGGCGAGAATGATCATATAGCTAGAGCCTGCCGGCCACGGCCCGGCCGACCTCCAGGCTCGTCGAGGACCCTCCCATGTCGTAGGTCCGGACCCTGCCTTCCTTGATGACGGCGGCCACGGCCGTTTCGATCCCGGCGGCCTTGGCCGTCTCGCCGATCCAGTCGAGCATCATCTTGGCGGCCAGGATCGTGGCGATGGGGTTGACCTTGTGCATCCCGGAGTATTTCGGGGCCGAGCCGTGGGTGGGCTCGAAGACCCCGTACGTGTCGCCGATGTTGCCGCTGCAGGCGAACCCCAGCCCGCCGACGAGCTGGGCGGCCAGGTCAGAGACGATGTCGCCGAAGAGGTTCTCCGCGACGAGGACATCGTAGTCGTGGGGGTTCTTGAGGAGCCACATGCAGATGGCGTCCACGTTGGCGTCCCAGAACTTGATGTCCGGGTAGCCTTTGGCGACCTCGCGGGCGGTGTCGAGCATCAGGCCGCCCGTTTCGCGCAGGACGTTCGGCTTCTCGATGAGCGTCACGGATTTCCTCTTGTATTTCCGGGCGAACTCGAAGGCCGCTTGAGTGATCCTCGCGCACGCGGCTTTGGTCATGATCCGGGTCGAGACGGCGATCTCGTTCGCGGGGACGTCCTTGAACCGCTTCATTTTGGGGTTCGTGAGGAGGGCGTCGCGGACGACCTGGGGGAGGGGGAAGAACTCGACGCCGGCGTACATCCCCTCCGTGTTCTCGCGGAAGATGACCAGGTCGATTCCTTCCTTATAATTGAGAGGGTTCCCGGCGTAGGCCTTGCAGGGCCTGAGGTTTTGATAGAGGTCGAACTCCTGCCGCAGGCGGACGATGGGGCTGAAATAGGAAAGCCCTTTGCCCTTGAGCTCGGGGGCGAGCTCGAGGGCGGCGTCCTCCTTGGGCTTGGACGTGATGGCCCCAAACAGGCAGACATCGGTTTCCTTGAGCAACTTGATCGTCCGGTCGGGCAGGGCGTTCCCTTCCCGGCGCCAGAACTCCCAGCCGATGTCGCCGTAGATGTATTGGGCGTCGAGGCCGGTCTTGTTGAGGACGATCATCGTGGCTTCGACGACGTCCTTGCCGACCCCGTCGCCGGGGAGGACGGCGATCTTGTATTTGGACATGCGTGGCTCCTTGCTTCAGGATTTTGACGGGACGGCAGAGGCCAGCTTCTTCTTCGTGTATTCGAGGAGGCCGCCGGCCTGAAGGATGCCGATGACGGATTCCGGCAGGGGCAGGAACCGGAACGTCCCTCGCGGCGAGCGGATCTCGCCACAGGCGAAATCGATCTCGGCTTCATCGCCTTTCCGCAGGGAAGCGCAGGCTTCCTCCGACTGGACGACGGGCAGGCCCAGGTTGATGGCGTTCCGGAAATAGATCCGGGCGAACGACCGGGCGACCACGGCCCTGACGCCGGCGTATTTCAGGCAGGCGGCGGCCTGTTCCCGGGAGCTCCCGCAGCCGAAATTCTTGCCGGCCACGATGATATCTCCGGGCCTGACGTTGGCCGCGAATTCCGGGTCGAGATCCTCGAGGGCGTGCTTGGCCATCTCCTCGGGCGGGAGGATCTGGTAGGTGTAACGGCCGGGATAGAGGACGTCCGTGTTGACGTTGTCCCCGTAGGTCCAGACTTTTCCGGCGCTCATAGGTACCTCCTCGGGTCGGCGATCTTCCCCTCGATCGCCGATGCGGCGGCCGTGGCCGGAGAGGCCAGGTAGATCTCCGAATCCCTGTGGCCCATGCGCCCCTGGAAATTCCGGTTCGAGGTGCTGACGCAGACCTCTCCCGCGGCCAGGAGCCCTTCGTGGGCGCCCAGGCAAGGGCCGCAGCCAGAGTTCAGGATGACGCAGCCTGCGTCGGCCAGGACGGCCAGGGTCCCGGACTTCAGGGCTTCCCGGTAGACCTCCCAGGACGCGGGGATGACGAGGGCCCGGACGCGGGGATGGACCTGCCTGTCCTTCATGATCCGGGCGGCCTCGTCGAGGTCCTCCAGCCGGCCGTTCGTGCACGTCCCGATGAGGACCTGGTGGATGGGTTTTCCCTCGACCTCCCCGACCGGTTTGACGTTGTCCACGGTGTGGGGGCAGGCCAGCTGAGGCTCAAGACCGGAGAGGTCATAGACAAGGATGCTCTCGTACAGGGCGTCAGGATCTGAGGCGACGGCCTGGAAAGGCCCGCGGGCCCGTCCCTTGAGCCATGCGAGCGCCTTGTTGTCGGGGGCGAAGTAGCCGTTCTTGGCCCCCATTTCCGCCGACATGTTGGCCAGGGTCAACCGGGCCCCGACGCTGAACTCTTTTGCCGCCGGGCCCGCGAATTCCACAGCCTTGTAGTTGGCCATTTCGGCCCCGTGGTCGCCGATGATCTTCAGGCTGAGGTCCTTGGCGGAGACGCCGGCCGGGAGGCGGCCCGCGAGGTCGATCCGTAGGGTCTCTGGGACCCGGAGCCAGATCTCGCCGGTCGCCCAGGTGCAGGCCGTCTCGGTCCGGCCGATCCCCGTGGCGAAGGCCCCGAGCGCGCCGTAACTCGGCGTGTGGGAGTCGCTCCCGACGATGACGATCCCCGGCACGGCGAACCCCTGCTCCGGCAGGACCTGGTGGCAGATGCCGCAGTTGATGTCGAAGAAGTTCGGGATCCCCTGCTCGGCCACGAACTCCCGGATGGATTTGTGGTTCTGGGCGTATTTTTCGTCCGAGGCGGGGACGATGTGATCAAGGACGATGACGATCTTCTCGGGAGCGCGGACCTTCTTGACGCCGATCTTCCTGAATTCCTGGATGATGGCGGCCGAGTTGTCATGGGACAGGACGTAGTCCGGGGAAACCGTGACAACCTCGCCGGCCTGGACGTCCTTGCCGGCCTTGAGCCCAAGGATCTTTTCCGTCAGCGTCTTGCCCACATCGACCTCCTGGCTCCCTCATTTTATGGGGGCCGGGAATGCTTGTCAACGAAAAGAGGGGCGTCTGACGGATCCTATCCGTTTCCGTCCTGGGTAGGGGCCTCAGGCAATCGGGCGGGGGCTACCACAGGTGGCGCCGAGGCCGCCCGAAAGCCCCCGTTTGGAAGGGGACCCGGCGGGACTTCCGACGGGGGAACCGGGACAGGTTCCCGGGGCCGGGGGATAAGGGCGGCCTTGGCGCCACCTTACCTGATCACGCGCCGGGATAGGGCCCTTCCGACCTTAAACAAAGAAAAAGGGGACACGTACAAAGAGCACGTGTCCCCCATCGTAACTACTCCAGCCAGACCTTGATGAGCTCGCCCTCGTCCATGATCTCGATGAGGGCCATGGGGCCGACCTTCTTCAGCTCGGCGAACAGCCCTTTGAGATCGATGTCACACCCGTGCTCCTTGAATTTCATGTTCTTGTCGTCGCTGCAGTTGACGAGGGCTTCGATGAGGGCCAGGGGCAGCGTGACCCTGACTTTGTCCTTGCCGGTCTTCGTGTCGGTGATGAGGACCTTGAACCATTTGGCTTCCTTGCCTTCTTCGTAGGCCGGGTTCTGCTTGACGGCCTTCTGGATGGCCTGGAAATCGTTGGCCCCTTCGGCTCTCAGGACCGGGGCGGCGAGAAACGTGAGGGCGATGACCGCGAGGATGGCGACAGCTGTCTTTTTCATGTTCGGTTCTCCTTTCTTTCCTTTATTCATTGGCTCGAGCGCCTATTCGATCCAGATCTCGATGATCGAGCCGTCCTCGGCTTCGATCCGGAGAATTTTCTCCTTGGACTTGGCCAACTCGTCCATGATCTTGTTGAGGTCGTACCCCTTCTTGCGGATGGCCGCTTTGTCTTCCTCGTCCATGGCGTTCAGGGCGAGGTCGGCCAGGGCCCAGGGGATGTTGAGCGAGACCACGGGGTCTCTCTGGCCTTTCTTCAAGACCCGGATCCTCAGCATCCGGGGAGATTCGGACGAAGGCTTCCTTTCCTCGACGGACTTGAGGCTTTCGGGCGAGACGCGGAGGAGGGCGATCCGGGCCCGGTCGGTGAGCTCGGGGTCCTTCTCCGTCCTGATGATCTGTTCAAGGACCGGCACCGCCTTGGACGCCACCGCTTTGTCCGGGACCAAGCTGAGCTTATAGGCGGCGTAGTACCGGACCGCCCGGTTCGGATGGCCGAGCCGCCCCTCGATCTCCTTCAGGGCCGCTCTCTCTCCTTGACTATAAAGGGCGTAGGCCAGGTCGATGATCGAGCCCTCTGACTTTTCAGCCAGGCTCGGGTTCGCGTCGCGGAGCTCGATGTAATCTTTATAGGCAGCGAGGGCGTCTCTCTCCCGGCCCTTGATCGAGCTCAGGCATTCCCCTTTGTAGAAGACGGCCTGGCTGTAATAGGGACCCTTGGCGCCCGAATCCATGATCTCCTGGAGCTTATCCAGGGCGGCGTCCCACTTCTTGTCGAAGATCAGGAGCTTGGCCTCTTGGAAGAGCTTTTCGTCCGACGAGGCCTGGGGAAAGGCCCGGCCGATGGCCGCCGATCCCAGCCCCAGGGCCAGGACGAGACAGATTGCCGGAATGATTTTTCTCATGTTAAACCCCATTTTGCAATTCTTTCTTGACCAGATTGATCTTGAGGAAGAGCTGGCGCTCCTCGACGAGATTCCGCATTTTGACCAGCTCGGCCTCGGGCAGGTCGCCGCTGATCTGGGCCAGCTCGAGGAAGAGCATCTCGATCTGGTCGCAGATCACCTTGGCCTTGGCCATTTGGAACTTGTCGAGCTCCCGGTTGAGATATTTCTTTTTCGAGAGGAGCTCGCGGGCCTGGGCCACGCTCAGGCCCGGATGGGCCGCGGCCTGGCCCGCCGGCGTCCCGAGGAAATCCAGGAGGACGTACTGGCTTTGCTCGAGGTAGTTCACGGTCTCGCGCCGGGCCATTTCGAGCTCGGCCCTGTCCAGGAATTCCCCGGAGGCATAGTAGCTCTTGCCCCCGTTCGGTCCCGGGACCGGCCGTCTCAACACGAGATACATGCCGAGGGAGCCGAGCAGGACGCCCAGGGCGACCCCGGCGGCCACGGGCCGCAAGCCGGCCTGGAGGAACCACAGCCGGATTCTTTCGCCGGCCGGGAGCTTCTCCGGTTTCCGGGCCTTGGCGTAGACATAATCCGCGATCCGGGCCGGGAGCGCATCCCAGTCCACCGAGCGGAGGGCGTCCCGGATTTCACCCTTGACGGCGTCGGCCTCTCCGAGGACCCTGCGGAATTCCGCCTCTTCTTTTTGACACTCCGGGCATTCCTTGAGATGTTCGGCCACGGACGTTCTCCTTCCTTCCTCCAGGTCTCCCGAGAGGTAGGCCAGCCAATCCGTTTTTTTCATCGGGCAATCGTTCATTGGTCCATCCCCAAATGCGGCGTCAGCCACTTTTTCAAGTTCTGGACGGCCTTGAAATGGAGGGACTTGGCGGTCCCCACGGAGATCCGGAGGGCGTCCGAGATCTCGTTGAACTGGAGCTCGTTGTAGTGCCTCATGACGAAAACCATCTTCTGCTTGGCCGCCAGCTTCTCCACACACCGTGAAAACGCGCTTCTCAGGTCGGAGTCGCGGGAATCCATGGATCTGTCTTCGACCGGCACCGGGATCTCGTCGACCGGCCGGGAGGTTTCCCATTCTTGACGTTTTTGCCGGTATCTCCGGTAATAATCGATGCTGATGTTCTTGGCGATCTCGAGGAGCCAGCCCTGGAAATTGTGGCCGGTCCGGAACGTCCCGGATTTCTGGTAGACCCGGAGGAACGTCTCCTGGACGGCGTCGAGGGCGTCCTCCTTGTTCCGGAGGATGGAAAAAGCCATCACGAACACCTTCTGCTGGTAGAGCCTGACCAAGGCCACGAATGCCTCCCGGTCCCCGTTCTGGATGCGGTCGAGGAGGGCCGAGGTCTCGGGCCGTTCCATCGCCGGGCTCCCCTCTTGCATCTCGTTCAAGTGTCCCCCGCTCTCGTTACATCTCCGCCGGCTACCTGAGCCGGACCAGGACCCGGTCGTGTTCCTCATAGGCGTCGGCCCGGCCGCCGTCCCGCTCGACCCGGGCCGATACGCAGGCCGCGAAGCCGACGGCGATCGCGGCAAGAAGGGCGAGTTGGGCCTTGCTCCGCGTCGTCACCTGCATTTCTCCTCTCTCTGGATCTCCACAGGTTACTACGGAGGGCTCAGGCGAAAGGTTCACCCCCCGCGGCGGCCGATCCCCAGCGGGGAAAGACGAGAAACGTCCCCAGGGGCGTCAGGGCCTGGCCGGCCGGCGCTCCGGGAATCAGCGCCCCTCCCGAGGGGGTCTCCCCGGGCAGGGAAAGCCTCCGGGAGATCCCTGAATGGGACGGGAAGGAGTTAGAAGGAAGACCGATCTATGAAGCTAAAACCTCGAGAATCCTTTTCTCTCTCCGCCGCCGGGGCGTCTCTCGGTCCCGGGTCTTTCGGCGCGGGGGCGGGCGTCGTTGACGATGAGCTTCCGGCCGTCAAAGTCGGCGCCGTTCAGCTTGCCCTTGGCTTCCTGGGCTGCCTCCGGGGTGGCCAGCTCGACGAACCCGAAGCCGCGGCCCTGGAGGATGTTAACCGAGGTAACCTCGCCGAACTGGGCGAACAGGCCTTTCAGCGTCTCTTCCGTGGTCTTGTAGTTGAGGTTACCCACATAAAGCTTTTGAAAAGACATTAAGAATTACCTCCTCTCCCCCTCACCACTGCCACGCCCGGGGGACCCGGGATCCGACGTGATGAGAAGAGAGCTCATTGTCCATAATTCGGAACGACAAATCAAGCCCCGCTGCGGAAAATCCGTTCTTCCGCCGCCCCTGGCATTCTGGTATATTGATGAGGCCCGGAACGGGACCTGCGTACCCCCCGCCGGGCCTGGAGGAGCCGACATGAGCATGAAGAAGGGAACCTATGTCCTGATCATCTTCCTTTTCTTTTTCCTCCTCGCCCTGGCCGGATTCCTGTTCTTTTTTGTCGGTGAGTTCGGCCAGACTTCGGTGGACGTTCCCGCCCGCGCGTACCTTGAGATCGGCCTGTCCGGGTCCGTGGAGGAGATCGCTCCTCCGGACTTTCTCTCGGCCGTCCTCCTCCGGGCGAAGCCCCTCACAATCTACGATTTTTGGATGGACCTGCGGAAAGCGGCGGCGGACGGCCGTGTCCAAGCCGTCCTTCTCCGCCTCGATGCCCTCCAGTGCGACTGGGCCAAGGCGACCGAGATGAGGGAGTCCGTCCTCCAGTTCAGGCGGTCGGGGAAGAAGGCCTACGCCTACATCGAGGAGGCCCCCGATTTCGACATGGAGTACTACATCGCGACGGCCTGCGACAAGATCGTCCTCCACCCTCTGGGCTGGCTGGGGATCAAGGGGATCGGGGGATACGTGCCCTTCTTCAAAAACGCCCTGGACAAGCTGGGCATCCGGGCCGAGTTCGAGCATATCGAGGAATACAAGACCGCCTACAACACCTTCACCGAAAAGGGCTTCACCCCCGCGCATCGGGAGGAGATGGAGTCCCTGTATGCGGACATTTTCGCCCAGTACGTGAAGACCGTGGCCAAGGCCCGGGGCAAAACGGAGGAGGAGGTCCGGGCCCTCATCGACCGGGGATTTTTCCAGGGGGAGCAGGCCCTCAAGGCCGGCCTCGTCGACGCCTGCCTTTTCGAGGACGAGCTCCAGCTCCTCCTCCGGGACCGGGGGCCGGGCCTGGCCCGGGTCAGGTTCGATGATTACACGCGGGTCCCCCCGGCCTCCGTCGGCCTCGAGACCGGACGGAGGGTGGCTCTCATCTACGCGGTGGGGACGATCATGACGGGAGAGAGCCTCCCCAAGGTCATGGGCGGCTCGACCGTGGCCGGCTGGATCCGGGCCGCCCGCGAGGACGGGTCGATCGCCGCCATCGTCCTGCGGGTCGACAGCCCCGGAGGGTCGTCGGTGGGATCGGACGTCATCTGGCGCGAGGTTTATCTGGCGAAGAAGGTGAAGCCCGTTATCGTCTCCATGTCCGACGTGGCCGGGTCGGGAGGCTACTGGATCTCCATGGCCGCGACCAAGATCGTCGCGGAGCCGCAGACTCTCACTGGGTCGATCGGGGTCCTGGCCGGCAAGTTCAGCGTGGCCGGGCTCCTGGACAAGCTGGGCATCACGGCCGAAAAGCTGACCTTCGGCGAGAAGGCGGACGTTTTCTCGCCTTTCAGGCCGTTCACTCCGGAAGAGAGAAAGCTTCTCAAGGACCAGATCCGCTGGACCTACGACCAGTTCCTGACCAAGGTTGCGGCTGGACGGGGCATGACAAAAGCCGAGGTCGACAAGGTCGGACGGGGACGTGTCTGGACCGGTCGGCAGGCCAAGGACCTGAAGCTCGTGGACGAGCTCGGCGGGCTCTCGACCGCTGTCGGGATGGCCAAGAAGCTGGCCGGGATCGCCACTGAGGAAGAGGTCAAGCTCGTGGTCTGGCCGAAGAAACTGTCGTTCTGGCAGTCGTTCTTAGGGATCCCGGACTTCGGAATCGATCTGAAGTCGGCGTCCGGCCTGGAGAAAGCCCTCCGGACGGCCCGGCTGATGGAGAGAACGAGGATCTGGGCCGTCATGCCCCTTTGGGTCAAGCCCCAATAAGCAAGGTCCGGCGCGTCCTGTCCCCGTGGGTGCCCGCTCGGCCCTCCACACGCCCTCCTCCGGGAATGCCCGGTACGCTATTTTCCCTTGCCGCTTCGGCCGGGAGCGCCGCTCGAACCTGACGACGTTCTTTGGCACTCTCGGATCAGTATGCGTAAGACGAGGGGCAGATGGTCTTGAAATCGCAAAAGTTGCAGGAGTGCCAGTCGGGGGTGGCCTCGAAATTCCCGGCCCGGATGCCGTCGGCGGCCTGGCGGATCTTCTCGGCGGCCCGCCGGAACTCTCTTCTCGCCCTTGCGGGCATGCCCGATGAGGCCGGACTCGAGGAAATAGAGCCTCGTTTCCGCGGGGTGCAGCCCTTGCGTCTTCAAGAAAGAGAGGGCGTAGATATCCATCTGCAGGCTGTCGGCCGTCCGCCGGTCGGCTTCCTTCTGGGACGACGCCTCGCTCGTTTTGAAATCGGTGATGACGGGCCCCTCCTCCTCGAAATCCACCCGGTCGAAGCGGCCCGAGAACCGGACGCCCGCCTCCTGCCAGCGGAAGGTCTTCTCGAGGAAGGCCGGCACGCGCCCCGACCCCTCTTCCCGCCGGTAGAAAAGGCGGAGGGCCCGCCCCCCTGCCGTCTTCCGGAGCTCTTCGTGCTCGCGGCTGAGGAACCCCTCGTTAACCCAGCCCTTCGCGTATTCTTTCAGGAATTCATCTTCGCTGACGGCCTTCCCTCTCATCCTGTTCCGGAGATAGAAGTGGATCGCCGAATGGAGGACGCGGCCGAAGACGAGCGTATGGTGGGGCATGACCGGGACCCGCATCACGTGACGGAACCTATGCTTGAGCGGACAGACCAGATAGTCCTCGACCTGGACGTGGCTCAGGGGGAGAACCGCGGGCGGCCGCGCCCTGGCGGCGGGCCGCGGCCGGTCTTCAGCCAGGGCGTAGCGGCGGAGCTCCTCGACGGCCGAGGCCCGGAGGACCTCGTCGGGCATCCCGGGGATGTCGAGGGCCTCGAGGACGAAAGGGCTGACTTTCTTGAGCCGTTTGAGGCCGTAATCCCGGGCCCACGTCAGATACAGGGATGATTTGGCCCGCGTCATCGCCACGTAGAAGAGCCGCCGCTCCTCCTGCAGGTAATTCTCTTTTCCGGGCAACGTCTCCTTGAGGATCGCGTCGGGGACCGGGATCTTCTCCCGCTGCTCGCGGCCGGGGAACCGGTCCTCGATGAGGCCGACCAGGAACACGCTCCCGAACTCCAGGCCCTTCGCCTTGTGCACGGTCAGGACATTGACGGCGTCCTCGTCGAGGTCGGCTTCGGAGGTAGCGGGGTTGTCGCCGACTTCGCGGAGAAGGTCGAGATAGCGGGCGAACGAATGGATGGAGTCGTTGTCGGCGAGGTCGGAGAAGCCCTTGATCTTGTCGAAAAAGAGCCGGATATTCTTGATCTTGACCTCGGATTCGATGGACGTCTTTTCGACCAGGGATTTGAGAATGCCGCTTTTTTCGAGGAACGCATAGACGACGGCCCCGGCGTTCCTTGAGCTCGCGAGCTCGACGAAGAAAAGGAGGTCGGAAAAGATCCTCTTGACGGTTTCCTCGGTCTCCGGAGAGATCTCGACGGGCCGGGATCCCTCGGCGATGAGCTTGAACACCCGGTGCAGGGGCAGGTTCGTTTTTTGGGCGTAGCCGGCGATCCGCGTCATGTCATAGGAATTCGCCCGGTAGACGTCGGAGAGGGCCAGATAGAAGAGGTCGCGGCTGTTCTCGAAGTCCGTCAGGCACTTGATGAAGGCGGTCAGGACCTTGATTTCCTCCTGCTGGTAGAGCCCCCGGCTGCCCGAGAACCGGAACGGGACCTGCTTCATGTTGAAGGCCCGCAGGTAGGGATCGGCGTCGGTGTTCCGCCGGACGAGGACGGCGATCTCGCTCCATGGCCGGCCCTCGCCATGCTTCTCCAGGATCACGTCGGCGATCCGGTCGGCTTCATGCGAGAGCGTGTCGAACTGGAGCATGAAGATGCTTTTCCCGGAGCCGGGACTGGCGGCTCGCAGGCGCTTGTCCACCCTGTCCTTGGCTTCGAGCCGACCGGGGTTGTTGTGCTGGATCAGCTGGTAGGAGGCGTCAAGGATGGCCTGAGTCGACCGGAAGTTCCTGGTCAGCACGACCCTCTTGGCCTCGGGGTAAACCTCCTCGAACCCGAGGATGTTGCTGAGCGACGCCCCCCGGAACCGGAAGATGCTCTGGTCGTCGTCGCCGACGACGGTCAGGTTGCGGTGCCCGGCGGCCAGCATTTTGAGGAGCTCGAACTGGATGTAGTTCGTGTCCTGGAACTCGTCGACGAGGATATACTTGTACTTCTTCCGGAACTCCTCGAGGACGGAGGGCCGGGACCGGAAAAGGTCGACGACGAGCGCCACCTGGTCCTCGAAATCGATCAGGCCTTCCTTCCGGAGGAGGGCCTGGTACTCGCCGAAGACCTGGGCGACCTCCCGGTGTTTCCGGGCCGCCTCCTTTTCCCCTTCCCCGGCCGCGCCCTCCATCAAGTCCCGGGCGTGCCGCTGGTAATCCTCCGGACGGACGTCCTCCTGTTTCAGCCGGCTGATGGCGTCCAGGAGCTCCTGGATGTGCCGGGTCGGATAGCTCAGGGGCCTGTAGTAGTCCAAGGAAAAGCGGAACAGGTTCTCCCGGAAAAAGATGGCCTGCTCGACGTCGTCGAGAAGCTTGAAGTCCGGCGGGCAGCCGACGTCGAGGGCGTAGTCCCGGAGGACCTTTTCCCCGAAGGAGTTGAAGGTGCTGATCTCGACGAACGAGTAGGTGTAGGGCACCAGGACGTCGACCCGGGCCTCCATCTCGCTCGCCGCCTTTTCCGTGAACGTGACCGCCAGGATCTCCTCGGGCCGGGCCCGCTTCGAGGCGATGAGATGCGCGATCCGGTGGGTGATGACCTTGGTCTTGCCCGTCCCGGCTCCGGCGATGATCAGGAGGGGGCCCGTTCCGTGGACCACGGCCCGCCTCTGGGCGGGGTTGAGGGATTGGAGAAGGTCCTTTTCCTCCGGATTTCCTTGAATCGCGCGGGAACGGGGCATGCGACGCGGACGGCGGCCGGGCCTATTTCTTCGGATCCTTGGGGACGACGATGACCTTCTCGCCGGGCTTGATCAGCCAGAGTTTGTCGCGGGCCTGCCTCTCGACGGCCTTCGGGTTCCGCTCGAGCTCGCGGATCTGCGCTTCGAGCCTGGACTTCTCCTTCGCGAGCCTCAGAACGTCTCGATCAAGATCGGCCAGCTTTAGCCGGGCCCGGTGGATGTCCATGACCCCCTTTTTCCCGAAGACCGAGGTTACGACCATGACCAGGAATAGGCAGGTGATCCCGAGGACGAAGACCTTCTTGCGGAAAGCCGGGTTTGCGGGACGCGATTCCCCGTTCACAGGACCGCCTCCAATCCCTTGCGGAGAAGGCCGTCGACGCCTTTCTTGGTGGCGGCCTCGGCGTAACAGCGGATCACGGGCTCCGTGCCCGACGTCCTCAAGAGGAACCAGTCGCCTCCCTCGAGTTCCAGCTTGAGGCCGTCGATCGACTCGATGCGGACCACCTTGCGCCGGCCGACCCGGGCGGGAGGGTTCTGGGCGAGGGCCTTCAACCTCTTGGCCCTTTCCGGGGTCAGGGGAACGGTGCGCTGGCCCCCGGCCGTGGCCCCGTATTCTTCGAACAGGCCGTCCCGCAGGCTCCTCAGGCTCTTCCCCGTGGCCGCGACCATCTCGGCCACGAGAAGGCCGGCGAAGATCCCGTCTTTTTCGGGCAGATGGTCCTTGACGGCAATGCAGGCGCTCTCTTCTCCTCCGAAGATAATATGTCCCTTGAGGAACAAGTCGGCCATGTATTTGAATCCGACCTTGGTCTGATAGAGGGGCAGGCCGTATTTCGCGGCGATGCGGTCGAGGAGCGTCGTCGTCGTGATGGACCTGGCGACGCCTCCCCTCCAGCCCTTGACCTTGACGAGGTAGTCCAGGAGCATGGCCAGGATGAAGTTCTGATGGATGAAGGTCCCCTCTTCATCGATGATGCCGAACCGGTCGCCATCGGCGTCCGTTGCGATCCCAAGGCGGCATTCCTTTTCGAGGACGAGGGATTTGAGCTCAACGAGGTTATCTTCCGTGCAGGACGGGATCACCCCCCCGAAATACGGGTCGATATATCCGTGGATGCCCTCCACGGAAACGCCATTCTCCTCCAGGACCTCGTCCAAGTATTCGCGGCTCGTGCCGTAGAGGAGGTCAACCCCCACCCGGAGCCCCGCGTCCCGCATGGCGGCGAAGTCGATCTTGTCCTGGATGAATCCCAGGTAATCGGCCTGGAGGTCGATGCGGGTGATGTTCTCCTTTGGGGAATAATATGCGACGTGCGAGAGGCCGGGCATCAGCCTACGGACCTCCTCCTCTATTCTGTCGGTCACCTCGGGAAGGGCCGGGGCCCCGGTCTCGACGTTGAACTTGAGGCCGTTATACCACGGCGGGTTGAAGGAGGCCGTGAAGTTGATGGCCCCCTGGCACTGCCGCTTGATAACCTGGAGGGCCAGAGCTTGGGACGGCGCGTCGCGCTCGGCCAGATAGACCGTGATCATGTTTTTCGACAGGAGCTTGGCGGCCTCCATGGCGTATCGTTCTGAAAGGAAGCGCGTGTCGTAGCCGACGGCCAGGGATATCGGCCGTCCGGCGTACTTCTCTTTGAGATGGTTGGCGACCGCCTGGACGACGACCCTGACATTGTGGAAAGTGAACTCCGCTCCCATGAGGCCGCGCCACCCGGAGGTACCGAAACGGATTATCATTTGAGGGAAAATTACCACACGCCGCCCTGAAATGCAACTTTCCCCCCTGGAACTAAGGCTCCGGGGGGAAACCTCCGCTCTCAGATGAGGATGAGCTCGGGGGGCCCCTCGGGAACACCCCCTTCGCTCTTTCTTTCTATCGTTTCAGCCGCCGCCTCAGCCCGTATTAAGAACGCGTGGGTGGCCCGGCGGTGCATTGAGAGGGGCTGAGGGGCATGGCCGGAACGTCATGCGCGGTTTAGCCTTACCGAGGCGTTTTTAAATGAACGAGCGGACGGAGGGGGGATGTCCCGGAGAAAACATTGAGCGCGACGCGGGCACGGTCCCTCGCCCGTTACGCGAGGGGAGCGGAGCGATCACAGATGGAAAAGAGGGAGAGCTCCTAAAGCAATACGCAAAGACTTGTTTCAGATATTTACCGGAAGTGAGGCTCCGAGCCGCTCCGCCTCGCTCCTGCTGGTCGCTCCTCAGAATCCGCTCCCTGCCGGAGGGACTCCCCGCGAGTCCGCAGCCTCAAGAAAAAAACGGTCATGGAAGGGAATTTGGAGGCCACGATCTCGGTTGAAGGCCATTGCCGGGACATCAACAAGGGCATTCCGTGATGGGGCCCGTCCGAATAATTTAATCGCCGCGTTTTTTCTTGAGGGCCTCGCCGGTCATGGGGACGAATTGGACGTCGATGATCTCGCGGACGACGGCGTTCCCGTTCTTTTTCGTGACGAGCGTCAGCCTCTGAAAAAACCGCGGGTCGCCCAGAGGGAGGATCAGCCGGCCGCCATCCTTGAGCTGTCCCATGAGCCCGGGCGGGACTCGATCGACCGCGCAGGTGACGATGATCGCATCGAAGGGGGCCTCCTCAGGCCAGCCGAAAAAGCCGTCCCCTCGTTTGACAGTGACGTTCGTGAACCCCAGGCGCTTGAGCGTTGCGCCGGCCAGGCGGGCGAGCGTTCCGTTGATCTCGATGGAGAAAACCTCGCCCGCGAGGCGGGACAGGATAGCCGCCTGGTAGCCGGACCCGGTCCCCACCTCGAGGACCTTCTCCCCTTTCCTGAGGCCCAGGCTCTGGGTCATGAGGCCGACGACGTACGGCTGGGAGATCGTCTGGCCCTTGCCGATCGGCAGCGGATGGTCGCCATAGGCCTCATCCCTGAGCTCCGGCGGGACGAAAAGATGCCGGGGGACCGTCCTCAGGGCCTCCAGGACCGCGGCGTCCCGCACTCCCCTGGCCGCGACCTGCTCTTCGACCATCGCCAGCCGTTTCCGGGAGAACGCCGCGTCGTCCCGGTCCCGGGCTTGAACAGGGCTGCCCGGGAAGAGGAAAGCCGCCGCCAGGACCGCGAACGCGATCCCCGCTCCCGCAGGGACGCGATGAGGCGCCGCGACCCGTGGATCAGGACGAAACCGTCGCCGCATACCATCTCTCCGCCGCGCCGACCGTCACCATTATCCCATATTACGGCGCGCAGGCCCAGCTCCCGCCGCTTCGCGAGGCGGACAGCGCTCCCGGCCTCCGTCGACCCCGGGCTCTCCAGGGAGGGGTGGATATCATCCAGCCAATCATCTCTAGAGGTGATTGACCCGCGGCGGGGGTGATGAAAAATAGGGAACGGAAGAATAAAGCTGGGACCTTGAAGCGCCCAAATGAGTGACAAAAAAGGATTTTCAAACGGCGCGAGAGACGGGGTTCCGCCGGCATGCCAATTTTTGTCAAACAAGGAAGGCTGAATCGGTTTTATCTCTGTTCGCCATCAAGAATTTTCGTTGACAAGGTTAATGAATTTTGATAATTGGATAATAAGTTCTATGGAGAGACGAGCCATCTATCCGGGGTCGTTCGACCCGGTCACCAATGGGCATGTGGACATCATCAAACGGGGACTCAGGGTTTTCGACGAGATCGTCGTGGCCGTCCTCGAAAACCCCAAAAAAGCCCCCCTCTTCTCGACTAAAGAGAGGGTCATTATGATCAGGGATCTTTTTGCCGGGCAGGAGAACATCAACGTCCGGTCGTTCCGCGGCCTGCTGGTGGACTTCGCCCGGAAGCAGAAGATCCGCGTGGTCATCCGGGGCCTCCGGGCCATCTCGGACTTCGAATATGAGCTCCAGATGGCCCTCATGAACCGGAACCTGGCCCCCGGCATCGAAACGTTCTTCATGATGCCGAGCGTCAAATACTCCTTCCTCAGCTCGAACCTGGTCAAGGAGATCGTCGCCCTGGGCGGTTCCGTCGATGACTTCGTCCCCGAGCCGGTGGCCCGGAGACTTCGAGATAAGATCACGGGGCCAAGAAACTCTAAATCCAAATAAGGCAGGCAAACATGTTCGGAATCTCTCGGGAAAAAGGTTTGGTCGGGCTGGACATCGGCTCCTACTCCGTCAAGGCCGTCGAGCTCAAGGCGAAAAAGAAAGGAGACCACGTGGCCTATGAGCTCCAGAGGATCGGCTACGAGGCCCTCCCGCACGACGCGATCGTCGAGGGGACCATCATCGACTCGGCCGCCGTCGTTGAGACCATCCGGATGGTCTTCGACGAGAACAAGATCGCCGGCAAGGACGTCGGCATCTCCATTTCGGGCAATTCCGTCATCATCAAGAAGATCTCCCTCCCCGTCATGGAGAAGCAGGAGCTCGCCGAGTCCATCATCTGGGAGGCGAAGCACAACATCCCGTATCCCTATGAGGAGACGAACGTCGACTATGCGATCCTGAAGCCGTCCCGGGGCTCGGAGGACAAGAACCTGGACATCCTCCTCGTGGCCGCGAAAAAGGACAAGATCGCCAACTACAGCAACGTCGTCAACCAGGCCCGGAAGAACCTCCAGAGCATCGAGGTCGACGTCTTCGCCCTCCAGAACGTCCTCGAGATCAACTATCCGGAGACCTTCGGCGAAAAAACGCTGGCCTTGATCAACATCGGCGCCAACATCACCAACGTCGTCATTGTCGAACGGGGGACGCCGCAGCTGTTCCGCGACCTCGCCCTCGGCGGCTTTTTCTTCACGGAGAACATGCGCAAGGAGCTCAACATCAGCTTCGAGGAGGCCGAGAAGCTCCTCAAGGGGATCCCCGGGAAGGCGGTCACGGCCGATCAGTTCGCGACCGTCCTGTCGATGAACGTCCGGGACCTCCTCGACGAGATCGAGAAGACCTTCTCCTTCTACGAGGCCTCCGAAAAAGGGAACGGAAGATCGAGCAGATCTTCCTCAGCGGCGGCCTGGCCAACGTTCCGAACATGGTCGGCGCGTTCGAGCAGAAGTTCCGGATCAAGACCGAGATCCTCAACCCTTTCCGGAACGTCCACGTGGATGACAACAAGTTCGATTCGATGTATTTCAACGAAATGGCACCCATCTTTGGTGTCGCCGTCGGACTGGCGACCCGAAAGGCAGAGAAGTAACCATGATACGGATCAACCTCCTAAAGCCGGAAACAAAGGACATCAAGGAAACGGCCGTCACGCCGGGGGCGCCGGAGGTCACGGTCAAGAAATCGCCGAAGATCGGCAGCCTGGTCTTCCTGCTGCTCGTCATCGCGCTCGGGGCTTATCTCTACGTCCAGCGCCAGGCCTTCAACCGCGAGGAAGAGCTCCTGGCCACGGCCCGGGCGGAGAAGGCCAAGCTCCAGTACGTCACGGCCAAGCTCGAGGAGCAGAAAAAGCTGAAAGAGTCCCTGGAACGGAAGATCAACCTCATCAACGACCTCCGGTCCCAACAGGACTCGGCCGTCCGGATCATGGACCAGCTCAGCCGGAGCCTGCCGGACTGGGTCTGGCTGACCGAGGTCAGCTATGACAACAAGATCCTCCAGATCAAGGGCAAGGCCCTTTCGAACAATCTCATCGCGGACTACATGACCAGCCTCGAGAACAGCCCCGTCTTCGCGAACGTCAGCCTGATCACCTCGACCCAGAAAAATACCCAGAGGAACGAGTACCTGGAGTTCTCGCTCAGCGCTGCCCTCAAACAGAAGCCGGGACCGGCGCCGGCGGCCGCCAAGCCCGAACCCGCAGAAAAACCCGCTGCCAAGCAAAGGGGAACGACATGAAAAACATGCCCTGGTACGGATCGGTGATCGTCGCGGTCCTCATTTTCGCCCTGGCCTACGTCTTTTATTTCAGCCCCCAGAATACTCAGCTCCAGACCCTGAGGGCGGACCGGGTCAAGGCCGAGAACGAGGTCAGGGACCTGAAGCAGAAGAAAAAAGAGCTGGACAAGATCGAGGCCGAGCTGGTCGTGATGGCGGCCCAGCTCAAGGGGCTCGAAGCGATCATCCCCCGGCGGAAGGAGCAGGCCGACATCCTGCGGCAGATCCAGCAGCTAGCCTATGACGCCCGTCTCGACGTCACGAACTTCACCCAACAGAAAGAGGTCGACCGGGAGTTTTACGCGGAATGGCCGATCACCGTCCAGGTCAACGGGACGTACCACAACCTCGGCACCTATTTCGACCGCCTCAGCCAGTACTCGCGCCTGTTCAGCGTCGACAAGTTCTCGATCAAGGCCCAGACCCGGCAGTCGGACATTTCGACAGTCTCGGCCAACTGGACGGCCAAGACATATATCTTCCTCGAGGAGCCGACGGCTCCCGCGCCAAAACCCAAAGCCAAGAGGCCCGGACGATGAAAAAAACATTCACCAGCATCCTGATTTTGAGCCTGCTCGGCCTGGTCCCCCTTTTCTCCCAGGAGAACCCGGCCGGCCCCACGCCTCAAGACAAGCCGGAGCTCAAGAGCTCGGGCCCGGTCCTCTACAACCCCGAAGGCCGGAGGGACCCCTTCCGGGACCTCCTCGGAGGGGGCGACGTCCGTGACAAGTCGGTCTCCGGCGACATCAAGGGCGCCGTGGAGGACCTGATCCTGATCGGGATCATCAAGGCCAAGAAGGGATACACCGCGATCGTGGGGACAACCCAGGGGTTTCCCCGTTTTCTGGGCGTCGGGGACAAGGTCGCCGACGGCTATATCCTGAGCATCGGCCCGACTCAGGTTGTGTTCCGCAAAACCCATGAGCGGGGCATCCCCCTTATGAGGCCACGGGATATCATCAAGGAAATCAATCCTGAGGAGCGTTAACATGAAAAAGAAAATCCTGCCAGCCATTTTCGCCTCTGTGTGTGTCCTCGCGCTCGTCGTTCTGCACGCCGAGAGCCCGGACCTGGCTGTTAACATCAGCAAGATCCAGGTCCAGCCGGGCCCCTTGGCGACCAAGCTCGTCCTCCAGGCCGATGGCCAGCTTTCCGCCCCGAAAGCCTATTACCTGCCAGACTCCCCCCAGACCTTCGTCCTGGACCTGAACAAGGCCAAGACGACGGAAGCTCCTCTCGTGCCCGCTTCCGAAACCCAGTTCATCCGCGATATCCAGGTCCAGAGATCGGGCCTTCAGGACCTCCGGTTCGTCGTCCGGCTCAACGAGCGCGTCCCCATCCGGGTCCGGACCGAACAGGGCCGGATGGTCGTCGAGATGGCCAAGATCCAGAGGGGCCAGGGAAGCTACCTCATCGACGCCGAGACCCAGGCCCAGCTCGACCGGAGGCCCAAAGGCGAGATCTTCCTGGAAAAGATCGATTATTCCCAGGCCGCCGACCGGGTCTCGTTCCGGGCCCAGCTGACCGACGCGGCCGTCGCCCAGGTCTTCGCCCTGGAAAATCCCTCGCGCCTGGTCGTCGACCTTTATGACACGGTCCTCACGGCCAAGGCCAACGCCTGGTCCGTCGAGAACGACCAGGCCGCGGTCCAAAGGGTCAGGGTCGGCCAGTTCCAGCAATCCGACCCGCGGCCGATCACCCGTCTCGTCTTCGATCTCAAGGAGCCCGGACTGTACTCGCTCGATTCGGACAAGTCCGGTCTGGTCGTATCCTTCTTCAAGAACCAGGCCGCGGACGTGGCGAAGGCCGCCCCGGTCCAACCGGCGCCGGTTCAGACGCCCGCCCTCAAGGACGAGGCCCCGAAGGCCGCCTCGGTCCCGGTGTCTTTGGCCAAGCCGGAAACCCAGGTCCCCGCGCCCGTCAAGATCGATAATCCGGCGGTCGTTGAAGCCAAGGTCGAAGAGCGGCCGGCCCCCAAGCCGGTCCTGAAGGAAACTCCTCCCCCGCCGCAACCTTCGGCAGCCGCTGTCCAGGAGAAAAAGGCCGCGGAAGCCCAGCAGGATAAATTCAAACCCAAGACCATCGCCGCCGAAGAAGACAAGTACTCCGGCGAGGTCCTCAGTCTGAAGTTCAAGGACGCGGACCTCCGTGACGTCGTCCTCTACCTGGCCGATTTCGCCAGTCTGAACGTCGTCTTCGACTCGGACGTCCGGGGCGTCGTCACCTGCAACCTCCAGGATGTCCCCTGGGACCAGGCCCTCGACATCGTCCTCAAACAGAACAAGATGGGGAAAACGATCGAGGGCAACGTCCTCCGGATCGCGCCGATCGGCATCCTGACCCGCGAGGAGGAGGACGAGCGGAAGATGAAGGAGAGCAAGGAGCTGAGCGGGCCCGTCCAGATCAAGACGATCACCCTGTCCTACTCCAAGGCCAAGGACGTGGCTGGGCTCCTCAAGTCCAAGCTTTCCAGCCGCGGCGAGATGATCATCGACGAACGGACGAACACGCTCCTCATCACCGACGTCAGGGACAAGATGGAGACCCTTGAGAAACTCATCACCGTCGTCGACACGCCGACCCCCCAGGTCTCCATCGAGGCCCGGATCGTGGAAGCTTCGACGACCTTCACCAGGAACCTGGGCATCCAATGGGGGTTCAAGCTCAACGCCGACTCCTACAACGGGAATACGACCAACCTCCAGTTCCCGAATTAGATCAATGTCAACGGCGCCCTGATCCCCACGGGCACGACGACCGAAGGCATCGGCGGCCCCCTCGGCGGCTACGCCATCAACCTCCCGGCCCCGTCGTTCAACTCGGCCCTGGGCCTCTCGTTCGCCAACGTCCTCGACACGTTCCGGCTGGACGTCGCGCTGTCGGCCCTCGAATCAACGGGCGAAGGCAAGATCATCTCCCACCCCCAAGTCACGACCCAGAATAATATGGAAGCCGATATCATCCAGGGCCGCCAGATCCCGGTCCAAACCGTGGCCAACTTCACGGTGACGACCCGGTACGTCAACGCCGCCCTGGAGCTCAAAGCCACGCCGCAGATCACGGCCGAAGGGACGATCATCATGACGATCGAGATCCAGAACAACGCGGCCGACTTCGCCAACCTGGTCAACGGCATCCCGCCCATCACGACCGAGAGCGCCAAGACGACGGTCATGGTTGCCGACGGCGGGACGACGGTCATCGGCGGCATCTACAAGACACGAGGACTCGGTCACCCGGAATAACGTGCCCTTCCTGAACCAGATCCCGATTCTGGGGGGCCTCTTCAGGAACTTCGCCCGGACCAAGACGAGCCAAGAGCTCCTCATCTTCATCACCCCCAGGATCATTAAATAACTCGGATACGAGAGGAGAGAACCATGAAATACACAGGATCGACTCTCAAGATACTGGCCGTCCTCGCGGGATTCCTCGTTATCGCCGCCTGCAACCCCATCGAGAAGGCTGACAAGAGCAGCAGCATGCTCATCGTGGAGAGCATCACGGGGACGCTCCATGACGGTAGCACGGTCGCCAGCTACCTCGAGTCGGACGTTTCGAACACCACGTCCGACACGGCCACGGTCACCCTCACGGCCGCCCTGAAGGACCCGAGCGGCGGGGTCTCCGGTCCGTCCCAGTACAACAATGTCACGCTGACGGGCTACACGGTCGACTATTTCCTCCCTGACGGCACGGGTGTGGCCGGCGTTAACGTGCCGGCCTCCCTCGATGGCACGTGCTCCACGCTCCTCATCACCGTCGGCGCAAGTACGACCCTCACCTTCATCGCGGTCCTGAACAGCGCCAAGCTGGTCGCACCCCTGTCCTCTCTGCTCGGCACGACCAATCGGCTCCAGATCCTCGCCCGCATCACGTTCAAGGGCCATGACGGGACCAACCACGCCCTCCAGGCCACGGGCCAGCTGACGATCTATTTCGGCGACTATTCGAACGCGACCTCCAAGACGACGATCCGCCGATAGTTCTCCGCTTCGAACGGATCCGGCGAGAAGCTCTCCTTCCGGGGAGCTTCTTTTTTTTGAGGGGGACGATCACGGCCCGAAGGGGGCAGAGGAAAAGACCACGGATTTCCTCAGCCGCAGGCGGGGCAGGGCCTCAGCGAGGGCCCGGGCGATCGTCTCCCTGCTCCGGGCCTTGAGGATGACCTGGACCCGGGAGACGTCCTTGACGCGCACGACGGCGGCGAAAGCCGGGCCGAGGACTTCAAGCTCCGGCTCGAATTTTCGGAGGAGCGCCCGGAATTCCCGGGACCGGGCCCCGAGAGAGCGGACGTCGCGTCCCTGCAGCGTCACCTCGGCCAGGGACGCCAGGGGGGATAATTCATGATCCGCCGGAAATCGATCTCCGGCCCATAAAAGGCCTTGAAGTCCCGCGACGCGGCTGCCCGGATGCTGTAGTGGACGGGCGCCGGGGTCTGGATGACGACCTCGGACCCGGGGCCGGTCTCGCAGAGCTCGGTCATCCGGGCCACGGCCTGGAATGTCTTCTGACCCGCCCGGTAGTCGGAAAATCCCAGGAGAGTTTCGGGCGAGAGCACTCCGACGAGCCGGACCCGGGGCACGCCCGGCTGATAAGCCAGGAGCTGGGTCCCGACGAGAAGGGGGATCCGGCCCTGAGCGAACCGGCGGATCATCGTTTCCCTCTCGTCTCGGCTCGCGACCGTATCCGAGTCGAAGCGGGCGACGGTGACGCCCGGGAAGAGGTTCCCGAGCTCTTCTTCCAGGGCCTGGGTCCCCGCGCCTCTCCTGAGGACCAGGCGTCCCCCGCAGTCGTGGCAGCCCGCCCCGGACCGGAGGGAGGCGTTACAGTAGTGGCAGATGAGCTCCCCCTCCTTTTTGTGATAGACGAGCGGGATGTCGCAGCGCCCGCAGCGGGGAACGCGGCCGCACGACTCGCAGGCCAGGGAGGACGCGTAGCCCCGGCGGTTGAGGAAGAGGACGGCCGGTTCCTCCCGCTTCAGGCAGGTCCGGATCCTGCGCTCGAGCTCCCGGGACACGAGGGGCGTTTCCGCGCGGTGATCGATCCAGGAAACCGGCGTTTTTTCGTCCGGGCCGCCGAGCTCGATGAGAGATCCCGCCCGCCCGGCCCCGTAAAAAGCTTCGACGGACGGCCTCGGCGAGCCGAAAACGAGGACCGCGCCCTCCGAACGGGCCCGAAGCCAGGCGCCGCGACGGGCGTCGTAGGATGGACTCTCGGACTGGAAGTAGGACTCCTCGTGCTCATCGGCGACGACGATCAGCTGGAGCGGCCCGGAGTCCAGGAAGAGCGCGGAGCGCGTCCCCACGACGAGGGCGGTTCTCCCGCTCCTGAGGCCCCTCCAGGCCGAATCCTTCTGTCGCTCGGTCATCCGGCCGTGGAAGACCGCGGCCTTGCGGCCGAAGCCGGCCTCGAAATCAGCGATGAGCTCCCCCGTCAGAGCGACTTCCGGGACGAGGAACAGCGTCCTTCCGGAACCTCCCACGGCCCTTTGGACGAGGCCGCGATAAGCCGCCTCGAGCGTCGGCCTTGGACCGTAGAGATAAAAGGCCCCTGGAAGTCCCTCGTCCAGCGCCTTTTCGACGGGAGAGAGGGCGCCCTCCTGGCGCTTGGTCCCAGGGAAATCCGAGCCGGAGCTGAGAGGATTTTTCCTCGCGGTTCTCCTTCCTGGCGCGGGGGGGCCGGACCGGCATTTCCAGAACGGCCACGAGTCCCTTCTTGGCCATTCTGGAGATGAGGGCCGGGAGGTTCTTGAGGCCGGGCTTCCTCTGCAAGGAAAGCGGGCTGCGGCCCTTCGGCCACCCCAGCAACAGCCCGGCAAGGGTCCTCTCCCTTGGACCGAGGTTCTTCTCTCCCAGGGCCTCCCGGCCGGCATCTGTCAGCCTGACCCTCACCTTGGTCTTGAAGGCCAGGGAAGGCGGGAGGGACGCCTGGAGGATCTCCCCCCAGGAGGAATGGTATTCCGCGCTGAGGGCCCCGGTGAAAGAGAGGTAGCGCTCGCTCCAAAAGGGTTTGTCGTCGAGGACCTCGGCGACGTCCTTGACCTTCATCTCCGGCGGAGGGGGTTCGGGGCTCGCAGCAACGATGAATCCGCTCTGGATCTTTTTCCCGAGGGGCGCGAGGACCCGGCATCCCGGCCGCGCCTTCTCCCGGAGGCGCTCGGGAACGCCGTAAACGAAGGGCCGGGCGAGCGGCAGGGGAAAGACGACTCGGACGAAGAGGCTCATTTCCTGCCCAGGAGGGCCATCACCTTCTGCATATCCTCCCAGACCATGCGGCGGATCTCCCGGTTGCCCTCGTTCCGGATCAAATAAGAAGGGTGGAACGTGGGCATGACCGGAATCCCAAGATAATCCGCCGAATTTCCCCCGGAGCTCCCCCATCGCGGCCCGGCCGGGGACGAAATACTCCGTCGGCGTTTTGCCCAGGGTGACGATGACCTTGGGCTTGATGAGCTCGATCTGGCGGACGAGGTATGGCCAGCAGGTTTCGATCTCGTCCCGGTGGGGGACCCGGTTTTCGGGAGGCCGGCATTTCACCACGTTGGCGATATAGACCTCGTCCTCCCTGAATTTCATGGCCCCGATGATCTTCCGGAGGAGCTGCCCTGCGCGGCCGACAAAAGGCCGGCCCTGGAGGTCTTCGTCGCGGCCGGGGGCCTCGCCGATGAACATCAGGTCGGCGGCCGGATTCCCTTCCCCGGGCACGGCCCGCGTCCGGAGCTCGTGGAGGGGACAGAGACGGCAGGCGAGGACCTGGCGCTCGATCTCACCGAGGTCCACGGCTTGGGCCGCCGGCCCGTCCGTCCTCGCCGGGGGGTCGGGCGGGGGGAGCGGTGGTTTCGGGGCCGCCCGGCCCGAGCCCGGAGATCGAGGCTCCGGGGCCTCCGGCGCCGTCGGAACTGCGTCCGGTGACGGTCTCCGCCTCACCCCCGCCAGGCAGAAACCGGCCCCCGCCTCGTCCAGAAAATCAACGTGGTCCCGGAGGCAGGCCAGGATCTCAGCGGCGTTTTTTCTCAAGGACCCCCTCGATCTCGTCGAAGATCGCCCGGCTGATCTCCCGCTTGCTCAGGCGTGGCGTCGAGCGGACCTTGCCGGACGGATGGAGGATGTGGATTTCGTTGTCGTCCATCCCGAAACCCCTCCCCTCTCCGACCGGGTTGGCGACCATGAGGTCCGCCCGCTTCCCGGCCATCTTTTTGCGGGCGTTGGCGAGCATGTCCCCGGTTTCCGCGGCGAATCCGACGAGGACCTGGTTTTTCTTTCTCTTCCCGAGGAGGGCGAGGATGTCCTCGGTCTGTTCGATCTCGACGGCCCCGGCGAGGTCACGCTTTTTCGCCTTCTCCGAGAGGACGTCCTTGAAGCGGAAGTCGGACACGGCGGCGGCCATGACGACGGCGTCCGCCCGCGGGAAGGCCCGGAGGACGGCGGCCTTCATTTCGGCCGCGGTCGTCACTTTTTCGATCTTCGCCCCGGCGGGCGGAAGAAGGGACGTGGGCCCCGAAACGAGCGTGACCTCGGCCCCCCGGCGAAGGGCCTCTTTCGCGAGCTCGTAGCCCATTTTTCCGGACGAGGGGTTGGAGAGGAAGCGGACCGGATCCATGAATTCCCGGGTCGGCCCTGCCGTGACGAGGACCCTCTTGCCCTTCAGGCTTTCGGCCCCGCCGATGAGGGCCGTCCCCGCCTCCACGATCTCGTCCGGTTCGGCGAGCCGACCCCAGCCCTCGTCCCCGCAGGCCAGGTAGCCCTTGTCGGGCTCCACGAACTCGACGCCGATGGCCTTGAGGGTCGCGATATTGGCCTGCGTCCGGGGGTGGAGATACATGGCCTCGTTCATGGCCGGGGCGACGAGAACGGGACAGCGCACGGCCAGGAACAGGGTGGACAGAAAATCGTCGGCGACGCCGGACGCAAGCTTGCCGATGACGTTGGCCGTGGCCGGGGCGATGCAGTAAAGCGAAATCTCCTTGGCCAGGGAAACATGGCCGATCGTCCGGGCCTCCGGCTCGTCGAAGAGCCCGACGATCGTCTCGAGGCCCGAGAGGCTGCTGAACAGGAGAGGCGAGATGAGGCGCGTTGCGTTCGCCGTCATGACGACCTGGACCTCGAGGCGGCTTTTCTGGAAGCCCCGGAGGACTTCGCAGGCCTTGTAGACGCCGATCGAGGACGATACTCCCAGGGCGATCTTTTTCATGGTCTCCCCTTCATCCGTGAGGACCGGGCCCGGGAGGCGAAGCTCCGCAGGATGGGCCTGAGAACGCCGGCCCGGACCGCGGTGCGGCAGCGGGCCGCCACGATGACGGACTTGAGCTCTTCCACAGCCCGCTTGAGCTCGTCGTTGACGACGACGTAATCGAACTCGTCGAAGGCGCGGACCTCGCCCCCCGCGTCCCGGAGCCGCCGGGCGATGTCCTCAGGGCCGTCCTCTTTCCTCCGCTCCAGCCTGCGGCGGAGCTCCGCCAGGACGGGCGGCATGATGAAAACGAATACGGCCGAAGGGATCTTCTTCCGGACCTGCCTGGCCCCCTGGACGTCGATGTCCAGGATGAGGTCATGGCCCCGGCCCTTCCGCTCGACTTCCGCCTTCGACGTCCCGTAGAGGTGCCCATGGACCCGGGCCCATTCGATGAACCGGCCGGCCCGGGCCATCCGTTCGAACGCTCTCTCGGTGACGAAGTGGTAATCGCGGCCGTCCGCCTCGGACGGCCGCGGCTCGCGCGTCGTGTGGGAGACCGAGAACGCCAGGCCAGCCAACTCCTGCCGGACCTTCGCGATGAGGGTCGACTTGCCGCAGCCCGAAGGCCCGCTCACGACGAAAATCATGTCCGCGACCACCTCTTCCCTATCATACTCGGACCCGGGTCCGATGCAAGGTCATTCGATGTTCTGGATGTGCTGCCGGATCGTCTCGAGCTCGTCCTTGATCCCCAGGCTTTCCTTGGTGATCCGGATGTCCTGCGACTTGGAGCTCAGGGTGTTCGCCTCCCGGTAGAGCTCCTGGGCCAGGAAGTCCAGCTTCTTCCCGACGGGCTCGGCCCCGCGGGGCGAGATCAGTCCCTTCAGGGTGTCCAGGTGTGTCTTCAGCCGGGCGATCTCCTCGGCCAGGTCGTAGCGCTGAGTGAGGAACGAGGCCTCCTCGGCCAGCCGCCCCGCGGAAACGGCGGGATCGTGGTTGAGGTCGCGGAGCCGGCGTTCGAGCTTCGCCTGGAGCCGGGCCGGTTGTCTCCGGAACCGGGCCTCGATCCGGCCGATGGCGCCCCGGATCCTCAAGACGCGGGCGCGGATCTCGCGGGCCGTTTCCCGTCCCTCTTTCCGTCTGAGACGGACGACGTCCTGCACGGTCCGGAGGAAGCTCCGCTCGAGAAACCGGACCTCCTCGACGCTAAGCCCTTTCCGGCTGAGCTCCACGAGCTGGGGAACGCGGAACATGCTGTCCAGAGAGATCTCCAGGCGGCGGCCGGTCTTCCGGGAGACGCGGTCGAAGGAGGCCAGGATCTTTTCGAGGAGCCCCTCGTTGATCGAAAAGTTCCAGCTCGCGGGGCTGAGGGAGACCACCTCCAGGAAGACCTCTACCCGGCCCCGCCTGATCTTTCTTTGGCTGAGGGCCCGGAGACGGTTTTCCGCCTCGCCGATGGGCGCGCCCTTGTAGGACCAGTCGAAGAAGCGATGGTTCAGCGTCTTGATGCTGATCCTCAGCCGGAGCGACCTCGAGCTGAAGTTTTTTTCGGCGAAACCCGTCATGCCATGGATCATCGGATGAGCTCCTCGTCTTCAGGCAATTTTGAACAACGACCGGGCGATCTCGTAAGCGTTGAGGGCTGAACCCAGGGTCAGGTTGTCGGCCACGGCCCAGACCCAAAAGCCCCCCGGGATCGCCTCCGCCTTTTTGATCTGGCCGACGAAGACCTTGTCCTTGCCGGCCACGTTCACGGAAGAAATGAGGCCCGTCCCTTCGGCGGGAGCGAGCCGGATCGCGTCCGACCGACGGAACGAGGCGTCGAGGTCGGCGATCCCTGCCTCCGCCCTCAGCTCGATGTAGGTCATGATCGAATAGGTGTGGAAGACCGGGGCCAGGACCACCGAGAGGGAGAGGGGAAAGTCCGCCGGGGCCAGGACCCGCCGGATCTCGGCCAGGACGCGCGCTTCCTCGGCTGGAGAAACCGTTGCGGTCCGGCTTTTCCGTCCGTGAGAGAAGGTTGAAGGCGACCTGGTCGTGGAAGACCTTCTTGGGCATGGGCGAGCTGTTGAGGAGGGCGAAGCTCTGGTCGGCGAGCTCCTGGATGCCCTCCTCCTCGAAGGCCGAAACGGGCTCGAGGACGAAGGCCAGGGCCTTGGCCATCGCCGAACGTCCGGTCGAGAGCGTAGAAGAGGTGGGAGAGGATGATCGTCACCGGGTTCGGGTTGGCGATCAGAGGGATCTTCTTGCCCCGGATCGCCGCGTCGTTGACGCCGGCCACGACGAGCGGGACGTCCTCGCGGGCGTTGAACGTCTCGGCAAGGTCGATGGCGCGGTAATTCCGGCGGCCGGCATGCGCCGTATGTCGGCGTTCGTCCGGGCGTCCGCCGCCAGGAAGACGAGGTCCAGCCCCTCGAGGGCCGCGCGGTCCAGGTGGTGGACGACCTTGGGCTCGTCCCTGAACTGGGTCAGTTTGCTGTATTCCTCATCGACGTCGGGGTCGTAGAACTCGAAGGACTCGGAGCGGGAACTTCTTCACGCTCGAGGACGCTCTTGATCTCCCGGCCGCGCAGGGTCTCGGAGCCGACGAGGGCGAAGCGGAATTTTTTCTTTCTCGGACGGCGGCCACGGCGATCCCTTACCGGCCCCCCGCACTCCGCCATGATCTGGTACATCCGGTCCTTGAGGGCCAGCTTCTTTTTCTTGAGGTCCCGCTCGCGGAGGGCGTCGGCCTCCGTGACGTGCGGTCTTCAGCCGGATTCTTCGAGCTCGGTCTCGCAGGTCCGGTGATCTTCGAGGGCCTTCCGGAATTCGCCGTTCTCCCTGATGAGGACCTCTTTCAGTTCCTGTTCGTTCATCCGGTCTTTTCTCCACGGCTCAGAATAGCATATCGACCGGGCCATTTCAATTTGCCGGACGGCCCGGGGGATCATGTTGACTTCTCGGGGCTCGGGTTTATTATACTATCTGGCCGCCCGGCGAGGGCCGGATGTCATGGCTAGGTAGCTCAGTCGGTAGAGCGAAGGACTGAAAATCCTTGCGTCGGCGGTTCGATTCCGTCCCTAGCCATTTCTTGCTTTTTCGCCGTCGTTCTTCTCCCCGCCCGGCTTCTTCCGGAAGGTGAGGTCGCCCTTTCTTGTCCGTCCCGAGGGCCACGGCATCCCCTTCGCCGAACTCCCCGGCCAGGATCTTCATGGCCAGGGGGTTCTGGACGTCGCGCTGGATGACCGCTTGAGGGGCCGGGCGCCGTAGACCGGGTCGTAGCCGCGCTCGGCCAGGAGCGCCTTGGCCTCGGGCGACGCGCGAGCCCGATCTTCTTCTCCGCCGAGCCGCTTCCGGAGGAGCTCGAGCTGGAGGTCGACGATTCGAGGATGGCGGCCTTGGACAGCGGCCTGAAGATGATGACCTCGTCGACGCGGTTGAGGAACTCCGGCTTGAAATGGCCTTCCAGGATCTCCCGGACCTCCTGTTCCATCTTCCCGTAGTCGCCGGCTGAGCTCCTTGATGACCTGGCTGCCGAGGTTCGAGGTCATGATGATGACGGTGTTCTTGAAATCGACGGTCCGGCCCTGGCCGTCCGTCAGGCGGCCGTCGTCGAGGATCTGGAGGAGGACGTTGAAGACGTCGGGGTGGGCCTTCTCGATTTCGTCGAGGAGGACGAGCGAATAGGGCCGGCGCTTGACGGCTTCGGTGAGCTGGCCGCCCTCCTCGTAGCCGACGTAGCCCGGCGGCGCGCCGATCAGCCGCGAGACGGTGTGTTTCTCCATGTACTCGGACATGTCGAGCCGGACCATGGCCTTCTCGTCGCTGAACAGGAATTCGGCCAGGGCCCGGGCCAGCTCGGTCTTCCCGACGCCGGTCGGCCCCAGGAAGATGAACGAGCCGATCGGGCCGGGCCGCGTCCTGGATGCCGGCCCGGGAGCGGCGGACGGTCGCCGCCACGGCCTGGATGGCCTGGTCCTGGCCGATGACGCGCCGGCCCAGGATCTCCTCCATCCTGATCAGGCGGTCGACGTCGCCCTCGAGCATCTTGGCGACGGGGATGCCTGTCCACTTGGAAACGACCTGGGCCACGTCCTCCTCGTCCACCTCCTCCTTGAGCATCTTTCCCTTGGCTTGGAGCTCGGCCAGCTCCGCGGCCGAGGCGGTCCATCTCCTTCTTGTCCTCGACGAGCTTGCCGTAGCGGATCTCGGCCGCCCGCTCGAGGTCGCCCCGCCGCTCGGCGCTCTGCTCCTCGACCTTGAGGCGTCATCGCCCTGCTCCTTGAGCCGGCTCATGCGCTCTCGATGACCTTCTTTTTCGTTCTGCCACCGGGCCCGCAGGGCGTCGGCTCCGCTCCTTGATGTCGGCCAGCTCGGCCTCGATCTTCTCCAGCCGCTCCGCCGAGGCGGGGTCCTTCTCCTTCTTGAGGGCCTGGCGCTCGATCTCGAGCTGGAGCTTCCGGCGGTCGAGCTCGTCGATCTCCTCCGGCAGGCTGTCGATCTGGATCCGGATCCGCGAGGCCGCCTCGTCGATGAGGTCGATGGCCTTGTCCGGGAGATAGCGGCTCGGTGATGTAGCGGTTGGAGAGCGTCGCCGCGGCGACCAGGGCCGAGTCCTTGATCCTGACGCCGTGGTGGACCTCGTACTTCTCCTTGAGCCCGCGGAGGATCGAGATCGTCTCCTCGACCGACGGCTCGCCGACGTAGACCTGCTGGAAGCGGCGCTCGAGGGCCGCGTCCTTCTCGATGTGCTTTCTGTACTCGTTGAGCGTCGTCGCCCCGACGCACCGGAGCTCGCCCCGGGCCAGGGCCGGCTTGAGCATGTTCGAGGCGTCGATCGGCGCCCTCGGCCGCGCCGGCGCCGATGATCGTGTGGAGCTCGTCGATGAAGAGGATGATGTCGCCGCCCGACTCCCGGATCTCCTTCAGGATCGCCTTGAGCCGGTCCTCGAACTCGCCGCGGAACTTGGTCCCGGCGACGAGCGCGCCGATGTCGAGGGCCAGGAGCCGCTTGTTCTTCAGGGACTGGGGCACGTCGCCGTTGGCGATGCGCTGGGCCAGGCCTTCGACGACGGCCGTCTTGCCCACGCCCGCCTCGCCGATGAGGACGGGGTTGTTCTTGGTCCGCCGCGACAGGACCTGGATGACGCGCCGGATCTCGTCCTCGCGGCCGATGACCGGGTCGAGCTTGCCCTGGCGGGCCAGCGCCGTGAGGTCGCGGGCGTATTTCTCGAGGACCTGGTACTTGCCCTCCGGCTCCGGGTCGGTGACCCGCTGGGAGCCGCGGACCGAGGCCAGCGCCTTGAGGACGGCGTCCTCCGTGACGCCTGATCGCCCGGAGGATCCGGGCCACGCCGGACCCTTCGTCTTTGAGCATCGCCAGGAAGAGGTGCTCGGTCGAGACGTACTCGTCCTTGAGCGTCTCCGCCTCCTTCGCGGCGAGAGCGAGGACGTCCCGCAACGCCGGAGAGAGGGCCGCTTCGCCTCCGCCCTGGACCTTCGGGACCCTGGAGAGCGCGGCTTCGACGTCAGCCCTGATCCTCGCCGCGGGGGCCCCGAGCTTGTTCAGCAGGCCGTTGACGATGTTGTCCTCCTGGCCGAGGAAGCTCCAGAGCATGTGTTCGGGCCGGACCTCGGGATTCCCCAGCTCCGCGGCTCTGGACTGGGCCCGCTGGATGGCTTCCTGCGACATCACCGTGAAGTTGTCCCATCTCATGGCTCGCCTCCGGTCCCGATCTCCTTCTTTCTATTTAAGCGTCCCCGCGCGGGGCTGTCAAGGCGCGGGCGGCGTTTCTTTCTTCCTCTTGACAAACGGAGCCAAATCGATATCTATTCTTGGTAGGAGTTGGTCATGGAAGAGATGGAGATCACGAGCTGGCTGACCCTCGACGCCATTAAGAAATCCAAGGCCGCCGAGGTCGTCGAGTCGGTCGGGAACCTCCAGAGGGACCACAACATGTCCGTCTTCTGTGTCATCGAAGAGGACTTCCTCGAGCTCTGCTACAGCGACTCCGCGGCCAACTGCCTCCGCCGTTACGAGGACCGCAACGAATTCGAACACGCGCTGGAAGAGCGGAAAGAGGACGAGGGCGAAAAGCCTTTCGAGGAAGGTGAGGACCGGGACTACGACGAGGACGAGGACGAAGACGAGGACGAAGCGGAGAACGAGGACCGGGTGGAGTTAGACGCCGAGGACGAATCCGAAGCCTATTGAGGCTTCGTCCCCGGCTTGAGGCGGTCCTTAAGGCCGCCGAGGATATTCAGGGCCTCCAGGGGGGTCAGGGACGAGAGGTCCAGCCCTTCGATCTCATTTCCCATGTCCTTGAGGAGGGCGAACTCGCGGTCCTCGGCGAAAAGCATGAGCTGGTTCCGGTCGTGGTTCTTCCGCGTCCGGTAGGCGAGACGCGGCAGGCCGGCCTCGTCGAGCTCCTGCTTTTCGAGGTTGAACAGGATCTCCCGGGCCCGGTCGATGACGTCCCGCGGGATCCCGGCCAGCTTGGCGACGTGGATCCCGTAGCTCTGGTCCGAGGGCCCGGGGATGATCTTCCGCAGGAAAATGACCTCGTCCTTCCATTCCTTGACGGCGACGTGGTAGTTCTTGATCCGTTTCATGGTCAGGGCCAGCTCGGTCAGCTCGTGGTAATGCGTGGCGAAGAGCGTCTTGGCCCGGAGGCCCTCCCGCTCGTGGAGGTACTCGGCCACGGCCCAGGCGATGCTCAGCCCGTCGAACGTGCTGGTCCCCCGTCCGACCTCGTCGAGGAGGATCAGGCTCCGGGACGTCGCGTTGTGGAGGATGCCGGCCGTCTCGAGCATCTCGACCATGAACGTGGATTGGCCGACGCTCAGGAAATCCATGGCCCCGATCCGGGTGAAGATCCTGTCGACGAGGCCGAGCCTCGCCGACTTCGCCGGGACGAACGAGCCCGTCTGCGCCGAGGATGGAGATCAGGGCCACCTGCCGGAGGTAGGTCGATTTCCCGCCCATGTTGGGCCCGGTGATGATCAGGATCTGGTTGTCGCCTCCGTCGATATCGGTGTCGTTCGGGATGAAGGGCTCGCCCTGGCTGACTTCGATCACGGGGTGACGGCCCTCGCGGATGACGATGGCCTCTCCGTCATCGACGTCGGGGCGGGCGTAATTCCTCCGGGCGGCGCACTCGGCCATGGACGAGCAGCACGTCGAGGCAGGCGACGTCGGCCGCGATCCTCTGGAGCCTGTGGGTCTCCCGGGCCACGGCCTCCGCGGACCTCCAGGAACAGCCTGTTCTCGAGGACACCGATCCGCTCCTCGGCGTGGAGGACCTTCTCCTCGTAGTCCTTGAGCTCGGGGGTCAGGAAGCGCTCGGAGCCGACGAGCGTCTGCTTGCGCATATAATCCGGCGGGGACCTGGGGAAGGTTGGGCTTCGTCACCTCGATGTAATAGCCGAAAACCTTGTTGTAGCGGACCTTGAGGGAGCCGATGCCCGTCCGCTCGCGCTCCCGCTTCTCGATCTGGGCGATGAAGGTCTTTCCCGAGCGGCTGACGGATCGCAGCTCGTCGAGCTCGGCGTGATATCCGTCCTTGATGATCCCGCCTTCGGTCAGCAGAAAGGCCGGTTCGTCCAGGATGGCCTTCTCGATGAGGTCGGCGACGTCGCCCGCGCTGTCCCATCGGCCGAGGATATCCCGGAAGAGCCTCGCCGAGAGCGCCCGGACCGCGTCCTGGATCGCCGGGAAGCGGGGCGAGGGACCGCTTGAGGGCGACGAGGTCCCGGGGATGGGCGGCGGCGAGCGAGATCTTTCCCGACGAGCCGCTCCAGGTCGTGGACGCCCCCGAGGAGTCGCGCAGCTCGCGGCGGTCGATGGTCAGACGCAGGGCCTCCTCGACGGCGTCGAGGCGTTCGCGGATCGCCTCGGCGTCGAACAGGGGCTGAAGGAGCCAGGCCCGCAGGAGGCGGCCGCCCGGGGCGGTCACCGTGAAGTCGACGACGTCGAGGAGAGAGTCCTTGACCCGGCCGTCGCGGAGGTTGCGGACGAGCTCAAGATTCCGGATGGTCGTGGCGTCGAGGTTGAGGCGGTCCCCGGTATGGAGATAGGAGATCCGGTCGATGAGGCCCAGGGAGTCCCGCCGGACCTTCTTCATATAATAAAGGAGGGCGCCCGCCGCCGAAACGGCCCGGTTCCTGTCCGCGAGGCCGAAACCGGCGAGGGACTTGGCCCCGAAATGCTCGAGGAGGACGTGGCTTGCCTGGGGATAGTCGAAGAGCCAGGGCTCGGCCGGGCTCTTGGGCACCGAAACGAGACCGTTCGCCGCAAGGACGCGCCCCAGGCGCTCCTCGGCCCCTTCGGGGAAAAGGATCTCCTTGGGAGCGGCCCTGAACATCTCGTCGGCCAGCGTCTTCAGGTCCGGCCATTCGCCTTCGACCGTCCGCATCTCCCCGGACACGAGGTCGGCCAGGGCCAGCCCCCAGCCGTCTTCCTCGAGGTCGACCGAAGCGATGAATGTCGTCTCCTTGGCGTCGTCAGATTCGATCTCGACCGCCGTGCCGGGCGTCAGGACCTTGATGACCTCCCGCTTAACGACCCCCTTGGCCGTCTTGGGGTCCTCGACCTGGTCGCAGATCGCGACCTTGTGCCCGAGGCGGAGGAGTTTCGTCAGGTAGGAATTCACCGCGTGGTAGGGGACGCCGCACATGGGGACCTTTTGCCGGGAGGTCAAGGCAAGTCCCAGGAGAGGGGCGGCGATCTTGGCGTCCTCATAGAACATCTCGTAGAAATCACCCAGCCGGAAAAAGAGGAAGGCGTCACGGACCTCGCCTTTGACCCGGAAATACTGCTCCATCATCGGCGTCAGGGACGTGTCGTTGGCCATGGTTCGCTCCCCAATATACTGAGGCCCCGGGCGATTTTCAAGAGAAGGCCGCGATTGACAATTTGCGGAAAGCTATAGTACTCTCGGGGTCGTGAATACCCCGAACTATCTGACCCTGGCCAGGATCCTCGCCATTCCGGTCTTGGTCGCCGTTCTCCTTACGGACTTCCCTGGTCGGGACCTCATCGGCACGGCGATCTTCGTCTTCGCCACCATCACCGACTGGCTGGACGGCTACCTGGCCCGTAAAAAGGAGTTGGTCACGGTCATGGGCCAGCTGCTCGACCCGACGGCCGACAAGCTCCTCGTCGCCTCGGCCGTGATCTGCCTGGTGAAACTCGGCCGGGTCCCGGCCTGGGCGGCCGTGATCATCATCGGGCGCGAACTTGCCGTTTCGGGGTTCCGCGCGATCGCCTCCTCCAAGGGCCTGAACATCCCCGCGTCAGGGCTCGGAAAAGCCAAAATGGGGATCGAGTCCTGGGCGATCGGCGTGCTCATCCTCGGCCCCATTTACCTCGGGAAGCTCTACTTCCTCGCCCAGATCGGCCTCTATCTGGTCATCGCCGCGGCCCTCATTTCAGCGGCCGAGTATTACGTCCGTTACGGGCCGCAGGTCCTCTCAAAGCAATCCTGAGAGAGCGGCTCTCGTCTTTTCCAGCCCTTCGCAGTTCTCCACGTTGTGGCAGACCGGCGTCCGGGGCCAGCCGCGGGCGGCGCGCTTCAGCAGCCCGGACAGGACCTTTCCCGGCCCCAGCTCGATGCAGGCGTCGACGTTCATCTCCCTCAGGACATCCATGGACTTTGTCCAGAGGACGGCGCGGCTGACTTGGTGCTTCAAGGCCAGCCGGGCCTCCTCGCCGGTCCGGATGACCCGGGCGTCGACGTTGGTGATGACGGGGAACTTCAAGTCGTTGAACTGGACGGCGTCCAGGTCGCGGGCCAGTTTCTCCTCGGCCGGCTTCATGAGGCGGGAATGGAAAGGGGCGCTGACCGGGAGGATGACCGAGCGCGGCGGCTTGATCAGGGCCAAGGCCTCTTCGACGGCCGCTTTCTCGCCGGAGACGACGGTCTGCTCTTCGCTGTTCCAGTTGGCGATCTCGACGACGCCGGACCGGACCTGGTCGAGCCCCCTCTGGACCGCGGCGCCGGGGACGCCGAGGATCGCCGCCATGGCCCCGATCCCCGCCGGGACGGCGTCCTGCATGTACTCGCCTCGCTTCCGGACGAGGCTGACGGCGTCCTCGAAGCAGAGGCTGCCAGCGGCGACAAGGGCGCAATATTCACCGAGGCTGTGCCCGGCCGCGACGACGGGGTCACGATCGAGGAGCCGGTACGCAACGACGCCCGCGACGAGCAGGGCCGGTTGGGTGTTCACGGTGAGCCGGAGCTCCTCTTCCGGCCCCTCGAAGGAGATCTTCGAGATCGGGACGCCGAGGACCTCGTCCGCCCTTCCGTAGAGTTCCCGCGCCAGAGAAGAGCGGTCGAAAAAATCCCTCCCCATGCCGACGGCCTGAGACCCCTGGCCGGGGAATAGATACGCGATCCGGGCCATGGCGTTCATTCCTTCTCCTTACTTGAGGCAATCCGGGTTGATCCGGACTTCGGCCTGGCTTCGGATGCTCCAAACCCACTCGGCCACCTTGCGGACCTTGAGGTTCTCCCGGATCCTCCGCTCGAGGTCGGAGAGGACGCTTTCCATCTTGTCGGGTTCGAGGCCCTTCGCCCTTTGCCCGGGGACATAAACATCCCGGTAGTATTTTTCGGCGTCGCCGCGCGAAACGGGGCTCGTCTGGCCGAACCTGACCGAGACGACTCTGTCGTAGCGGAGCCGGTCTTCGAGATAGGGGCGCAAGTCGTCCTCCCGCAATCCGAACTTCCCGAGCTTCGTCCGGAAGATTTCGGGACCCAGTCTTTCGCGGAGGGCCTCGAGGGTCAGAGAGACCTCGTCCTTCCCGATCGCCAGGGGCTCCCGGGTCATCCCGAGCACGACTTTCTGGCCGATCAGAGCATCGAGGACGGCGAGCCTCGGGTCTCCGCTTATCCCCTCGATGGTCCGGTCATAGAATCCGAATTCCCGGGCGATCTCGAGGTCCGTGAGAGTCACGGCCTGGCCGTTGACGACGGCGACCAGACAGTCCACGGTTTGGGGGAGAACGGGGCCCGTGGCCAGAAGACAAAACAGGAAGAAACAGGCTGTTCTCTTGCTCATGGTCCTAGAACATATTTCCGATCGTGATGAAAAAGTATGGCGTCTTCTTCCGCGTCTGTGGCGGGACGAGGTTCGCCTGAGGCGTATAAACATTCCAAGCGAGATCGATCCGCACCGGGCCGAGCGGAGTCTTGTAACGGATCCCCAGCCCGGCGGCCACTTCCATGTCTCCGATATGGACATCCGAAAGATAGCTGAAAACGTTGCCGGCGTCGAAAAAGGCGGCTCCCGAGAGCTCCCTGAGGCCGGGCATGACGGGGAAGCGCATTTCGGCGTTCAGCAGGAAAAGCGCCCGGCCTCCATTGGGATACCCGGTCTCCGGATCCTTCGGGCCGAGGTAGTCGAACCATTCTCCACGGAAGGAATTGCTGCCGCCCGCGAAGAACCGCTCGGGGACTGAGATCTCGCCCTGGGCGAGGCCGACGCGGGCGAGCAGGCTGAAGCCGACTTGCGGGACCACGGGCTTGAAGTACTGGAACTTGAAAAAGGTCTTCCAGTAGTCCGACTCCGTCCCGAGGAGCGGCTTGGCAAGTTCGGACTCGGCGCTCAGGAAGTATCCTTTCTCCGGGTTCAACGAGTCGTCTCGTTTGTCCAGGGCCACGGTGACCGAGACAAGGCTCGTGGAATAATGCTGAAGCCGGACGTCGATCTCGGACTCGGGGATCTGGAGGTTCGAGAGATCCGTGCGGCTCCAGCTGAGGGACCCGATCAGGATGAGGTGGGGAGCGAGCGGCCGGGACAGGTTGAAGCTGACGCCGCGGCGGTCGAAGGTGTAGCTCGTCCGGTCCTCCCTCTCGATCCAGCCGAGGAGGGCCGGGCGGAGGGCCGCGCCGAACAGGTAGGGCTGGGTCCAGGAGAGGATGGCCCGGCGCTCGACATCGCTGTACTGGCCGACGAGACTCAGCGCGGCCGCCTTCCCGAGGACGTTGCTCCGGATGTATTCGCCGGTCGCACTGGGCCTGAACTGAACCGGCTCCGATGACGGGATGGCGTTCCTCGATTGGAACCCGAGCCCGGCGCCCACGTAATTCGCCTCGCCCTCCTGGACGGTCACGACGAGGTTTTCCTTTCCGGGTTCGGTCGGGATCTCGTCCATCCTGACCTCTGAAAAAATTCCGAGCCGTTCCAAGCGCCGCTTGCTCTCCTGGATGAGGGACAGATCCGCCGGCCCGCCCCTCCTGACCCGGAGCTCCTTCTCGATGACCGCCAGGTGGGTCAGCCTGTTCCCCGCGATCAGGATGTTCTCGATGGTCACAGGGGTGCCCTCATTGATCTCGAAGGTCAGGGCGAAGAGGTTCGCGCCTGCGGACTCGATCCGAGGGGTGACCTTCGTCCCCCGGATACCGTGGTTGAGGTAAAAGCTGTCGATGATCCCGGCGTCCCGTTGGATGTTGGGGGGGAAAAAAGGTCCGCCTTTGACGCTGACGAGTTCCTTGAGGATCGTCTGGGGCGGGAAGAGATGCGTCCCGTTCAGGGTGATGGATTGGATCGTCCGGTGCGGCCCCTCCTCGATCTTCAGGATGGCGTTGACGTTGAGGTCGTCCCTGGGCAGTTCGAGCTCGGCCCGGACATCCGGGAAACCGTTCGTCCGGTAGAAATACTCGATCTCCTGCGGCAAGGCGAACAGCCGGTCGTAGCTCAGGAGGGAGAAGAACAGGGTCCGTTCGTTGACGAGCAGTTCCTCCCTGAGCTTCTTGGCACTGAACGACTTCAAACCTTCGAACGATATCTTTTTGATGCTGTATTTATTGCCGGGGACGACGTCATACACGACGCGGATCTCGTTCTCCGTCCTCTCGATCCGGCTCTTCAGGGTCGCGTAGACGTAGCCTTTTTTCCTGAGGTGGTTCAGGACCCGGACCTCTCCTTCGGCAAGACCCCAGTCTTCGAAAATCCTCTCCTCCCAGATCGGGTCCAGCAGGTTCGAGGGGACGCGGGCGCCGTGGACGACGATGGAGATCTTTTCGCGCGGCTGGACATCGAGGACGAGGGCGACGGTCCGCTGGCCGTCATCGAAGCGCTCGGCGGCAAGCTGGATCTCGGATCGCCTGTATCCCAGCGACTTGTAGTAGGTCCCGAGGGCTTGGATGTCTTTGTCGAGGCGGGAGGGGATGTAGAGGTCGCCCTTCCGGCTCTTCATCCGGGTGATGAGGTTCCCGAGGGGGACGACCGTCGGGCCTTGGATTTCGAACGAGCCGATCCGGTATCTCTTCCACCCGCTGATCCTGAAATACACGTCCGTCCGCGGGGCGTCCCGGTCCCTTCGCGTCGAGGGCACGACGCTCGCGCCGAAATAGCCCTCGCGCCTCAGCCCTTCCTCGAGCTCCTCGACCGCCTTCGGCAAGCGGTCTTCGACGAAGTCGCTCCCGGCCTGCAGGGACTCCACCGTTTCCCTCAGCTTGGAAGCCCTGACCCCGATACCCTGAAAATGAAGGCCTCGGATGATAAGGCTCTGGGTGAGGTCGAAGGCAAGCTCCACCTTCTCCCCTCCGCTCCGGGTGACGCGGATGTCGGAAAAAAGCCCGGTCTTATAGACCTGCTTGACGACCCGGTCGATCCCCACGGGAGAATACGTGTCGCCCGGCTTGAAGGGGACAAGGTCGGCGATGGCTCTCCGCGCGGGCCGGCCATCCACCCTGACGATGACTCTCGATATGACGGGGAGCAGCACGTCCTGGGCGAGGCCCCTGGGCGGCACCGCAAGGAGGACCAAGGCCCCGAGGACCCTGATGGTCCGGAGAATCGGGCGCGGCGGGCACAGGGTCATCTCAGAATCTCTTTCTGAATTTGAGTTCGAAGCTGACCCGGCTCTGTTCGTCGCGGATTCCCACGAGCGAGAAATCGTTGCTGGCTTCCCATTCGGCCTGGTAGATTTCCTCCCGTTGCGTCGCCAGGTTGGTGGAATAAATGAAGATCACGTTCCGCGTGAGCTTCTTGCCCAAGGTGAGGCGGGCCGTCAGGGCGCTCGACGACGTGCTGGAGACGAAGGGGTCGATCCTGAACCGGTCCAGGCTGAAGAAGCTCTCGGCCCCTTTCTTGGCCTGGTCGGCGAGCTGGAACGACACGAGCGAAGCCGTGCTCAGGGTCGTGCTCCGTTCGGGATCATACGAGTAGGTGCCCTGGAAGGCCTCGCCCAGGGCCAGGAGGGACAGAACGTCCTCCGGCGGCATCGGCGGCGAGGAGGTGAATTCCGGCTTGAGCCGGCTGGCCGTTCCGCTGAGGGCCATCGTCACCCGGTAGTCCTTGACGTACGTTTCGGCCCGGACTTCCACGTAGGGCTCGACGCTGGCCGGGTTGAAAAAGCTCAGTCGGCCCTTGATGATCCTGAAGTCTTGGTCCTGGAACTTGATGTTCCCCTTCAGGACCTCGATGTCCCCGAGGAGGACCGGGTCGTCGATACCGCCTGTGACGGAGAGGTCGAAGCGGCCGCTGACGCGGCCGAGGGAATTGTCCATCAGGGCGTCGCCGGTCGCCCGCAGGCGGAGGTTCAGCGAGAGGTTGTCGAAAAAGCCCGGTTCCCGGTTCGGCGAGAAGGTGGACTGGGACGAAAAGCTGAACTTCTCGTAGAGCTCCCGGCGCCAGGTGAGCCGCTTGATCAGGAAATCGCCGTCCAGCACGAACTGGCCGCTGTCCTTGATGAGATGGGCGCTGCCGTCCACGATGGCCCTCGTCCGCTCGAGCGGAGCGACGAGCATGTCCTTGCCGTCCATGGCCACGTCGATCGTTTCGACGCCGGACGGGCCGAGGCCGATCTCGCCGGACACCTTGATGTCCCCGCCTCCCAGTTTCCCCCTGACCTCGTTGATGGTGATCCGCCCGTCCTCGACCTGGACCGCTCCTGAATAATCGGTGACGGCATGGGCGAAACCGGGGAACGGCATCAGCGGGCCCTGGATATTGACCGTGCTCGAGACGTGAGGCGAGGACCTGGCGCCCTTGATGTCCGCCGTGAAGTCCGCGCGTCCTTTCGCTCCCGTCCACGGCAGCAGGAGGTCGAGGTTCGTCCAGTGTCCCGTGACGCTCGCGGTCAGGGAATCCTCGCCGACCGGAAGGCTGAGACGGGTCTGGATCTCGTTGTCTCCGGGAAGGAAAGCGCTCTTGACGTCCAGGGTGATCTGGTCCCGGACATAATCCAGATTGAACTCTCCCCCGGCCTCGGCTTTCTGCATGGGCGGAAGGAGGAAGTCCATGACGGTGAACCGGCCCGCGATCTTGTCCTTCCCGAAGACGCCCTTGCCGCCGACGTCCAGCGAAAGAAGGCCGTTCATTTTCGGGGTGAAGCGAGCCAGGTCGATATTCTGCGCGTGGAGGTCGACGTCGAAGGTTTGGTCCGCCGGGCCGAAAAGGGCCCGGCCCCGGACCCGGCCGCCATAGAAGTCGAACCCGATCTCGGGGAATGACAAGGTCCCGTCCTTCCACTCGAGCCGGCCCGTGACGTTGCTGAAGGTCTGGCCGTAGCCCCGGACCGCGGGACTCATGAACGTCCCGCTGACGGCCTGGCTCGTCAAGGTCTGGACGAGGCGGAAATCGCCTGAGGCCCGGCCCGCGAGAGTGACAGGAATCTGGAGCGCCGCGAAGATCCTGGTCACGTCGCCCTCCGCGCTCCGGATATCAGCTTCGGTCTTGGAGGCGTCGACGGAAACCTGGACATCCGCCTTGAGGTCGGGGTCTTCGGCCCGGAACTTCCCCTGGAAGCCCCCGCCGAAAATGACGGCCTCGCCCTCGACGTAGGCCGCATTGAAGAGGTCGAACCCGCCTGGCTCGAAGGACCCCTTGATCGCGACCCTGGGATTGAGCATGCTTCCGGTCAGCCGGACATCGGCAAAGCCGGCCCCCCGGATCTCCGGGAAAACGAACGGCTGGCCGAAGGCCAGGGAAACGAACTCCCGGGCCTGCTTGAGGTCCGTTACCGTTCCCCGGATCTCGGTGTCCACGTTGCCGCCGATCCGAAGGGCCGCCCGGCCCTCAAGGCGGGCGAAGTCGGATTGGATGTCCCGCGTCGTGATCTCCAGGTCTTGGGTCTTCAGGTTCAACCGGACCTTCACATCCCCCCGGAAGGAAAACCGGTTTCCCTCCCTATCGAGCGTCTGGTCGCGGAATTCGCCGTCGGCCTCCAGGGTATCGTTCTCCAGGCTAAACGTGCCCCAAGCCGGGGATTTTACCGGCCAAGCGAGGCCTAGTTCCTTCATAACCGGATCGAGGCGGCCGCCGCTGACCCTCCCCTCCACGCGGCCTTCATGGAAAGAGATCGACACCGATTCGGCGGGCAGATTGGGCTTCTGGATATCGATGTCCACCGTCCCGCCCGTGCCGAAGCGGAGATCGAGACGGCCGCGGAGCCGCCCCATGGGGACCCCGCTGACGGAGATCTGGTCCCCGCCGACATCAGAATTGAAGGAAACCCGGCCGGCCTTGCGGACGACCTTGCCCTGGCCGCCCGCCTTGCCCTTCCATTGGAACGGGAGGTTGAGGAGGGGGGCGGCGTAGGCCATCTCGACCTCGAAACGCGTGTCGATGTCGAACTCCGGGTCCCGGAGGTTCCTGAGCAGGCCCTCCCCTTTCACGGCGATGTCCGGCCCTTCGACCGTCAGCCTCTGGATCCTGACCTCTTCCCCCCGTCCGGAGAGGGAGATGTTGAGGCTGCCGCCGAATTCGATCTTGTCCGGGATCGACGTGAACGTGCTCTTTTCTGCCGTCGCTTTCAGAACGAACCTGTCGCCCTGCTGGGTGAACAGGGCCTTGATGCCCCCGGCCTCGAAGAATCCCTGTTCGCTCTCAAAGGAGAACGTGCCGTCCTGGATGAGCCCCCGTTCGATGCTGAACGGCAGGGACAGGGGAAGCTTCGGCCTCCGGCCCGGGGCCGGAGGCGTATCGGGCCGAAGCCTGATCTGGGGCCCATCGAGAAGGATGTTGACGGATTTCTCGTTCCGCAGGAGAGAGAGAAAGGAAGCTCGACCCTCACCCGCCGGGCCCGAAAGAGCGGCGGCCCGGCGATCGATTGGACGTCCTTCAGGATGATGGCCGGCGGAAAATAGGACATCTGGAGATCGCTGTACCGGAAGGCCCTCTGGACTTCGCTCCTGAGCTGGCCCAGAAAAATATTCTTTCCGACGACGACGCTCCCGAAAAGGACGAGCAGGACAAAGAAGGTGATCGCAAACCTCCGGACCCTGCGGAGGAGGCTCTGGATATGTTCGCGGACCCGGAGATGGGGATGGATTCTCACGCCCTGACTTTCCTCCAGTCGGCGAGGAACCGCTCGATGCCGGCGTCGGTCAGGGGGTGGCGGACGAGCTTCGTCATGACCGCGTAGGGGATGGTGGCGATGTCGGCCCCGAGCAGAGCGGCCTCCACGACGTGCCGCGGGTGGCGGACGCTGGCCACGATGACCTCGGTCTCGATCCTGTAGTTCTCGAAGATCCTGACGATCTCCTCGATGAGCGCCATGCCGTCCTCCGAGGCGTCGTCGAGGCGGCCGATGAACGGGCTGACGAACCTGGCCCCGGCCTTGGCCGCGAGCAGGGCCTGACTGGCGGAGAAGACGAGGGTCATGTTGACCGCGATGCCCTCGGCGGCCAGGACCTTCATCGCCTTCAGACCCTCGAGCCCGATCGGAACCTTGACGGCGATGTTGGAGGCGATCCCGGCCAGCGCGCCTGGCCTCGGGGATGGATCTCGTCGGCCTTGGACGAGACGGCCTCCGCGCTGACGGGGCCTGGGACGATGGCGCAGATCTCGCGGATGAGGTCCTCGAACGTCCTGCTCTCCTTGGATACGAGGGTGGGGTTCGTGGTCACCCCGTCGAGGATGCCCCAGCTCGCGACCTCGCGGATCTCTTCCAGGTTGGCCGTGTCCAGAAAAAACTTCATGCGTCCTCCTTTTCTTTGTTTGGCTCGGACGAGCGTGTTCGACAGCACCCCGATGCCCTCGATCTGGACGTCGACCCGGTCTCCCGGGTGCATCGGGCCGATGCCCGCCGGCGTGCCCGTGGTGATGATGTCGCCGGGCAGAAGGGTCATGACCCCCGAGACGAAGCGGACCAGGAACGGCACGGGGAAGATCAGGTTCGCGGTGTGCCGGACTGGACGAGCTTGCCGTTGAGGAAGGTCTTGAGGTGCAGGGCCGCCGGGGTCGATGCCCGGTGGCGATGCACGGCCCCACGGCGGCGAACGTATCGAACGACTTGGCCCGGGTGAACTGTACGTCCTTGTCCTGCAGGTCGCGGGCCGTGACGTCGTTGAAGCATGTGTAGCCCAGGATGTAATCCTCGACGCGGGTCCTCGTCACGGAGTGGCCGGCCTTCGTCCGATGACCAGGCCAGCTCGCCCTCGTAGTCGACCCGCGAGGACATCGCCGGATAAACGATGGCTCGTCAGGGGACCGATGACGGCCGTGGACGGCTTGAGGAAGAGGAGGGGCTCCTCGGGCACCGCGTTGCCCCAGCTCCTCGGCATGGTCGCGGTAGTTGCGGCCGACGGCCGACGATCTTGGACGGCACGACGGGAGGCAGGAGCTTGACCTCGCCCATCGGGATCGGACTGTCCCCGATCTTGAAATCGCGGAAAATCGACCCCTTCAGCGGAAAAAGGAACTCCTCCTTGAGGATCCCGCGGAGGATCCTCTTCCTGTAGCGGAACCGGTAGATCTTCATGCTCAGTTCCCTTTCAGGCTCACCGGCCCGGTCTCCGTTCTGGCGCTTTCAGTTCCCGTTCTTTCCTTTCGCGCTCACGGCGTAGACATACGTCTTTCCCTTAAGGACCGACGAGTCGGTGAAAATATTCCCCGGGAGAAGCGCGGGCGTTAGGAGAACGAACTCCGCTCCCCCCTCTTCCTTCTCCAGACCCTGTAGCCGGCGAGGCCCTGGTCCCGAGCGGGCTCCCAGCTCAGGGAAATGACGCCCGGCCCGGGAACGGCGACCAACCCGGCGGGCTGGTCTGGCGGGAAGATGTCGCGGGGAACGACGTTGCGGGCCGCGGCATCGTCGCTTTCCAGGAGCGGCTTCGTGACGGTCGCAGCAGGCCCGGACGATGTAGGTATAGGACGCCCCGAATTGGAAGCTCCTGTCCTCGAACGTCAGGCCGGCCAGCGGCGAGGGCGTCAGCTTCTCCGGCTCCGACATTCCGTCGGACCGGTAAACCGTGTAGCCCGCCACGATCGGCGGTTGAGAGCCATCGATGTTGGCCGCCGGCGGCGTCCAGCTGATCTCGACCCGGTCCCTGAGGACCTTGACGTCGCCGATCTCGGGGGGCAGCGGACAAGGCCGGATTTCGACCATGACCGGAAGGCAGAATTTTGAGGGCCGCTTGGCCGCGTCCAGGACCCTGACGGAAAAGGCCAGGTTCCGGTGCCCCGTCTGATCTCCGGCCAACGGGTAGGCGAACCTGACGCCGCCGGGGGCGGGCCGGAGCTCGCTCGGGGCGATCCGCCTGGCCAGCCGGGCCCGTGTTCCGAAATCCCCGGGAACCGGAGGCTTGGCCCCCGGCTCGGGCTCGAGCGCCCAGAGCTCGGCCGCGCCGACGGCCTTGAGCGGATGCCCATCGATATACTTCCCGGGATCCGTCCATTCCAGGATGATCGAGCGGCCGCGCTGGAAGGCGGTCAGGCGTTCGACGGGCTGGGGCTCCCGGGCCAGGGGCAGTTGGAGAGGGCCTTTCTTCCCGCAGCCGGAGCCGAGGAGGACGGCCAGCCCGAGGGCGAGAATTCCTGCAGATCCCTTCATCAGAGAATGAACCGTCGCAAATCCTGGTCCTTGAGGATGTCCTTTAGCTGGCCCTGGACATATCCGCGGTCGATCCGGATCGACTTCTGGGCGATGTCGGGGGCCTCGAAGGAGATGTCCTCCATGACCTTTTCCATGACGGTGTGGAGCCGCCGGGCCCCGATGTTCTCCGAATCGCGCGTTCACCTTCTCGGCGATCGAGGCGATCTCGTCGACGGCATCGGCGGTGAACTCGACCGAGACGCCCTCGGTGGCCATCAGGGCCCGGTACTGCTTGATCAGGGCGTTCTCGGGCTCCGTCAGGATCCGGACGAAATCGTCCTTGCCGAGGGACGTGAGCTCCACCCGGATGGGGAAACGCCCCTGGAGCTCGGGGATGAGGTCCGCCGGCTTCGACGACGTGGAAGGCTCCTGCGCCGATGAACAGGATGTGGTCCGTCCTGACGAGCCCGTAGCGCGTATTGACGGTCGTGCCTTCGATGATCGGCAGGAGGTCGCGCTGGACCCCCTCGCGGCTGACGTCCGGGCCGTGCCCCGCCTCCCGGCCGGCGATCTTGTCGACCTCGTCGAGGAAGATGATGCCCGACTGCTCGACCCTCTCGATGGCCAGCCGGGAGACCTGGTCCATGTCCACGAGGCGCTTCTCCTCCTCTTCGAGCAGGATCTCGCGGGCCTCTTTGATCTTCACCTTCCGCCGCTTCGACCGGCCGCCCAGGAACCCGGGGAGGAGCTCCTGGATCTGGATGCCGATCTCCTCGACCCCGGAGTTGGAGAAGATCTCGAAGGGGGGCGTGCTCTTGTCCTTGACCTCGAGCTCGACCGGCCGTTCCTCGAGGAGGCCGTCCCGGAGCTGTTTCCTCAGCTTTTCCCGGGTGTCGTGGAATCTCTGGGCCTCCTCGTCGGCCGTGGCGCCATCGGGTCCGCTTGAGCGGCGGCAGGAGGATGTCCAGGAGCCGTTCCTCGACGTTCCCCAGGGCCTTCTCCTCGATCTCCGCGACTTTCTCCTGCTTGACCATATCCACGGAGATCCGGACGAGGTCCCGGATCATGGATTCGACGTCGCGCCCGACGTAGCCGACCTCGGTGAACTTGCTGGCCTCGATCTTGAGGAAGGGCGAGGAGGTGAGCTTGGCCAGCCGCCGGGAGATCTCGGTCTTGCCCACGCCCGTGGGACCGATCATCAGGATGTTCTTGGGGGCGATTTCGTCGGCGAGCTCCGCGGGGAGCTTCCGGCGACGGAAGCGGTTCCGGAGGGCGATGGCCACCGCCTTCTTGGCCGCCTTCTGGCCGATGATGAACTTGTCAAGCTCGGCGACGATCTCCTGGGGCGTGAGCTCGACCTCCGGGAATTCGCCGGCGCCGCCCTCGAAGCTTTCGGGGAGCGGGATAGCCATTCACAGCTCCTCGAGGGTGATGTGCTGGTTGGTGTAGACGCAGATGTCGGCGGCGATCTTCAAGGCCTCGAAGGAGATCTCCCTGGCGGAAAGGTCCGTGTGGGCGAGGAGGGCCCGGGCGGCGGCCAGGGCGAACGCCCCGCCGGAGCCGATGGCGATGATGCCGTCGTCCGGCTCGACGACGTCCCCCGTCCCCGAGATCAGAAAGGTCGTCTCTTTATCGGCGACGACGAGGAGGGCGTCCAGCTGGCGGAGGGACTTGTCCAGCCGCCAGTCCTTGGCCAGCTCGATGGCTGCGCGCGACAGGTTGCCGCGGTATTCCTCGAGCTTGATCTCGAACCGGGCAAAGAGGGCGAAGGCGTCGGACGTCGCCCCGGCGAATCCGGCCAGCACGTCGCCCTTGTGGAGCCGGCGGATCTTCTGGGCGGTCTTCTTGAGCACGGTCTGGCCCAGGGTCACTTGACCATCGGCGGCCATGGCGACCTTCCCCTTATGGCGGACACAGATGACGGTCGTGGATCGGATCATCGCTTCACCTGTCCTTGGTCCTTGTCATCATAATGGATAGAGGCTTATAAGTAAAGGTCCACGGGTCCTGGCCCGGCAGTGTCCCCGAGCGGACTTCGCTCCACCCATCCCCCCGAGGGCGGAGGGGAAAAGGCCCCCTCCTGAACCACCCCTCCTCGTCTGCTTCCCGCATCCTCGGACCAGGGGGAAGCCTCCCCTTGGAACCCCCAGCGCTCTTGCGCAATCCCCTTCCGCTCGTCCGTCGGGGAGCACCGCCGGGCCACCCGTCCCTATTTTCTTATCCAGCTCTTGAGTTTGACCTCGCCTCGCACTTCAATTAAGATACCGATAACTTGCGACCGGAATCCGGAAGGAGTGACCCATGTCGTCCCTGACCCTGGTGGTGATGGCGGCGGGAGTCGGCAGCCGCTACGGCGGGCTGAAGCAGATCGACTCCTTCGGCCCCGGGGGGGAAGTCGTGATGGAGTATTCCGTCTATGACGCCCTGAAAGCCGGCTACGACAGGATCGTCTTCATCATCCGAAAGGATTTCGAGGACGTCTTCAGGTCGAGGATCGGGAAGAAGGTCGAGCGGGTGGCGGAGACGGCCTATGTTTGCCAGTCCCTTGACCAGCTTCCGCCGGGCTTCGTCCTTCCGGAGGGCCGGACCAAGCCCTGGGGGACGGGTCAGGCCGTCCTCGCCTGCCGAAACGCGATCCAGACGCCCTTTACGGTCATCAACGCGGACGATTTTTACGGCCGGTCCACCTTCAAAACCATGGCCGGCGAGCTCCGCAGGGGCAAGGCCGCGGATGGGATCTATGAGTATGCCATGATCGGATACCGCCTGGCCAACACCTTGTCCGAACACGGCCACGTCGCCCGGGGGATCTGCGAGGGGACGCCGGACGGCTACCTCGTCAATATCCGCGAGCTCCTCAAGGTCCAGAAATTCCCGGACGGGATCAAGCATACCGAGGATGGCCTGGCCTGGACCCCCCTGCCCGAGGAGAGCCTCGTCTCCATGAATTTCTGGGGATTCGAGCCGAGCCTGTTCGAAGAGCTCGAGGTCCTGTTCGGAGAGTTCCTCCGGGTGAACAAAGGGTCCTTGATCAAGGCCGAGTTCCTCATCCCGGAGGCCGTCGGCAGCCTCGTCCGGGCGAAAAAGGCGCGGGTGAAGATCCTCCCCACCCGCGAGCGCTGGTTCGGTATAACTTATCCCCAGGACCGGGCCTTGGCCCAGGCGGCGCTCCTGGAGCGGGTCCGTCAGGGACTCTACCCCGCCGACCTCTGGTCGGGGACCTGAGGCCGGGAGCCTCCCGCAGGCCATTCCTGGAAACCAATATCCGGCCCGGAGCGTATGAATGAATGGGTTTGAAATTTGCCATGCATGTTGCTATTGTTAAGGAAAGAGGCCCAGGCCCGTGAAATGTCCCCGCTGCCAATTCGACAACCCCGACGGCACCCGGGTCTGCGGCCATTGCGGCCAAGACCTTCAAGGGACCTCGCCGAGCCCGTTCCCCATCACCATGACCTACCAGACCCCGACCAAGGGGCTCGAGCGGGGGACGACGTTCGCCCGGCGTTTCGAGATCATCGAGGAGATCGGCCAGGGCGGGATGGGCGCCGTCTACAAGGCCTACGACAATAAGATCCGGGAGGTCGTTGCCCTCAAGCTCCTGAAGCCCGAGATCGCCTCCGACCCCGAGATCATCGAGCGGTTCCGGAATGAGATGAAGCTCGCCCGGAAAGTCGCCCACCGCCACGTCTGCCGGATGTACGACCTGAACGAAGAAGGCCTCTGCATCTACATTTCCATGGAGTATGTGCCGGGCGAGGACCTCAAGAGCTTCATCCGGAGGTCCGGCCACCTGAACGAGGAAAAGGTCCTGGACCTCGCCCGCCAGATCGCCGAAGGGCTGGGCGAAGCCCACCGGCTGGGCGTCATCCATCGCGACCTCAAGCCCCAGAACATCATGATCGACCGGGATGGGAACGCCAAGATCATGGATTTCGGGATCGCCCTCTCCCTCCATAGCCGGGGCCTGACCGCGACGGGGGTCATCATCGGCACGCCGGAGTACATGTCCCCTGAGCAGGCCGACGCCCGGGACGTCGACCGCCGGAGCGATATCTACTCCCTCGGTGTCATCCTCTACGAAATGGTCACGGGGCGCGTCCCGTTCGAGGGGGAAACGCCCCTGAGCATCGTCCTCAAGCACAAGGGCGAGCCGGCCCCCGACCCGAAGGCGTCGAACGCCCAGATCTCCCAGGGCCTCAGCCGGCTGATCCTGCGCTGCCTCGAGAAGGACAAAGCGCGGCGCTACCAGCAGGCCCAGGAGATCCTGGACGACCTGGGCCGCATCTCCCAGGGGCTCGCGCCGACCCGGCAGGTGACCGCCGCGCGCAAGCCGGCGACCTCGCGGGAGATCACGGTCAAGCTCAAACTCAGGACGCTCGTTGTCCCGGTCCTGGCCGCGGCCCTGCTGGTCACAGCCGGCCTGATCGTTTTCAAGCCCTGGGTGTCCCGGAAAGCCGCCGGGCAAAAGGACGCGATGCCCGTCACCGATCCCCGGAGCCGGGTGGAGGGGGGGCTCCCCAATTTCCCCTCCGTCAAGGTCAAGACGCAGGCTCCAACGGGAGCTTCCGGGAGTCCGGGCCCTCAAAGCGGCGCGGATTTTTCCAAGGTCATTTCTCTGTTGACCCCCATCATCGGCGGAGATTCCGCCAAGGTCCTCGACGGGAAAAGCGACGAGGAGGTCGACCGGTTCCTGACCAAACTCAAGGACAATGTTCCCGCCTTCGCCGGCCCGATCAGCGACATCCAAGCCCGGATGAAAGAAGGAAAGCGCTGGCATGACGCGGGCAACGTCGAGGCCTCGCGCAAGAGCTACACCAAGGGGGAGTCCGAGACGCAGAAGCTCCTGACGATGGTCAACGAGAAACAGAAGGCCGACCAGCTCAAGAGCGAAATGGACGCTTCCAAGAAAAAGGCCGCGGAGGCCGGCCCCGGGTCAGGCCCGAACCTCCTTTTCTGGATCGCCTCCGAGAAGGAGAAGGACGCGTTCGACAGCTACCAGAAAAACGACTTCGCCAGCGCCCGGCTGCTCTACGGGATCCTGGACAGGGTCTATGTCCTCAGCCTCCGGGGCGGGAACGAGGACCAGTGCCTGACGGCCCTCCGCGGCTTGGTCGCGGCGGCCCGCACGGAAGCGGACTCTGCCGGCGCCCCGGCCAAGGAGGCCTGGCTCTATAACAGGGCCAAAGAAGAGGAGGCGGGCGCCGGAGAGCTCACCCGGGATCACGCCTATCAGGAAGCGGCCGAGCGGCTCGTCCTGGCCGCGTTCCTCTACGAGAAAGCCACCGAAGTCGCTCAGGAAAGCGCTCTGACGGTGCAGAAGTGACCGGGAAGGCTCCGGGGCCTGCCCCAGCCGTCCGGGCGCCCGAAAAAAAAAGGCCCAAGGTCCTCTTCGTCTGCTACGGCAACATCTGCCGGAGCCCCATGGCGGCGGGGCTCGCCCGGAAGCGGTTCGGAGAGCGGGTCGAGGCCGCCAGCGCCGGCATGGCCGCGGCCGGCGGTCCCGCGTCCGACGACGCGGTCCTGGTTATGAGGATCGTCTATCAGGCGGACATCTCGGGCCACGAAGCCAGGAACATCACCGACTTTGACCTCGGGTCCTTTGATTACGTCATCGCCATGGATTTTCCGATCTACTCCCGGCTCAAGGGCCTCCAGGTCATCCCCGACGAAAAGCTATACGGCTGGGACATCGAGGACCCGCTCGGCCGGGGCTACGATGCTTTCAAGGAGACGGCCCGCAAGATCGACCGCCGGCTGGAGCAGTTCGCCGCCAAGATGGCGCTCGAACCCTGAAGCGCTTCCCCCCTCCTCCCGTTAATCCATCATCGCCTCGAGGATTTTAAGTGACGGGACGTTGCTCATGATGATCTTGAGGATGGCCAGGATGGGAACAGCCAGGATCATGCCGGGGATCCCCCAGAGCCAGGACCCGAAGAACAGCGAGAAAAAGACGAGGAGGGGGCTCAGGCCCAGGCCCTTTCCCTGGAGGCGGGGCTCAACGACATTCCCCAAAAGGACATTGACGGCCATCAGGAGGACCAGGATCCCCAGGGCCGGGCCGAGATTGCCGAAGAAGAATGTGGCCATCAGGACCGGCAGGGCCGTGGCGATGATGGACCCGAGCGTCGGGACATAGTTGAGGAGGAAGGCCAGGACGCCGAAGACAACGGCGAAAGGAAGATGGAACAGGGCGAGGATGGCGGTCGTCAGGGCTCCCGTGATGACGCACATGAGGGTCTTGACGGCCAGATACTTCTGGACCTGACGGTCGATCTTGCGCACGGCCCGCGACACCGTCGAGGCCTGGTCCGCCGAAAAGGCCTGGGCGATCTTCTTTTCCAGCCGGCCGCGCCCGCTGAGGATGAAGATCATGAAGACGAAGACGAGCAGGAGGTCGGAGATGAAAGAGAGGAACGGGCCGAGCGCGGACAGGATGAAGCTCCCGACCTTCTCTGCGTTCAGGTTGTTGATCCAGCTCATGGCCTCAGCCTTCAGCCGCGGGCTCTGGATTGTCTGGTTCACCCCGTCCAGGAACGATTTCATCATCTCGTTGTAGGAGGGAAGCTCCGAGGCGAACTGCTTGCCGCTCGCGTAGAACAGGGCCCCCATGAGGTAGAGGACGATGAACGTCAGGAGGAGGATAGCGGCCATGGCGACCGATTTCGGGATCTTCCGGCGGACCAGGAAATCGAGGGCGGGCGTCAAAGCGAGGGACAGGAAGAGGGCCAGACAGAACGGGACGAGAACCGGCTTGGCCAGCTTCAGGAAGACCCCGAGGAGAAAGACGACGATGACGGCGACCCCGATCTTGAGGAACTTATCTTTGTCCACGAGCATCCTCCCCCCTCATCATACCCAAAACGGGCGGAAAAGAAAATCGAGAAGGAGAGATGCGCTCAGGCCAGGATCTTCTCGTAGAAATCGTTTCCCTTGTCGTCGACGATGATGAAGGCGGGAAAATCCTTGACCGTGATCCTGAAAATGGCCTCCATTCCGAGCTCGGGGTAGTCGATGACCTCCTGGCTGGTGATGCAGTCCCTGGCCAGGCGGGCGGCCGGGCCGCCGATCGAGCCGAGATAAAACCCGCCATGGGCCCGGCAGGATTCCGTCACGACCCTTGACCGGTTCCCTTTGGCCAGCATGACCAGCGACCCGCCCATCTTCTGGAAGAGCGGGACATAGTCGTCCATGCGGCCGGCCGTCGTCGGCCCGAACGAGCCCGAAGCGTGCCCGGGCGGTGTCTTGGCGGGACCGGCGTAATAGATGATATGGTCCTTGAAATAGGCCGGGAGGTCCTCGCCGCCGTCCACGCGCTCCTTGAGCTTGGCGTGGGCGATGTCCCGGGCGACGATGATGGGGCCGTTGAGGGAGAGCCGGGTCGCCACGGGATAACCGGTGAGGACCTGGCGGATCTCTCTCATCGGGCGGTTGAGGTCGAGGGGGACCGCGGGGCTCTCCTTCTCCGACGGCCGCGGAAGGTAACGGGCCGGGTCTCTGTCCAGCCGCTCGAGAAAGATCCCGCCGCGCGTGATCTTCGCCTTGATGTTCCGGTCGGCGTTGCAGCTCAGGCCCATCCCGATCGGACAGGAGGCGCCGTGCCGGGGCAGGCGGATGACCCGGACGTCGAGACAGAAGTACTTGCCGCCGAATCCGGCCCCGAGCCCGAGCCGGCGCGAGGCGTCGAGGAGCTTCGTTTCGAGCTCGAGGTCCCGGAACGCCTGGCCGCCGGGCCCCCCGGCCGTCGGGAGTCCGTCGAGGTAGCGGGCGGAGGCCAGCTTGACCGTCTTGAGCACGAGCTCGGCCGAGGTCCCGCCGACGACGACCGCCAGGTGGTAGGGCGGGCAGGCCGCCGTGCCGATCGCCTTCATTTTCCCGATCAGGAATTTCGGCAGAGCGTCGGGATTGAGAACGGCCTTGGTCTCCTGGAAGAGGAACGTCTTGTTGGCGGAGCCGCCGCCCTTGGCGATGAACAGAAAATTGTACTCCTCGCCGTCGACGGCCGTGATGTCGATCTGGGCCGGGAGGTTCGTGCCGGTGTTGACTTCATCGTACATCGTCAGCGCCGCGTTCTGGGAATAACGGAAATAGTTCTTGGTGTAGGCGTTGAAGACGCCGCGCGAGAGCGCCGCCTCGTCGCCGCCGCCCGTCCAGACCTGCTGGCCCTTCTTGGCATTGATGATGGCCGTGCCCGTGTCCTGGCACATGGGCAGCACGCCGTCGGCCGAGATGACGGCGTTCTTCAGGAGCTCCAGGGCGACGTACTGGTCGTTGGCCGAGCTCTCGGGGTCCTTGAGGATCGCGGCCAGCTGACGGAGATGGGACGAGCGGAGGAGGAAGGCAGCGTCGTGGAAGGCCCTCTCGGAGAGGTAGGACAAGCCCTCCGGCGCCACCTTGACGATGGGAAGCCCGTCGAAAACGGCGGCCGAAACGAAATCCCTGGTGAGCGGCTCGAATTCGGTCGGATCCTCTCCTGGGGGAAAGAGGGGCTGATAGAAAAACTCTCGCATCATGAAGCCTCCTATATAATTAGCGGATCAACCCGCGGCCGGATTCCCGAGCTTCCGAAGTGAGGCTTCGATGACCTCCCGGACTTTTTTCGTTTCGCCCCGGCGCGCCAGGGCCTTCTTGAGCGGCGCAAGGGCTGTGGGATCCCCGATCTCCCCCAACAGCCGGGCGGCGCGGAAGCGGGTCGTCCAGGACGGGTTGGTCACGGCTTCCATGAGCGGTCGCGACGGCGTCCCGCCCGAAATTGAGGAGGGCGTTCTCGGCGCTCTCCCGGACGCTCCAATGACGGTCGGCCATGGCCTTGAGGAGAGGCAGGATGGATTTCGAGTCAAGGAAGCTCCCCAGGATCCGGGCAGACTGACAGCGGACCTCCCGCGAAGCGTCCTTGAGGCCGCAGAGGGCGGCCTCCAGGACCCGGGGCTCGCCGAGGCCGGCTGTCCGCAGGACGCGGATGGCCTCGCTCCGGATGAACTCGGCCCGGTCTTTGCGGACCGTCCGGATGAGGTGCTTGATCGCCTCTTCACCGCCGATTTTGCCCAGGGCCCGGACGGCCTCGAACCGGACGTTGTCGGAGTCGTCCTCGAGCGAGAGCAAGATCCTGGGAACGGCGGAGGCGGCGGCCGACCTCGGCCAGGACCTTCAGGGCGCAACACCGGCCCCAGGCCGCACAGCCGATCTGATAGAGGGCCCGGGCGGCCGCCTCCTGGACGTCGGGCAGCCCCTCCTCGACGATCTCCTTGAGGCAGGGCACGGCGCGATGGTCCTCGAATCCGCTCCAGCGCCTTGATGGCCCGCATCTGGAGCTCGGGGTGATCCTTGTCCCGGGCGTCCCGGAGGAGCGGCCTCGATGTCGGAGGTATTATAGGACAGCACAGGCAGAAGGAGCTCGGTCACGCCCGGGCCGAAGCGGACCAGGGCGGACACGGCCGCCTGGCGGACGATGAAATAGCTGCTCCGGAGATAGCCGATCAGGGCCGGGACGGACTTTGGGTCGCCGATCCGGCCAAGACATTTGAGGAGTGCCCGCTGGGCGAACTTATCCCGCTCCCGGGCGAGGACATTGAGCAGGGGGACCGTAGCCTGCCGGCCGAAGAGGACGATGGCCCCTGCGGCCTGTTCCTGGACCTTCTCCACGTTGTCCTGGATCCTCTCGACCAGGGCCTCGATGCAGACCCTGTCCCCGATCAGGCCCAGGGCCTCGGCGGCCGAGCCCGGACCGTCCCATCGCTCGTCCTCGAGGAGGTCCATGAGGTAGGGGGTGGAGCCGCGGGATTTCATCTTTCCCAGGGCCCGGGCCGCGTTGGACCGGATGGTCGCGGAGGAGTTGCCGAGCGCTTCGTGCAGCCAGTGGAGCAGCTCTCCTGGCCGATCTCCTAGAAACCGTTCGATGGCCAGGTTGACGATCTCCTCGTTCTCCAGCGAGAACATGTGGATCAGGATCGCGGGCCAGCCGGACGTCCTTCCGGGAGATGATCTCCTGGACCTTGCCCATGAGCTCGGTGACAGCCTGGGTCCGGACGATCCACTCGGGGTCCTCGACGGCCTTAAGGAGATAGTCGATGACCCGGTAGTCCCCCAGCTTGCCGACGGCGGTGACCGCCGCCCAGCGGACCTGGGACTGGGTGGAGCGGAAAATCTTCGGCTTGACGAGCTCCTCGATGGCCTCGACCTGCCCGAAGCGGCCGAGAGAGATCACGGCGGCGTGCTGGATGCTGGGGTTCGGGTCGTCGAGCTTTTCGACGAGGAGAGGATAGACCTCGGGACGATTTTCGTAGCCGAGGTCCATGATCGCCGCCCGGACGGCGGACGCGTCCTCGCTTTCCCGCGCGGTCCGGAGCAGCGTCTCGATCGGAGGGGGAACCGCTTTTTCCAATTCAGGTCCTTTCGATGTAGCCCTTGCAGTCGCCGTCGATGTTGAACGAGGTCACCTGGTACTCGCAGTCGATGTTGGCCAGGGCCTTGACCGCCGCCCGGAAACAGCCGATCCGGGCGCAGGTCAGATCGCGGACCGAGAATCCCTCGTCGATCAGGGCCTGGCAGCTCTTGAGGTAGACGCAATCATGGACGGTGATCTCCAGGCGGTGAGGGCTCACCTCGACCAGCTCGAACGAGCTGGCGTCCCGGAACAGGCCTCCGGCGATGCCGATCTGGATGTAGTTTTCGACGGCGGCCCGGATCGAATCGGACTTCTTGATCTGCATCCCGTACTCGTCCCCCAGAAGATGGAGATAGTACTGGACGGAATGCTCGTAGGCCCGGGCGACTAAAACACTCGGCCGCGTGCCGTGGAAATCTCGCGCCGTCTCCTCGAGGGCGCTCAGCCAGCAGAGCGCGACCAGCCAGCCCGCCTCTTCGCGATCGATCTTGTCCATGGTGTTGTCCTTTGTCCTGTCGTTCACTTTTTCTTGGCCGGCTTTTTCCCGGCGCCGGCGGCCGACACGAGGTTTAGCCGTTCGAGCTCTTTTTTCACGGCCTCGGCGGCTACGGCCCGCCCGATCTCCCGGCTCCAGCTTCGCGGCCAGCTCCGCGGCATCCGCCTGGGGGTTCTGGGCCCAGAGCAGGACGAGCTTGGCGTCCTCATCGGGCCGGAACTCGGCCGGGCGCCCGGCCTCCACGGCGGCCGCCGGAGCCGCAGGGCGCACGTCCACGGACTCGAGGATCGTCTGCGTATCCCGGGCGATGGCCAGCTCCTCGTTGGTCGGGACGACCATGACCTTGACCCGGCCGGTGCTGATGATGCGCTCGTTGGCCTCGTTCTTCTGGGCGTCGAAGACGACCCCGAACACGTCCAGGCCTTCGCTGACGAGCCGCCGGACCAGCCGGGAGTTCTCGCCGATCCCTCCGGTGAAGATGATCGCGTCCACTCCGCCCATCTCGGCCATATAGGCCCCGATGTATTTCCTGACGGCGTGGCAGTAGATCTCGATGGCCAGTCGGTGGCGCTCGCTGCCGCGGGCGGCTTCCTGTTCGATCTCGCGCATGTCGTGGGACGTCTCGGTCAGGCCCAGCATGCCGCTGTTCTTGTTCATGATGGAGTCGATCTCCTTGGTCCCGAGCTTCTCCCTCTCCATGATGTAGGGCACGAGGGCGGGGTCGATGCTGCCGCAGCGGGTGCCCATGACCAGGCCCTCCAGGGGGGTGAAGCCCATGGTCGTGTCGATCGACTTGCCGCCGTCCACGGCCGTGATGCTCGCGCCGTTGCCCAGGTGGCAGGTGATGAGCTTGAGCTTATCGATGGGTTTGCCGAGGATCTCCGCGGCCTTGTGGGCGACATAGCTGTGGGAGGTCCCGTGGAACCCGTAGCGGCGGATGCTCAGCTTTCTGTACAGGGCGTACGGGAGCCCGTAGATGTAGGCTTTCGGGGGGATGGTCTGGTGGAAGGCCGTGTCGAACACGCCGACCTGGGGGACTTTCGGCAGGAGCGCTTCGCACGCCTCGATCCCTTTCAGGTTATGCGGGTTGTGGAGCGGGGCGAACTGGATGCATTTGCGGATAGTCGACTTGACCTTGTCCGTGATCAGGACCGATTCGGAGAAATCCTCTCCGCCGTGGACGACACGGTGGCCGATCCCGTCGATCTCGCCCTTGTCCCGGATGACGCCGTGCTGGGGGTGGAGGAGCAGGGCAAGGACCATCTCGATGGCAACGCTGTGGTTGAGGACCTCCCTGATCTCCCGGATCTTGTTCTTGCCTTCGGGTTGGTAGGTGACGATGGCGTCGCTCGATCCGATCTTCTCCACGATCCCCTTGGCCAGGAGGCTCTCGTTCTCCATCTGGATGAACTGGAACTTGACGGACGAACTGCCGCTATTGAGCACGAGAACTTTCATCGCCGTGATCCTTTCCTCGACGCGAAATGGCTCCTAAATATAGATATTTCGCCGGGACCTGTCAAGGCCTCTCCCGGCCGCCCCCCGGGCCTCGGTCCCGCCCTGTCCCCCGCTCTCCTCGGTTCCCACGGGCGGTTTGACATCCGGGAGATCCTTTGCTATAAGGGGAGCGCCCGCAAGGGCGCGGCCATCATCAACGGGCAGAAGAGGCTTTTTTCTCGTCCTCATTCATGTTTGGACGGTCGTCATCAATTTCTGAAGGAAGAAGGCCATGAAGATCCACGAGTATCAAGCCAAGCAGGTCTTGGCCCGCTTCGGCGTGCGCATCCCTCGGGGCGAACTGGCCAAAACGCCGGCCGAGGCGCGGGAGATCGCCGGGCGGCTCGGCTCCCGGGTTGTCCTCAAGGCCCAGATCCACGCCGGCGGCCGCGGCAAGGGCGGGGGGATCAGGCTGGCCGGTTCGCCGGCCGAGGCCGAACGCCTGGCCGGGGAGATGATCGGCATGACGCTCGTCACGCCCCAGACGGGACCTGAGGGCAGGGTCGTCCAGCGGCTCCTGGTCGAGGAGGCCCTAGACATCCGGCGGGAGCTTTATCTCGGCCTGGTCATTGACCGGGCCGCTGAGGCCGCGGTGATCATGGCCTCGACCGAGGGCGGCGTCGAGATCGAGAAGGTCGCCGCCGAGAAGCCTGAGGCGATCTTCAAGGAATATGTCCATCCCGCAACCGGACTGCGGGCGTTCCAGGCCCGCTCTCTGGCTTTCCGTCTCGGCCTCGAAGGCGAGACCCACAAACAGGCCGTGAACTTCATCGTGGCCCTGGCCGGGGCGTTCGAGGCGACGGACGCGTCGCTGGCTGAGATCAACCCCCTGCTCGTGACCCGGCAGGGGGACGTCCTGGCCCTCGATGCCAAGATGAACTTTGACGACAACGCCCTCCCCCGTCACCCCGACCTCCGGGCCATGCGCGACCTCGCCGAGGAGTCGCCGCTCGAGGTCGAGGCTTCGAGGTTCAACCTCAACTATATCAAGCTCGACGGCAACGTCGGCTGCATGGTCAACGGCGCGGGCCTGGCCATGGCCACGATGGACATCGTCCAGTACGCGGGCGGCAGGCCGGCCAACTTCCTGGACGTCGGCGGAGGGGTCTCGGAGGAGGCGGTGGCCAACGCTTTCAGGATCCTCGTCTCCGACCCGGACGTCAAGGGGGCCCTCATCAACATCTTCGGCGGGATCGTTCGCTGCGATCTCATCGCCAACGGGGTCGTCAAGTCAGCCCGGGCGCTCGGGACAAGGATCCCGGTCGTGATCCGCCTCGAGGGGACGAACGTCGACCAGGGCAAGGCCATCCTCCAAAGCTCAGGGCTGGCTTTCCATCCCGCGGACAGCATGAAAGAGGCCGCGGACAGGATCGTGGCCCTGGTCGAGTGAGGGCCGTCTGAGGAGACCATCATGAGCATTCTCATTGATGAAAGAACACGGGTCGTCGTCCAGGGGTTCACCGGCAGCGAGGGCACCTTTCACGCCCAGCGGATGATGGAATATGGGACTCGGGTCGTCGCCGGCGTGACGCCCGGCAAGGGCGGGATGTCGCACCTGGGCCGACCCGTCTTCAACACCGTGGCCGACGCCGTCCGGGCGGAGGGCGCGGACGCGGCCGCCATCTTCGTTCCTCCTTTCTTCGCCGCCGACGCGATCATGGAAGCGGCCGCAGCGGGCATCCGCCTCGTCGTCTGCATCACGGAGGGCATTCCCACCTTGGACATGATCAAGGTCAAGGTGTTCCTCCGGGACACCCCGGCAGTTCTCATCGGGCCGAATACGCCGGGCGTCATCTCGCCGGGAAAGGCCAAGATCGGGATCATGCCCGGTCCCATCCACAGGCGGGGGACGGTCGGCATCATCTCCCGTTCCGGAACCCTGACCTACGAGGCCGTCCAGCAGGTCACCCAGCAGGGGCTGGGCCAGTCCACGGCCGTGGGCATCGGCGGCGACCCGATCGTCGGGCTGAAGTTCGTCGATTTGTTGAAGCTTTTCAAGGACGATCCCGAGACCGAGGCCGTCATCCTCATCGGCGAGATCGGGGGGACGGCCGAGGAGGAGGCCGCCGCCTACATCAAGAAGGGATTCGACAAGCCCGTCGTCGGCTTCATCGCCGGCCAAACGGCGCCGCCCGGACGGAGGATGGGACACGCCGGGGCTATCATCGCCGGCGGTAAGGGAACGGCCGCGGAAAAGATGGAAGCCCTCCGGGCCGCCGGCGCCCGCGTCGCCGCCAGCCCGGCTGAGATCGGGAGCAGCCTCCGCGAGGCCTTATCCCGACGCGCTTGATTCGCCCTTGTTCTTGTCCCGGGCGGCCAAGGCCCGGGCCACCAGGTTGCGAAGGTCATAGGGCAGGAACGGCTTGGGCAGGAAGTCGAAGGCGCCGATCTGCATGGCCTGAAGTGTGTTCTTCATCGTCGGATAGCCCGTAATCATGACGACCTGGACGGCGGGACTGACGGTCTTGAGGGACTTGAGCAGGTCCATGCCGTTGATTCCGGGCATCATCAGGTCGACGATGATGACGTCGTACTTCTTCTTCGCCTCCATCTTCAAGGCCTCTTCCCCGCTCAGGGCGACGTCGATGTCGTACTCCTCGCGGACCAGGGCCTTCTTGATGCTCCTGCAGACCGTGTCCTCGTCGTCGACCACAAGGATTTTTTTCTTGTCCGTATCCGTCATCTTTCCTCCTCCTCTTATGGAGTCTCTCCGGCCGTGTCCACCAGGGGAATGCGGACCGTGAAGACCGATCCCCGGCCGACCTCGCTCTGGACCTCGATGGTCCCGCCCCGCTGCCGGATGATCCCGTAGCTGACGGCCAGACCCAGTCCCGTCCCGAAGCTCTTGGTCGTGAAGAACGGATCGAAGAGTTTGGGGATGTTCTCTCGGGGGATCCCCACCCCTGTATCGTCAAAGGCGATCTCTAGGAACGCGCCGTCGCGACTCAGGCGGCTCGTGATGGTCAGGGCTCCCCCCTCGGGCATGGCCTCTCGGGCGTTCATGATGAGGTTGGAGAAAACCTGCTGGATTTTGTTCCGGTCGAGGTCGAGCGGAGGGAGCGAGCCGGTCGAGGTCCTTTTCGATCCGGATGTTCCGGACCGAAGCCTGCATCTCGTGAAGCTGGACCGTGCGGTCGATGATATCGTTGACGTCGGCCCTCGCCTCCTGGGCCGGCGTCTGCCTGGCGAAGTCGAGAAGCCCGCTGACGATCTGGGCGCACCGGGCCGCCTCGTCGGCGATCAGCTTGAGGGACTCCTGCTCCTCGCCGGCTTCGGTGTGATCCTCGAGCAGGAGGTGGGTATTGATAAGGATAGAAGTCAAGGGGTTGTTGATCTCATGGGCGACTCCTGCCGCCATCTGGCCGAGGGACGCCAGCTTTTCGGATTGGATGAGCTGATCCTGCGTCTCGCGGAGCTGGTGCGTACGCTCCTCGACCCGCCGCTCCAGCGTCCGGCCCCACTGGGTCAGGTCTTCCCGGGCCGCGAAGAGGTCCTCGGTCATCCGATTGAAAGAGAGGGCCAGCTGCCCGATCTCGTCCCGGCCTTCGCCCGCGACGCGGTGGCTGAGGTCGCCCTGGGCGATCCGGTCGGTGGCCTCGACCATGACGGCGAGAGGCCGGGTGATCTGCCGGGCGATATAGGCCAACAGGGCGAGGATGAACAGCGTGCATAGGCCGGCAAGTCCGGCGAAGGTCGCCATGACCCGGTTGCGCAGATCGATGTAGGGCCGCTCCAGCATCCCCACGTAGATCATGCCGATCGTCCGGCCGCTCGACGTCCCGGATCGGCTCGTAGGCGGTGATGTACCAGGCCGTGACGACGAAGGCCCGGCCGAGATAGGATCTCCCCTGCCGGAGGACGGCCTCATTGACCTCGCGCGAGACCCGGGTGCCGACGGCCCGGTTCCCCTTGTCGTCGAGGACGTTGGTCGAGATGCGGAGGTCGTGCTGGAAGAGGGTCGCCGTGCCGATGTCCTGGCCCTTGTACTTCTCCCCCTTGTAGACGATGTCCTTGACCCGGTCGACGAGCTCGTAGTTGCGGCTGAGGAGCAGCCCGCCGTAGAGGACGCCCAGGATCCCGGCCCTTGCCGTCCGTGACGGCGAGGCCGACTTGCAGCATCATGCCGCTCTCTTCATGATCCTCAGGCCGTTCGGCGGCCATGGGCGTCGGCATGAACTGGAAATATGCCCGCTCGGCCAGGTCGCAGCCCTTCCTTCAGAAGCTCCTCCGCGGGCGACGATCTGGCCGTCCCGGCCTCGGCTGCGCCTCCCTTGAGGGCCCGAGCGACGAACGGGTCCATGGATTGGTCGTCGCCGGCCACGTCGGGCCGTCGGGAGCGGACGACGACGCGGCCGGCGGCGTCCGTCAGGGTCAGAACGTCCAGTCCGTAGTTCCGGCGGATCCTCTCGAGCCGCGCAGCCAGGCCATCGAGGTGTCCGGACCGGATCGCTGCGCGGAGGAACTCCTGATCGGCGCTGAGTCGGACGATCGTCGCGGATGCCGTTGAGCTTTTCGTTGTAAGACCATCCAGGCCGATGCCAGGTCGTGCCGGACCTTGGCTTCGGCCAGCGAGACGATCGTCCGGTGCTCGAGACGCGTGCCGATAAAGAGCGAGACGACGCCGCCGATCAGGATCACGGCGAGGAAGCTCAGGATGAGCTTTCTCCGGAGGGAAAAATTGTGGAAGCGTTGGAGGATGGCGCGGGGCAGCATCGGATTTACAGCGTCACAATAGCACCCGGGCTGGACCCCTGTCAACCGGGTGATCAGGACCGGGCACGCCTTGACAGTCGCCCTGGGGGGGGATATATTCTTATTCTCAACGTTCGTCGAACGGCACTTCGGGGAAAATGATTTCTGGGCTGAAGAAGCGGTCGCTTTCAAATCCGGGGGAAAAAGCACGCGGCCCCGTCGAGCCGGACCTCTGGGCCGACTTTTTCGCAGGCCAGCGCCAAGCCTGCGCCCGGTTGATCACGCTGGTAGAAAATCACCCCGAACTCGTCCCTCACATCCGGGACCGGCTGAGCCCCCGGCAGACGGGGGCGATCCGAATCGGCATCACCGGCCCTCCCGGAGTCGGCAAGAGCACGGTCACAGCCGCTCTGGCTCGCCGGGCGATTGAGGCCGGCCATTCCGTCGGGGTCATCGCCGTGGACCCCTCTAGCCCTTTTACGGGAGGCGCCTTCCTGGGAGACCGGGTCCGGATGCAAAGCTTGAGCGGCGACCGCCGAGTCTTCATCCGTTCCCTGGCCTCGAGGGAGGGCCATGGCGGCCTGTCGCCGTCCACGCCTTATATCGCGGACATCTTCGACGCTTTCGGCATGGACCGAATCCTCGTCGAGACGGTCGGGGTCGGCCAGGCCGAGCTCGACGTGTTGGACTGCGCCGACTTGATCATTCTGGTCCTCCAGCCCGGCACGGGCGACGTCATCCAGGCCCTCAAGGCCGGGATCCTTGAGGTGGCGGATATCTTTCTCGTCAATAAATCCGATCTGCCCGGGACCGAGGCCCTCCTGGATTCTTTGAGATTCCTCTTCGATATCAGCGTTCGTCAGAAAATAAGGCCCGTCCCCTCGATCCTGACGGCCTCGGCCATCAAGGACGCGGGGATGGACGACGTCTACGCCGAAATGGAACGGCGGATCTGCGGGCTCATCCAGTCCGGGGAGCATCATGAAAACAGGCGCGCCCGGCTGGAACGGGAAATTCGGACCTCCGTCGAACAGGATTTATGGGAGAGGTTTTCGTCCCTGACCAAAGCCGAAAACGAAATCCGGGCCGTTTCCGAGCGGCTCCTGAACGAGCGCCGGTCGCCTAATCCCTATATCCAAGCCCTCTGCTCCCGGATCCGGATCGCCCTCGCTCAAGAAAAGGCCGGCCATGAATAAGACTTCAAAAAAACGATGGGAAGAGAATTTCCGGAACTCCGGTCTACGCGAGGCCGATTTTTCCTCGATCTCCGGACGTCCGCTTCAGCCGATCTATGAGCCGGATGATCTGCCGGGTTTCGACGCCGACGGCGCTCTCGGATTTCCCGGGGAATATCCCTACACCCGGGGAATTCACCCGTCCATGTACCGGGGCAAGCTCTGGACCATGCGGCAGTTTGCCGGCATGGGCACGCCCGAACAGACAAACGAGCGCTACAAGTTCCTCCTGGCGAAAGGCCAGACGGGGCTGTCGGTCGCCTTCGATAACCCAACGCTCTACGGCCGGGATTCGGACCATCCCCTGTCCGTGGGGGAGGTCGGCAAGACGGGCGTGGCCGTGGATTCGCTGGCCGACATGGAACGGCTTTTCAGCGGCATCCCCCTGGACGACGTCTCGACGTCCATGACCATCAACGCCCCGGCTGCCTGGATCTTCGCCATGTTCATGGCCAACGCCGAGAACCGCGACATCCCCTTCGGCCAAGCTGCGCGGGACTCTGCAGAACGACATCCTCAAGGAATATATCGCCCAGAAAGAATGGATCTTCCCGCCCGAGCCCCACCTGCGGCTTGATCACGGACCTGATGGCCTTCTGCGCCGACCACGTGCCGCAGTGGAACACGATCTCCATCAGCGGCTACCACATCCGCGAGGCCGGGTCCACGGCGGCCCAGGAATTGGCCTTCACCCTGGCCGACGGCTTCGCCTACGTGGAACACGCCCTGCGGGCGGGCCTGGACGTCGACGACTTCGCGCCCCGGCTGTCGTTCTTCTTCAACGCCCATCTGGACTTCTTCGAGGAGATCGCCAAGCTGCGGGCCGCCCGGCGGATCTGGGCCCGGCACGATGAAGGAAAAGTACGGGGCCAAGAATCCCCGCTCCTGGCTCTGCCGGTTCCACGTCCAGACGGCCGGCTGCAGCCTGACCGCCCAGCAGCCCGAGATCAACATCGTCCGCACGGCCCTGGAGGCCCTGGCCGGCGTCCTCGGCGGCTGCCAGAGCCTCCACACCAACTCCATGGACGAGGCCCTGGCCCTGCCCTCGGAAAAAGCGGTCGAGATCGCCCTCCGCACCCAGCAGATCATCGCCTACGAAAGCGGCGTCGGCCAACGTCATCGACCCCCTGGGCGGCTCCTACTACGTCGAGAAGCTGACCAACGACCTGGAGGCCGAGGCCGAGCGTTACTTTACCGCGGATCGAAGAGTTGGGCGGCGTCGTCCCGGCCATCGAGCAGGGTTTCTTCCAGCGGGAAATCACCCGGGCCGCCTACGAATACCAGGTGGCGCTTGGCCCGGAAGAGGAAGTTCCTCGTCGGCGTCAACGAATTCGTCAACGAGGGCGAGAAGCTGGAGATCCCGATCCTCGAAATCGACGAATCCGTCGAACGAGGATCAGGTCGGGCGCCTGGCCGAGATCAGACAGCGCCGGGACAACGAGGCCGTCCGGGCCCGCCTGGCGGCCCTGCAGCAAGCGGCCGCCGGGACCGGACAACCTGACCCCTCACCTGCTCGAGTGGCCCGCGTCTACGCCACCGTGGGCGAGATCAGCGAGGCCCTGATCGAGCGTCTTCGGGGAATACCGGGAGCAGCCTTTCTATTGATCGATCACGAATCGAGAGGGAGAGGAAATGGCCGGTCCGAAAATCAAGGTCATCATCGCCAAGCCGGGGCTCGACGGCCACGACCGCGGGGCCAAGGTCGTCGCCCGCGCCCTGGTCGAAGCCGGGATGGAGGTCGTCTACCTCGGCCTGCAGCAGACGCCAGACTCCATCGTTCAGCGCCGCCGTCGAGGAGGACGCCGATGTCATCGGCCTGTCCATCCTGTCCGGCGCGCACATGACCCATTTCCGGCGGGTCAAGGAGCTCATGGACAAGAACGGCCTCGGGGACCGCCTTCTGACGGGCGGCGGGATCATTCCGACCAAAGACCAGGAGAAACTGCAGGAGGCGGCGTCGAAAAAGTCTTCGGGCCGGGTGACGATCTTCGGGAGATCGTCGAGTACATCCGGCAATGGCACGCGTCGCATTCCGGCTGAATAGGGACATGCCTGCCGGTTATTTCATAAAGGAGGATCAGGAACAATGGATTTTGAACTTTCCGAAGAACAAAAAATGGTCATCGGCGGGGCGAAGAAATTCGCCGAAAAGGAGCTGGCGCCATGTGTCGAGGAGCTGGACGCCAAGCAGGAGACGAACCTCGCCGCGCTCAAGGCGCTGGGAGAGCTGGGCTACCTCGGCATGACGGTCCCCGAGGAGTACGGGGGGTCGGGCATCGGCGCCGTGGCCTATGCCGGGGCCATGGTCGAGCTCAGCAAAGTGGACGCCGGCACGGCCGTGGGTGTCTCCGTCCAGAATTCCCTGGTCAATGACGCCATCATGATGTTCGGCAGCGAGGAGCAGAAGCGGGCCTACCTTCCCAAGCTGGCCTCGGGGGAATGGTTCGGTTGCTTCTCCCTGACCGAAGCCGGGGCCGGCAGCGATCCGGGCGCTCTCAGGGCCACCGCCATCCGGGACGGAGAGCATTTCATCCTGAACGGGACGAAGAACTTCACGACCAACGGCGCGTTCGCGGACGTCATCATCGCCTTCTTCAGCACGGACAAGGAGAAGGGGAGCAAAGGGATCTCCGCCTTCCTCGTCCCCAAAGAAGCCCCGGGATTCGCCGTCGGGAAGCACGAGAACAAGCTCGGCATCCGGACCTCCAGCACGACGGAAATGATCTTCTCCGACTGCCGGATCCCGGCCGGGGACCTCCTGGGGCAGGAAAATCGCGGCCTGAGCATTGCTCTCGGAACGCTGGACTGCGGCCGCATCGGGATCGCCGCCCAAGCGGTCGGCATCGCCGAGGCCGCTCTCCAGGAATCCGTGCGTTATGCGAAAGAGAGGGTCCAGTTCGGCAAACCCCTGGCGGAATTCGAGGTCCTGCAGTTCATGCTGGCCGACATGGCCGTCGATGTCGAGGTCGCTAAGACGATGCTCTACCGGGCGGCCTGGATGAAAGATTCGGGGGCCAAGCGCTTCACCAAAGAATCGGCGATCGTCAAGCTGTTCGCGTCGGAGATGGCCCATCGTGTCTGCCACAAAGCCCTTCAGATCCACGGCGGATACGGATTCATGAAAGATTACAAGGTGGAGCGGCTTTACCGGGACCAGAGGATCACGGAGATCTACGAAGGGACGTCGGAGATCCAGCGCCTCGTCATCGCCCGCTCTCTTCTGTCCGATTGAGGAGTCCGATCATGGAATACCAAGTCTTGAAAACGACCGTCGCCGAAGGGATCGCGACCATCACGGTCTCGCGGCCCCAAGCTCTCAACGCTCTCAACTCCCGTTTTTTCCAGGAGATGGATAGTCTCCTCGAGGAGCTGGGCCGGCGCGACGACATCCAGGTCCTGATCATCACGGGCGAGGGAAAGGCTTTCGCGGCCGGGGCCGACATCGCCGAGATGGCCCAGAAAACCCAGAGCCAGGGCCGGGAATTTTCCCGGGCCGGCCAGAAGACATTTCGAAGCCTGGAGCTCTTCGCCAAACCGGTCATCGCCGCGGTGAACGGCTTTGCCCTCGGAGGCGGATCGGAGCTCGCGCTGGCTTGCGATTTCCGGATCGCGAGCTCCAAGGCGAAATTCGGCCAGCCCGAGGTCAACCTCGGCGTCATCCCAGGATACGCCGCCACCCAAAGGTTGCCGCGGCTCATCGGGCTCGGGAACGCCCTCTATCTGCTGATGACGGGCGAGATGATCGGCGCCGAAGACGCCCTGCGGATGGGGCTGGTTCAAAAGGTCGTCGAGCCCGACCAGCTCCTGCCGGCGGCAACGGAGCTAGCCAAGGCTATTGCATCCAAGGGTCCCCAAGCCGTCCGCCTGGTCAAACAGGTCACCCGCAAAGGCTTTCTGATGGATTTCGAGGCCGGGTGCGCCCTGGAATCGGAGACGTTCGGGTCGCTCTTCGAAAACGAGGCCGCCGAGGGGATGCGGGCCTTTCTCGAAAAGCGTCCCCCGAAGTGGACGAAATGATCCCTGAGCCACGGGAGAATATGATGAACTACGCCGATCGCCTGGAGAATGTGGCCGTGTTGGGCGCAGCCGGCAAGATGGGTAGCGGCATCGTCTTGCTGACCGCCATCGAGATGGCCGATCTCGGCCTGGATGCCGCGACGAGGTCCCGCGGCTTTGCTCTCCATGCCGTCGACATCTCCGAAAAGGCCCTCTCGGGATTGATGAAGTACCTGCGCGATCAGGTCCGACGGGCGGCCGAAAAGAAAACGGTCTGGTTGCGGACGGCCTACGCCGACCGGACCGACCTCGTCGAGAACGAGGAGATCATCGGGCAGTACATCGAGGACGTCTCTGGCCGTCGTCCGCCCGACGACCCGTATCGAGGCCGCCTACGGGGCCGGGGTGGTCTTCGAGGCCATCAACGAGAATTTGGATCTCAAGGTCAAGCTCCTCGGCCAGATCCGGTCGCAGCATTCGGGCGACCCCTGGTTCCTGACGAACACGTCCTCCATCCCGATCCACGAACTCGACGAAAAGGCGGCCCTCGGCGGCAGGATCATCGGTTTCCATTTCTACAACCCTCCGGCCGTCCAGAAACTCGTGGAGCTGATCCGGGCAGATTCCACCCTCCCCGACCTGGCCGATTTCGCCGCGCAATTCGCGAAGAAGCTCCGGAAGACTGTCGTCCCCGCCCAGGACGTCGCAGGATTTATCGGCAACGGGCATTTCATGAGGGACGCGCTCTATGCCGTTTCCGAAGTCGAACGCCTCGCAGGGGAGTTCGGCGTTGCCGAGTCCATTTACATGGTGAATAAGGTCAGCCAGGACTTCTTGATCCGCCCCATGGGGGTTTTCCAGCTCGTCGATTATGTCGGCCTCGACGTCTGCCAGAGCATCCTGCGGGTCATGAACGGGCGGCTGGCCGGCGGTCATCTCCAAAGCTCGTTGATCGACAGGCTGGTCGAGATGGGGATCACGGGAGGGCAATTTGCCGACGGATCCCAGAAGGACGGAATTTTTAAATACGGGAAAGGGCGTCCGGAGGGAGTGTATCGATCCCGCCAAAAAGGTCTATATCCCTTTGCCGGATATCTCGCCTCGAGGCGACGAGCGGCTCGGCGCCCCACCCCGGCCGCCAAACCCTGGAAAATCGTCATCCAGACTCCCGACCGGACGGCCTACCTCGACGGCTATTTCCGTGAGTTGGCGGCGATGAAAACTCTGGGCGCCGCCCTGGCCCGAAGCTACGGCTTGAAGTCCAAGGAAATCGGCCTCGGCCTGGTGAAAAACGGCGTCGCCGAGCGCGAAGAAGATGTGAACACCGTATTGCTGACGGGTTTCTTTCATGCTTACGGCCCGGTCAACCGCTATTTTGACGGAGAGGATAAGCCATGAAAAAGAGCCGACGGAAAGTCTTCATGACGGCGGGCTATCAGACGATCGCTTTGGGAACGGGAAGGAAGGAATTCAACCCCAAAAAGCCCCGGCCCGGGCTTGAGGACTACATCCGGGAGGCCGGCCGCGGCGTCCTGGCTCAGATCGGCGGCGGGGGCAACGTCGACGAAGGCGTGATCAGCAATTTCATGGCGGCCCGGTTCAACCGGCAAGGCAACCTCGCAGCCCTGATCCCCGCGATCGATGATAGCTTACGCTGGAAGCCTTGCACGCGCGTCGAGGGCGCCTGCGGGTCCGGCGGGCTCGGCCTCGTCGCCGCGATCAAATCGGTCCTCGCGGGCACCGCCGAGGTCGTCCTGACGATCGGCGTCGAAGTTCAGAACACCGTCAAGGCGATCTACGGCGCCGACATCCTGGCCGGGGCCGGCTGGTACAGCGGTGAGCGCAAGAAGGGCCATGCCTATTTCTTTCCGTCGCTCTTCAGCGACAGGGCCGGGGCCTACTTCGCAAAATACGGCCGGGAGATCACACGCCGGGCCTTCGCCCGCTGGTATCGGAACGCCATCGAGAACGCGCAGGCTCTGCGAGACGGCTCAGGAATTCCACAACGCGTGCGAAGACCTCGAGGCGTTGGGCCTTACCGAGCCCAACCCGCGGACCTTCGTCGACCATCTCAACGTCTATGATTGCTCCAAGGTTTCCGACGCGGCCGCGGCCATCGCTGTCGTTTCGGAGGATGGACTGAAGCGCTGCGGAATCTCCAAGAAGGAGGCGGTTGAGGTCCTGGGATGGGGGCAGGTCGAGGCCGATCTGACCCTCCCCCCGGCCGACCCGACCGAGCTCGAGACCTCGAAGCGGGCCGTCCAGAGGGCCTTCGAATCCTCGGGTGTCCGCCGGGACGAGCTCGGCACCGTGGAATGCCACGACTGCTTCACTATCTCCGGACTCCTCTCCGTCGAGGCCATCGGCTTCGCCGGGAAGGGCGAGGGGCCGGATTACATCCTCGAGGGGAAAACATCGCGCCGGGGTGACGTTCCCTTCAACACCTCCGGCGGGTTGATTGGCTGGGGGCATCCGACCGGCGGCACCGGGGTGCGCCAAGCGGTCACGGTCTGGCAGCAGCTCACGGGCAACGCCGGGAAGTGGCAAGTGGAGATCCCGTCGAAAAAGCCCTATGCTCTCTCAGTCAACATGGGCGGGAACGACAAGACCGTCGTCGCGGCCGTCTACCGCCGCGCCGGCTGATTCCGCCGCGGACCCGGGCGACTACCCGCCGAGGATCTCCCGGGCGATGACCAGGCGCTGGATCTCACTTGTCCCTTCACCGATCGTGCAGAGCTTGGCGTCGCGCCAGAACTTTTCGACGGGATAATCCTTGCAGTAGCCGTAGCCGCCGAGGACCTGGACGGCATCCTCCCCCACCCTAACCGCCACTTCGGAGGCATAGAGTTTCGCCTGCGCGGAAAGCAGGGTTGTCTTTCGACCGCGGTCTTTTTCGTCGGCCGCGAATTCCGTCAGGAGACGGGCCGCGTTCACCTCGGTGGCCATGTCGGCCAGCTTGAAGCGGATGCCCTGAAAGGCGGCGATGGGCTTTCCGAACTGGCGCCTCTCCTTGGCGTAAGCCACGGCGGCATCAAGCGCTCCCCGGGCGATCCCGACGGAGAGAGCGGCGATGGAGATCCTCCCGCCATCGAGAATTTCCATGGCCTGGATGAAGCCGTCGCCTTCACGCCCGAGCAGGGCGTCGGCTCCGACTTGGCAATCCTCGAAGATGAGGGAGGCCGTGTCCGAAACGCGCATCCCGACCTTGTCTTCGTGTTTCCCGACCGAAACGCCCGGCGTTTCAAGCGGGATCACGAAGGCCGAAATGCCGTGATGGTCCGATCCGGGTGTCGTCCGGGCCATGACGACGGCGACCTCGCCCACGGAGGCATGGGTGATGAAATTCTTGGTGCCATTGAGGATCCATCCTTTGTCGTTCCGGACGGCCGTTGTCTTCGTCGCTCCGGAATCCGACCCGGCCTCGGGTTCGGTCAGGGCCCAGGCTCCGAGGGCCTCTCCGCTCGCTAGCCGAGGAACCCACCTGCGGCGCTGGCCCTCGCTCCCGTACGTATAGATGTGGTTTGTGCACAGGGAGTTGTGGGCGGCAACCGAGAGCCCGATCCCGCCTTCGACCGCTCCCAGTTCCTCGAGCATCGCCACGTAGTGCCGGTAGGACAGCCCGACGCCGCCGTATTCCTCCGGGATAAGGATGCCCATCAGGCCCAGTCCGCCCAGGCGGCGCAAGACGTCCGGGGGGCACTCCGCCTTCTCGTCCCAAGCGCGGACGTGAGGGGCAATTTCCGTACGGGCGAAGTCCCTCACCATCTCCCGGCATTCCTTCAAAGACTCGGCGCAATCGGTTGTCATAACCCGGCCCTCCTTGTGACGGTTTATTTTTTGAATTCGATCTCGACCAGAGGCTTTTCCGAATCGACGAGCTCGCCGACGGACGTGCAGATCATTTTAACGGTCCCATCGGCCGGCGACTGGATCTCGTTCTCCATCTTCATCGCCTCGACGACGACCAGAGTCTGGTTCCTCCTCACCTTATCCCCTTCCCCGACACAGAGCTTGATCACTTTTCCCGGCATCGGCGACGTAATCCGCAGGCTTCCTTCAGGGGCCTTCTCGTCTCTTCCGAGCGGCCGGGTCGTTTCGGCCGGTGCCTCTGTGATGGCGAATCCGCAGCCGTCCACGGCAACCAGGGTCCGGCCGCCTTCCCGCGCCAGATAGACCCGGGCTGTCCGGCCACGGAGATGGAACAAGATCTCGTTCGCCGAAACCCTCCTCACCTCGGCCACGATCTCGGCCTCCCCTTCGCGGAAAACGACGGTCCGGTCCCGGATTTCAAGAGCGATCTTGCGCGGCATGCCGTCGACGAGAAACTCAAATTCCATGCGGCTCCTGTCCCCCCGCCCTCCAGTGCCCCAAACCCTTCCAGGGTGTCGCATTTTCCTTCTTCGTTCCCTGGGCCGAGGCGTCCGCCGGCCCGGCCGGACGGGTTATGGCGTCGAAAGCGGCGGCGGCCAAGGCCAACCGTCGTCTTTCCTCCTCCTCCACGCCCGTCCCCCAGGAAGGAAAGTGTTCGCCGATGAACGCCGTCGTCGTCCGGCCGGCCTGGAATTCCGGGTGGTTCACGACATCCCGGAGGAAACCGACCGTCGTATGGATCCCCAAAATGACGCAGTCGTCGAGCGCGACCGACATTCTTCGGCAGGCCGCGCCCCGGTCTTCGGCCCAGACGATGAGTTTGGCCAGAATCGGATCGTAATGGACTGGGACATCCCAACCCTCAAAGATTCCGCTGTCGAAGCGGACACCGGGTCCCTTTGGTTCACGGAGCAGGGCGATCCGGCCTGAGGAGGGAAGGAAGTTCGTCTTCGGGTCCTCGGCGTAGATCCGGCATTCGATGGCGTGCCCCCGTTGATGGAGGGACTCCTGTCGTAATGAGAGCTTCGCTCCCGAGGCGACCAGGATTTGCTGGCGAACGAGATCGACGCCGGCCACGAGTTCCGTGATCGGGTGTTCGACCTGAAGCCGGGCGTTGACCTCGAGAAAATAGAAACGGCCCGCGGGGTCCAGGAGAAACTCCACGGTCCCGGCGTTGTTGTAGCCTGCCGCCCGCATGGCTTTGACAGCCGTCTCCCCCATGATCGCCCGGAGCCCGGGATCCAGGGCCGGGGAAGGAGTTTCTTCGAGGATTTTCTGGTGGCGTCTCTGGATCGAGCATTCCCTCTCGAACAAGTGGACCGTCCTCCCGTGGTTATCGGCCAGGATCTGGAACTCGACGTGGCGGGGCCTCTCGATGTATTTTTCGAGGTAGACCGTATCATCGCCGAAGGCGGATTTCGCCTCCCGCCGGCCGGCCTCGAGCGCCGGGACCAGGCTTTTTTCGTCACGGACAATCCTCATCCCCTTGCCACCGCCGCCGGCCGAGGCCTTGACCATAACCGGGTAGCCGAGGGAGCGCGCCGCGCCCAGGTATTCCTCGGGGGACCCAGTGACCGGCTTCATCCCGGGGATGGTCGGGACCCCGGCTTTCTTCATGGTCTCGCGGGCCCGGACCTTGTCGCCGACGAGGCCGAGGGCGGCGGAGTTCGGCCCGATGAAGACGATCCCTTCTTTTTCGCAGAGGCCCGCGAATTCCGAGTTTTCAGCGAGGAAACCGTAGCCGGGATGGATGGCCTCGGCGCCACTGCGTCTCGCCGCCGCGACGATCCGTCCCATGTCGAGGTAACTTTGGACGGCCGGGGCCGGACCGATGGGGACCGATTCATCGGCCAGCCGCACATGGAGGCTCCGGGTATCGGCTTCTGAATAGACGGCCACCGTCCGGATCCCCATCTCCCGGCAGGCCCTGATCACCCGGACAGCGATCTCTCCCCTGTTGGCAATCAGGATTTTTTCGAACATCTCTTCTTTCTTCGCCGGGTGGGACGTTGGACCGGCGGACCGGTCTTGTGGTCTTGCAATTCAGACCATTTCGGCTTTCTTTTTTCGAAGAAAGCCGTCATGCCTTCCTGGGCCTCGGCGCTGACCCTCAGCCCCGCAATCATCTCGGCCGTGAACCGCTTGGCCTCGGCGAAACTCAGGCCCGGAACGCGCGTTAGGAGCTCTTTAGCCTTGGCCAGAGCCTCGGGACCGGACGAGAGCAGCGAAGAGATGAGCTCATCGACCTTCCGGTCCAGGGCGCCGGGCTCGACGACCATATTGACCAGGCCGATCTCGAGGGCCCGGCGGGCGTCGACCCGTTCGCCCGTCAGGAAATACTGGCGGGCCCGGCTCTCCCCGATCCGGCGCACGACATAAGGAGAGATGGCGGCGGGCACGACGCCGATCTTGACCTCGCTCAGGCCGAAGTGGGCCTCTGTCGAGGCGACGGCGATATCGCAGGCGGAGACGAAGCCCGTCCCGCCCCCGATGGCCGGGCCGTTCACCCGGGCGATCGTCGGCTTGGAGACGGAATAGACGTCATAGAGACATTCGGCGAGGTCAAGCGATTCCTGCAGGTTTTGCTCATAGGAAAAACGGACGATGTCCCGCATCCAGGCGAGGTCGGCTCCGGCGCAGAACGCAGTCCCTTTTCCCGACAGAACGATGACGCGGACAGCGTCGTCGCCGGCCAGCGACCGGAGCCCATCGCGCAGCTCGCCGATCATGACGGCGTTGAAGGCATTGCGGACGTCGGGTCGGTTGAGCCAGATCCAGCCGACCGGACCATTCCGGTTGAGCTCGATCGTCCGAAATGTCCTCTCGCTCATGAAGAGCCGCCTCTACATCCGGAAGATCCCGACCCGGTAGTCAGGGATGGGCGCGTTGAGGCTCATGGCGATCCCCAGGCCCAGCGCGGCCCGCGTATCCAGGGGGTCGAGGATGCCGTCGTCCCAGAGCCGCGACGTGCTGTAGTAGGGGCTGGCTTCCTCCTCATATCTATCGATGATGGGCTTCATGATCTCGGCCCTTTCCTGCTCCGTCATCCGGGTGCCCTGGTCCTGGAGCTTCTTGATCTTCACGGTCGCCAGGACAGAAGCCGCCTGCTCGCCGCCCATGACGCAGATCCGGGCGTTCGGCCACATCCAGAGCAAGCGTGGCTGGTAGGCCCGACCGCACATGGCATAGTTGCCGGCGCCGTAGGACCCGCCGACGATGATCGTGAACTTGGGAACGTCGGCGTTGGCCACGGCGTGGACGAGCTTGGCCCCGTCCTTGGCGATCCCATGATGCTCGTACTGCTTGCCGACGATGAACCCGGTGATGTTCTGGAGGAACACAAGGGGAATCTTGCGCATGGCGCAGAGCGTGATGAAGTGAGCGCCCTTGAGCGAACTTTCCGAGAAAAGAACTCCGTTATTGGCCAGGATGCCCACCGGATAGCCCATGATCCGGGCGAAGCCGCAGACCAGGGTTTGGGCGTAGAGCTCCTTGAACTCCTGGAAGCGGCTGCCGTCGACGATCCGGGCGATGATCTCTTTGATATTGAAGGACTTGTGCAGGTCCGGGGGGACGATGCCATAAATCTCCCGCGGATCATAGTATGGATCTTCGGCGGCGGCGACGTCGAGCTCGAATCGGCGGGGAGGGTCGAGCGTTTCGACGATGTTCCGGGCGATTTCGAGGGCGTGGGCATCATCGGTCGCGTAGTAGTCCGAGACCCCGGAGATCCGGCAGTGGACATCGGCGCCGCCCAGGTCTTCGTCGGAAACCTCCTCGCCCGTGGCCGCCTTGACAAGAGGCGGCCCGCCGATGAAGATCGTGCCCTGGCGGCGGACGATGACCGTCTCGTCGCTCATCGCCGGGACATAGGCCCCTCCCGCCGTGCACGAGCCCATGACGATGGAGATCTGGGGGATCCCCAGCGCCGAGAGCCTGGCCTGGTTATAAAAGATCCGCCCGAAATGCTCCTTGTCTGGGAACGTCCCCGCCTGGTGAGGAAGGAAAATGCCACCCGAGTCGACGAGGTAGATACAGGGAAGCCTGTTCTCGAGGGCTATTTCTTGGGCGCGGATGTGCTTTTTGATGGTCATCGGAAAGTAGGTCCCGCCCTTGACCGTGGCGTCGTTGGCGACGACGAGCACCTCCCGGCCATGAACGACGCCGACGCCGGTCACCATGCCCGCGCCCGGCGCCTCATCGTCATACTGGCCCCAGGCGGCAAGGGAGCTGAGCTCGAGGAACGGCGTGTTGCGGTCGAAGAGCCTCTCCAGGCGCTCGCGGGCAAGGAGTTTTCCCCGGGACCTGTGAAGGTCCCGGTTGCGGGGAGGCCCCCCCTGCCGGACCTTGGCCAGTCTCTCCTGATATTCGGCAACGGTCTTGGTTATTTGGTCGAAATTCTGCCGGTACTCCGGACTCCGGATATCGATCTTGGACTCAATCCTGAACATCTCTTATTCCGGAACGAACTTGTATCCGTAATGAATGACGCCCGCCTCGCCTTCCTCGTAGATCCTGCGGAACTCGATGCCGACCCGCATGCCCACCGCCAATTCCGAAAAATCGCAGTCGACGACCTGGGCCGTGAGCCTGACGCCGTCATCGAGCTCAGCGATGCCCACGGCGTAGGGCGCCTGGTCCTCGAACTGGTGCGGAGCGACCCGGATGATCGTGTAGGTCAGGAGCTTTCCCGATCCGGCAAGTCTTGTTTTTTCGAACTCTCGCGACCCGCACCGGGGGCAAATGATCCGGGGCGGGAAAAAGACAGTGCCGCAACCTTTGCATTTCCCGGCCTCAAGCCTATAGCGCTGAGGGATTTCCCGCCAAGATCTCGATGGTGTCGGCATCTCCTCCTCCTCTCACTCCGCCTCAAAGACATGGACGACCGAGCTGCCGCCCGTGCCCCCCATGTTCTGGGTCAGGCCGCGTTTCGCCCCTTTGACCTGCCTCTCCCCCGCCTCACCCCGGAGTTGCTTGATCACTTCGACGGCCTGGGCCACGCCCGTGGCCCCGACCGGATGCCCTTTGGCCTTGAGCCCGCCGCTCGGGTTGACGGGGAATTTCCCATGGAGAGAGGTCAGGCCGTCCTCGACGGCCTTGCCGCCGCGGCCCCGCCCGACGAGCCCCAAGGCTTCGGTGACCATGATCTCGGCGATCGTGAAGCAGTCGTGGACCTCGAAGAGATGGATGTCCTCGACCTTGCGGCCGGCCATGCCCAGCGCCTTTTGAGCGGCCAGATAGGTGGATTCGAGCCAGGTGATGTCCTGCCGCGAGCTCAGGGCGATGGTGTCTGTTGCCTGACCGCTTCCGACGATCCGGATGGCCGGTTTTTTCATCTGCCTGGCCAGGTCGGCCGGGCAGAGGACGACCGCGGCCGCTCCGTCCGTGATGGGCGAGCAATCCAGGATCCGGAGGGGGTCGGCCACGAGGACGGAATTGAGGACCGCGTCGACGCTGACCTTAAACGGGAACTGGGCCAAAGGGTTTTTCGAGCCGTTGTCATGGTTCTTGACCGCGACCTGGGCCAGCTGCTCGCGGGTCGTCCCGTACTTGTGCATGTGGGCGACGGCCATCATCGCGTAGAGCCCCGGGAAGGTCAGGCCATGGAAGCCTTCGTACTCCTGGTCCGCCGCCGTTCCCAGGGCATAGGTCGCCTCGCAGCCCGTGACGTCCGTCATTTTCTCGACGCCGGCCACGAGGACGACATCGCTGAAGCCGGAGGCGACCTCGATAAGTCCCTGACGAAGGGCGAGGCCGCCGGAGGAGCAGGCCGACTCGACCCGGGCCGCCGGAACGGGGAGTCTCCCGAGATAATCGGCGAGCATCGAGCCGAGGTGCTCCTGGCCGGCGAACAATCCCGAGGACATGCAGCCGATGACCATGGAATCGATCCGGTCCACACCCGCGTCGGCGATCGCCTGGAGGGCTGTCTCAACGAAAATCGTCCGCAGCGACTTGTCCCAGAGCTCCCCCCACTTGGTCATGCCGACGCCGATCGCAACGACGTCTCTCATCAGCCTCTCCTATTCAGCCTTGCGGATTTTGCGGCGGTATTTGGCGTAGACGCCATATTCCAGATAATTCTTGCGGCGATCCAGAAGATCCCTGGTCTTGGGCGCGAGGTCCCTGACTTCGTCCAACCGCTTGGTCACCTTAAAGACGAAGGCGTCGCTCCCCGCCCCCGACCCGTACGAAACGACCAGGATCATATCTCCAGGCTTGGCAATGTCCAGAGTCGCCGTCAGGCCGAGGGGCGACGATCCGGAGTAGGTGTTTCCCAGCTTGGGGACCAGCCAGCCCGGCTCGATCTGCTTTTTCGTGAAGCCCAGGATCTCTCCCGCCCGCAGTGGAAATTTGCCGTTGGGCTGGTGGAAAACGACATAGTCGAAATCCGCTGGTTTCATCTTGACCCTAGCCATCATGCCCCGGGCGGCTCCCGTGATGTGCTTGAAGTAGGCAGGCTCGCCCGTGAACCGGCCGCCATGCTGGGGATAATACTGATATTCCCGGCGCCAAAAATCAGGAGTGTCCGTCGTATAGGAATAGGTGTCGATGGACTCGGCCACGAGTCCGTCCTTTCCGAAGATGAAGGCTGCGGCGCCGGCCGCGGCCGAGTACTCCAGCGCGTCTCCGGGCGCGCCCTGCGACGTGTCCGCGCCCACGGCCAGGCCGTACTTGACCGCGCCGGCCTGGACCAGGCTCAGGGCGATAAACATTCCCTCGGTCCCCGCTTTGCAGGCAAACTCCAAATCCGCCGTGTGGACGTCGGGTGTCGCGTCAATGGCCTCGGCGAGCACGGCGCCGCTCGGCTTTACCGCGTACGGGTGGGATTCCGAGCCGACATAGACGGCGCCGATCTCCCGGGGGTCGATACCCGCTCTCTTCAGGGCTCTCTTGGAGGCCTCCACGGACATGCTGATCGTATCCTGGTCCGGGGAGGGGACGGATTTTTCCTCAAGCATCATCCCCTTTTTATAGCTCGGGGCGTCCGCTCCCCAGACCTTGGCGATTTCCTCGACTTTGATCCGGTTCCTCGGGATGTAGGCCCCATAACCGATGATTCCAGCCATTGATCAGACCTCCTTCGAGGCGGAAATGGACGCCCGTTAGAATGACCTATGAGTGCAGTCCGTCAATGGCCACCAAAGTCAGCGGCGGCCTTATTAAATGAAAATATCGTTCCACAACTCCGTGGTGAAGTCAACCCCTCGAGTCCCCGGCAGGAATGCCGGGGCTTGTTCGGGGTTACTAAGCCGGGCAGGATATAATTGTCTTCAGATTTCTCTATCGCCCGGCTAGTACTCGGGGAGCAGCAAGGATTATGTAATATATTTACTGCTCCCCGTAGTAACCCTGAGCCTCGCTTCTTGTCCCCGCCCTGAAGCTCCACGGACTTACTCCAACTTTTGCAATCTTTGGAGCGCATGCCCCCGGAGCGGGGTTCGCTATTCCTCCGTCCCGCGAAGGGGATTGAAAGGCGGGGCTTAGCGTCGGCGAACGGGTCAAGTCGCCGGGGACGTATTGATTTTGGCCTGAAAATTGGTGTATAGGTACCATGCGTGGCCGGCCGAGGATGGGAAACGCCGCAGTCTTAGTCCTTCGGGGGAATGGCGCTCGCCGATATATTCTCGTGGAGAATTGAGAGAGAAGCCGCATCATGACCGATAAGCTGATCGGCCTTCATGACGCCGCCGCCTTAATCCCCGACGGGGCCACAATCTCCTTCGGGGGATTTACCACGCAGCGCCACCCGATGGCCTTCGTCTACGAGCTCATCCGCCTCGGGCGGCGCGATCTCTATCTTTTCGGCCACTCTCCCGGCGGCGACTGGGACATTCTCATCGGCGCGGGGTGCGTGAAGCGGGTGGAATTGGCCTACGAAGCGGATGAGGCCTTCAATACGGTCGGGCCCCGCTGGCGCCGGGCCGTGGAGCGGGGGCAGATCGAGTGGGAGGATTACAGCAATTTTTCTATGGTAGCCCGTTTCACGGCCGGGGCCATGGGGATCCCCTTCATGCCGGTTCGTAGCCTCCTCGGCAGCGATGTCCTGGCTAAAGAGGCCCTGAAACCCGGCGAACGGAAGGCGGATCCCCGCACCGCGGCCAAGAAAACTCACGTCATGACTTCGCCGTTCGACCCCCGGGACCGGGTCGTGCTGGTCCCGGCCGTCCGCACCGATTTCGCCGTGCTCCACGTCCAGAAGGCGGCGGCCGACGGAACGGTCCGGATCGAAGGGCAAACGTTCGCCGACATTCAGCAGGCCCTCGCCGCAGACACCGTGATCGTGACGGCGGAGGAGATCGTCGAGGCGGAAACCCTCCGCCGTGAGCCGGAACGCAACCCGATCCCGTTCTTTGCCGTGAAACATGTCTGCCATGTGCCGTTCGGAGCCCATCCGTACGCCGTGTACAATTATTACGATTACGACCCTGTCCAATTGAAGGAGTATCACGAGGCGGCGCGGGATGACGCGTCCTTCGCGCGATACCTTGAAAAATACGTCCGCGGGGTCCGGGACCACGGTCAATACCTAGAGGCCGTGGGCGGCCCGGCCCGCCTCGAAATGATCAAGGCATCGCCGGCCTTCGGGTACAGCCCGGGACTGAAGCGGAGGAGACTGTAGCCATGGCCATTCCCGAATATACCCTGACCGAGCTGATGGCCGTTGTCGCCGCCCGGGAGATCAGGGACGGCGAGGTCGTCTTCGCCGGCACCGGTCTGCCGATGCTCGGGGTGATGCTGGCCCAGAAAACCCACGCACCCCACTGCATCATCATTTTCGAGGCGGGGACGGTCGCCAGCCGGCTGGCCCACCTGCCGATGTCGGTGGGCGACCCGAGGGTGATGTCCGGCGCCGCCACGGCGGCGGGCCTGATGGAAGTCTTCAGCTTCGTCCTGCAGGCCGGGCGGGTGGACGTCGGTTTCCTGAGCGGGGCCCAGGTGGACCGTTTCGGGAACATCAACAGCACATCGATCGGAGCCGACCCGCGCCACCCGTCCGTCCGCTTCTCCGGAAGCGGCGGCGCTTGTGACATCGCCTGCCTAGCCAAGCGGACGATCATTATTGCCAAGCACGAAAAGCGGCGCTTCCCGGAAAAGGTGGATTACGTCACCAGCCCGGGTTGGCTGGGCGGCGGGGCGAGCCGTCGGGACTCGGGGCTTGTCCGGGGCGGCCCCGATGCCGTGGTCACGACCATGGGCGTTATGCGCTTCCACCCGGTTTCCAAGGCCGCCTATCTTGCGAACTATCACCCAGGAGTTACGGCGCGCTCCGTCGCCGAGGCCACGGATTTCCCTCTGGACATCGCCACGGCCGTTGAAACAGTGCCTCCCAGCCCGGAAGAGCTCCGCATTCTCCGCGACGACGTCGATCCCGAAGGGATCTTCTTGGCCTAGAAGCCGCCCGGCCCGCGCCGAGAAACCTGGGCCGGCGGGCTTCACTCCGCCAGCTTGGTCGGCCCCTGATACATCATGACGCCGCGCGGGGGCTTGCCGCCGGCCGAAATGTTGGATTTCGTAAAGAGGCGGTCGTCGCGGATGCTCTTGAGGTATTCCTCCCGGAACCGGGGCGCGGCGATGCTGGCGATCGCCAGGGCTTTTTCGCCCGCCGTCAGCCCCCGGAGGTCGGCGATGCCGTACTCGTTGACGATCACCACGCCGTCATATGCGGAGGCCGTCAGGCTCACCCCCGGGGGATGGACCTTGACGATTTTTGATTTCCCGTCGTTGGTGACGCCCTTGAGGGCGATGATGGGGACGCCGTACACGGAATCGTTCAGCGCCCTGACGAAGTCCGGCTGGCCGCCGACGCCGCTGTAGTATCGCCGGGCGTCAATGTAATCGGCCCAGACGTTGCCGTAAAGATCGACCCCCACCGCGGTGTTGATCGAGACAAACGGAGAATTTTTTCGGATGACCTCGGTCGCGTTGGTGACCGCGCAGGGCCGCATCTGGATTCCGGCGCGCATGTGGACGTATTCGTAGAGTTCCATGGACCCCATGATGAGGGATGTCGTGCTGTAGCCCTTGTGCTGTTTCTTCTTCCGGTTCGTGACAATGCCGGCCTTCTGCAGGTTCATCAGGCCGTCGCCGTACAGCTCTGTCTGAATGCCGAGGTCTTTATAACCGGCTTCCTTGATGGTCCCTACGACGGCATCGGGGATTTGTCCGATCCCGGCCTGGAGGGTGATTCCGTCGCCAATAAAATTGGCCGCGATGAGCTCGCCGATCCGCCGCTCCGCGCTGGGAAGATTGCTGAAATCAGGGCTCGGAAAAGCGTAACAGTCCTTGATGCCGTCGTCTTCGATGAGGTAATCCAACGATTGGGCATCGACGATGCTCTGGCCCTGAGTGAACGGCATGCTGTAATCCACTTCGGCCATGACGCACGAGGCAAGATCGATGGCCGTGTGCAGCGCTTCGACGGACAATCCCAGGCTGTATTCGCCCGTGATTTCGTGGGGGCGGACCTTGATGATGCACACGTCGGGCTCGAACTCCCGGCCCCTGCCGATGACGCTGTCGATGTTGGCCAGGGTGCATGGTAAATAATAGGCCCGCCCTTCGTTAGCCGCCTTGCGGACATCGCCCGTGGAGAAAATGGAGTAGGTCATTATGCGGTCCTGCAGCCCTTCCTCGACGTAAGACACGGGCCCCTGGAGGAGGAGATGGACCATCCTGATATAGGGCAGTTTAGGGCTCCGGGCCTTGAGGGCCGCGGTCAGTGCGTCCAGGCAGGCCGTGGGCACGGCCGTGTTGGAGCCGATATAGCAGGTGATGGTCTCCCTGCCTTTGAATTGGCCCGCCAGAACGTCCGCGATTTGATCGAGTTTGATGACGCTGGGTTTATGATTCATCGTTTGACTCCTATGAAAAAAATCGAGCCGTATGATACTTAAAAATACATAATTTCCCCCAGGTAAGCAAGCCCCTGGTGAGAAGATGGGGCGGCCTCCCGGAGGAAGGCCGAAAGGCGACGTTCCCTGGATGGGGGGCCCTCGCCGTGATATACTGTCAGCGTGGCGGATCTCCTCGATCCGCGTCGGAAAAACCGGCGGGAGGTTGAAGCGTCCGCATGATAACCTTCGGGCGATTCCGTGTCGGCGTCGTGAATCACGGCTTCTACCGCCTGGACGGAGGGGCCATGTTCGGCGTGGTTCCCAAGACGATCTGGTCCCGCCTCATCCCCCCCGATGACGAGAACTGCATCCGTCTCGCTACCCGGTCCCTGCTCATCGACGACGGCGACAGGGTGCTTATCGCGGATGTCGGCAGCGGAGACAAATGGACGGAGAAACTCCGCAGGATATATGGGATTCAGAATGTCTCCCCGGTCGAGGCCGGGTTCGATCCCGCTTCGGTCACCGATGTCGTCATGTCCCATCTTCACTTCGACCACGCGGGAGGGCTTTCCAGGCACAGGCCGGGAAGCCCGACGGACCTCGAACTCTGCTACCCGGGCGCGAATGTTTTCCTCCAGGCCGACAATTATGAGACGGCCCGGAACCCGAATCCCCGGGAACGGGCGAGCTACCTGGAGGAGAACGTCCGGATTCTCGAACAGGCCCGGCTCCGCCTCACCCGCGGGTCGGAGGAAATTTATCCGGGCATCTGGGTCCACCAAAACAACGGGCACACGCGCGGCCAGCAATGGCTGGAGGTGAAAAACGGCTCCGAGTCCATCGTCTTCCCCTCGGACCTCGTTCCGACGTCCCACCATCTGCCTCTCGCCTATTCGATGGGGTACGATATTTCGGCCGAGACCCTGCTCCGGGAAAAAGAGGATTTCCTGGGCCATGCCGTCTCCGGTCGCTGGATCGTCGTCTTCGTCCACGACCCGGCCGTTCCGGCAGGCCGTTTGAAGATTGACGACAAGGGCCGTTTCGGGCTTGCGGAACCGGTCGTTTTTTAATTGAATTTCCGGACCGTTTCTTTTATACTTTCGGCTTATCTTTTCGATCGATCCGCCATGATAAAGGAGTTCAGATGACAGGCAAGACATTCATCCCGGACATCCGGGAGAAGGCCAGGAAAAAGCATATCCCTGTCGCCTTTCCGGATGCCGAAGACGTCCGTACGTTGAAAGCGGCCCTGACGCTCAAGGACCAGAAGATCGCCGAGCCCCGGCTCGTCGGCAACCCGGACGCGATCCTCAAGATCGCCAAGGACAATGGGCTCTCGCTCGACGGGATTCCGATCGTCAACCCCGTCACCGACGGCAGCAGGAATGAGCTCGTCAATCTCTTGTTCGAGAAAAGGAAGTCCAAGGGCTGGACGCTAGAACAGAGCGCTGAGGCGGCCAAGACCTCCCTCTATTACGCGGGCCTGCTGCTCGCGACCGGCAAGGTCGGGGCCGTGGTCGGCGGCAATATCTCGGCGACAGGCGACATCATCCGGGCCGCCATCCATACGGTCGGGACAGCGCCAGGGATCTCGACGGTCTCGAGTTACTTCATCATGGTCTTCGCGGAAAAACTCCTCTGCTACGCCGACTGCGCCGTCGTCCCCAACCCGACGGACGCTCAACTCGCCGACATCGCCATCACGTCGGCCAAGAATTTCCAGGCCGTCACCGGAGAAGATCCGCGCGTTGCCATGCTGTCCTTCTCCACGAAGGGTTCGGCCTCCCACGCGGACGTGGACAAGGTCGTGAGCGCCACGAAGATCGCGAAAGAGAAAGCGCCCTCGCTCCTCCTCGACGGCGAACTGCAGGCCGATGCCGCCCTCGTCCCCTCCGTAGGAGAGCGGAAGAGCAAGGGAAGTCCCGTCGCAGGCAAGGCCAACGTCCTCATTTTTCCGGACCTCGACGCCGGCAACATCGGCTACAAGCTGACGGAGAGGCTGGCCGGGGCCGAAGCCGTCGGGCCGATCGTCCAGGGCCTGAACAAGCCTTACTGCGACCTCAGCCGCGGCTGCTCCGTCGATGATATGGTCAATGTCGCCGCGATTTGCAGCCTCATGGCTTGAAAAGCGAGAGGCAGTCCCGAGTTTCGAGGGGCAGCTTAATGGCTTGAGAAGCCAGAAGCAGTCCCGAGCCTCGAGGGGCAGCCTGATGGCCTAAGAAGCTAGAGGCAGTCCCGAGTCTCGAGGGGCAGCCTTATGACTTAAAATGCTAGAGGCAGTCCCGAGTTTCGAGGGGCAGCCTCATGGCTTAAACTTTTATATTAAGCTCTCCCAAGAAGAGGCATCAGAAAGAAGCCAGCGCATGCCAGCATCCTCATCCGGCGTATCGAAGTTCGAGGCCCTCGACGCCCTCCTGCGGCCGAAATCCATCGCCGTCGTCGGCGCCTCGGCCACGCCCGGGAAGCTCGGCGCCGTCGTCCTGGCGAACATCATCTCCAATGGGTACGCGGGGAAGGTCTTTCCCGTCAACCCCACCCACGCAGAGATCCAAGGTCTCAAGGCCTACCGGTCCGTGCTCGACGTTCCCGAGAAAATCGACGCGGCCGTCCTGGCCGTGCCGGCCGCCCTCTGCGCGGAGGTCGCTGAGGAGTGCGGCCGGAAGGGAGTCAAGGGCCTCATCGTCATCGCCTCCGGGTTCAGGGAGATCGGTCGCGCGGACTTGGAGGCGGAGCTCGTTCGGATCGCGGCCCGGCACGGAACGCGGATCCTGGGCCCGAACATCGTGGGGATCATGTCGAACTCCGACAAGCTCAACGCCTCCTTCTCGCCCTTCCTCCCCTATCCCGGGAGTTCATCGCTCGTCTCGCAGAGCGGGGCCCTCATCATAGCCGTGGAGGCCGCGACCCACGTCCGCCGGGTCGGGTTCGACAAGATGATTTCGATCGGAAACATGTCGGACGTGGACTTCGTGGACTGCGTCGAGTGGCTCGACGCCGACCCCCACACGGCCTGCATCGCCCTCTACATCGAAGGGCTGAAAAACGGCCGCCGCTTCATCACCGCTGCCCGCCGCGCCCGGAAACCCATCGTGGCGCTTAAGTCCGGCGTTTCGGCTCTGGGCGGCGCGGCTGCCGCTTCGCACACGGGATCCCTGGCAGGTTCTGCCAAGGTCTACGAGGCCGCATTCACGCAGGCGGGGGTCGTTCAGGCCCGGGACCTCGACTCCCTGTTCGAACGGACTCTCTCCCTCTCACTTCAACCGCCCATGACCGGTCCTCATCTTTGCATCCTCTCCAACGGGGGCGGCGTGGGTGTCCTGGCCACGGACGCCGCGGAGCGTCTGGGGATTCCCCTCGAGTTCGCGCCGACAGACCTCCAGGCCGAGTTCCGCCAAGCCATGCCCGAATTCGCTTCCGCTAAGAATCCCGTCGATCTCAGCGGCATGGCCGGCCCGGAGATGTATGACAGGACCGTCAGGGCCGCCCTGGCCCATCCCTGGGTCCACGGCCTGGTCGTCCTCTATTGCGAGAATTCCTTGACGGTTCCCATGGATAACGCCCGCAGCATCCATGGGGCTATTCAGGATTCAGGAGTCCACGGCAAGCCGGTGACGGTGGCTTTTATCGGCGGTGAGAGGTCGGCCGAATGTCTGAAATGGTTCATGGGGAAAGGCGTCCCGGCCTTCGAAACGCCCGACAAGGCGGTCAACGCCATGGCCGCCCTACGCGAGTACGCAAGGATCCGCTCCCTGGCTACGGAAATCTCGCCCGAAGCCGGACAGGAATCGCCCGGACAGGCGAGAAAGGTCATTGCCGCCGCCCGCGCCGGGGGCCGTAGCGCCCTGACCGAGGTCGAGGCGAAAGAGGTCTTTTCCGCCTACGGGCTCCCCGTGGCGACGACGGCCCTGGCCGGGACCGAGGATGCGGCGGTCAGGGCCGCCCGCGGAATCGGCTACCCGGTCGTCCTCAAGATCGTTTCGCCCGACATTCTGCACAAGTCCGACGCCGGCGGGGTGAAGATCAACGTCAGGGACGAAGGCACCGTCCGGACCGCCTTCCGGGACATCCTGGCCGCCGCCAGAGCTTACAAGGCCGGCGCAGACATCCACGGCGTCGCGGTCCAGCAGATGGCGCCTCCGGGAACCGAGGTCATCCTTGGCTCTGTCGATGACCCGAGCTTCGGCCCGACGGTCATGTTCGGGCTGGGCGGGATCTTCGTCGAGGTCCTCAAGGACGTGACGTTCAGGGTGGCGCCTGTTTCGCCGACGGAGGCCGGGCGGATGCTGGATGAGATCGGAGGGGCCCCGATCCTGGCGGGGGCGCGGGGCGAAGCGCCGAGGGACCGGGACGCCCTGGTCCAGCTCATCATGGCCTACTCGCGGATGATCGTCGACCTCGAGGACGATATCGCGGAGTCCGATGCGAACCCCGTGTTCGTCTACGAGAAGGGCCACGGACTCAAGGTTGTGGACGCCCGGATCGTCCTCAAGAAGAAATAAAATCTTCTCTCTTCCCGGGCGGCGCTAAAGACCGTCCGAAAGCCCCCGTAGCGGAGGGGGACCAGGCGGCTTAGCTGACGGGGCAACCGACGGGATTAGTTCCCGGCGGCCGGGGGGATAAAAACGGTCTTTAGCGCTGCCCATTCGGGGGGTGCCATAGAAATCATCCGGCAGGAATGAGGTGGCTTATTTAATATAAAGGTTATACTTCTTGACCAGGTAGTCCGGCTGGTAGGACAGCTTGGCCGTGCGGAGGCCGGGCACGCCCACATCCTGCTCCCGGTTGATCCATGGGAAGGCAGACCATTCCCTCCGGACGAATTCCCTGTTGATCCACTGGGCCAGGCCGGGGAAGTCCGGGTTGGCGATCTCGATCTGGATGACGGCCGTATCCTCGGTAAGGCGCATGCCGAAAGTGAAGGCCTCGACGCGGCCGCCCACCGTCACGACACCCCCGACCAGGCCGAGCTTGTCGTAGAGGGCCAACGCCTCGAGGATGGCGTCCTTCTCCGCAGCGAGGTACGGGTCACCGTTCCCCTTCTCCTCGTGCCACTGGAGGAGGAGCCGCCGGCAATCCTCAGCGTGCTCGCGGCGAAGCCGGTCGTAGGCGTGTTCGAACGACGACTCGAATTTCCTGATGCGGTTGCGCTTGCCGTCGTACTTCTTGCCCTTGAGCTCGGCCAGATCCTCGCTCAGGTAAACGTAGTCGAAGTTGTCCCGGTCCTCCTCGGCCCGGAAGCCGGCGCCGCAGGCCCGGACGAACGCCTCCGGCACGCGGGACAGCCTCGGGGCACGGCCGAGGAGCGTCTGGATCGTCCCGCAGATATCGCTCCCGCCGGCCGGGGGGAGGAAGTAGGCCGGTTCGAAGGTCGGCTCGACGAGAAGACAGAGATTCCCGTTGAGGAGGGTGTAACGGGGACGCTCGGAATCCTTCCAGATGAGGATGTTGGCGAAATTCATCTCGCAGACGCCCGTCGGATGGGCGTCGAGGTAGCTCATGATGACCTCGCGGTCCTCGAGGCCGACGGGCTTGAACTCGGGGTATTGGGGAAGCGTCATGACGCCTCTCTCAGCATGACCGTACACAGGCTCAGGTCGCAACCGTCGCACCAGGACGTCCGCCGCTTTTCGATGAACGAGCGGGGCACGTCCGGGGTCCGCTCGAAGCCGCGGGCCTCAAAGAAGGCGGGGATGACCGTGGCCAGGTGGACGGGACCGGGGGCCTCGGCCATTAGGGCCTCGACCAGGGCCTTGGCAACGCCTTTCCCCCGGCGGTCAGCCTCGACGCCCAGGGCGCAGAGCTCAAGGCAGTCCGGGTGCTTCTTCAGGCCGACGATCCCGGCGGTCCGCCCCTCCTCCTCAGCCAGCCAGAATCCATCCTTTTCCATTCCGGGATAGTCCAGGCCTAGGGTCTTGGCTAACTGGACAATTTGAGGGAAATCCGCCGTTCCGGCTTTTCGGACCCGCATAAGCGGACTATTATACCAGATTTCGTCGCGACCTCGAATTCGGCCTGGCTCGGAGAATCCATCGATCCCGCCTCGGCCTTCCGGTTGACGGGTCCTCGAGGATTCACTATAGTGGTGTCTCGCCATTGTGGTATCTCATTCCATTCGGGAGGTGTCCGATGTCCATCCGCGGGAAACAGGCCCCGGTGAAAACCGTCCTCTTATCCGTCCTGCTTCTTTCTCTGGCTCTAATCCCCTTCGCGGAGCAGGCCAAGAAGCCGGCGGTCCTTCAGTCCACGAATCCCGAGCTGCGCCTCAAGGGGCTCGAGCAGTATAAAGCCATGCAGCAGGCCTCGAAATTCAAGGACCTCAAGTGGCAGTACCTCGGCCCGACGAATATCAGCGGCCGGGTCACGGACGTCGCCGTCGTGACCCCGAAGGGCAGGAATTACACGATCTACGTCGCCGCGGCGTCCGGTGGCGTCTGGAAGACGGAGAACGAGGGCACGACCTGGACCCCGATCTTCGAGCATGAGGCCACGGCGGCGATCGGCGACATCGCCATCGCCCCTTCCAACTCCCAGATCGTCTGGGTCGGGACCGGCGAGCACAACATCTTCCGGAGCTCCCAGGCCGGCATCGGCGTCTACAAGTCCGCCGACGGCGGCAAGACCTGGTCCCACATGGGGCTTGCCGACACGAACACGATCGCCCGGATCGTCGTCCACCCGAAAAACCCGGACGTCGTCTACGTCGCGGCCGGAGGGCACGAATGGACGTCGAACCCGGAGCGCGGCGTCTTCAAGACGGTCGACGGCGGCAAGACCTGGGACAAGGTCCTTTTCGTCAACGACCAGACCGGGGCCTACGACCTCGTCATGGACCCCAAGGACAACGATACGCTCTACGCGGCGACGTGGCAGAGGACGCGCAAAAAATGGAACGACCCCCGAAACTTCCCCGACTACACGGGAAGCGGCATTTATAAGACCACCGACGCGGGCAAGACGTGGACTTCCATCAACGCCGGCCTCCCTGAGGCGAAATTCAGCGGCCGGATCGGGCTCGACGTCTGCCTGACGAAGCCGCAACGTCCTCTACGCGCTCGTCGACAATTACGAAATCTCCCGAAAGGCGACGGCGAATGAGGAGACGGATTCCTACGGCGTCCCTTCGAGCGGCATCATCAAGGGGGCCACGGTCTTCCGGTCCGACGACGCGGGCGCTTCCTGGAAGCAAGTGAGCGGGCTGACCCCCGAACAGAAGACGTTCATGGAGCGCCACTCCGACACCTACGGCTGGGTTTTCGGCCAGATCCGCGTCGACCCCAACGATGAGAACACCGTCTACATCCTGGGCGTGCCGTTCAGCGTCTCGACCGACGGCGGCAAGACCTTCAAATACGTCCGGAGCCCTGGCGGCGACAACCACGCCTTGTGGATCGACCCGGAGAACTCGAACTACCTGATCAAGGGCTTCGACCAGGGCGTCGCCGTGTCCTACGACAAGGGCCGGAACTGGCGCTACTGGCAGGACGGAATCCCCGTCTGCCAGTTCTTCAACATCGCCTACGATATGGGGACGCCGTTCAAGGTCTACGGCTCGATGCAGGACCACGGCAGCTTCCGCGCGCCCGGTCGACCTGAGCCAGGGCCGGGACAAGATCCCCGCCCAGAAGTTCGAGAACGCCCCGGGCGGCGAAGGCTCGAACCAGGCCATCGACCCGACCAACCCCAACATCCTCTACTCGGCCGGCTTTTACGGGACGATCACGAGGAGCGAATACGACAAGCCGGGCGAGTTCCCCGGCTGGCCCTACACGCAAGGAGCTTCTCCCTCCGCCGTACGAAAACGAGCCGCCGCTCCGCGGACAGTGGCTCGCCCCCTTCATCCTCTCTCCGCACAATCCGAACATCGTCTACCACGGCATGCAGTACGTCTTCCGGTCCCTCGACCGGGGCGACACTTGGGAGAGGATCAGCCCCGACCTGACCTGGAACACGGCGTCTGAAATGGGGGATATCCCCTACCACACGCTCTTCGCCATCTCCGAATCGCCCCTCAGGTTCGGCCTCATCTACGCCGGGACCGACGATGGCCGGCTCTGGGTCACGAAGGACGGCGGCAAGGCCTGGCAGGAGATCACGGCCGGCCTGGCCTCCGGGCAAGTGGATGTCGCGGGTCGTCGCCTCGGCGCACAAGCTGGGCACGGTCTACCTGACCCAGAACGGCAAGCGGGAGGACGATTTCACGCCCTATATCTGGAAGTCCGCGGATTACGGCAAGACGTGGACGAGCATCGCCGCGGGCATCCCGGCCGGCCCGGTCAACGTCATCCGCGAAGATCCCGTGAACGAGAACATCCTCTATGTCGGCACGGACATGGGCGTCTATGTCACGACCGACGGCGGCAAGACCTGGACCGTCCTGGGCGCCAACCTGCCGACGTGCTACGTCCACGACCTCATCATCCACCCGCGGGACAACGTCATCGTCATCGCGACTCACGGCCGGGGCATGTGGGTCATGGACGCGAATCCCATCAACGAGAAGGACAAGCGGCGGAGGTTCTATTACGAGGATTGATGTGCCCCGGCCGGGCGGGCCGACGGCCGAGGGACCGTCCCGTACGATCGTGCTCGACGGCGTCGGGCCTGTCCTCTTTATGAAGAGCCGGCGCGCCCACCGCATCGGGCTGACAGTCCGCGCCTCACGGGGCGTGCGGGTTGCCGTCCCGGCGCGCGTTCCCTTCGAGGAGGCCCGCCGGGTCGCAGTTTCCAAGAGGGAATGGATCCGGCGGACACTCGCCCGGATCGGATGCGCCCGTGACCGCTGCCGAGAGGCGATCGCCGCCGCCGAACGTCTCGACCGCAGGCGGGCCCGGGCCGAGCTTAACCAACGGCTGGCCGCACTGGCTGTGGAGCATGGGTTCACCTACCGGGCCCTAAGCGTCCGCACCCAAGGCACGCTCTGGGGAAGCGCATCGCCCTCCGGCCGCATCCAACTCAACGCATTCCTGACTGTCCTGCCGGAGGAGCTTTCGGATTACGTCATCCTCCACGAGCTCGTCCACACCCGCCTCAGGGGTCACGACCGGCAATTCTGGCGGGAGCTCGAACGCCAATGTCCCGACGCCCGCCGGCGCCAGAAGCAGCTACGGGAATACTCACTGGCGCTGTTCTGAAAAGAAAGGATTGGTTTGAATTGACCCTTGGATTTGCTATAATCCGCGCCTTGCCCATGACCCCGAGCGCCCGCGATTGTCCTGCCGCCCTGACGAAACGCCGATTCGGCGGAGGGCGGAGAAAGTTGCGGTGTTCCATCATTCGCAAATCCCAAGAATCCACCCAGGAGGTCCCTGCCATGTGCCATCGCGTTCTCGTCCATCGAGCCGTCCGATTCACGGCAGCCGTTCTCTTCCTTCTTTCGTCTCTCGCGTTGCGTCCGGCCGCCGGCTTCGGCGCCGAGATGAAGAAGGCCGACAAGGCCAACTACGAGCTGGCCGCCCGCTTCACCGCCGCTAAGATCGGGAAGCTCGTCTTCGACCTCGCTGTTCAACCGCATTGGCTGGAATCGGGCGACCGCTTCTGGTACGGCTGGGAGACGAGTCAGGGACGTTCGTTCTATCTCGTCGACCCGCTCGCCAAGTCCAAAACGCCGCTCTTCGACAACGCCCGGATGGCCGCCCAGCTGACCGAGATCGTCTTGACGCCCTACGACTCCCAGCACCTGCCCTTCAAGACCGTGAAGTTCATCGACAAGGACATGGCCCTCCGCCTGGAGCTCGAAGTCCAAAAGGACTCCGACGTCCGCCTCGGCGACAAGATCGTCAAGGCTGGCGACATCGAGAAGAAGCGCGAGGACGCGAAAAAGGCCAAGGAGGAGGCGGCCAAGACGGCCGACCAGAAAGAACGGGAGAAGAAAGAGCAGGAGAAGAAGGACCTCGAGAAAAAGGACCAGGACAAGAAGGACGCCGAGAAGGGCAAGGAAAAGGAGCCCGAGAAGAAGACGACGGCGCTCTATTTCGAGTATCGCCTGGCCACGGGCAAGCTGTCGCTCCTCCCCGACTACGAGGCGCCGCCGAAGCGACCCCGCTGGGCCTCCGTCTCCCCCGACGAAAAGTCCGTCGTTTTCGTCCGCGCCCATAACCTCTACCTGATGGACGCCGAGAACTTCGCCAAGGCCCTGAAGAAGGCCGACGACGCGACGATCAAGGAGGTCCAGCTGACGACGGACGGCGAGGAGCACTTTTCCTACGCCCGGGACCTCATCGAGGAGGACAAGAAGGAGCTTCAGAAGGACGAGAAGGACCGCAAGGACTATCGCGTCCCGGCCGGCTTCATCATCTGGTCGAAGGACTCGAAGAAGTTCGCCATGGTCCGCGAGGACGAGCGCAAGGTCGCCGACCTCTGGGTCATCAACTCCCTGTCGAACCCGCGGCCGACGCTCGAGACCTACCGCTACGCGATGCCGGGCGAGGAGAACCAGCCCCAGCCCGAGCTCCTGGTCTTCGACCTCGCCTCAAGGGCAAGCTCAAGGTCAAGGCCGACGCGTTCAAGGACCAGACCCTGTCGATCGAAACGGCGCCGCGCCGCAACATCGACCGCGAAAAGGATTACCCGCCGCCGGCCCAGTGGCTGAGCGAGACCTCCGACAAGCTCTATTTCGGGCGCCAGAGCCGCGACCTCCACAAGTACGACGTCTGCGTCGCCGACACGGCCACCGGCGACGTGAAGGTCCTCATCGAGGAGCGCCTGAACACCTACGTCGAGACCGAGCCGCTCCGGCTCGTCAACGGCGGCCAGGAGATGGTCTGGTGGTCCGAGCGCGACGGCTGGGGCCATTACTATCTCTACGACGGGGACGGCAAGCTCAAGAGCCAGATCACCTCGGGCGAGTTCACCTGCCAGGGCAATCGAGGGCGTCGACGAGAAGCCACGCATCCTCTACTTCAACGCCTGCGGCCGCGAGCCGAACGAAGACCCCTACGACATCCATCTCTACCGCGTCAATCTCGACGGCTCCGGCCTCAAGCTCCTCAACCCGGGCGACGCGAACCACAGCTCCGACGCCGACGACGCGCTCCGCGTACTTCATCGACACCTATTCGCGGGTCAACACGGCCCCCGTCTCGGAGCTCCGCGACCTCTCCGGGACGCTCCTCCTCAAGCTCGAGATGACGGACATCGAGCGCCCTCCTCGAGGCCGGCTACAAGTTCCCCGAGCCGTTCAAGGTCAAGGCCGACGACGGGGTGACCGACCTCTACGGCGTGATGTACAAGCCCTTCGATTTCGACCCGGCGGTGAAGTACCCGATCATCGCCTACGTCTACCCGGGGCCCCAGACCGAGAGCGTGACCAAGACGTTCTCCCCGCAGAACGGCAATGTCGCCCTGGCCCAGCTCGGCTTCATCGTCATCGAGGTCGGCAACCGCGGCGGCAACCCGCATGCGCTCGAAGTGGTACCACAACTACGGTTACGGCAACCTCCGCGACTACGGCCTGGCCGACAAGAAGCGGGCCATCGAGGAGCTGGCCATCAAGTATCCTTACATCGACATCGACCGGGTCGGCATCTACGGCCACTCCGGCGGCGGGTTCATGACCGCGGCGGCCCTGCTCGTCTACCCCGACTTCTTCAAGGTCGGCGTCTCGTCATCCGGCAACCACGAGAACAACATCTACAACCGCTGGTGGAGCGAGAAGCACCACGGCGTCAAGGAGGTCACCGACAAGGACGGCAATGTCAAGTTCGAGTACAGCATCGAGAAGAACTCCGAGATCGCCAAGAACCTCAAGGGCCACCTCCTGCTGACGACAGGCGACATGGACAACAACGTCCATCCGGGGAACACGATCCGGCTGGCCAACGCCCTGATCAAGGCCAACAAGCGGTTCGACTTCTTCCTCTTCCCGGGCCAGCGCCACGGGTACGGCGACATGACCGACTACTGGTTCTGGATCCGGGCCGACTACTTCGCCAAGTACCTCCTCGGCGACTTCTCGCAGACGGTCGACCTCATCGAGCTCCAGAAGGAGAAGGAGCAGACGGGAGACAAAAAGGGCAAGTGATCATTCTGCTCTTAGCCTTAGAAAAGGTTGAAGGGGTCCTGTCCCGGCCCCTCCTGTTCTGGGCGGCACCGGAGCCACCCTTATCCCCCGCACCCCGGGAACCAGTTTCGTCAGTTCCCCCCGTCGGACAAGCCGACGGGTCCCCCCTCCGCAACGGGGTCTCTCGGGCGGCCCCGGTACCGCCCTTCCACGGTCTCGGCGCCACCCGCCCCGTTGGATTCCCTTCCGAAGTTTTCGGTAGAGGGGTGCCGCTCCTTAATGACTATTATTTTCGGACGCTTTGATATAAATAATAAGAAAGGGAGTCTGAAATAATGAACCAGGAATCCGGCCCTGCTCCCGTAGTGGCGCCCGTCCGTCATTACGGCATGGTCGCTCTCATTTTCCTGACCTTCTTCGTCATCTCGCTGCTGACCAACATCATCGGGCCGCTCGTCCCCGACATCATCAAGAGCTTCGAGCTCAGCCTGACACTCGTCGCCCTCCTCCCCTTCTCCTTCTTCATCGCCTATGGCTTCATGTCCATCCCGGCCGGAATGCTCCTCGAAAAATTCAGGGAGAAGCCGGTCATGATCGCCGCCTTCGCCCTGGCCTTCATCGGGGCCATGTTCTTTTCCCTCTTTCCCCGCTATTCGACGGCCATCCTGTCGCTTTTCCTGATCGGGGCCGGCATGGCCGCCCTCCAGGTGGCCATCAACCCCCTCCTCAGGGTTTCCGGCGGCGAAGAGCATTTCGCCTTCAACTCGGTCATGGCCCAGCTCGTCTTCGGCGGCGCCTCGTTCCTCAGCCCTTACATCTACACCTATTTCGTCCGGAACCTGGGCCGGCCCGAAGGCGCGGGCAAACCGCTCATCGGCCTGATGTCCAAGCTCGTCCCGCCGCGCCTCCCCTGGGTCTCCGTCTACTGGGTCTTCGCGGTCCTCGTCGTCGTAATGATCGCCGTCCTCGCCCTCGCCCGCTTCCCGCTCGTCGTCAAGAAGGAGGAGGAGAAGGCCGGGGCCTGGGCCACTCACAAGGCCCTCTTCAAGAACAGGGCCGTCCTCCTCTACTTTCTCGGGATCTTCGCCTACGTCGGGACGGAGCAGGGCGTCGCCAACTGGATCTCGCAGTTCCTGGTGACCTACCATAAGTACGATCCCCAAACCGTCGGGGCGAGCAAGGTCTCTCTTTTCTGGGGCTTGATGACGGTCGGCGGCGTCTTCGGTCTTGTCCTGCTGAAGCTCTTCGACAGCCGGAAAATTCTCGTCGGGTTCGCCGTCGCGGCCAGCGTCTTTTTAACCCTGGCCCTTTTCGGTCCGGGTCCCCTGGCTCTCGTGATGTTCCCTCTCATGGGCTTCGCCGCCTCGGTGATGTGGCCGATCATTTTCTCGCTCGCCCTCAATTCTGTTTCGAGCCATCACGGCTCCTTCTCCGGGATCCTTTGCACGGGGATCATCGGAGGGGCGCTCGTGCCCCTCATGATCGGCCGTCTCGGGGACGCCTTCGGCCTCCGCCAGGGCATGTTCTTCCTCTACCTGACCCTGGGTTACATCCTGAGCATCGGGCTCTGGGCTAAGCCGATCATCCTGAACGAGACGATCGCCCGCAAGAAGCAGAAGGAGGCGGCGTGAGCGCGGACACGGTCATCGGCGTCGACCTCGGAGGGACGAACGTCCGGGCCGGGCTCGTCGTCGGCGGCCGTCTCGCCGACGTCCGGTCCGTCGCCGTCCGAAGTCAGGGTTCGGAACAGGACGTCCTCGAGGACATCTTCAGGGCCATCGACCCGATCCTGCGGAAGGATGTCGCGGGGATCGGCGCCGGCGTCCCCTCCGTCATCGACCTCAAGAGCGGGGTCGTCTACGACGTCCAGAACATCCGCTCCTGGAAGAAGGTCCCGCTCAAAGTCTATCTCGAGGAGCGCTATCATCTCCCGGCCTACGTCAACAACGACGCCAACTGCTTCGCCGTCGGCGAAAAGCATTTCGGCAAGGCGAAGCCCTACGACCACGCGGTCGGCCTGATCATCGGGACCGGGCTCGGGGCCGGGGTCATCGCCAACGGAAAGCTGTATTCCGGGACGAATTGCGGGGCGGGCGAGTTCGGCATGCTCCCCTACCTCGACCGGAACCTCGAGGCGTATGCGAGCGGTCAGTTTTTCGAGCGCGTCCATGGCGTCGCCGGCCGGGAGCTGGCCGGGCGGGCCGAGGGCGGCGACAAGCGGGCCCTTGAGATCTTCGCGGAATACGGGGCCCATCTCGGCGAAGCCCTCAAGGCCATCTGCTACGCGGTCGACCCCGAGGCCGTTGTCCTGGGCGGGTCGGTCAGCAAGTCCTTCCGCTTCTTCCGGGACGCGATGTGGGAGGCTTTCCAGAGCTTCGCCTATTCCATCACCAAGGAGCGGCTGAAGGTCGAGGTCTCGGAGACGGAGAATATCGCCATCCTCGGCGCCGCGGCCCTCTATTACGACGCCCGGGCGAAGTGAAACCCGGGCAGAGGCGGAGAAGGGCCGAAGGGGAATGGCTGGAACGTCATGTGCGGTCTAGCGCAAACCGCACTCTGGAGTGGAAGCCATCCCCGAGGCCCTGATGAGCGCCGGGCCGGCGCCGACGTCCCTTGACAGGGCCGGCACCGGAAATTAATCTGATCATCCGACCTTGTTTAAGAGAAGGAGTCATCACCATGTCCAGACGCGTCCGCAACTCCGTCCACGGCGCTTCGACGGCCGCGGCGGCTTTGGTCCTGGCCTGCCTCATCGCGCGGCCCGCGCCGGCCCGGGCCGAGGGGGAGAAAATGGGGCTTCTCGGGCCCTGGAAGGCTACAGCCGAATTGGGCTTCGTCCTGACCAGCGGCAACTCATCCACATCGACCTTCAGCCTGGGAACCACGCTCAAACGGACCTGGGACAAGGACGCCCTGACCTTCAAAGCCTACATCCTCAGCAGCCACGCCACGACGATCACCCGGACCGCCGAGGGGACGGAGACGGACTTCACCGTCGTTGAGGACAGGACGTCGCGCCTGGTCGCGGAGAACATGGCCCTCTCCGGTCAGTACGACCACCGGCTGTCGAAGAAGGTCGTCCTCCAGACCAGCCTGAGCTGGGACCGCAACCAGTTCGCCGGCCTGGCCGGCCGGGTCATTCTCAACGCCGGCACCGGGTACGCCTGGGTCGAAACCAAGCGCACGGCGTTCAAGACCGACGGCGGTTTTACCTACACCTGGCGCAAGTATTTCGGGCAGGACGCCTCCTCGTTCCTCGGCTTCCGGGCCATCGCGAAGTTCGAGCAGAAGATCACCGGGACCTCCTCCTTCGGGAGCGACTTCATCTTCGACGATAACCTGAAGAAGACGGTCGACTGGCGCTACGACTGGACGAATTCCGTGACCGCGACCATCACCAAGGCCCTCCTCCTCAAAGCGAGCCTGCGTCTTCTCTACTCCCACCTGCCGGCCAACGAGCTCGTGCCCCTGTTCGACCTTCTTGGCGATCCGACCGGCCTGACCGTGCCCGTCCCCCTGAGGAGGCTTGACGCTTACTTCACGACCTCGATCGTCGTCAATTTCTAAGGGCGACCGAAAAATGAGGGCGGCGCACAACTCAATCCCCTCCATAGGGCCCCGGGCCTATTTCGGTCATGAGTTGTGTGTCACCGAAATCCCCACCGAAATCACCTCCGCCGCCGGTTTGACCGGGCCCGGCTTTCCCAGTAAAATAGGAGGCAATGAAGTTCCGGCGAAGTCAGGGCGACCAGGGTTCGAGGAGGGGTTCCGATGAAAAAGAAATACTGGCGTTGCTTTGTCTGTAACGACATCCACTACGGGGTCGCCCCGCCCGAGCTCTGCCCGACCTGCAAGGTCCTGAACGCCTACGTGGAGATCACGGCTGAGGAGGCGCGGAAGATCCTGGGCGGTGGGACCGACACCGTTTTCGCGCCCGTCGATTTCCGGAAGGCCATCGAGCGATTCACGGCCGGGAACGAATTCATGGTCAACCCGGACGGAGAAAAGGTCGACCTGCTCATCCGGGGCATCTTCGAGAATGAGAAGAACCACGGCTTCAAATTTTGCCCCTGCCGGCTGTTCACCAAAGATTGGGAAGAAGACTTGAAGCTCGTCTGCCCCTGCAACTTCACGATCCACGAGACGTACCGGGGAGTGAAGAACGGTGAATGCTGGTGCGGACTCTTCGTCAGGAGGAAATGATGGCGAACCTGATCATGTTCCATGGGCGGGAATGCCCCCACTGCAAAAGGATGATGCCTCTCGTCGAGAAGCTCGAACAGGAGACCGATGTCCGCTTCGACAAGCGCGAGATCTGGCACGACGAGAAAAACCAGGACCTGATGCGGTCCTTCCGGGACGTCATCGCGCCCAAGTGCGGCGGCCAGCTCAAGATCCCGACCTTTCTCAACGCCGAGACAAACGATGTCGATCTGCGGCGAGGTCGATTACGACAAACTCAAGGCCTGGGCTGAGCAAAAATAGACACGGCCTGGACAGGGATGAGCCCATAGGGGCCGCCGACGGAGTTCCGGCCGGGATAACGCGGGAAGGGGTGCTCCGATGATCGAACACTTCGACCCGCTCAAGGGCGAACGGCTCCAGATCCTCGACGAGGCGGGCCGGGTCCGGGCCGGACCTCGAGCCCGTCCTATCTGGCGAGGACCTGCGGAAGATGTATGTCCATATGGTCCTGACTCGCGCCTCGCCGACGGCAAGGCGCTCAAGCTTCAGCGCCAGGGCCGGCTTGGGACTTTCGCCTCCAGCCGTGGCCACGAGGCCTGCCAGGTGGGCGTCGCCTCGGCCATGCAGGGCCCGGACTGGCTCTTCCCTTACTTCCGGGACCTCGGGGCGTATATCACCCTGGGCTACCCTCTTCAGCCGACTATTTCCACTACTGGATGGGGAACGAAGCCGGGCTCCGGACGCCCGAGGGGCTGAACATCTATCCCCTCGCCATCCCGGTCGCGTCGCAGATCCTCCACGCCGTCGGCGCCGGGATGGCCGCGAACTACCGGAAGCTCCGGATCGCCGTGGTCACGACGTTCGGCGACGGGGCGACCTCGGAAGGCGATTTCCACGAGGGCCTGAATTTCGCCGGAGTTTTCAAGACGCCGAACGTTTTCGTCTGCTACGATAACCAGTTCGCCATCTCGGTGCCGCGGAGCCGCCAGACCGCCTCGGCGACGATCGCCCAGAAGGCCGCCGCCTACGGCTTCCGCGGGGTCCAGGTCGACGGCAACGACGTCCTAGCCGTGTACGCGGCCACGAAGGAGGCCGCCGAAACCGCGAGGAGCGGCGGGGGGCCGACCCTGATCGAAGCGTATACCTACCGGATGGGCGACCACACGACCTCCGACGACGCCTCCCGCTATCGGACCAAGGACGCGGTCCTCGAATGGGAGAAGAGAGACCCCGTCGTCCGATTCCAGCTCTATTTGAAAAAGAAGGGCTTCTGGGACGAGGCCTACGAAAAAGAGGTCCAGGACCGGGCCTCGGAAACGGTGGAAAAGGCCGTCGAGGCGGCCGAAGCGCGGCCGCCCGCCGCCATCGAGGACCTCTTCGCTTTCACCTACGCCACGATGACCCCGGACCTCAGGGAGCAGCTGGCCGGCCTCGAAGCCGCCCTGAAAGGGGGCGCCCGATGATCATGACCATGGTCCAGGCCATCAACCAGGCTCTCCGCCAGGAAATGGAGAGGGACGACCGGTACTTGATCCTCGGCGAGGACGTCGGCCGCGACGGCGGAGTCTTTCGGGTCACGGAAGGGCTGGTCGAAAAATTCGGACCCGAGCGGGTCATCGACACGCCGCTCGCTGAATCGGCCGGGGTCGGGGCCGCGGTCGGCATGACGGCCTTGGGGCTGAGGCCCATCGTTGAGATCCAGTTCCTGGGATTCATCTACCCGGCCTTCAACCAGATCATCTCGCATGTCGCCCGCCTCCGGAACCGGACCCGGGGCCGCTTCCCCGTGCCGCTGACGATCCGGACTCCGTACGGCGCCGGCGTCAAGGCCCTCGAGCACCACTCGGAGAGTACGGAAGCTCTGTTCTGCCAGATCCCGGGGCTGACGGTCGTCGTCCCGTCGAACCCTTATGACGCCAAGGGGCTCCTCATCGCTTCGCTCCGGAGCGAAGACCCCGTCATCTTCCTCGAGCCGACGAAGCTCTACCGGACCGACAAGCAGGACGTCCCTGAGGAGCCTTATGAAGTGCCCCTCGGGCAGGCCAAGATCGTCCGGGAGGGCAAGGACCTGACCATCGTCGCCTGGGGAACGATGATCCCGGTGGCCCTGAAGGCCGCGGAGAAGGCGGCGGCGGAAGGGGTGGGCGCGGAGGTCGTGGATCTGCGGACCCTCTCCCCGATGGACAGGGAAACGGTTGTCGCGTCGGTGAAGAGAACCGGCCGGGCCATCGTCCTCCACGAGGCGCCGAAAACGTGCGGCCTGGGAGCGGAGATCGCCGCCTTGATCGGCGAGCGGGCTCTCCTCAGCCTGAGCGCTCCCGTCCTCCGGGTCACGGCCCCGGACATCACCGTCCCGCTCCCCAAGAGCGAGGACTATTATTATCCGAGCCCGGAGCGGCTGCTCCGCGCGATCCACGAGATCATGGAGTTCTGACCATGGCCAAGCAGTTCCGGTTCCCCGACGTCGGCGAAGGCATCACCGAAGGCGAGATCGTCCGCTGGCTCGTGAAAGAGGGAGAGGGGGTCAAGGCAGACCAGACGCTGGCCGAGATCGAGACGGACAAGGCCATCGTCGAGATGCCGTCGCCCTACGCCGGGACCGTCCTCAAGCTCCATTTCAAGGAAAAGGACATCGTCAAGGTCGGCCAGGTCCTGGTGACGATCGGCGAGAAGGGCGAGGCCGTGCCCGAGGCGGGGGGGCCGGCCGAAAAAGCGGCCGTTCCGCACGCGGGGGCGGGGCCTGTGCCGGCTCCGGCCGCGGGTTCCGCCGCGGCGCCTCCGGGCGGCCCGGCCCAGGCTACTCCCAAGGTCCGGAAGCTCGCCCAGGAGCTGGGCCTCGACCTCGCCACCATCCAGGGCACAGGACCGGGCGGACGGATCACCGAAGAGGACTTGCGGTCGGCCAAGGAGAAGCCGGCCGAAAAAAAGCTCGAGATCAAGATCAAGGCGAAATACGACCTTTACGGCAATTTGGAACGGATCCCGCTCCGCGGCGTCCGCCGGGCCACGGCCAAGCACATGCGGGAATCGTTGGACAAGGCCGCCCACGTGACGCATTTCGACGAGGCGGACGCCACGAAGCTGGCCGCTCTCCGCGAGAAGATGAAGGCGGAGGCCGAGGCCAAGGGGATCAAGCTGAGCTATCTTCCCTTCATCGTCAAAGCCGTCATCGAAGCCCTCAAACTGCACCCGACCTTCAATGCGATCCTCGACGACGAGGAAGGCGAGATCGTCGTCAGGAAATACTACAACATCGGCATCGCGGTCGACGTCCCCGACGGCCTGATCGTTCCCGTGCTCAAGATGGCCGACCAGAAGTCGGTTCTCGAGATCGCCGAAGAGATCCAGAACCTGGCCAAGGCGGCCCGGGAGCGGGCCCTCGACCTGGCCGACCTCAAGGGCGGGACCTTTTCCATCACCAACGTCGGCGTCATCGGCGGGTATGCGGCGACGCCCATCATCAACTACCCGGAGGTCGCCATCCTGGCCACGATGAAGATCGACGACCGGGCCAGGGTCGAGAACGGCGTCGTGACCGTGAAAAAGACGCTGCCCCTGTGCCTCTCTTTCGACCACCGGGTCAACGACGGGGCCGAGGCGGCCCGGTTTACGAAGGACCTCATCCTCTTTCTGGAAGACCCGGGGAAGCTGCCGCTCGCGGGCGAGTGATCCGAAAGACGCGGTCACCTCTCCATCCGGCCATTCCTTTCAAATCCGCTTTCGTTCGGTCCGGCCGTTGGCCTTTTATCATTCCGCCCGCTCTCGAGGGCCAAGCATGAAAGAGGACCGTCGCCCCGGGAGGGGGTTGTGCCTCTTGAGGCCGACCCGGTTTTCGGCTATAATTGCGTTTCCATTGTTCGATCCGGATAGCAGCGTTCGTCCCGAGACGGCTCAATCCCGAATTCCCGGTCAGACGTGATTCATCGTAAAGGCGAAAGTCCATGAGCACTGAAATCGCGAGGATGCGCAACATCGGCATCAGCGCCCACATCGACTCCGGCAAGACCACTCTGACCGAGCGGATCCTCTTTTACTGCAAGAAGATCCACGCGATCCACGAGGTCAAGGGCAAGGACGGCGTCGGCGCGACCATGGACTCCATGGACCTCGAGCGCGAGCGCGGGCATCACGATCGCCTCGGCCACGACCAACGTCGACCTGGGACGACCATTCCATCAACATCATCGACACGCCCGGCCACGTCGACTTCACGATCGAGGTCGAGCGCTCCCTGCGGGTCCTCGACGGGGCCATCCTCGTCCTCTGCTCGGTCGGCGGCGTCCAGTCCCAGACGATCACGGTCGACCGCCAGCTCCGAGCGCTACAACGTCCCCTGCATCGCCTTCATCAACAAGTTCGACCGGGTCGGGGCCAACCCCTCCAAGGTCCGGGACCAGATCGCGGAAAAGCTCGGCCACAACGCCGTCCTCATGCAGATCCCGATCGGCCTGGAAGACGGCTTCGAAGGGATCGTCGACCTCGTCACGATGAAGGCGCTCTATTTCGACGGCCCTGACGGAGACGATCGTCCGGGCCGAGCCGAGTCCCGGCAGAACTCGAGGCCGAGGCGCGGAAAGCGCGGGAGACGATGCTCGACGCCGTCTCCATGTTCTCGGACGAGCTCATGGAGGCCGCCCTCGACGGACGGGCCACCGAGGCCATGATCCACGCCGCCGTGCGCAGGGGCACGATCGCCCGCAAGCTCATGCCCGTTTTCGTCGGCTCGGCCTTCAAGAACAAGGGCATCCAGCCGCTTCTCGACGCCGTTGTCCGCTACCTGCCCAACCCGTCCGAAGTGGAGAACAAGGCCCTCGACCTCGACCAGGACGGGGTCGAGCGTGTCCTCGCCGCCGACCCGGAGGCCAAGACCGTGGCCCTGGCCTTCAAGCTCGAGGAGGGTCCTTACGGCCAGCTGACCTACGTCCGCATCTACCAGGGGAGCCTCCGCCGAAGGGCGACGAGCTCGTCAACACCCGCTCCGGCCAGAAGATCAAGGTCGGGCGGCTCGTCCGCATGCACGCCGACGACATGGAGGACATCGCAGGGCGCCGAGTGCGGCGACATCGTGGCCCTCTTCGGCGTCGACTGCGCCTCCGGCGACACCTTCTGCAGCCCGGGCCTGAACCTGGCCATGACCTCGATCTTCGTCCCCGACCCGGTCATCTCCCTCGCCATCACGCCCGTGGACAACAACGCCGCGGACCGGATGGCCAAGGCCCTCAACCGGTTCACCAAGGAAGACCCCACCTTCCGGACCCACGTCGACCCCGAATCCAACCAGACCATCATCCAGGGCATGGGCGAGCTCCACCTCGACGTCTACATCGAGCGCATGAAGCGCGAATATCGGGCCGAGGTCCAGACCGGCATGCCCCAGGTCGCCTACCGCGAGACCATCAGCCAGCGCGTCGAGTTCGACTACACCCACAAGAAGCAGACGGGCGGCGCCGGCCAGTACGCCCGGGTCAGCGGTCACATCGAGCCCCTCGCCAGGGCGACCTACGAGTTCGTGAACGAGGTCAAGGGCGGCCGCATCCCCCGGGAGTTCATCCCCTCCTGCGACAAGGGGTTCAAGGCCGTCCTCCGGAAGGGCCCGCTCATCGGCTTTCCCGTGATCGGCGATCAGGATCGTCGTGAACGACGGCCAATACCACCCGGTCGACTCGTCCGACATCGCCTTCCAGGCGGCCGCCCAGGGCGCGTTCCGCCAGGTCTACATGAAGGCCAAGCCCCAGATCCTCGAGCCCATCATGAAGGTCTCCGTCGAGGGGCCGAGCGAGTTCGCCGGCAACGTCTTCGCGACGATCAGCCAGCGGCGCGGGATCATCGTCAGCTCGGTCGAGGACGGGATGTTCGCCCGGGTCGACGCCGAGGTCCCGCTCAGCGAGATGTTCGGCTACTCGACGGTCCTCCGCTCGCTGACCCAGGGCAAGGCCGAGTTCACCATGGAATTCCTGAAATACGGCAAGGTGCCGCCGCACGTCGCCGAGCTCCTGACGGAGCAGCACCTGGAAAAACAGAGGAAAGCCTCCCAGAAATAGGACAAGAGGAGATGCCATGACGCTCACGGTCAAGGAAGAACTCATCAAGCGGAGCCCCCTGAGGATCCTCGAACGATCGATCTCGGGCGGGCTCGGGCACGGAAATATCGGCGTCCTCGCCTCCCGGAAAGGGGTCGGGAAGACGGCCTGCCTGGTCCACATCGCCGCGGACAAGCTCCTCCAGGGAAAGCACATCATCCACGTCTCCTACGCCACCCGCGTCGACCACATCATCAATTGGTACGAGGACATCTTTAAGGAGATCGCCAAGAAGCCTGGGATGAAGTCCGCCCTCGAGATGTACGACGATCTCATCCGCAACCGGGTCATCATGAACTTCAAACAGGAAGGGACGAGGACAGAACAAGTCCTGAAGAGTCTGGAAGCCATGATCGTTCACGGCCAGTTCGGGGCCGAGGCGGTCATCGTGGACGGCCTCGATTTCAGCCAGGCCGGGCCGGAAGAGCTCCGGAAGTTCAAGGATTTCGCCGGCCGCCTCGGCCTGGAGGTCTGGTTCAGCGCCTCCCTCCGGGGGGACGAGCCCCTCTTCGACGACCGGGGGATCCCGTTCATGCTCAAGGACCATCTGGGGGCGATCGATGTCTTGATCTCCCTCCAGCACCACGGCGACCACGTCCACTTCAGTCTGGTCAAGGACCACGACCGGCTGGCCCCCAAGGACATGCGCCTGAAGCTCGACCCGAAAACGCTCCTGATCGTGAGAGACGTCGCCCGCCCGGCGTAAGGGCTTTCTTGGCCTCAGAACCCTTCCCTCGCTGAGCCGGGGCCTTACAGGCGGGCCCGTTTTGTGCTATACCTCCATTTAGCCCCTTGGCGAGGACATCACAGAGTCACATGGAAGCCCAGCGCCTGGCCATCATCGACCTCGACGGAACTCTCCTCAGGAGGACGAGCTCCGAACACTCGTTCTTCCGCTTCATCGTCCTGCGCGGGAAGGTCGGGCCGTTCCGCCTGGCCTCCTTCCTGCTGACCTTCTTCAGGGACGCGCTGAGGCTCGGGTTGCGCCAGGCCATCGGCTGGAACGCCACGTACCTCAGGGGAAAAAAGCCGGAGACGGTCAGGGCCTGGGCCCGCAGGTACGGCAGGGCCTACCTGAGGGAGGCCGTCCCGGAGAAGCTTCAGGCGAGGATCCGCCAGTTCAAGGCCGAAGGCTGCCTCATCGTCCTTCTCTCCGGCTCCCTGCAGGTCCTCGTCGGCGAGCTCCAGGAGAAACTGGGAGCCGATATCGTCATCGGCCGCGAGCTCGAGGTCGTCGGCGGGAAGCTCAGCGGACACCGCAGCGGGATCTATCCCTACGCCCGACAGAAGGTCGAGGCCCTTTTCGAGAAGGTCAGCCCTGCCGAGGTCGATTGGAAGGGATGTTGGGCGCTGGCCGACCGGCTATCGGACCTTCCCGTCCTCGAGCTCGTCGGTCATCCCGTGGCCGTCCACCCCACCGCCGGACTCCGCCGCCACGCCCAGCAGCACGGCTGGGAGATCATCGACTGAGCCGGTCAAAAAGAGAACTCCAGGCCGGCGAAGGCCCTTTTCTCGAGGCCGTGGACGCGGACCTCCTGGATCTTTCCCCACCTATAAATGTCCTCGTAGTTGAGGAAGACTTGCATGGGAACGTGGGGCACCTTCCAGCCGGCGCCGAGAAGCCAGCGCGTCCTGTTGTCGCCGAGATGGGCGTTATTCGTGACCCGGTCCGGGAACCGGTCCTTGAAGTCGGCCGAAGCCCAAGCCCCGAAGCCGGCCTGAGCGCGGGCCCGGAAGTTCCCCCACTCGAGGTCGGCTTTTTCCGAAAAGCTCCCGCCGAAACCGTAATAGTAGCCGTAGTAGACAACCGTCGTCTTCATGCCGGTGATGTCGTGGAGCGCGGAATACTCGTTCAGGGCGAAGGCATTGACGAGCCCGAAATCGAAATAGGCCGACGTCACGGACCTGAGCTTGAAGCCCCGGCGGAAGATCGTGTAGTCCAGGACCGGGCCGGCGATGTGGAGGAGGGCCAGCTTGTCCGTGAAGGCCCGCGGCCTCTCGAGATCGAGGACCTCGACGGGCTGGTCGACCGGCACCGGGTTGATGTCGTAATAGTCGAGCGGCCTTTTCTTGAAATACTCGAAGGATGAGCCGAGACCGATGCTCAGGCTGTAGCCTTCCCGATCGGCGTCGATGTCCTGGCGGACGTAACCCCAGCTCCTGGCCTCGGCCGTGAAGTTGGTCTCGTCAGCATGCCCCTCGCGCAGCGTATAATCGAAGGTAAACTGGCTGAAGTACGTATCCTTGAGGGTTTCACTGAGCTGCCCCGGTTTCCCGTATTCCGGGAGCTCCATGATCTGGTCGTCCAGGCTGAAGTAGAGACCGGTCTGGGTCGCCTGCCCCGCCGAACTGAGGCTCCGGACCCCGGTGAACAGGTTGAAGCTGTGCCAACCCGGGGGGGGGTAATTCCATGTCGCCGGATCCTTGCGGTCCAGCCACTGGTTGAGCTTGTTGATCGGATTGATGAAACCGAGGGCGTTGAGAAAGACGTTCGACTGGGCGTTCAGGAAGCGGCCGAGCTGGAACCAAGGCTCCCCGATGGAATACCCGCCGAGGCCCGTCATGATCTGATCGTTGAGGGAGATGACTTCCTTCCATTCCACGAAGCCTTCCCAATACGTCGACGAAATGACGGACATGAGCCAGGATTGGACCCAGGACAGGTTGTTGGTCCGGCCGAATTGGTAATAGATCGCGCCAGCGGGGCTGTGGGTCCAGTTGGTCACGAACGCGTTCGAATCGAAGCGCCAACCATAGAACAGGAAGAATCTCTTCATCTGGGTGTCGAAATTGAGCTGGAACTGCCAATCCTCGGGGAAAGCGGACCGGATCCAATAGCTGGCGGTGGTATAGGCCAGGAAGCCGCCGAGCTCCAGCCAGGCCCGCAAGGTTTTTTTCTTGGGTCCGGTTTCGGCGGGCTGAGGACCGGACGGATCACTGGCTTTATGCTCGCCGGGGCCGGCGAGGGAAAATGCCCCTGCGTCGAAGGTCCGGCCGGACGCGGAGAGCACCGACTGGGACGAGAGGCGGAAGGAGAAGGGCTCATCGCCCCCCAAAAATGAGGGCCGGGAGCCTTCGGCGGCATGGAGCGGGCCGGAGAGAGTCAACCAGAGGGCCGCGGCGGCGACAATCGCCACTGGCCTTTTGCGGCTCTTCATCTGATGTCCTGATCTCCCCTAAAGGTCGTTAACATAGGCCTTTCTGAAGGGTTCGTCAAGATTTCAACGAGGCGGCCGGCCGGAATCGGGGCTTGGCCGGTGATGGGAAAAGGATTGCGCAGGAGGAGCCCCATCCCTATAATGGGCGCGAAGCCCCTGGATGAGCCCCGGCTGGCCCTCTTCGTTTCTTCCGGGTTCGACCGGAGCGCGAACGTCGGCTCCCGCGGGGCCAAGAGCGCGTCGAAGAAGGCCGCTGAACGACGGAGACCCGGGCCATGAACAGAAAAGAGAAAACGCACCGCGCGATCTTGGAGAACATCGCCGCAAGGGCCATGCGGGAGAGCGGCCTGCTCCCCGACTTCTCAGTGGACACGCTCGCGGAGCTCGCCGGGATCCGGTCTCCCGCCGCGGCCGGCGCCGCGCCCGTCCGCGACCAGCGTGACCTCTTGTGGTCGTCCATCGACAATGATGATTCCCGCGACCTGGACCAGCTGACGGTCGCCGAAGCGATGCCGGGAGGTGCCGTCAGGGTCCTGGTCGCCGTGGCCGACGTGGACGCCCTTGTCCCAAGAGGTTCGGCCATCGACGGGCACGCCAGCCACAACACGACGTCGGTCTATACGGCGGCCCGGATCTTCCCCATGCTTCCCGAGAAGCTCTCGACCGATCTGACCTCCCTCAATCCCGGGGCGGACCGCCTGGCCATCGTCGTCGGAATGGTCATGAGACCGGACGGGTCGCTCGGGGACTCCGATGTTTATCGGGCCCTTGTCCGGAACCGGGCCCAACTCGCCTATAACGGCGTGGCGGCCTGGCTCGAGGGACGCGGCTCCATGCCGCAAGCCGCGGCGGGCATCGCGGGGCTCGCGGAAAACCTCCACTTGCAGATCCTCGCCGCCGGGCGCCTGAAAAACTACCGTCACGTCAACGGGGCCTTGATCCTCGAAACGATCGAGGCGAAACCGGTCTTCGAGGGCGACCGGATCCGGGACCTCGAGACCGAGCACAGGAACCTGGCCAAGGACCTCATCGAGGACTTCATGATCGCGGCCAACGGCACGACCGCCAGATACCTCTCCGCGAAACGCTTCCCGTCCATCCGCCGTGTCGTCCGGGTGCCGAAACGCTGGCCGCGCATCGTCGAGATCGCCCGGGAACACGGCTTCGCGCTTCCGGCGGACCCGGACCCGAAGGCCCTCGAGGAATTCCTCGCCAAGTCCGAGGCCGCCGACCCGCTCCGATTCCCTGACCTGTCGCTTTCCGTCATCAAGCTCCTGGGAGCCGGGGAGTACGTCGCGGAAGCCCCCGGCGAGACAGCGCCGGGACACTTCGGCCTGGCCGTCAGGGATTACTCCCATTCCACGGCCCCCAACCGCCGGTACACCGACCTCGTCACCCAGCGCCTGCTGAAGGCCGCTCTCGCGGGCCGGGCCGGCCCCTACGGAACCGACGAATTGGCGGCCCTCGCCCTCCACTGCACGGAGGAAGAGGACGTCGCGAACAAGGTCGAGCGGCGGGTCGGCAAGTCCGCGGCGGCCCTCCTTCTCGAATCCCGGATCGGAGAACAGTTCGAAGCGGTCGTCACCGGGGCCTCGGAGAAGGGCACGTGGGTCCGGCTCCTCGCCATTCCCGTCGAGGGCCGGCTGGTCCGCGGATTCAGCGGGGTCGATGTCGGCGACCGTATCCGCGTCCAATTGCTCGCGGTCGACGTCGACCGGGGGTACATCGATTTCGGGAGAGCCGGGGCGCCCGGGTCCGGGTCATGAACGGCTACCCCTTCCGGCCGGCGCCGGGCGTGGCCCTCCCTTGAGCCCGGCCGGGCCGCTGAGTATAATGCCTCTTTGACTTCTCCCTGGAGGTGACGGCATGCGGAAAAGAACCGCTCTCACGCTCCTCTTCGTGGCGACGTTCGCGCTCTCGCTCTCGGCGTCGTTCAAGAAAGAGGACGTCAAGGTCCATCAGCTCGAGAACGGGCTCAAGGTCCTCCTCGTCGAGGACCACAACATCCCCAACATCGCCCTTTACACGTTCTTCCGGGTCGGCTCGCGCAACGAGCGGACCGGGCTGACCGGCGTCTCGCATTTCTGCGAGCACATGATGTTCAACGGCACGGCCAAGGTCGGGCCCGGCGAGTTCGACCGGCGCATGGAGTTCCGCGGCGGGTCGAACAACGCCTACACGGCCGACGACATGACCGTCTATACGGACTGGTTCCCGGCGGCCGCCCTCGAGGCCATGATCGAGATGGAAGCCGACAGGATGCAGGGCCTGGCCTTCGTCCCCGAGGTCCTCGAGTCCGAGCGGGGCGTCGTCGCCTCCGAGCGCCGGATGTCCGTCGACAACAACAACGACGGGATCCTCAACGAGAGCGTCCGGGCCACGGCCATCATGGCCCACCCCTATCACTGGGACGTCATCGGTTGGATGAGCGACATCCTGAGCTGGCGCCGGGACGAGATCATGGCCTATTACCATACGTATTACGCGCCGAACAACGCCGTCCTGGTCATCGTCGGAGATTTCGACCCGGCGAAGACGCTGGATCTCGTCAGGAAGTATTATGAGCCGGTCAAGGCCTCGCCTCCCCCTCCCCCGGTCACGACGACCGAGCCGCCGCAGATGGGCCCCAAGACCGTCCTCATCCGCAAGGAGGCCCAGGCTCCGTCCTTCATGGCCGTCTGGCATGCCCCGAACGCCAGGGACGCGGACTTCCTGCCGCTCTCGATCCTGGCCAAGCCGCTCCTCGAGGGAGAGAGCAGCCGCCTCTACCGGCGCCTCGTCCGGGAGGAGCAGCTGGCCCTCCAGGTCGGCGGCGGACCGCAGGAGACGATCGACCCCTTCCTCTTCACGATCGAGGTCAAGCCCCGGCCCGGGGCCGACCTCGACAGGATCGACCGGGTCATCGAAGAGGAGCTGGCCAAGATCAAGAACGAAGGCATCACGCCGAGGGAATTCGAGAAGGCCATGAACGGCGTCCGCAGCGACTTCTACATGGGACTGCAGACGATCTCCGGGAGGGCCAACCAGCTCGGGACCTATGAGCTTGTCTACGGCGATTTCGGCAAGCTCTTCACGATCATGGACGATTACGCGGCCGTCAAGATCGACCGGATCAAGGAGGTCGCGAAGAAATACTTCACCGAAACGACCAAGACCGTCGGAAAACTCGTCCCAGAGGGAGGTGCGAAGTGAAAAAGCTCGCCCCGCTAACCGCCGCCGTCATCCTCGCCGCTAACCTCGTTTTCGCCGCAGCGCTCAGGGCGGCCGAGCAGCTGCCGGCTCCGGAAAAGATCAGCCTGAAGAACGGCCTGACGGTCTTCTTCCTCCGGAATGCCTCGCTTCCCGTCATCAGCTTCCGGATGATCGTCCGGGGCGCCGGATCGGCCTTCGAGCCGGCCGAGGCGGAGGGCGTGGCCGGCCTGACCGCGGCCCTGATGACCAAGGGCGCGGCCGGGATGGACGCCGACGCCGTCGCGGAGGCCCTCGATTTCATGGGGGCGAGCCTGGACGCCATGGCGACCGAGGAATACGCCCAGGTCACCGGCGACAGCCTTTCCCAGCATTTTCCTCGCCTCATGGAGATCGCCGCCGACGGCCTGACCGCTCCCGCCTTCAAGGATGAGGAATTCGCCAAAGAGCGGGCCCAGCGGGTCGACAGCCTCAAGTCCGCCAAGGACAATCCCGGCGCTGCGGTCCGTCTGTATTTCCAGAAGGCCTATTTCGGCGGCCACCCGCTCGGCCGCCTTGCCGCCGGCACGGAATCCTCCCTGAAAAAAATGACCGTTCAGGATGTCAAGAATTTCTACGGCCGGCATTTCCGGCCCGACCGGGCTATCGCTGCGGTCGTGGGGGATATCGACAAGGCCGCGCTCGTCGCGCTCCTCGAATCGACGCTCGGCCGCTGGGCGAACCCGGCCGGTCCGGCCCCTTCCGACGCGATGCCTCCCTTCCCTAAGCCGAAGGGCGTGAAGCTCCTCCTCGTCGACAAGCCCGACGCTACCCAGGCCTATTTCGTCCTCGGCGCGCCCGGATATGCTATGGGCGACCCGATCACGCCCGCGGCCTCGGTCATGAACACCCTCTGGGGCGGCCGGTTCACCTCCTGGCTCAACACCGAGCTCCGGATCAAGCGGGGCCTGACCTACGGCGCTTCGAGCTCCTTCCGGACCTGGATCTCCGGGGGGATCTGTCAGGTCGCCTCCTACACGAAGAACGACAAGATCGGCGAGGCGCTCGACCTCACCTTCGGCCTGCTCGTCAAGGGCGCCCGGGAGGGCTTCTCCGCCGAGGAGGTCGAGAGCGCCCGGAACTACATCCAGGGTCAGTTTCCGCCGACCCTGGAGACCGACGCTAGCAAGGCCTCTTCGTACGTCCGCCTGGCCTATTTCAGGCTCGGCTTCGACTATTACGACAAGTATCTGGCCGCGATCGGCAAGGTCACGGTCGACAGCGCCAGGCGCGCGGCGGCGACCCTCCTGCCGAAGAGCGATTACGTGCTCGTCGTCGTGGGCAAGGCGGCCGATATCCGGCCGCAGCTCCGGAAATACGGGAGCTGGCAGGAAAAGAGGATCACGGACCCTGATTTCTAAGCGCGGTCAGGGGCCGGGGTCTTGGCGACCGTCCGGGCATTTGCCAGAGCCTGAGTCAGGGAGTAGAATGGCTTTTTTGCGGACTCTCGATCCTAAGGAACAGACACAGATGAAAAAACGTGCCGCCCTGGCCCCGATCCTGGCCCTGTTTTTCTGGACGGCCCTTTCACCGGCCCAAACCGAAAAGGTCGCGCTCCGGTTCGGGCCGCCGGCCGGGGCCGGCCTGACGTATTCCGTGAGCGGCCAGGTCAACGTCAGCGGCAAGGACCTCGTCGGCAAGGACTTGGCCCTGGACGCCGATGCCCAGGGGCAATTCCATTTCAGCTTCATGAATTCTACCCACGACACGGTCCAGGCGGCTCTGACCAGCCCCGGCATCGATGTCCGGGCCCAGCTCCCCGACCGGACGCAGACCCAGACCCTGAGGACGCGCGAGGGGAAGGCCCTCGGGGTCGTGTTCAACGGCACGGGCAAGGTCACGGACATCCGCAACCCCGAAGCCCTCGAGCAGGAGAACGTGCTGAACTTCTCCATCCCCCAGATCCTCCGCGACTACTTCCCGGCCTTTCCCGCCCAGCCGGTCAGCCCCGGCGACCAATGGCAGGAGAGCCGGCGGCTGACCATCCCGTATCAGGGGCTGGATATCGTGGTCGACCTGGCCATCGAATACACCCTGAACGATATCCTTCCGTCGTCTGAAGGCAGGAAGGCCATCGTTTCGGCCGTCTACACGGCCACCGTCTCGGGCGTCAAGAACCTCGGAGACACGATGGGTTCTTTCGAGGGCAAGGGGACGGGTACGGGCTACCTGAACTTCCTCATCGACCGCGGCTGGTTCACGGAGTACCGTCTGGATTTCAAGACGGACGCCGCCTTCGTCGTGAAGAAAGAGTCCAAGCGGCTGCTGGAATGGCCCTTCTCCTTCTCCGTCCTGGCCGAGATCAACCTCGTCGCGACCGACGGGATCTGAATCGGCCGGGACCCCCGGCGGGAATTTTCCCTCATCTCTTGAATTTTCCGGCCGGAGGGCGTATCATTTTTTTTTACATCAGGAGAGGCCCGGTCCTGACGGAGCGGGCCCGGCAACCTGGGGCGGACACCCGAGGTGCTCACTCGCCAGCGGCGAGGATGTGGTCGCGAAAGCGAAAGCGGCAACCAAGTGTCCAACGGCCAAAGACCCGTTCTCCTGATGAAGGGAGAGCGGGTTTTTTTGTGGCCGGTCTGAAGCCGCGGCCCATCCCCCCTCAGCGAGCTCCGAGACCCCCCGGGCGTTCCGGAAAGGAGGCTCAGATGGCCAAGGATTATGTTTTCACTTCGGAGTCCGTCTCCGAAGGCCATCCCGACAAGATGGCCGATCTCATCTCCGACGCATTTCTCGACGCGGTCCTGGCCCGGGACCCCTACGGCAAGGTCGCTTGCGAAACCCTGGTCACGAAGAACGTCGCCGTGATCGCCGGAGAGTTCCGGACGACGGCGAAACTCGACCCCGTCTCCATCGTCCGCGAAACCGCCCGGGAGATCGGGTACCACGACCCCCTGATCGGCTTCGATTCGGATACCTGCGAGGTCCACACCTACCTCGGCCAGCAGTCGGCCGACATCGCCCGCGGGGTCGACCAGGCCAACGGCGAGGTCGGGGCCGGAGACCAGGGCCTGATGTTCGGCTACGCGACGGCCGAAACTCCCGAGCTCATGCCCCTGCCCATCCGCCTCGCCCACCGCCTCGTCCAGAGACAGGCCGAGGTCCGCAAGAGCGGCCTCCTCCTCTGGCTTCGGCCCGACGCCAAGTCCCAGGTCGCGGTCCGCTACCGGGATAAGCGGCCCGTGGCCGTCGAAAAGGTCGTTCTGTCGACCCAGCACGCGCCCGACGTCGAGGACAAGACGCTCCGCGACGGCGTCATCGCCGAGATCATCGAAAAAGTCATCCCGGCCGAGCTCCGGCGGGGGAACGTCGAATACCTCGTCAACCCGACGGGCCGCTTCGTCATCGGCGGCCCCGTGGGCGACACGGGCCTGACCGGCCGCAAGATCATCGTCGACACGTACGGCGGCAGCTGCCCCCACGGCGGCGGGGCCTTCTCCGGCAAGGACCCGACCAAGGTCGACCGCTCGGCGGCGTACACGGCCCGCTACATCGCCAAGAACATCGTCGCCGCCGGACTCGCCGACCATTGCACGATCCAGCTGGCCTACGTGATCGGCGTCGTCGAGCCCTTCTCGGTCATGGTCAATATCCACAGCGGCGGTAAGGTGAGCGAGGTGGCCATCGAGAAGGCCGTGCGCTCGATCTTCGAACTCACGCCGGCCGGCATGATCAGGATGCTCGACCTGCGCCGGCCGATCTACAAGAAGACGGCGGCCTACGGTCACTTCGGGCGCGAGCTGCCCGAGTTCACGTGGGAGCGGACCGACAAGGTCCGCGAGCTCCGCGAGTTCTTCGGCTACGACAGCCTCGACGTACGCCGTCCGGAATAATTCGCCGGTTTGAATAAAGCGGGCCAATCCCCCTTTCGGGGACGGTCCCCCTTTTTTCAGATATTTCCCAGAAGCGCGGCTTCGAGTCACTCTGCCGCACTTCTGATGGTCGCTACCCGGAGTCCGCCCCGCCAAGAGGCGGTGCTGCCCGCCTATGGACAGATCGGGCAGGAGGCGGGACTGCTCCCGGCCGGACGGGGACTAACGCGGATGGCGCCAAGGCCATCCGAAAGCCCCCGTTTGGAAGGGGGCCCGCCCCGTTCCGCCGCGGAACGGGACGGGGGAACCGGGACAGGTTCCCGGGGCCGGGGGATAAGGATGGCCTTGGCGCCTCCCGCGCTTGGTGACACGTTGGGACAGACCCCGTCTGGGAAAGCCAGAAGGTCAGACGAGGCGGACCCAGCGGCCGATCGAGGTGAAGTATAGGCCGGACTCCTTGACCTTGGCCCCGGTCATCCGCTCCCAGAACCGCGTGTAGAGCTCGACCTGCGGGCGATAGTGCTCAACGAGGGCGGAGAGGGCCCCGGCCGCCGCTTCGACGCCGAGCGCGAGGATCTCGTCCGGGATGCGGTCGGTCTTGTAGTCGGCGATGACCCAGCCGTCGGCCTCTTCAAAAAGGACGTCGACCGCCCCGGAGAGAACGATGGGCGCCCCGGGGACCGGGACGAGCGGGCGGCCGCCGGCCGAGGGGGCCAGCCCGACTCGGGACACGAGATCCGCGTATTCGGCATCCCCCTTCCCCACGCTCACGGCGAACGGCATCTCGAACAGGCACCGCCGCGCCGCCATGGCCCGCCGCCAGAATTCCGACTCGACGATGGCCCGGACGTGCCCGGCCAGCTCGGCTGACCTGGTCGAATCCCGGCCGGACGCGACCAGGACGTCCCTGGCCATGCGTTCAAGACGGGCGCCGAACTCATCTCGGCCACCCCCCTGCACCGCCATCCCTCCGGGCGGCCACGATCCGCCCAGCGCCTTGAGCATGACGTGGACCTCCAAGCCCCAGAGCCCGAGGCCGCCCTTGGCCCATTCGGGGAGCTCCCGGTCGCGGCGGGCGACCGAGGTCACGCTCTCGTGGAGCTCGCCCGCCCGGGCGGCCAGGCCCATCCGCCCGCGCAACTCATCCCGCCCCTTCCGGACATCGTCCGGGCCGAACCGACGCAACCGCGCGCGCCCCGTCGCCGCGGGGGCGGCTTCGGCCGGGGGCGGAACCGGCAGCTCCTCGACCCCGCGCAGGCTGTCCTCCAGGAGCCCCCAGGCCTTCCTCTCGCCAAGGTCGCCGGCATAGGAGCTGACGACGAGGAGGTCCCGGGCCCGGGTCGCGGCGACGTACATCAACCGGCCCTCCTCCGCCTCCTCGTATTTCGTCTCCTCGGCGGCGCTCTCCTCCCAGCCGGCCGGCTGGGAGAGCGTTTTCGTCGTGAAGCCCGCGGGCTTGGTGAAACGGAAATGGCCGAGGGGCGTCCCGCCCGTCCGGCGGACGTGCCTCTCCGGCTCGAAATCCCGGACGCCGGCGGGATTGGCCAGGATGACCACGGCCGCCTCGAGCCCCTTGGCCTTGTGGAGGTTCATCAGCCGCACGGCGTTCGGCCGGCCGGGCGCGAGGCTCATCTCCTCGACTGGCTGGGCGCCGACCCATTCGGCCATGAACTCGACGGCGGCGGCGAAGGAGGTCAGCTCCACGCCCTCGCGGGCGCGCAGGATCTCGACGACCTTGAAGACGTTCCCCGCCCGGCTCGAGCCCATCTCGGACGTCACGAGGTGGGAGAGAAGTCCCGAGTCCTGGAGGATGGTCTCTAGCGCCGCCGAGGGCGGGACCCGGCCCGCGAGGCCGCGCCAGTTCCGCAGGACGCCGAAGGCCCGCTTGACCCGATCCAAGCCATCCTCGGCCGCCTCCAGGTAGGAGAAGGCCCCGCCGGCCGCGCGGTGGGCCAGGAGCTCGTTGTCGCTCAAGCCGAAGAAAAGGCCCCGCAGCACGGCCACGGTAAAGACCGGGTCGTCAGGGTCGTCCAGAGCATGGAGAAGATTCATGACCTCGCCGACTTCGTCGTTGTCGGTGAAGGCGTCGCTCCCGGAGATCTCGTAGGGGAGGCCGAGCACCTCGAGGCGGCGGGCGTACATGTTCATCCTGTCCTTGTAGCGGAAGAGGATGAGGAAGTCGCCCGGCTCGGCCGGCCGGGCGCCTCCCTCAGGCGCCGCCAGCCTGAGGTTCCCGGCGCAGGCCCAGGCGACATAGTCCGCGACCCGCCGGGAATCGAGGTCGGCGATCCCCTCCTTGGCGTGGCGTTTCACGGCCGGGACAGTGATCTTGAAGATGCCTGACGACGCGCCGGGCGAGGCCGTCCGGACCGTCTCGAGGGGCATGAACCCGGCCTGGTAGGCGTCGGCGCGCCGCGGGAAGACACTCTCGAAGAGCGGGTTGACCCAGCCGGCCAGGCAGGGAAGGGAACGGAAGTTGGCGCTGAGCTCGAGGACCTCGCCGCCGTCCCCCCGGACCTTTTCCTTAACGATGTTGTAGATGTCGATGTCGGCGCGGCGGAAGCGGTAGATCGATTGCTTCGGGTCTCCGACCAGAAAGAGGGACCCGGGGGCCGGGCGGAGCCGCGTCCAGTCGCGCTCGGCGACGTCCGTTCCGGTCAGGTAGAAGAGGAGTTCGGCCTGGATGGGGTCGGTGTCCTGGAACTCGTCGACCAGGATCGGATGGAAACGGCCCTGGAAATACGTCCGGACCTCGGCGTTGTCACGGAGGAGCTGAGCCGCGAGCAGGAGCTGGTCCTGAAAACTGAGCCGCGACTCGGCCCGCCGCCGCTCGGCGTAAAACGTGACGGCCGGCAGGAGGAAGTCCAGAGCGCGCGCGTGTCGAAATTCGCGCCAGCCGCGCAGGGCCGCGGCCGCCGGCCCGTCCCGGAAGGCCTCGGCCGCGACCTGGGCCGCCTCGGCCTCGTCCTTCGACGGCCAGCGGTTCTTGGTCACGCCGAGGTCCTTGTCGAAGAGCTCGACCGTCTCCATGAGCGGCCGCGGCCGGTCGAAGCCGAGGTTCCGCCGCCGGATGAGGGCGCGGATGACGAGCGACTGGAGAGGGTCGTAGCCCTTATCCGGGCGCGCCGACGGCATGATCGGGCCCAGCCGGTCGAGGAGCTCTTCGAGCGCCGTCCGGACCGGCCGAAGGTCTGGCGGCGCCGGCCGGCCGGGAGCCGGCTCGACCTCGGGAAAGGCGGCCAGGGTGGCAAAAGCACCCTCGAGGTCCTCGGGGTCGAGCCCGGCCTCGTCGAGGCCGAGCAGGGCGGCCTCGTTCCTGAGGCGGGCCACGGACAGATATTCGTCCCACGACTCCTCGAGGAGGACATGGTCCTCCGTCTCGTCGAGCTCTCGGAACTCGGGGTCGATCCCGGCTTCGACGGGGCGCTCGCGGAGCAGGCGCGACGAGAACGAGTGGATGGTGCCGATGAAGGCGCGCTCCAGGTGCTCGAGCGCGGCGTCGAGCCGGGCCCGGGCCGCCGGGTCCTTCTCCGTGAGCCGAGCCCGCTCGAGCCCGACCTGGAAGCGGCCCCGGAGCTCGGCCGCCGCCTTGCGGGTGAAGGTCACCGCGGCCAGGGTGTCGATGGTCGCCCGGCCCGAGCGGAGGACGGCGACGAGCCTCGCGACAAGGCTTTGCGTCTTGCCCGATCCCGCTCCCGCCTCGACCAGGAAGTTCGTCTCGAGGTCACGCTCGATCCGGTCGCGGGCGGCACGGTCGGGGGGCGTCGTTCTCGTCATCGCCATCACCTGTACTCGTCGAGCCTATCGTAGGCCTCAAAGACTTGGGGGTTGGCCAACCTCTTCCGTTTCGTCTCGTCCGGAGCTCCGGCGCAGACCGGGGCGAAGTCGCAGAAGCCGCACTTGGCCTCTGGCCCGGCGATGAAGTACCCCTTCTCGAGGAGGCGGAGGAGGTCGTTGAGGAGGCGCCTCAAGCGGTCCCGGTCGAAGCCGCGGACCATGATCTCCCGGCCCTCGCCGCGGCGGGTCGGGAAGAAATAGCCGCTTTCGGTCACCCGGGGCGCCGGGCCGCCCCGCCCGCGGCCGAGAAGGCGCTCGGCAACCACCGCGTAGAGGGCGTGCTGGATGACCCTCCCGCGGCCGAACTCGACCAGGTTCTCGTAGGGGGCGTGGCTTCCCGTCTTGTAGTCGAGGACCCGGAAGGAGGCGGGGCCGGTCCGGTCCAGCCGGTCGATGAAGCCGCGGAGGAGGAACGAGCGGCCGCCGCCAAGGTCGAACTCCTCCGCCGCGAATTCCTTCTCGAACTCGAGCGGCTCGACCTTCGGGCCACGCTCCTCCTCGGCGGCGAGGAAGATCCTCATGGACTCCAGGATGTCGCCGCGCTCGCTCTCGAAGACCACCGCCGAGGGCGGCGGGATGGCCAGGGCCTCGCGGTCGATGGACCGTGTGGCCAGCTCCCGAAGGGCTTGTCCGTGCTTCCGGGCCTCGACCCGTTCCTTCTTCCGGGAGACCTCGATCATGAACTCGCAGAGGATGGCGTGGATGAGGCTGCCGCGCTCGCGCGGGTCGAGCCAGCGCGAGCGGTCGAACTCGACCTCCTCGGGCGGCTCGACGCCGAGGACGTGGCGGAGGAAATAGCCGAAGGGGCAGCGGGCGAGCAGCTCCAACCGGGTCGCCGACATGACCGCCTTCCGCCCGGCCACGGGGTCGATCCGGCCGCGGAGCGGGCCGATGTCGACGATCCCTTCGTACTCGGTCAGGCGGTCGCCAGCCCGGGCCGAAGCGGCGGCGATGCCCGAAGCGAGGTCGGCGAAGTTGGCCGCGACCGAGGCCGCGCCTTCCGGCGACCGCCCGGCCGGTCCGAGCCGGGCCAGCCACCAGTCGACCTCGTCGAAGGCCTTCTCGAGCGCGTCGGGGACGAAGCCGGCCGCTTCCGGGAGATCCCGGTCGAGGGCCGAGTAGTCGAGCTCGGCGTCGCCGCGGCCGAGACGGAAGGCCTGGAGGACGACCGACGACGGGAAGGACGCGCGGCCCTCGGCGATGTCGAACGACGGGTAGCTCAGGGTTACCTTGCCGCGGACGGAGGCGAGGACCGAGGCCAGGCGGAAGAGCTCGTCCCGCAGGCCGTCGACGGCCGTGGGGAGTGTCGGCGAGAGCGCCGTCCGCTCCTCGTCGAGGAGGACCGGGTCCTGGAGCCCGCGGCCTGGGAACGACGCCTCGTCGAGCCCGGCCACGAACGTCACGGGCCGGCCCGACCAGCCGCCCGAGAGGCAGTCGGCGACGTGGAGGTGGCCGGGGCGGGGCGCTGCGGCGCCGACGCGCACGGAGCCGGCCGCTTCCCTCAGCAGGTCCAGCCCCTCCTTCAGGGGCAGGGGCTGGGCGGGCCCCTCGTTACGGATCTCTTCGAGCCGCGCCAGGAGGGCTTCGCGGGCCTGGCGGTCGGCCTCGGAGGCCGTCCGGCCGCAGGTTCCCATGATGCGGGCGAAGGCGGCGCAGAGTTCCCGGAGTTCGCAGCGGTCCCCCTCCCCCGCCTCCGGGATCATCTCGAGCAGCCGGCCGACGGCCGACGAGAGGTCGTCGATCTCCTCCATCTCGGCGAGGAGGCGGGCGCGGCGGTCGCCCGGGGCGTCCTCACTCTCCTCGTTCTCGCCGCTTCCGGCTCGCTCGAGGTCGGCCCGGCGTCCGGCCCTGAGGGCGCGGAGGCGTTCGAGGTAGCGCTCCCGGCCCCAGCCGATCATCGCCGCCCGGAGGAGACGGCAGGCGGTCCGGGCCGGAAGGCTCCGGCCCGAAGCCCCGGGTGGAAGGGCGAGGTCGCCCCCGGCGAGAAGTCGGCCGAGGCGGTCGACGGAAAGGTCCTCGGCCAGCCAGTCGGCCAGGCCGAAGAGAAGCCGCCCGGGCGAGGTGAAGGAGATGGGGATGCCGCAACCGAAGGTCACGGGCAAGCCCGTCCGGACCGAGAGGAGATGGAAGACCGTCTCGTGCGGCGAGCCGGGCGGCGAGAGGACCTCCACGTCGTCGAAACGGATCTTTTCGGCATAGATCCGGCGGAGGATCTCGCGGCCCTCGTTCGCCGCGCCGAGCGCCCGGAAGATGGCAGGCGCTTCCCCGCCGGCGCCCGCGGGAGCGTCGCCCGGCGCGAAGAGCCAAGACAGGCGTCCCCACGCCGGCCGGGGAGCATCCGGCGGGGGTTCGGGCGGCAGCCAGCAGTGCCGCGGGCGGCTCAGCCCGGAGACGGGCTCACCGGGGACGAGGACGAGCTTGTCGCCGGCCGCGGCCCGGATGAGCTCGCCCTCGACTTTCCTCAACGGCACGTCCGCCAGAGAGAGGAGCCAGGCGCGAAGGGAGCCGGCGGCCGCCGCGGTGCGGCCGGCGAGCGCCATCAGGCCGGCCGCGTCGACGAGTCCCCCGCCGTCCATCGCTTCTTCATAGCGGCCGAGGAGGAGGGCGAGCTCCTTCCCTTTCCGGGCGACGAGGAAGCGCTCCGGCCGGAGGTCGGCACTCGAGAGGCCGTCGAGCCGCAGGTCCTGGACGGCCCGCGAGAGCGTCCGCACGAGCCCGGGCGAGGCGCCAGCACGGCCGAAATACTCGAGCGCCCCCTCGGCGAGGAGCTCGCGGAAGGCCCGGTCGACCAGGGCCAGCTGGGCCGACGAGGTCATCGGCCTCCCCGCGGCCCGGGCTCCGGCCCGCTCCAGGATCTCCTGGGCCAGCGCGGTCAGGGTGACGAAGTGAAGGTTGGCCCAGGAACCGGCCTCGCGCGCCAAGGCCTGGCCGACCTGGCGTCCGAGGATGAAGGAAGGGACGACGAAGATCTTTTCGTCTAGCGGATGGTCCCGGCAGAATGCCGCGAGGAAGCGGACGACGGCGTTGGCCGGGGCCCGGCCGGCACCCGTTTCCGCGGGCGCTCGTTTCGACTTCGCGCGCGGCGGGTTCTTCCCCTGCGGTTTCCGGGCCGCAGGCGTACGCCCGGCCGTCACTTCCCCTCCGGCATCTTGTAGAGATAGATCTTGTGCGGCCGTCCGGTTTCGTCAGGCAGGGTATCCTGGGCGGCGATCCGGGCATCCCAGCCCGGCATCCGGTAATTGTGAGAGACGATGCGCGTCCCCGGCCTGAGCTCTTTTTCGAAAAGCGGCTTCAGGGCTTCGAGCGATTCCGGCAGGAGATAGAGGACGAGGACCGTCGCATCGGCGAAGTGGGCCTTGGTCGCGTCCATGCACAGGAAACGGGTGATCCTCTCCACCCCTTCCCTCCTGGCGTTGGCCTTGCACTCCTTGATGAGCCTCGGATCGATCTCGATGCCGACGCCCCTGGCCAGGTAGGTTTTCGCCGCCGCGATGACCATCCGGCCGTCGCCGCAGCCGATGTCGTAGACGACGTCGTCCCGGCCGACCCCGGCCAAGGAGAGCATCCTCTCGACGACCGGGGCGGGCGTCGGGACATAAGGCGCCAGGTCGGCGGCGTCCTCCCGTCCGTGGGAGCCGGGATAGACCTTGACCAGACCGTTCTCGTCGTAACGGAAAGAATAGGGCTTGCCGGGAAAGACGGTGTAGGAGACCGCCCGCGACCCGCTGTCGAACGCAATCTCGAGAGGGATGTCGGTCGGGATCCTGTCCACGGCGCCGACCTTGAGTGTCCGGGTCTTCAGCTGGAGCATGTAGGGATTGGGTTGGATCGTGTAGGAGAGGTCCTTTTTCGTGACGTTCCGGAGGGTGGCCTCCTCTCTGAAGGCGGCGGCCGCCGGCCGGCGCTCGTCCAGCGCGACCTTGTTCTGGACCTTCGTCGGGGACCTGAGGAGAAAGAAGGACAGGGCCGCCATGACCAGCAGCCCGGCGGCCCGAAGGAGCCACTTTCTCAATCGCATTTTAAGAGCAGCGCTTTCTCCGGGGACGCACGTCTCAAGGACACGCCCCGGCTTTTCCCTGACTTTCCCCCTACGTATTTTGCCCAGGCCCCCGACCCGGCCCCCCGGCGCCGAAACGCCTGCCCCGGGCAGCCTGCTATTTCATACCGGACGTTTCCTTGACCGGGCTGAGCCGTAAAAGCACGGCGCCGTGGATGTTGACCTTCTGAGTGAACCATTTTTCGAACACCCCCCAGTCATACTGGCGCCAGGCGTCGCGGACCTTCCATTTCCCTTTGATCCCCAGGTCCTCCCAGCGCGCTGTGACCGTGGTCACGGACGCGCCGCGGTTGAAAAGCCCGACCGCCTTGGAGCCGTCCTCCATATCCTTGGCCCAGACTTCGCAATCGTTGGCCCGGGAAACCGGGACGGCCTGCTTGCCGAGGGCGTCCTGGTTGACCTCGATGACCTCGTCATTCCCGAGGAGGCCCAGAGTGAAATCGTCGAGTTGGGTGATATCCCCGCCGAAGATCAGGGGGGCGGCCAGGAGCGCCCAGAGGCTCATGTAGGTGTACTGCTCGTCGGGCGTGAGGGGAGCGGGAACGAGCTTGTCGCCCCAGAGGATGGACCCGACGAGGATATTGTCCGGGTCGTTCCAACCGCCGGGACCGGCGAATTTCTCCTTGCCGGCCTGGCCGAAGCCGATCCGGGACATGGACGTCCAGAGGCTCTTGTCCTCGGGCGGGACGCCCAGGTCGCCGGTCGTCCGCCAGTAGTTCCCGCCGACCTCCCTGCCCCACTCCCAGACGTCGCCCATCCCGTACTGGCAGAGGTTATAGACCATGTCGCGGCCGACCTTGTCCAGGGCCGCCCGCATCAGGGAATAGGGTTTCTTGAGCGAGCCGAGGCTCTTGTCGGGGGCGACGTTCCCATAGGAGCACCAATCGTACTTCAGGAAATCGAATCCCCAGGAGGCGAACTGCCGGGCGTCCTGCTCTTCGTGGCCGTAGCTTCCGGCGAAGCCGGCGCAGGTCGTGGGCCCCGGCGAAATGTAGATCCCGATCTTGAGCCCGAGCTTGTGGACCGCGGCGCAGAGGGCTTTCATATCGGGGAAATTCCCGTTCGGCCGGAGGCGGCCCGCCGAGTCCCGGGGCGCGCCGCCGACGACCGGGTCTTTCGAATCGGGCTTGATGTTCCAGCCGTCGTCGATGTTGATGTAGGAATAGCCGTGGTCGGCGAGGCCCGAGGAAACCATGGCCTCGGCCTGGGCCCGGACCATCTTATCGCTGATGTTCGTGTACGCCATGTACCAGGTCGACCAGCCCATCGGTGGGGTCAGGGCGATCGTGTCGCCGCAGACGATGCGGAACGGCCGCTCGGCCTTGCCGAGCGCGTTCCTCACCCGGAGCGTCACGGCATGCGCGCCCTTCCGGGCGAGGGTTCCCGTGATCCGGCCGGTCTTCGCCTCGAGCGTCAGCCCAGGGGGAAGTCCCACCGCCGAGAATTCCATCGGGTGCTGGCCCGTCGCGGGGACCGTGTAGGCGAACGGCGACCCCGGACGGCAGCCGTAGACCATCGGCCCGTTGATCCGGGGTGCCGGGGACGGCTTGGGGGTCAGGCGGCCGGACTGGGCGGCCAGCGGGATCGCAAGGACGGCCAGGGAAAGCGCGGCCGCCCAGCGGACGGCAAGCGTCTTGCGTGCACCGAGAGTCATGGGGCACCTTCTTTCGTTGGCTTCGAGTTCATTCAGGACCGTTTCTTTTGATAGTCCGGGTAGGCCGGCTTGGTGTGCTTGGGCGCCGGGTTCTTGGCGATGAGGTCGAGGGCCACCTCCACGGCCTTCTCAAGCTGCGGGTCGTGCCCGGCCTTGACCGCGGCCGGGTCCATCCCGACTTCGTAGGCGGGGTCGACGCCGTGGTTCTCCACGTCCCACGTGCCGTTCGGGTTCCAGAACCCGCTCTGGGGCGCGCCCGTGAAACCTCCGTCCATCAGGGCCGCCGCCCCGGCCATCCCGACCAGTCCGCCCCAAGTCCGCATGCCCACGAGAGGGCCGATCCCGGCCGCCCGGAACAGCCAGGGCATCATGTCCCCGCCCGAGCCGGCGTATTCGTTGATGATCATGACCTTGGGCCCGTAGATGGAGCCGACCGGCGTGATATAGTCGACCCCTTCACGGGCGGCGAAATAGCCCATCAACGGCCGCCTCATGTAGTCGATGATGTAATCCGCGATGAGACCGCCCTGGTTGAAGCGCTCGTCGATGACCGCGCCTTCCTTTCCGACCTGGGCGAAGTAATAGCGGTTGAAATTCGTGTAGCCGCCCTCGGCCGTGTCGGGGAGCCAGACATAGGCCAGCCGGCCTCCGCTCATCTGGTCCACTTTCCGCCTGTTGTCCTCGATCCAGGCCAGGTTCCGGAGGCGATTTTCGCTGCCCACCGGGACGACTGTGACCTCGCGCGCGCCCTTGCCGTCCGGGCTGGGGCCGACCTTGATCAGGACCTGTTTCCCTGCGGTGGCCTCGAAAGCCTTGGAGACGTCCTCGGAGACGGGAATGTCGCGGCCGTTGACCGCCAGCAGGTATTCGCCGGCGGCGACATTCACGCCGGGCTGAGTCAACGGCGCCCGCAGCTGCGGGTTCCAGTTCTCGCCGCCGTAAACGCGGGCGAAGCGGTAGCGGCCGTTCTCGATCCGGTAGTCGGCGCCGAGGAGGCCGACCCTGCCCGGATTGACCCCGGGCTGATCGCCGCCGCCCACGAAGACATGCCCGCAGGTGAGCTCGCCGAGCATCTCCTCGAACAGATAGTTCAGGTCCTGGCGGCTGCCCAATCCCTCGAGGTACGGGGCATATTTCTTCTCGGCGGCCTTGAGGTCGAGCCCGTGGTGACCGGGGTCGTAGAAGAAATCGCGCTCGAGCCGCCAGACCTCATGGTACATCTGCCGCCACTCGACCGGGGGATCGGCGAGAACTTCCATCTCCGCGGTCTTCAGGAGTCCCTTGCCTGGCTCGGGCGGTCCGGACGTCGCCGCGATCGTCCACTGCTGGCCCTGGTTAAAGAGGATCTTCTCTCCCGTCGCCGAGAGCCAGAAGCTCCTGACGTTGTCGAGGAACTTGTCGAACTTGCGGGTGGAGAGGTCGAACTTGTGGAGCGTCTGGGTCCCGCCCCCTCCGCCTAAAGAGGCTGCGACCGGGGGCCCCTCGAGAAGGAAGAGGATCCCTTCCTTGCCGGCGGTGAGCGCCAGGTAATTCCTGGCCGGGACGGGCAGGGCCAGGATGCGTTGGCCGAGTCCGTCAAAGTCGATGGTGACCTTCTCGGTCTCCTTGGCCTTTGCTTCGTCTCTGGCCGCTGGCTTTTCTTTTCCGGTCCCCGGTTTCTCGGCCGCAGTCTTGTCTTCGGGCTTCTTCACATCCGCCGCCTTCTCCTCGTCGCTTTCGGGGGCGAGCGGCGAGGGGAGGTCCTTCCTCAGGACGGCGACATAGATGCTCCGGGTCACCGGCCGGTCCATGCTCGACATGTTCAGCCACCCCGGGGTCAGGCCGACGTCGGTGCTGGCCGTGAAGAAGAGGTATTTGCCGCTCCTGTCGAAAGCCGGGAACTTGGCGTCGCTCAGCCCGTCCGTGACCTGAACGGCCTTTCCGGTCTCGAGAGAATAGGCGAAGATCGCGTCCATGTGGCTCTTCAGCTGTTTGGCGTAGGTCAGCCAGCGGGAATCCGGCGACCAGCCGAAGTCGAAGGAGAAGGCGGGGTTGTAATAATAGGTCGAATCGACCTTCACCGGGAGGCCTTTCTCGACCTCGACATACCAGAGCGTCAGGCGCTTGTCGTTGTAGGCGATCTTCTTGCCGTCCGGAGACCAGACGGGCCGGTAGAAGAACGAGGGCGGGTCTCCCAGGCCGATCTTCTTCACCGGTCCCTGGCCGGCCTGGTCGACGATGTGGAGCGCGTATTCTCCCGATTCGTCCGAGAAGTAGGCGATCCATTTTCCGTCCGGCGACCAGGACGGGTCGCGTTCCATGACCCCCGTCGTCCGGGTCAGGTCGCGGACGTCGCCCTTTTTCCGCGGGGACGGTCAGGATCTCGCCGCGGGCCTCGAACACGGCCCGGGCGCCGTTCGGGGAGATGCCCGCCGCGGCGATCCTCTGCCCGACCTTGACGTAATGGGGACGGACCTCGGGAAGATCGCCGTTGAGCGTCACGGATAGGCGGCGGGCCGTTCCCGTGGCCAGGTCGAAGAGATGCAGGGCCCCGAACTGCTCGACGACGATGGCGCCGGGGCCCGCCGAGGCGGACTTGAAGTCCAGGCCGGTGTTCGGGAGGGCTTCGCTCACGGCCTTGGTCTTCGTGTCGTAGACGAAGAGCGCGACAGGGCCCTTGCGGTCCGAGAGGAAATAGATCTTGTCCCCGACCCACAGGGGATTCGAATCGTTGGAGTTCTCCCTGGGGATCTTCTCGACCTTGAGGTTGGAGAGGTCGACGATCCAGATGGGAGTCGTCTGCCCGCCCCGGTAGCGCTTCCAGGCCCTCTGCCATTGCATCGTCGGGACATAGGCCAAGCGCGTCCCGTCGGGAGAGTACGAGGCCTGGACCCCGGTCGGCAGCGGGAGTTCCTCGGGGAACCCGCCGTCAACGCCGACCGTGAAGAGACGGGGCACCGGCGAGAAGCTGTCCCTTGTCGAGCGGAAGATGACCCGTTTCCCATCGGGCGTCCAGCCGACGGCCTCGTCGGGGCCCGGATGATAGGTCAGCCGCCGGGGAATCCCGCCCGCGGCCGGGACGACGATAGACATCCGTGTTCCCTTCGTACTGGCCCGAGAAGGCGACGAGGGTCCCGTCGGGCGAGAAGAACGGATCGTTCTCGATCCCGACGCCGGTCGTCAGCCGGCTGGCGCTGCCGCCGTCGCGGCCGACCGTCCACAGGTCGCCGGCGAACGCGAAAACGATCTGCGTCCGGCTGACCGAAGGCTGCTGGAGAAGAAGCGGCTTTCCGGACTGGGCCAGAGCGAGGCCTGATGCCAGCGCCAGGATCAGGACCGTCAGAGAAATCTTGAAGCGGGTCGTCATTTCGGGCTCCTTGGAGAAAACTCCCCCCGGGGGTCAAAGCATGATTTCAGATATTAGCCCCCGGCGCCCGAAAATGTCAATCCGGCGACGGCCCGGGCCAAATTGACTTTTCCGGGGCCGCGGCTATACTTGTCCCTGATGTCCGCGAAGAGCCCGGCCGGCCTGGCCATCCTCCTCATTTCCCTTCTGGGCCTGGCCTTCGCGTCCGGATCCCAGGAAGCCCCGGCCCAGCCTGCGGGGGCCATCCGGACCTTCTTCACGGCCCGGTCGGCCAAGGACGACGACACTCTGCCCGAAGAGGCCCGCAAGGGGTTCGAGGACGATGATGGACGGCCCCTCAAGGCCGTGGCGCTCGACCTCAACGGCGACGGCAAGGATGAAAAATTCTTCCTCAGCGGCGTCCCGTCGAAATCGGGCGGGAGCCAGTGGATCGTCTGGGACGAAGCCGCGAGCGCGGTCCGCGGCCTCATCGTCGGCAGCATCATCTTCGTCGGGCGGGAGACCGACGAGGGCTTCCCCCGGCTCGAGACTTATTGGAAACAGGGCGGGGACATGTCCGTTGTCTTCAATTACACCTTCAGCCGCGGAAAATACGTCCGGGTCAATTCACGCTCGCTGACCGTCCCCGAGATCAACGAATATTTCCGGACGAAACCCCCGATCGACCTCGACAAAGAGCTGGCCGAGATCAAAGCGGACCATGACATTTCCCAGAATCCGGTCCGTTGACCCGTCCGAGCGGCTCGCCCGGGCCGCCGTTCTGGCCCTCATCGTGTTCGCAGCAGCCGCTTGCCGGGGCCCGGCCCCGCCCGCTGGCCGCGGCGGGAAAACGCTGACCATCGCGGTCGTTCCCATGGGCACGACCCATGAGTTCTGGAAGTCCGTCCACGCCGGCGCCCTGACCGCCGCGCGCGAGCTCGGCGTCCGCCTCATCTGGAAGGGCCCGCTCAAGGAAACGGACAGGAACGAACAGCTCCAGATCGTGGAAACCCTGACGGGTTCGGGCATCGACGCCCTGGTCCTTTCGCCCCTGGACGACAGGGCGCTCATCCGCCCGGTCCTCGAGGCCGCCGCCCTCGGGATCCCAACGGTCACGTTCAATACCGCGCTCGCGGGGAGCGGCCCGATCGCCCTGATCGCGACCGACAATTTCAGGGGCGGGGTCATCGCCGCGGAGCGGCTCGGCCGGCTCACGGGCGGCCGCGGCCGGCTCATCCTGGTCCGGGTGACCGAGGGCGTCGAAGGGACGAGGCTCCGCGAGGAAGGGTTCCTTGAGACGGTCCGGCGGGATTTCCCCGGGCTCACGATCCTCTCCGACAACCAGTACGGAGGGGCGTCCACGGAGACCGCCTACCAGACTATGGAAAATCTCCTAGCCCGGTTCCCGGCCGTGGATGCGGTCTTCACGCCCAACGAATCCACGACCTTCGGCGCCCTGAGGGCCCTCCAGGACCACGGGCTGGCGGGGAAGGTCGTCCACATCGGCTTCGACTCGTCGGCCAAGCTCATCGAGGCCCTCGGCAACAAAGAGATCCTCGGACTCGTCCTGCAGGACCCGTTCGAGATGGGTTCCCGGAGCGTGAGAACAGCCGTCGCACATCTCAGGCACGAGCCTTACGAAAAGAACGTGGCCACGGGGGTCGTCCTGGCCACTCCGGACAACATGAACGAGCCTTCCATCAGGAGGCTCCTCGAGCCCGACCTGTCCGTGCTCGGCAAGGACGCGCGATGACGGAGGCCGGGCGGCATTTCGAGAGCATGAGGAAACGCCCATGAATCAACTCGGGAAGAGACGTCTGTCCGTCCTCCTGGCCGCGGCCTTCGGGGCCGTGATCGTCCTTTCGGGAGCAGCGATGGAAAAAAGGAGCCCGGCCGTGAAAACCGATCAAGAGAGCGGATCGAGGACCTCCCCGCCTGCCGCGGGAGGCCTGTCCATCATCTCGTCCAGCCACCAGGACATCGCCTGGATGGACTCGCCGGAGAAATGCGTCGAGTTCCGGGACAGGAACGTCATCAGCCCGGCCCTGGCCATGCTTGGCAAGAACGGCGCCTACGCCTTCAGCATGGAGAACATGCTCAACCTCATGGAGTATCTCGAGCGCCACCCCGACCGACGCGACGAGATCGCCCGCTATACGCGGGAGGGGCGGATGGAGTGGGGGGCGACATTCAACCAGCCCTACGAATCCCTGCTCGGCAGCGAGCAGCTCGTCCGCGAGGTCTATTTCGGCCGGCGCTGGATCAAGAAGAATTTCCCCGGCTGCGACGCCCGCGTCGCTTTCAGCCCCGACGTCCCCGGCCGCTCCATGCAGATGCCCCAGGTCCTGGCCAAGGCGGGCGTGCCGTATCTCGTCATGAGCCGCTACCGGGAAGGCCTCTACCGCTGGGCGAGCCCGGACGGGACCTCTGTCCTTGCTTATTCGCCGGGCCATTACGGGAACGCGTCCGCCTATCTGAACGCCGCGCCGGAGGAGGCCGCCAAGGCCATCGCGGGGAAGGTCGCCAAGTGGGAAGAATATTACGCCGCGCGCAACCTCCCGCCCCGGTTCCCGCTTCTCAATTCCGTCGACTTCTCCCAGCCGACCGACTTTGACGCCCTGATCAAGAATTGGAACGAGAGCGGCCGGACGGCCGGGGCCGTCCCCCTGACCATGGAATATTCCTCGGCCCGCCGGTTCTTCGAGGCGATCGACGTCAGGGCCGCGAAGCTCGAGACGATCACGGGCGAGCGGCCCAACCTCTGGCTCTATATCCACGGGCCGACCCATCACTGGGCCGTTGCCGCGGGGCGGGAGGCCGGGAGGCTGCTCCCGGCGGCCGAGACCTTCAGCACGATCCGGGCGGTCATCGAGGGCGGCTTCGGCGCCTACCCGGCCCGCCGGCTCGAGGAGGCCTGGCAGGCCGCGATCTATCCGGACCATGGCTGGGGCGGGAAAGAGGGGCAGGTCACGGACCGCCTCTTCCGGAAAAAATACGAGTTCGCCCGGGACGAAGGCCGGAACATGCTCTCCGCGGCCCTGGCCGGCATCGCCTCTCACATCAAGTCACGTCCCGACCTGGGCGTCCCCCTCATCGTTTTCAACACCCTCTCCTGGAAGCGGACGGACCCGGTCGCCTGCCTGGTCACGCCGCGGAGCGGGGATATCCTCCTTCGCGACGGTGACGGAAAAGAGACGGCGTATCAGCGGCTCCCCGCCCTCCCCGGCCAGGCCGAGGGCGCGGTCAGGATCGAATTCACCGCCGGGGATGTCCCCGCCCTCGGTTATAAGACCTGGTACGTGGCCGAAGGACGGCCGGCGGGCGTCGCGAGTCCCGTTTCGGCCCAGGCAAATACCGTCGAGAACGCTTTTTACAGGATCGAGCTCGCCCCCGGCGGGGTCAAGAGCATCTTCGACAAGCAGCTCGGGAGGGAGGTCCTGGCATCCGGGAAATTCCTCGGCTTCGAGGTCTTCACCATGCAGTCGGTCGGCAACGGGGCCGGCGAGTTCGGGCGCGTCCAGCAGCCGACCATGGAGGGATTCGACCGGCTCGGACTGCACGGCCCGAGCTGGAAACTCAGCGTCACGGAATCCGGCCCGATGAAGACTGTCCTCAGCCTGGAGCAGGCACTCAAGGATTGCACGGTCCGGGAGAGGCTCATCGTCCGGAACGACGTCAAGCGGATCGACTGCGAGGTCGACCTCCTGGGCTGGGACGGCGACCCCTACAGGGAATTCCGGATGGCCGTCCCGGTCAACACAGAAAAGGGCCGGGTGGCCTACGAAGTGCCCCTGGGCGTCGTCGAGGTCGGCTCGAGCGAGATCAAGGGTCCCGGCGGCCCGGCCTACGGGAATCTCGTCTATGACGAGGAGTGCTCTGACATCAGGCCTCGCGAGGTCCAGAACTTCCTGAGCGCCGGCGACGAAAGCTTCGGGGTCACCTTGAGCACGAGCGTCGCCGTCTGCGACTACAAGGATCCGACGACCTCACCCGTCGCCTATCCGGTCCTCCAGCCCATCCTCCTCGCCTCCCGGCGGAGCTGCCACGGCGAAGGGAACTGGTACCTCCAGGAAGGCGATCATCATTACCGTTTTTCGCTGACGAGCCACGGACCGGGCTGGCGGAGCGGCTATCGACAGGGGATCCAGCCCAACAATCCCCTGATCGCCCTGGTGGATCCGGCGGCCGGAGGCGGCGCTTCCCTTCCGGACACGATGTCCTTCCTCTCGCTCTCCGCCCCGAATATCCTGGTCAGCACGCTCAAGAAGGCCGAGGACGACGATTCCCTCATCCTCCGGGCCTACGACATCGAGGGCAAGGACGCCGAGGCCCGCCTCAACCTTTTCTTCCGGCTGAGATCACTCGAAAGCGTCAACATCATCGAGGAGGCCCCGAAGGGGCTGAAGCCGGCGAAAGACGGCTTCGTCCTGAAGGTCGGACACCACGCCGTTGAAACGTTCCGGCTCGTCCCCGAGGGAAAGCGGAGTAACCCAAAGCGACGCCGGGAGCTATTCCTCGTAGACCCGGGTCAGCTCGAAGATGACGGGGTTAGCGGCGTCCGGGCACGGATGCGTCACGACGTCAGGGTCTTGAGCCCAGGGGAATTCGGCATTGAACATCATGGCGAAGACCTTGGGCAGCATGCTGTAAAGGGCGTGGACACAGATCTTCCCATCGACGCCCGTCTGGGTGAACCGGACGACGTCCCCGGCCCTGTGACCGAGGCTGCATTCGCCTTCTACGCTGAGGACCTTGGCTTTCACCTCTTTGATCTTGCGGGCCATCGCTTTCTCCTTGACGGCTATCCTTGATCCGGCCGGCCCCATTATACGCAACTCCCCTGCCGGAGGCACGGATTTTCGCGGGCGGCGGGTGAGAATTCCGGAGCCTGGAGCGCCGTCTTTCTCCGTGAAGATCCAAATTCAGGAGGTCCGGATGAAAGCCAAGATCGGGCGAGAGGAGTTCGTGCGGCTGGCCATCTCGAAGCTGCGGCTGGCCAATTACAAAGGGATCCACTCCGTGTACAGCGGGTTCAACGAGGCCTTCAAGTCCTACTTCGAGGGCGTCAATCCCATCGAAGTGACCGGGGAGCTGGCCAAGGAGGGGAAGATCACCTTGCGGCCGGTCAAGGGAGGGGTGATGCTCTACCTCCCCGAGGACGGCCCCGTGATGAGCCGCGGCGACGCGGCCCTTCTGAAAATGGGGCTCCTCGAGAAGCCCAGGGACGTCTGAGCCGGCGGTTTATTTTTTTATGAGGTCAGCGATGACCGCCGCGACGTGGCGGTTGAATTCGTCCGGCCGCTCGAGCATCGGGTAATGGCCCATGTGCTTCATGATGATCGCGTTGAAATCCGGCTTGACCTTCCTGACGCCAATCACGTCCGTCGGATAAAGGTCGCCGTTGATGGCCCTCAGCGGCACCGTCAGCTTCCGGGCGGAGACCGCCGGGACGTACCCGGCAAGGCTCATGAACGTGGCGTAGGCGGCCGCGGGCGGCGTCTTCTGCATGCGGCGCTCGGCCTCGGCCCTTTGGCTTGCTTGGTCCGGCGTGATCTTGTAATCGATGAAGCCCCGGGCCGGTATTGCCCTTTTCCCCGAGAATCTGATAATATTCCCTCACCACGGGAATGCGGGGATGCGAGCCCTTGTTACGGGAAGCAACGGGTTTATCGGCAGCCATTTGGCCGCCGTGCTGGCCAAGCAGGGCCATGACGTCTTCTGTCTTATCCGCCGGACGAGCGTGACCAAGGGGCTCGAGGGTCTAAAGATCAACCGAGTTCTCGGCGACATCCGGGACAAGTCTTCCCTCGCCGTGGCCGTCAAGGGGATGGACTATGTTTTTCATCTGGCTGGCGTGCTCGATGCCCCCGACTCGGAAACTCATTTTGACGTCAATACGGGCGGAACGCGGAACCTTCTCGAGGCCTGTCGCGAGGCCAACTCGGCCCTGCGGAAGTTCGTCTTTGTTTCGAGCGTCTCGGCAGCTGGCCCCAGCCCGTGGGGAAAGTCGCTGAACGAGGACGACGAATCCCGGCCGATCTCGGATTACGGTCGGAGCAAGCTCGCCGCCGAAAAGATCGTCCTCGACCACAAGGACAGCCTTCCCGTAACCGTTGTCCGGCCGACGAACATCCTGGGGCCACGGCAGAAGGAGCTGACGGAGGCGATCCAGCTCATCCGAAAGCGGATCCTTCCGATCATAGGGACCGCAGACACCTTGACGAGCATTTTGAGCGTCCAGGACCTCGTCCGGGCCCTGATCCTGGTCGCGGAGGACCCGCGGAGCGCCGGGCGAACCTATTTCGTGACGGACGGGGGGGCTTACTCCTGGCGGGAGATCACGAGCGCTGTCGCCGAGTCCCTCGGCGTGCGCCGTATCTATCTCCCCGTTCCATTTGTCGTTCAGTACGCCGTTGCGGGTTTCGCCGAAGCCGTTGCCCGCCTTCGCGGAACGAGGCCGGCCTTCACCCGTGGGCACGTGGTCGACGCCCGGAAGCGCTGTTGGGTTTACGACGGGTCGAGGATCCGAAGAGAGCTCGGCTATGAGCCCACGATGGACATGAAGGACGCCGTCCGGCAGGCCGTCGCTTGGTCCTGTGAGCATGGAGGGGAATGAGATGACGGAGACGACGTCGGACGCGAAAAGCCGCCGCATCTCCGGCCTCTACGGCACGCGCATCACTTTCCTCAAGGCCGGTCTCCAGGCCACCGATGCCATCGTCCTGGGATCCCTCCTCCTGTTCGCGATCCTCATCCCCGTTTTTCACAACTGGGTCACCGGCGCATGGGTCATGCTCGCCCGGACGGGATTCTGGGCCCTTGTCTACGTTGGTTCCATCTATCTCCTCCCCCGGCTGAAGAACCGTATCCTGTACTTCTTGGTCCGGGCGGGCGCGGTCCAGATCTTGTTCTACGAGCTTTTCCTGATCTGCCAGCACTCCCAGCTGATATGGGTCCATCATTGGCGGGACGAGGCGCTTTTAGGCTGGGAGAAGGCCATTTTCGGTGTCCAGCCCACGGTCTGGCTCCAGAGGTTCATCTCGCCGCCTCTGACGGAATGGCTGATGTTCGCCTACGTCATTTACATCTTCGTCTATCCCGCCCTCGGCGCCCTGATCTATTTCAAACGGGGCGAACGGCCTCTCGAGGATTATCTGTTGACCCTGGCCTTGGCCAACCTCGCCTGCTTCCTCGGGTTCATGATCTTCCCCATTGCCGGCCCCCTTTACCATATGGCGGATGCCTATTGGGTCCCGCTCAAGGGCGGCTTCTTTACGGCCTGGGGCGAATATCTCCGGACCCATGTCCATGAGATCGGGAGCAATCTCCCCAGCCCCCACTGCGCCATCGCGACGGTCATGTGGCTCATGGCCTATCGCTATGTCCGGCCCGCCTTCTATCTCCTTGCGCCGATCATGATTTCCCTTTACGTTTCCACGTTCTTCCTCCGTTACCATTATCTCTCGGACACCGTGCTTGGCATTCTGACCGCGTTTCTTGTTATGATCATTTCCCCGGCGTTCCCCAAGGCCTGGAACGCGGCGGCGCATCGCGGGAGCGAAGAGTGAGGAAGCTTCTGATCACGGGGGCCAACGGGTTCATCGGCACAAACCTCTGCCGCCACTTCCTGGCCCGCGGTTGGGAGGTCCACGGCCTGGTTCGCAGGACGTCAGACATCCACAGCCTGAAAGGCCTCGACGTCAAGGTCATCTACGGCGACCTTCAGGACCCTGAAACGATCCGGATCCCCACAGACATCGAGCATGTCATCCATTCGGCTTCGATCGTTTCCGACACGGCCGACGACGAAACCTGCCGCCGGAATGTCTACCTCCTGGCCGTCAACCTGGTCCGGAAGATCGGAGAGATGCCACGGCCGTTGAAGAGACTTGTCCACATCTCGACGGCGTTGACCCTCGGCTTCGCCGCCACGGACATTTCCGAAGAGAAGCCCGGCAAACCCGCCCTCTTTTTCGCCTACACCCGGTACAAACTTCAGGCCGAGCAGTTTTTTCTCGACGAGTGGAAAACCCGTGGCCTTCCGGTCGTCATCCTTCGGCCGGGGGATGTCTATGGCCCCCACGACCGGGTCTCGTGCGCCGAGATGCTCAAAGCGTGTGAGCGCGGGGTCCCTCTGATCGTGGGGCGCGGCCGACACCGATTCGGCTATTGCTATAGCGGGAACCTATGCCAAGCCGCCGAGCTGGCTCTCTTTAAAGAAAGAATCGAGGGCAAAGCTTACACCGTGACGAACGGCATTCTCCCCACTTGGAAGACGTTCTTCACGGCCCTCCAGGCGGGAGTGGGGATAAAGCAGCGGGTCTATATTCCCGTGTGGCTGGCCTTCGCCCTGGCCGGCCTCTTCAGCGGAGTCCGGAAGCTCCGGCCCGGCTTCGAGCCGCCGGTCAATTATTACCGGATCAAGCGCGTCACTTCAGAAACGACGTACAATATTTCGAAAACGGTCGAAGAGCTCGGCTACCGGCCCGACGATCGGACGGACCAGCAGATCCCGGAGATCGTGGCCTGGTACCGGAAGGAAAAAGAAAATGGGTTTATCAAGTAGCGCGGCGGGCGCCAGGGACATTCTCTACGTTTATCTTGCTATCGCGTTCCCCCTCATGATGACGTTCTTCCATTACCGGGCCCTCCTCAAGAAGCGGGGTGATTACCAGGCCTTCCTTCTCTATTTCGCGGCCTTCTTCGCCTTTTTCCTGGCCGTCCCCGTCTTGATCATCCTTATCGCCGCTCCGGGCCCCCTGGCTTTCCTCGTCTCGGTCGGGCTCACGGCGGGCCGGGTGGGGAAAGGGCTGATTTTCACCGCGGCGGCCGTTCCCATCGCGCTTCTCGCGGCCTTCGTCGGTTCGCGGGACCCGGTCATGAAGGCCCAGTATCCGTTTTCCAAAGAAGCCTGCGCCAGCCTGAAAAGATTCGTTTTCTACGAAGCCTCCTACCTCCTGCTCTATTATCTATCGTGGGAATTCCTGTTCCGGGGAGTCCTATTTTTTCCGCTCGTTGCGACGGTCGGGCTGGTCCCAGCCCTGGCCGTGCAGACCATCATCTCTACGGTCTATCATTTCGGCCATCCCGACTCGGAGATCTTCGCCGCTCTGGGAGCAGGATTCGTCCTCGGGCTCATCGCCTACGCCACGGGGTCCTTTCTCTACACGTTTGTCATCCATGCCCTGGTCGGAATCGCCGACGATTCCTTTCTCTATTACCGATACCACCGGCCGCGCCGGGCGGCATAACGCCATGAAAATCCTGGTCACCGGCGCGACGGGATTCGCGGGCTCGGTCGTCATGCCCGAGCTCGTCCGAAGATTCGGCGCGCCCGCACTCTCGGCTTTCGTCCTCCCGGGGGACGAAGTCCCGCGGACCTGGGCCGGTGAGAACGTCCGGATCATCCGCGGGGATATCGCCGACGCCGCGGCCGTGTCCCGGGCCGTGGAAGGCCATAGCCACGTCATCCACATGGCCGGATTCATCTCGTACTGGAAACGCGACGCGGAGCGCCTGATGAGGGTCAATCGGGACGGCGTCAGGTCTGTGGTCGAGGCCTGTCTGAAGTGGGATGTCGAGCGGCTTGTCCATGTGTCCTCGGTCGGCGCGATCGGTTTCCGTGTCGACGGGACGCCTGCCGACGAGGAAACGCCATTCAACTGGCCCGAGGGCATTTATTATATGAGCTCAAAACACGAAGGCCAGAAGGTCGTCGAAGCGGCCGTCCGCGAGCGGGGGCTGCGGGCGATCATCCTCAATCCCGCTTCCATTATGGGTCCTGGCGACCTTAACCCGGAAACGCCCCACAACCGGCTTTACCGGTCGATCTGCGTTGGGCGGCTTTTTGGTTCCTTCGCGGGGGGGTTGGCCATCGTCGATGTCCGCGACCTCGCCGCCCTCGTCTTGAAAGCTCTGGACGGCGGGCGGATCGGCGAGAAATACCTGGCCGTGGGCGCCAACCTTCCATACGCGGAGGTCATCCGCCGGATCAGCCGTTGCTGTAGCCGAAAGGCCTTTCCGTTCCGGATCCCGAGCCCGGCGGTCGCCGCCGCCGGAGGGATGCTTGAGTTCATCAGCCGTTTCAACAAGAGGCGGCCGCTCTTGACCGCATCTTATGGCCGGCTTAGCGGTTGGTTCGCGTATTACGCCAATGGAAAGAGCCGTCGGGAATTCTCCCACGATTACATCCCGGTCGAGCGGACAATCGCGGACGGCTGGGAGCACTTTCGGGCGACCTTCGGGGGCAGAGGATGAGGGCGCCCTGGCGGCCGGACGACCGCCCCCTCAGGCTTCCCCGAATTCCGGCGGCTTGAAGCCGGGGTCCGAGGCGCTGACAGGCTTTCCTTGGACCGTGTATCGCCCCTTGGCCAGGACCCGGTACGCCCGGCGGCCGGACTCGACCAGGATGACCACCGCGCAAACCATGATGACGACGGTCAGCGTGACGTTGACGATGCCCAGCGTCCGCTCGCCCGGCGCCGAGACGCTCGGCAGGAAATTGTCGAAGATGTTCAGCCAGCCCGCGTAGAGCGTCGTCACGGCCACGAAGACCAGGGGCACCAGGCTGACCCAGACGTAGCGGACCTTGCCCGGCGTTGATGAGCGCCACGGTGACCACGGCCAGGGCCACGCCGGCCAGGAGCTGGTTGGCCGTGCCGAACATCGGCCAGATGTTGCTGATGTTCCCGGTCCAGATGAAGTAGGCCCAGGCGAAGACGACGAAGACGGTCGCAGCGAAAGCGCCGGGCAGCCAGTTGGTCCGCTCCAACGGCTTCCAGACCCGGCCGGCGAACTCCTGGACGCAGGAACCGGGCGATGCGCGTGCCCGCGTCGATCGTCGTCAGGATGAACAGCGCCTCGAACATGATGGCGAAGTGGTACCAGTAGGACATCAGCGCCGCCATGCCCGGGAGGGCCGAGAAGATCTGGGCGAAGCCGACGGCCAGCGACACGGCGCCGCCCGGCCGGCCGGCGACGTTCTCGCCCACCTCGCGGGACAGCTCGGCCAGGTTGACCGGCGTGCAGACCCAGGCGTCGCGAACTTGGCCGGGCTGAGGTTGATGGCGAAGTAGTCGCCGGGAAGAGCGAGCAGGCGGCGATCAGGGCGACGACGCTGACGACGCCCTCGACCAGCATGGCGCCGTAGCCGATCATCCGCGTTTCGGACTCCTTGCGTGATCATCTTCGGCGTCGTGCCCGAGGAGACCAGGGCGTGGAAGCCCGAGATGGCGCCGCAGGCGATGGTGATGAACAGGAACGGGAAGAGCTTGCCGGGGATGATCGGCCCGCCGCCGTGAACGTACTGGGTGAAAGCCGGCATCTTCAGGTCGGGGTGGACGACGAGCACGCCGACGAGCAGGGCCAGGATCGTGCCGATCTTGAGGTACGAGCTCAGGTAGTCGCGCGGCGCGAGCAGCAGCCAGACCGGCAGGACCGAGGCGAAGAAGCCGTAGACCGCGATGGCCATGATGATGCCCTCGCGGGAGAGCGTGAAAACGTGGGCCAGCGACGAATGGGCGACGGTGTTGCCGAAGATGACCGCCGCGAACACCGCGACGACGCCGATGACGCTGGCCTCGCCGATCTTGCCCGGCCGGATCCGGTACATCCACAGCCCGACGAACAGGGCGATGGGGATGGTCATGGCGATGGTGAACGTGCCCCAGGCGCTCTCCCGCAGGGCGTTGACCACGGCCAGGCCCAGGCCGGCCAGGGCGACGATGATGATGATCAGGATGGCCACGGAGGCCACGGCCCCGGCCAGGGGGCTGACCTCGCGCGCGGGCGATCTCGGCCAGCGACTTGCCCTCGCGCCGGACCGAGGCCACCAGGATCGATGAAGTCGTGCACGCCGCCGGCGATCACCGCGCCGAGGAGCATCCACAGCAGCCCGGGCGCGTAGCCGAACTGGGCCGCCAGCACCGGGCCGATCAGCGGCCCGGCGCCGGCGATGGCCGCGAAATGGTGGCCGAAGAGCACCCACTTGTTCGTGGGGTGGTAGTTGTGCGCCGTCGCTCAGGGCATGGGCCGGGGTCTGGCGGCTGTCGTCGAGCGCCAGGACCTTGGCCGCGATGAAGGCGCTGTAATAGCGGTAGGCCAGGGCCACGAAAAGCAGGGAGCCGATGACGATAGGGACCGCGTTCATTTCATCCCCGAAGGCAAAGATTATACATCATCGCTCAAGGAAAGACCCGGCTCCGACGCGGCGGAAGGCGCCCGGACGGTCCGAGCCTAGGTTGTCGCGGCGCCGGGCCCGGCCGCAACGGGCTCCTTGGCCCAAAGCCTATTGATGACCCGGATCAGGACGAGCCCACTCACGACAAAGACCCCTAACAGGATGCCCGCATACGTCCACCGTTTATAAAGGACGTTCCCGACCGTGAACAGGCCCGACCAGATCGTTGCCGAACCCGACACCCAGCCGACCAGGGCCACGGGGAAATTGTCGCCGGTCGACCGGGCCTCGTCCCGCCCGATCCCGGCCGCCTTGCGGACGGGCTCCCAGCCGGGCCCGAAAGGACGGACTTTCGAGTAGAACCTGACCAAGCGTCGGCCATGTCGGTCTTGGGGCCGAAGAAGGCCGTCAGCATCCAGACCGACCGTGGTCGCCACGACGGTCAGGATCAGGGCGTAATGGGTCGGGATGAAGATCCCGAACTTGCGGAGGACGAGCAGCAGCATCGAGAAGAGGAAGCTGCTGATCATGGCGTTGACCTCGCACCAGGCATTGACCCGCCACCAGAACCAGCGGACGAGATAGAGGAGGCCGGTTCCGGCCCCCACCTGGAGGATGATGTCGAAGCTGTCCTTGGCCGGTGTCCAGGACGAAGACGAGGCTCCCCGCCGCGAAGAAGAGGAGCACGGTCGCCAGGCGCCCCACCATGACGTAGTGCTTCTCCGTCGCGTCCTTCTTCAGGAAGCGGCGGTAGAAATCGTGGACGAGGTAGGACGCGCCCCAGTTGAGGTGGGTCAGGTTGGTCGAGGAGTTGGCCGCGATCAGCCCGCCGACCATCAGGCCGATGAAGCCGACCGGCAGGAACTTCAGCATGGCAGGAAAGGCGATGTCGTGGCCGAGGAGGGCCGGGTTGAGGTGGGGGAAAGCCTTCTGGATGTCCGAGAGCTGGGGGAAGATGATGAGCGAGCACAGCCCGGTCAGGATCCACGGCCAGGGGCGGAGGACGTAGTGGGCGATGTTGAAGAAGAGGACCGCGCCGAGCGAGTCCTTCTCGGACTTCGATGGCCAGCATCCGCTGGGCGATGTAGCTGCCGCCGCCCGGCTCGGCCCCGGGGTACCAGGCCGCCCACCATTGGACGGCCAGGGGCATGATGAAGATGGCGATGGCCAGGTCCCAGTTGCTCTTGAAGTCGGGGAGAATGTTGAGGAAGTGGACGCCGTTCGGCCCGCTCATGGCCGAAAGCTTGGCCAGCATGGCGTCCAGGCCGCCGACGGCGCGGATGGCGAAATAGGCGGCGGCGATGACGGCCGTCATCTTGATGAAAAACTGGATCATGTCGATGACCAGGACCCCCCAGAGCCCGGTGAAGGTGGCGAAGACGACGTTGAGGAGGCCGATGAGCAGGAGTGTCTGCCAACGATCCAGGCCGAACAGGATCGCGGCGATCTTGCAGGCCGGCCAGGTTGACCGTGGCCATGATGATGCAGTTGAAGAGGAAGCCCAGATAGACCGAGCGGAAGCCGCGGACGACGCCGGCCGCCTTGCCGGAGTAGCGAAGCTCGTAGAACTCAAGGTCGGTCATGACCTCCGAGCGGCGCCACATCCGGGCGTAGAAGAAGACTGTCGCAACTCCGGTCAGGGTGAAGGCCCACCAGACCCAATTGCCGGCGACGCCGTTGCGGCGGACGATGTCGGTGACGAGGTTCGGGCGTGTCGCTCGAGAACGTCGTGGCGACCATCGACAGCCCGGCCAGCCACCAGGGCACGGCCCGGCCGGAGACGAAGAACTCCGAGGTGTTCTTGCCGGCCCGCTTGCCGAAGAACAAGGCGGGGACGAAACAGACCAACAGGATGGCGAAGACGATGACCCAGTCGATGGCCTGAAGGTGCATGGCTATTTTCCTTTCGTTGAGAGGACCGCAAGGCGCATGACCGCAGTATTATATAAAGGAATCCCGGCCCGATGTAAATAAGGTCGGCGGAGGGCGGCCCGCGGCCGTAAGAAGACCGCAGGAGAAAAGTGAGCGAAGTCCGCCTGAGGGCTTATTCCTGTCCCAGAATCCATTTCCAGACGACCGCCGCCAGGATGATCTCGGCCGTCAGCATGGCGATCGTGATGGCCGGATTGATATGGCAGCCAGAGATCGGGCCGATCGCGTAGACCATCACCAGGACGGACAGGCCGAAGGCCAGGGAGATCCCCAGGAATCCGACCTTTTCGCCGGCGATGACGGCGCTTCCGCAATCCATGAACACCAGGGCCGCCGTGCCTATGAATTCCGCCGCGTACTTTTTCCAAGAACTCAGGGATTCCCTCCTTTTAGGCCTCTAGATTATCATCAAGGCGTGCGGCAAACAACATGACGGAATTCACCGCCGAGGAGTGCCGGGCGGGGTTATGGCCCGCGCCGGATCGAGATACAAGCCGAAATTCGAGATCGCGACAGGCGCCCGGGCCTTCAGGATACGAAGACGGACCTTCCCTGACTTGACCGCGGGAAAGCGCAGCAGCCGCTTGTAGCCGACCGTCGTGCCACGCGCGATCTCGTTCCACCTTTTCCCGTCCCAGGCGGCGAAGGCGAAGGATTCGACCCGCTGCCCGGTGCGGATGTCTTCCTGGAGCAGGGCGAGAAAACAAAAACCGCGCCCCCGCTTCTAACTCTTTTTTCGCCCTTGAGGCCTGGGCCTGGCCTCGAAGCGTATCTTGACGCTCTCTCCGCCGCAGGGTAAAATAGCCTGCCTTTATGGTGGGGACCTGCGGGGCATGGAATTGAGGAGCGGATTGATGGACGCACAGCAAAATACGAGCGGCCCGGATATCACGGGCTTGAGGATCGACGAGAGCTCGCGGAACGACCGGCGGGGCGGCCGGAGGCCGCGCACGGGCTTGATCGCGGGGCTCGCCCTTCTGATCATCGTCGCGGCGGTCTTGGCTTTCAAGGGCCGGACGCCTGTGGTCGAGGTCACGACGGCGCGGCCGGCCGGCGAGGCCGGCGGGGTGATCCTGCTGAACGCCAGCGGTTACGTCACCCCGCGCCGCCGAGCGACCATCGCGGCGAAGATCACCGCCCGGGTCCTGGACGTCCTGGTGGATGAAGGGATGAACGTCGGCGAGGGGCAGGTGCTCGCCCGGCTCGACGATTCCGACGCCCAGCGGCGCCTGCTCGCGGCGCGCATGGCCCGCAACGCGACCGCGGCGCTCATCGCCAACCTCGAGGTCAACCTCGCCAACTCCGAACGGGAGCTCAAGCGCCAGCTGGAGCTCGAGAAGGCCGGCTTCGCCGCCGTGGAGGCGCGCGAGCTCGCCCAGACGACGGTCGACAGCCTCCGGGCCCAGATCCAGGCGGCGCGCGAGCAGGTCACGGCGGCCGACGCCGAGATCGGCGTCGCCCGGCAGGATGTCGACAACTGCACGGTCCGGGCCCCGTTCGCGGGGGTCGTGGTCTCCAAGGACGCCCAGGTCGGCGAAATGGTGTCGCCGATCTCCGCGGGAGGCGGTTTCACCCGGACGGGCATCGCCACGATCGTGGACATGGCCTCTCTCGAGATCGAGGTGGACGTCAACGAGTCGTATATCGCGCGGGTCCAGCCGGACCAGAAAGTCGACGCTGTCCTGGACGCCTATCCCGACTGGCACATCCCCTCGAAGGTCCGGACCGTCATCCCCACTGCGGACCGCCAGAAAGCCACGGTCAAAGTCCGCATCTCCTTCGACAAGCTCGACCCCCGGATCCTCCCGGACATGGGGGTCAAAGTGGCCTTTCTGGCCGAGGAATCCGCCGGGGCCGGGAGGGCCGCGGCGCCCCGCGCCCTCATCCCCCAGGCGGCAGTACGCGATGCCGACGGCAAAAAGGTCGTTTTTTTAGTTCGTGAGAACCGGCTGGAGCGCCGGGCCGTGGCCCTCGGGGAAAACCGGGGGACCGATGTCGAAGTCATGGCCGGCGTCAAGCAAGGCGATACCGTGCTCGTGAAGGGGCCTGAGGGCCTGCACGACGGCCAGCGCGTCAAGATCAAGTGAGGAAGCCATGGTCAGAATCGACGGGACCTCGAACGGAAAGAGCCTGATCCAGGTCCGGAACCTGGGCAAGACTTATCACCGGGGAAGCGAAGACCTGCACGTTCTTCAGGGCTTGAACCTCGACATCGAGCCGGGGGAGTTCGTGGCCTTCATGGGGCCCTCCGGCTCGGGCAAGACGACGCTCCTGAACCTGCTCGGCGGGCTCGACCTGCCGACCACGGGCAGCGTTGCCGTGTCCGGGGAGGAGATCACGGCCCTTTCGGCCCATAAGCTCACGGCCTGGAGGGCCCGCCACGTGGGCTTCGTCTTCCAGATGTACAACCTGATCCCTGTCCTGACCGCGTTCCAGAACATCGAGCTGCCGCTGCTCCTCACCAAGCTCTCGAAGGTCCGAACGGCGGGAGCACGTCGAAACGGTCCTGGGGCTCGTGGGGCTGACCGCGCGGTCCGGCCATTTTCCCCGCCAGCTCTCCGGAGGCGAGGAGCAGCGGGTGGCCATCGCCCGGGCCGTGGTCACCGATCCCACGTTCCTTCTCTGCGACGAGCCCACCGGCGACCTCGACCGGAAGAGCGCGGACGAGATCATGGAGCTCATCGACCGTCTGGTCCATGAGCACGGCAAGACCGTCCTCATGGTGACGCACGACCCGCGGGCGGCCGAGCGGGCGCACGCCGTTCTCCATCTGGACAAAGGCGCGCTCGTCGAGAGAGACGGGGACCCCGAAATGAAATACCTGGCCCTTGTCCTCGCCAACCTCAGGCGGAAGAAGGTCCGCACGACGCTGACCATCGGCTCGTTCGCCGCAGCCCTCTTCCTCTTCGGGCTTCTCATCGCCGTCCGCGGCGCGTTCAACCAGGGCGTCGAGGTCGCGGGCGCCGACCGGCTCATCGTCATCAACAGGGTCTCGCTCATGCAGCCCCTGCCCATCGCCTACCGCGACCGGATCCTCCAGGTTCCCGGGGTGAAGGCCGTGACCTTCGCCACCTGGTTCGGAGGCGTCTACCAGGATGAACGGAACTTCTTTCCGCAGATGGTCATTGATCCAGGCACCTGGCGCGAGATGTATCCTGAGTTCCTGATCGGCGACGCCGAGTGGAACGCGTTCCTGAAGGACCGCCAGGCGTGCATCGTCGGCGAGACGACCGCCAAGCGCTTCGGCTGGAAGATCGGAGACCGCATCCCGATCAGGGGCACCTACATCCCGGGCGTGTGGCAATTCAACCTGTGCGGAATCTACAAGGGCGCCCGGCCGGACGACGACACGACTCAGTTCTGGCTCCGCCGCGACTATCTCGAGGAAAATGGGCCGGCCTATTGGAAAGGGCTCGTCGGCTGGTACGTCGTCAAGGTCGCGAACCCGGACGACGCTCCCGGCATCGTGGCCGCCATCGACGAGCGCTTCGCCAATTCCCCCTGGGAGACGAAGACCGAAACGGAGAAGTCCTTCGCCGCCTCCTTCGTGAAACAGATCGGCAACATCGAGTTCCTCATCCTGACGATCGGGGCCGTCGTCTTTTTCACGCTTCTCCTCGTCACCGGGAACACCATGGCCATCGCGGTCCGCGAGCGCACCGGCGAGCTGGCCGTGCTCAAGACCGTCGGGTTCGGGGACGGCCTGGTCCTCTGGCTGGTGCTTGGCGAGTCGCTGTTCCTGGCGTTCATCGGGGGAACGTTAGGGGTTCTGGCGGCCAAGGCGGTCGCCCCGCGGTTGTCCGGTCTTATGTTAGGGGCCCCGATCCGCGTGCCCGCGGCGAATCTCGTCGTCGGGGTCGCCCTCGCCCTCGCGGCCGGGGCTTTGGCCGGCGCGCTTCCGGCCGTTTCGGCGATGCGGCTCAAGGTCGTCGACGCGCTGCGGAGGGTTTGACCATGCCGATCCCACTCATCTATAACGTGCGCAGCGTGCGGCAGCGTTGGACGTCCGGCATCGTCGCCGTGATCGGCATCGCCGGCGCGGTCGGGGTGTTCGTGGCCATGCTTTCGATGGCCCGCGGTTTCAAGGCCACGCTCGTGGCCTCGGGGTCGCCCGGGAACGCCATCGCCCTGAGGGCCGGGGCGGCCTCCGAGATGATCAGCATCATTTCGCTCGACCAGGTCCAGGCCATCCAGAACGCTCCCGGGGTCGCCCGAGGGCCGGAGGGTCCCCTGGTCAGCCCCGAGGTCGTCGTCATCGCCGCCTTTCCGCTCAAGAAGACCGGGACCGACGCCAACGTCCAGATCCGCGGGACGTCCCCGCGGGTCCTCGACGTCCGGGACAACGTGAAGATCGTCAAGGGGCGCATGTTCAAGACCGGGCTGAACGAGCTTGTCGCCGGGCGCAACGTGGCCGGCACCTACGCCGGCCTCGACCTTGGCAGCACGGTGACATTCGGGGGCGCCACGTGGAATGTCGTCGGCGTTTTCGATGCCGGGGGGAGCGCCTTCGATTCGGAGCTCTGGGGCGACGCCCTCGTCCTGAACCAGGTGTACAAGAGGCCCCAGAACATCTTCCAGTCCATCACCGTCCACCTCACGTCGCCGGACGCGTTCCAGGGGTTCAAGGACGCTCTGACCTCCGATCCCCGGCTTTCCGTCGAGGCCGAGCGCGAGCGGGCGTATTACGAAAAGAACTCCCAGCAGCTGACGAACATGATCACCATCCTGGGCACTCTGGTCGCCTTCGTCATGGGCATCGGGGCGGTGTTCGGGGCGCTCAACACGATGTATTCGGCCGTCTCGGAGCGGACCCGCGAGATCGCCACCATGCGGGCCCTCGGCTTCGGCGGCGCGAGCGTCGTCCTCTCGTTCGTTTTCGAGTCGCTTTTCATCGCCGGCCTGGGAGGCGTCCTCGGGTGCCTCGTGGTCCTCCCGGTCAACGGCTGGACCACGGGGACGATCAACTTCCAGACATTTTCACACTTGGCCTTCGCGTTCCGGGTCACCCCCGACCTGCTGGCCGTCGGCGTCGCCTTCGCCCTTCTCATGGGTCTCGTCGGAGGCCTCCCTCCCGCGATCCGGGCCGTCCGGCGTCCCGTGGCCTCGGCCCTGCGCGAGATGTGACGTCGGCGCTGGATGGGTTCGCTTTCGGCGCCTCAGGGCGTGATCCTGACCATGACGACGCCGTGGCCCGCGACGCTCGCCGAGTAGCTGCCCTTGAACGCCCCCGCATCCTTACGTTGCCAGAGGTCTCGGACCTTGGCCTCGAGGGTCTTGGGGTAGCCGATCTCGGTCCAATTCACCGTGATCTGAGCTTCCGTCGCGCCCCGGTTAAGGAGGATGACGGCCCGGCTGCCGTCGGCGAGCGGCCGGGACCAGACTTCGCGATCCCCTTCGCCCCTCACCTTGCTCCCCTGCTTGCCCAGCGGGTCCTGGTCGATGGCGATGACCTCCTTGTTCGTCAGGATGTCCCGCGTCTCGGGGGTCATGGTCCGCAGGTCATTCCCGGCCATGAGCGGCGCCGCGAGCAGGCACCAGAAGCTGAAGTGGGTCCGGGACTCGGTCGCCGTCAGGCCTCCGTTCCCGATCTCGAGCATGTCGGGGTCGTTCCAGTGGCCGGGGCCGGAGAATGCTTCGAGGCCGACCTGGAGGTCGATGATCTGGATGACCCCGAGCCCGCCCCAGTCCTTTTTCCCTTCCCACATGTCCTGGATGTCTCCCGTCATCCGCCAGAGGTTGCCGATGTCCCTGGCCCAGAGCCAGGGCTTGGTGCTCCCCCACTCGCAGATGCTGAAAACGATGGGCCGGCCGGACGCCAGGAGGGCGTCCCTCATCCGGGAGTACGCGGCCTCGGAATTCTGGCCGCCGTTGTTGCACCAGTCGTATTTCAGGTAGTCCACGCCCCACTCGGCGTATTGGCGGGCGTCCTGGAACTCGTACCCCCAGCTCCCGGGCCGGCCGGCGCAGGTCTTGGTCCCGGCGTCCGAATAGATCCCGAACTTGAGGCCCTGGGAATGGACGAAATCGGCCAGGGCCCTGATCCCGGAGGGGAACGCTTTCCCGTCGACGATGATGTTGCCCTTGCTGTCGCGGTCGATCTGCCAGCAATCGTCGATCACGATGTACTGATAGCCCGCTTCGCGCATCCCGCTCGCGACCATGGCCTCGGCGATTTCACGGACGGTCTTCTCGTTGATCGTGCAGCCGAACTTGTTCCAGGAGTTCCAGCCCATGGGCGGGGTCAAGGCCAGCCCGTTGTTGAGGGCCCGGATCTCCGGGCGGCCCGGGCCGAAGAAAAGGGCCGCGAAGACGACAACTGCGGCCGCGGCGATCCTCAGGGCCGTGAGCTTTTTCATGAATCCCTCCTTCAGGCATCGATGATGGCACGGCCCATATCCGGGCACTCGACGACGGGCCATGAGGTAAACATTATAAGGGGGAACGTCGTCCTCGAGCAAGCCCGGACATCATCCCTTGCTCTCGAGGAATCGAAAGCCTGAGCCGTGGAGTATAATAGATATCCATATCGATGTTCGGGAGAGAATGATCTCATGAAGAACAAGAATGTCAGATCCGCTCTGGCCGGCCTGTCGGTCCTCCTGGCCCTGTCCTTGACGGCCCCGGCCGGCGGGCGCGAGTCCGCCCCGGAGCCTGCCGCGGATGCCGGCCAGGAGTTCAAGGAACGGAACATCGACCTCGTCGGGAAGTTCCTGACGGAAGCCTCGACTCCCGGCAACAGACTCGACGATTACTATTTCGTGCTCATCGGCGACATCCAGAACCTTCCCAAGGATCTGGGGCACGGCGTCTTCAACGTGATCGCCAAGGACATGATGCAAGTTGTCGACGAGAAGACCGGCGAGCGGCTTTACGGCCGGATCCGCTTCGTCATTCTCAACGGCGACCTCGTCCATGAAGGCTCGAGCCCCAGGCAATGGGACGGTCTGAAGAACGCCTTCGACGGGAAGGGGCCCGACGGGGTCTCCTATCCCTATCTCCAGACCCTCATCCGGGAGAAACCGATCTTTCCCGTCACCGGCAACCATGAGCTCCTGGAAATGCGGCCCCGTCTCCCCAGCCACTACACGGATCTTTTCGACTCCCCCATGGGGCCCGTCTATCTCAAATCGTTCTTCGATTGGGACCGTTGGATCCGCAGCCCGCATATCCTTTACCCCGTGCCGGCCGACCTCCCGGAAAGAACTTTCCGCGAGCTCTCCGCGAAACTCGCGGATCCCGCCGACGTTCAAGACCTGGCCGAGCAATACGTCCTCAAGAAAGACGGCCGTTTCCACTTGAAATTCAACGAAGATCCGCCCCTCGACGAAGCTCAATACCGGGCCGGCAAGGAGCGCCTGGCCCCCCGGCTCGCGGCGATCTTCCGGAAGGCCGGCTACGGCACGCTCCCCGTCCTGAATTCCGACAACATGATCCACTACGCGTTCGAAGCCGGGAACGTGGTCTACCTCCTCCTGGATTCCATGGCCAGGGGCTGGCATTATCCGGAGTTCGCCCGGCTGAAACGGGCCCTCTACCCGGACAAGAAAGAGCAGCACCGGCTGAACCTCTTCACGGTCAGCCCCTTCAACGGCCAATCCGATTTTTACCGGGCGGTCGCCTCGTACGCCCGGGAGCGCGGCCTGACCCTCGTCGTGTCCATGCACAGCCCCATCTTCAACAGCTCCCGGCCTGTCACCAATCCGGGCGTCGGCTACAACAGCTGGCTGGACCTGGGACTTCCCCAGCCCGGCCAGGAGAAGGGCGCTCCGAGCTTCTTCGACGACGCCCTCTTTTCCGACGCCTCCGATATCTTCAGCTCATGCATCCACGCCTACGAGCATTTCACTCTCATCGCGAGGGCTCCGGGGTCGGCCGATCACATCGTTCAATGTTACGTCTCCGGGGGCGGGGGCGGACCGCTGAGGGGAAATTTCCTGCCCGGAAAGACCACGGCCTGGGTCGACGCCTATAATCAGAAGCTCGAGGATCTCGGCGGCCCGCTGGCCGGAAAATCCGTCGAGATCAGGGACGACGTGACCGGCGTCGGCCATCATTACCTGCTCGTCCATGTCGTCGGCGGTCGGATCGTCGACGCCTCCCCCCACTACATCGACCCGCAGGACCTCCGCAAGCCCTTATTCAACCCTCACCTGACCCTGTCGGCTTCCTACCTCTCGAGCCCGTCGAGCGCCGGGGCGTCCGTCGAGTTCTCCCCGGGCATCTGGGGGATGCAAAACGTCAGCCGATTCCTGACGTTCGTCGACTGGCGGCCCTCCTTGAGTCTCGGATTCATCGACTACAACTTCCATGGAACGGGCCCGGAAGCCCACGCCTACGCCGGCACCTTGGAGATCTCCCCGTTGACCCTGGAATTCCATCTTCCCAAAGCCAACCTTCTCACCTTGAAGCTCCTGGGGTTCGAGTTCTGGGACGGCGGGGCGAACCTCCACCGCGCCTTCCTGACGATGGGACTGGAGTTGCCGCTTTTCTACGACCTGTTCGGGCGCCTCGAAGGGATCAACGTCGGGGCCAAGGCCTATTTCCCCTTCCACGCGGCCGCGGGCGCAGACCAGGATTTCGGGAGCCGGACGAGATTCGCTCTCTACGCCGGATACAGGTTCAGGCTTTAGCCCCGATCGGGCTCTTCGCGGCTTTCCCTCAGCCGGGCGTAGACCGCGGAGCCGCCGCCCGCCTCCTCCCGGGCCCTGATCTCGAACAGGCCGGGCTGGCTCTTGATGAGCTGGGAAAGCTGCTTGAACCCGTACGTGCGGGGGTCGAAGCCGGGGTCGAGCTGGCGAAGGTAAAATCCGAGCTCGCCCAGGTTGGCCCAGCCGTCCTCGTGGACGGCCATGTCGAAGGCCCCCCTCAGGAGAGGGACGGGGTCGAACTTCCGGGTCTTGTCTTCCCTTTCATCGTGGTCCTCGCGCTCCTCCCGGGTTTCCTTCGCGCCGCTCTTCCGCGCCGGTCCGCCCCGGTCGCGCCGCCGCGTCTCCCGTTCCCGGGGGACGAGGTTCTCCGTATAGATGAAAATGTTGCAGCCGTTTACAAAGGCCTTGGGCGTCGAGCGCTTGCCGATCCCCATGACGAAGAACCCGGTCTCCCGGATCCTCGTCGCCAGCCGCGTGTAGTCGCTGTCGCTCGAGACGATGCAGAAGCCGTCGACGAGGTGGCCGTTGAGGATGTCCATGGCGTCGATGATCATGGCGCTGTCGGTGGCGTTCTTGCCGATCGTGTAGCGGAACTGTTGGATGGGCTGGATGGCGCTGTCGTGGAGGGCGGCTTTCCAGCCGGACATGCTCGTCGTCGTCCAGTCGCCGTAGATCCTGCGGATGGTCACCAGGCCGTACTTCCCGGCCTCGGCCAGGATCTGGTTGACGAGGGACGGCTGGGCATTGTCGCCGTCGATGAGGAGGGCCATCTTCCGGGTCTTATCGCCTATGAAATTCTCGACCATGGTTCGGTCCTTTCGTTCGTGATGTTCATGATTCCCCTCTCATAGTAACCTAACTCGGCCACGCGTTCAATATGATGAGGGTGCGGACGTGGAGGGAGTCCCTACGGCAGGGAGTGGATTCTGAGGAGCGACCAGCAGAAGTGCGGCGGAGCGGCTCGGAGCAGCAGTTCTGGTAAATATCTGAAACGAGTCTTTGCGTATTGCTCCCGGGACTCTCCCCTTTTCCCACTCTGTGATCGCTCCGCTCCCCTCGCCCAAGGGGCGAGGGACCATGCCCGCGTCGCGCTCAATGTTTTCTCCGGGACATCCCCCCACGTCCGCACGCTCAATAGATAAGCGCTCAGGGCCGGTTCAGTTCCGGGCCTCACACTCCTCTCCCAGGCGGAGGGGGTTCTTGCTCGCTCGGCCTTCAAACGCTTTCTTCTTTTTCTTCTTTCTCTTAAGACCTCGATGGAGAAAAGGATAGCCGCGGCCGCCCAAAATTCGTATAGTAGGGGCATCGAGCCCGAGGAGAGGAGGGAACGGATGACGACGGTCACGCGACGGAAATTTATCGGGCAAGCCGCAGGGGCCGCGGCCGTCGTTTGGGCCACCGGGACTGGCATGAAGGCCTTGTCGCCTTCATCGGCCCCCGGCCGCGCCTCGGGGCGGGACGGTCAGGCGGGCCAGCGGCCGCGCGTCCCGTTCGAGCTCGGGGTCGCGTCTTACACCTTCCGGGAATTCGGGCTGGACGCCGCGATCGCGATGACCGGCAAGGTCGGGATCCGGCGGATCTGCCTCAAGGACGTCCACCTCCCCCTCGAGAGCTCCGCGGCTGAGATCGCCGCCGCCGTCCGCAAGGTCCGGGAGGCCGGCCTCGTCCCCTACGGGTGCGGCGTCATCTACATGAAAACGCCGGCCGAGGTCGAGCGGGCGTTCGCCTATGCGATGGCCGGCGGCATGGGCGTCATCGTCGGGGTCCCCGATCACGCGCTCCTGCCCCTCGCCGAAAAGAAGTCCAAGGAATCGGGCATCGATCTCGCCATCCACAACCATGGCCCCGGCGACCTTCTTTATCCGACCCCCCGATCGGTCCTCGAAAGGGTCAAGGGCCTGCATCCCCGTCTCGGACTCTGCCTCGACATTGGCCACTGCATGCGGTCGGGCATCGACCCGGCCGCGGCGGCGGAGGAGTGCGCCGGACGTCTCCTCGACGTCCACTTCAAGGATGTGACGGCAGCCGGCAGGGACGGTGGGCCGGTCGAAGCGGGCCGGGGCGTCATCGACCTGCCGCGGTTCCTCCGGGCCCTGATCAGGCTGGACTATCGGGGCACGGTCTCGTTCGAGTACGAAAAAGACGGGAAAGACCCTCTGCCTGGGCTCGCGGAATCGGTCGGCTACGTCCGCGGGCTCCTGGCGGCCCTTTAGAAAAAGAGGCGCGACGGGCCCCTTCATTTGACAATACCCGCCGCCTCGAATATATTTCCGCCCTTAGGAAACCCCGCATGAAGCTCCGATTCTTCCCCAAGGACCAGAAGTTTTTCGGGCTCTTCCGCCAGGACGCGGCCAACCTCAAGACCGGCATCCTGGCCCTTCAGGAGCTCGTGAACAACTACGAGGAAGTAGAAAAAAAATACCAGCACATCAAGGACATCGAGCACCAGGGGGACATGATCACCCACGAGATCTTCACCAAGCTCCGGGAGACCTTCATCACCCCGCTCGACCGGGAGGACATCCACGGCCTCGCCAGCGGCCTCGACGACGTCCTGGACTGCATCGAGGGCGTGGCGAGCCGGATGAACTACTTCAAGGTCCCCAAGCCGACCCCGGAGATGAAGAAGCTCGTCGACATCATCAGCCAGGCCGTCCACCAGATCTCCGAGGCCCTCAACAATCTCGAAACCCTGGGCCGGGTCGACGCCTTTTGCAAGCAGATCAACCTCCTCGAATACGAGGCCGACGTCGTCTGCCGGGAGGCCATCGCCAACCTCTTTGAGACAACCGAGAGGGTCGAGCAGCTCAAGGACCTTATCAAGCTCAAGGAGATCTACGGCCGGCTGGAGATCGCGGCCGACCGCTGCGAGGACGTCGCCAACATCATCGAGGGCATCATCGTCAAGACGAGCTGAGCTTCATGCCCGTCACGAGCCTCGTCTTCGTCGTCTTCATCATCCTGGTCGCGCTGGCCTTCGACTTCACCAACGGCATGCACGACGCCGCCAACTCCATCGCCACGATCGTCTCGACTCAGGTCCTGACTCCTCGTCAGGCGGTCGTCTGGGCCGCCTTCTTCAATTTCGTCGCCTTCCTCATCTTCGGCACGGCGGTGGCCCACACGATCGGGGCCGGGATGATCAATCTCTCCGTCGTGACACCGGTCGTCATTTTCGCCGGACTGCTTGGGGCCATCTGCTGGAACCTCTTGACGTGGCTCCTCGGGCTCCCGACGAGCTCGTCCCACGCCCTCATCGGCGGCTATGCCGGAGCCGCCATCGTCAGGGCCGGGGCGGGCGTCATCATCGCCCACGGCTGGGTCAAGACCGTCATTTTCATTTTCGTGGCCCCGCTCCTCGGCCTGTTCCTCGGCGTCTTCTTCACCTGGGTCACGGTCTGGATCGTCCGGAAAAAGCATCCCGCCCGGATCAACCGCTCGTTCCGCCGGCTCCAGCTCCTCTCGGCCTGCCTCTACAGCCTCGGCCACGGCGGCAACGACGCCCAGAAGACCATGGGCATCATCGCCAGCCTGATCTATTCGGCTGGCTGGGTCAAAGAATTCCACATATCCCTCTGGATCGTCCTCAGCGCCCATGCCGCGATCGCCGCGGGGACGCTCTCGGGCGGCTGGCGGATCGTCAAGACCATGGGCCAGAAGATCACGAAGCTGCGCCCGATCGACGGCTTCTGCGCCGAGACCGCGAGCGCTATGAGCATTTTCCTGGCCACCCACATGGGCGTCCCCGTCAGCACGACGCATGTCATCACCGGCGCCATTTCGGGCGTGGGCGCCACCAAGCGGATGTCCGCCGTCCGCTGGGGGGTCACACTCAAGATCGTCTGGAGCTGGATCTTCACCATCCCCGGCGCGGCCCTGATCGGCAGCGCATTTTATTTCCTCTTCCGGCTGATCAGCCGCAGTCCCCTCTAATTCGGTGACACACAACTCAATACCTTAATTATTTCCTGGTATCCCCGTATAAATTTCTGCAACATGACCAAACATACTTGGCATCCTCGTCATGGGTTAACGCGAGACAGATCATTCAGAGAATTAAGGTATTGAGTTGTGTGTCACTGAAATCAATGATTGAAATTGACAGGCAGTAGGGGCTTGGGCTACATTTTGGCAACCATGAGGCTCCTCATCGCCTGCCTCGTCATTCTCGGGCTTTTCCCGCCTCATGCCGCCGCCGCGGACGGCGGCGAAGGCCTCGCCCGCTTCCTGCCGCATGAGATCGCCGGCTGGAAGCCATCCCGGGAAGACCGGGCCTTCACCCGCGCAACGATCTCCGAGTACCTGGACGGGGCCGGCGAAACCTATCTCGGCTTCGGCTTCAGGCGCCTTCTTGTCAGGGAATACCTCGACGCGGCCGGCTCGCTTCTAGTCGCCGAAATTTACGACATGACCACGGCCGCGGACGCTTACGGTGTCTTCTCCGACGGCCCGGACGGCGAGGATGTCGCGGTTGGCCGCGAGGCCATCTACGGCGGCGGGCTCCTCCGCTTCTGGAAGGGCCCGTATTTCGTCAGGCTCCTGGCCGAAAAGGAAGAGGGAGAGACGAAAAGCGTTCTCCTCGGGTTCGGACTCAAGGTCGCGGCCGCCATCCCGGAGGGAGGATCGAAGCCCGCCCTCCTCGGCTGCCTCCCCCCGGAACGGCTGGAGAAAAAGAGCGTCCGTTATTTCCACAAGCAGGTGTCTCTCAATGTCCACTACTATCTCGCCGACGAGAACGTCCTCCTCCTCGATGAAAGGACCGAAGTCGCCCTCGCCCGGTACAAGGCCGGGTGGGGCAAGGCGATGCTTCTCGTCTGCGGCTACCGGACACCCGCCGACGCCCGGCGCGCGTACCGGAACTTCAGGTACGCCTACTTTTCCCCGGCTGGCGACCCGAACGCCGGGAGGACGGTCGAAATGATCGAGAACGGTGAGTTCGCCGGGGCCCGCCTCACCGGCCCCTTTCTCATCATCGTCCTCGAATCGCCGGACCGAAGGAGCTGCGAGTCGCTTCTGGGGGCCGCCGAGACAAGGATCCGGGAGACCTCGCCGTGGAAGAACGCGGCCCCGGACAAGAGGGGATGATCACCCCCAGGAGTTATATAAAGGGAGTGGCCTAGGGCTGGCTCGTTTTACCGCCCGCTCGAAGAGGACGAGGCAGCGGCCTGAGCCGCCGGGCTACTTGGGCTTGCGGGGCTGCGTCCCGTCGTCACAGGGATCGATGCCCTGGTCGTCCCTCGCCATCTCGGCATGAGGGACCGCCGTGCAGAAGGCCAGAGGCTCCATTTCCTTATGACAGCACAGAGGGACCGGTTTTCCCTTCTTGACTTTGACCTGTTTGCCGCAGACCGAACAGAAATATGTCGTTTCGTTCATGTCCGTCTCCTGATTTTGGACTCCGGAGGCTCGAATGATTATTTTACCACCGCGGGACCTAACGGGCAAGCCCGGCCGGGGAAAATGGCCGCCGGGCGCGATCATGGGCGGCCGGCTCCCGGCCGGGAGAAGAAAACCGTGGCCTGATCATCCCCCTCGGGTTTGACCCGGGGAGATGAGTGTGATAATGGATGGAGACCGTGTCCCTGGAAACGCGGCAATGGAGAAGAGCATGAATATTCATGAACCCCGGCCGCTCCTGAGAGTCTATCGTCCCCTTCTCCTGACGCTCGTCGTCCTGCTGGCCGTCCTTCTTCCGGCCGGCTGCAAGCGGACCGCGCCGGCGCCGGGCCTCCTGTGCAGCTTGCTCGAGCTTCGATCGAACCCCGTTTCCCATTATTACGACGCCGTCGTCCGGCTTGAAAGGGTCGCCCTCAAGGACCCCCTTAAGGACAATTTCCAAGTCATGACCCCGACCTCGGCCTTCAACCTGGGCACCCTCAAGTTCACGGTCGAGGGCGGGAACTCGACTCGGCTGGAGCCGGGCGACGTTTTTATCGTCCCCCTGAAAAGGCCCGACTGGAAGCTCTCGATCATGGGGGGCGACGTGGAATACTGCGCCCAGGATTTCCGCGACCGTCTCCCGCCCGAGGACAGGTGGCACCCGACCAAGACAGAGGCCATGGACGTGGCCCGGAGCGTCGAGGTCCTCACTGAGAACGGCGCTCCCAAGCCCGTCCCGGCCCTGCTTCCTCCGGAGTGGCGGCTCGCCGATGAAACGGTCCCCGCGGCCGACAATCCGGTCGGCTCATCGCTCTACCAGAAGCTGCGGGGCGGCCGGACCGTGGAGCAGGTCGAGATCCAGTACGCCCAGCTGACCGAAGAGGATAAAGCCCGGCTCGCGGCCGGCTCGCCCGCTGACTTCCTCTCGGGCTGGTCGGAGTGCGCCAAGAGCGGCGGAGCGGCCGCGGACATCGCAGGCCACGCTGCCGTCGCCTGTGATCTGGAGGGCGTCGGCGAGTTCGGCTGGACCTACCGGTATTTTTATATCAGCTCCGGCCTCGTCGTCGCTATCGACGTCCAGTCCGACCCGGAGGAGCTCGGCAAGACCGACCAGGAGAAGGAGCAGGAGCGACGGACCAACCAGGTCTTCCTCCGCTACGGCTACGGGCCGGTGGGCCGGGAGGAATGGCAGGTCATGATCGATCTCAGGATGGACCGGAGCGGGACCTTCCACAAGAGGCCCAGGGGCGGGGAGACCGTCGACAAGGACTTCAAGCTCGGCGATGATGAGTTCGCGAGCATCGAAAAGGCCCTCGCGGACAACAATTTCGCCCAGCTCAGGTCCCGCTCGGCCGCCGGCCCGGGATTCGAGTCGTTCATCGCCATGCGGAACGGCGACAAGGACCGGACGGTCCAGATGACGAATGTCCGCGAGCCCCATTTCGAGAATATTGCAGGCACGATCCGCAGGATCGTCCTGCCGAAGGTGGACGAGAATGCCATGCAGCCAAAGACCCGTTGATTGGCCCGGAAGGAAGGCGGCCCTGTCCGCCGTTCTGGCCCTCTTCGCCCTCTGTGGAGCGGCCTCGTGCCGAAAGCCCGACCCCCCCGATACCGCGACCATCGGCCCCGCCGGGCCGAACCGGACGGTCGTCCCGACGAACCAGGTCGTGACGCCGGCCGGGAAGCAGATCCCCCTGCCGGGGCTCCGTCCCCAGGCCCTCGCCCTCTCCCCCGACGGCCGGCTCCTGGCCGTGTCCGGGAAGACGAGCGAGATCATCATCCTCGACCCGGCCTCAGGCCGGATCCTCCAACGGGTCGGCCTTCCCTCGGAAGACCTGAAAGAGGCCCTTCCGGGAGCGCCCCCGCCGAACGTGCTCGAGCCGGACAAAAAGGGGCAGCTGAGCTACGCAGGTCTCGTCTTCTCGCCCGACGGCCGCCGCATCTACCTCAGCAACGTCGGCGGAAGTATCAAGGCCTTCGCGGTCGGGCCCGACGGGGCCGTCCGCCCGTCGCACTCGATCCCGCTCCCGCTCGCCGGGGCGCCGCGCCGGGACGAGGAGATCCCGGCCGGGCTGGCCGTCTCGCCCGATGGGGGGAAGCTCTACGTCTGCGCCAACCTTTCGAACCGCCTTCTCGAGATCGACCTCGGGACGGGGCTCGCCGTCCGGGCCTTCGACGTCGGCGTCGCCCCGTTCGACGTCGTCCTCGCCGGTGACAAGGCTTACGTGAGCAACTGGGGCGGCCGCCGGCCTGGGCCGGGCGACCTCACCGGGCCGGCCGGGCGCGGCACGGAAGTCAGGGTCGATGCCGCGATGCGCATCGCCTCCGAGGGCTCGGTCAGCGTCATCGGCCTGGCCCCGGGTGCCCCCGCCCGGGAGATCGCGGCCGGCCTCCACTCTTCCGCCCTCGCGCTCTCCCCCGACGGCCGCTATCTCGTCTGCGCCAACGCCGCGAGCGACAACCTGAGCGTCATCGACACGCGGACCGACGAGGTCGTCGAAACGATCTGGGTCAAGGCGAGCCCGGCCGACCTGTTCGGCGCCTCGCCCAACGCCCTGGCTTTTTCGCCGGACGGAAAGGCGCTCTATGTCGGGAACGGGACCCAGAATGCCGTCGCCGTGATCAAGTTCAGCCCGGCCGGACGCAGCTCCAAGTTGCTCGGGCTCATCCCGGCCGGCTGGTATCCCGGGGCCGTCCTTTTCGATGCGCGGCGGGCCCGGCTCGTCGTCGCCAACATCAAGGGTCACGCCGTGGAGCCGAAAGCCGACGAATTGACCGGGGGTACGGGTTTCAATTCTCACCAGTATCACGGCTCCGTGTCCCTGATCCCCGTTCCGGCGCAGCACGAGCTCAAGCGGCTGACGGACGTCGTTTACAATAATTATCACCGGGAAAGGATCGCCCAGGCGCTCCGGAAACCGCGCCTCTCCGAGCCGCCCCGGCCCGTCCCCGAGCGGATCGGCGAGCCCAGCATTTTCAAGCACGTCGTCTATGTCATCAAGGAGAACCGGACCTATGACCAGGTCCTGGGGGACGTCCCGGCCGGGAACGGCGATCCGAAGCTGGTCCTTTTCGGCGAGCGGGTGACCCCCAACCAGCATAAGATGGTCCGGGAGTTCGCCCTTCTCGACAACACCTATTGCAGCGGGATCCTCAGCGCCGACGGCCACCAATGGTCGATGACGGCCTTCGGGACGGATTACCTGGAAAAGTCCTTCGCCGGCTGGCCGCGGAGCTATCCGGACGGGATGGGGTCCGACGAGGTCGACGCCCTAGCATACGCCCCGAGTGGATTCATCTGGGATAACGCCCTCCGGCACGGGGTCTCGATCTGGGACTTCGGGGAGTTCATGATGCCCGCCTGCGGCTGGAAAGACCCGGGACGCAAGGGCGACCCGGAATGGAAGGATTACTGGGACGAGTTCCTCCACGGCCGGGGTGAAGTGGTCATCGGCAGCCTGCCCGGGATCGAGACGATCGGCCCGTTCTCGCCTAAGGACACCGTCGGCTGGAACCTGGCGGTCCCCGACGTCTGGCGGGCGCGCTATATCGCGAGCCAGATCGCGGCCTGGGACCGCGAGGGCCGGATGCCCCAGCTCATCCTCATCTGCCTGCCCGACGACCACACGAGCGGGACAAGCGAGGGCTCGCCCACGCCGGCCGCCTCTGTCGCCGACAACGACCTGGCCTTCGGCCGGATCGTCGAAGCCTTCAGCCACAGCCGCTTCTGGAAGGAGACGGTCATCTTCGGCATCGAGGACGATCCCCAGAACGGCTTCGACCATGTCAGCGGCTACCGGACCTCCGCCTACTGCGTCAGCCCCTACACGAAGCGCGGCGCGGTCGTCCGCACCCAGTACAACACGACGAGCCTTCTCCGGACGATCGAGCAGATCCTCGGCCTGCCGCCGATGAACCAGATCGACGCCACGGCGACACCCATGTCCGACTGTTTCACGGAGACGGCGGACTTCCGGCCGTTCGAGGCCGTTCCGAACTTCGTCCCTCTCGACGAGATGAACCCGCCGCCGAAAACGATCGCCGACGCCCTGCTCCGCCGGGACGCCCTCGTCTCCGCGCGACTCGATCTGCGGAAGGCGGACGCGTGCCCGGAGGACGTCCTCAACCGCATCCTCTGGCGCGCCGTGAAGGGGTGCTCCGAGCCGTATCCGGCCTGGGCCGTGACTCTGTCACTCGGTCATGACGACGACGACGACCGGCAGTGAGCGGCGGGGAGCGGACTCTTGGGAGCGACCATCAGAAGCGTGGCGGAGTAACTCGGAGCCACGCTTCTGGGAAATATCTGAAAAAAGTCTGCTTTCTTCTTCACGAAGCAGTTCGCAGCCGTGCTTTTTGGAAATATCCTCAACGAGTCCCGGGAAAAATGGCCTTCCCCGCCGCCGCGAACGCGTCGTTCATGACACGACGAGATGGAGGCCCGCGAGGCCGGACGCGAGATGACTCGATCCGGGCTATTTACTTTTCAGGGGTTATTATCTATATTTCCCTCGCGAGCGACATCGTAGAGTCGACGCGCAAGAATAGACTCGAAGAGTGAAAGGTTTCACATGGGCTTACAAACGCTGGATTGGATAACCCTGAGCCTCTATTTCCTTCTGATCATAGGCGTCGCCTGGTGGGTCATCCGCAAGAGAAAAGACACCGCCGCCGACTATTTCCTGGCCGGCCGGAACCTCGGCTGGTGGATCATCGGCGCCTCGATCTTCGCCTCGAACATCGGCTCGGAACACATCGTGGGGCTGGCCGGGACCGGCGCGACGGACGGGGTCGCGCTGGCCCATTATGAGCTTCACGCCTGGTGCCTGCTCGTCCTGGCCTGGGTCTTCGTGCCTTTCTACGCCCGGTCTCTCGTCTTCACCATGCCGGAGTTCCTGGAGCGCCGCTTCTCGAGCCATTCACGATACGTCCTGTCCATCGTCTCGTTGATCACCTTTGTCATCTCCAAGATCGCCGTCGGGATCTTCGCCGGCGGCGTCGTGTTCGCGACCTTGATGCCCGAGCTCCACCTGACCCTGGGCGGCCTTCACCTGAACAGCTTCTGGATGGGCTCGATTCTGGTCATCGTCCTGACGGGGCTCTACACCATGCTCGGCGGGATGCGGGCTGTCGCCTACAACGACGCCGTCCAGGTCGTCGTCCTGATCGCGGGTTCCGTCACGCTGACGGTCTACGGCCTGGTGAAGCTCGGCGGCTGGAACGAGCTGCGCGCCATCTGCGGCTCGGACATGTTCAACCTCTGGAAACCCCTCATCCCCCACGGCGTCATCGGGACCTGGGCGCCGGTCCTGGCCAAGAACGCCGCCGGACAGGTCGTGAGGGAGGCCTGGTATTTCAACGGCTACTACCCCTGGCTGGGGATGCTCTTCTGCGCGCCCATCATCGGGTTGTGGTATTGGTGCACCGATCAATACATCGTCCAGCGGGCCCTGGGCGCCCCGAACGAGCGGACGGCGCGCCGCGGCAGCATCTTCGCCGGGATCCTGAAGATCCTGCCCGTCTACCTTTTCATCGTCCCGGGGCTGATCGCCTTCGCCCTGGCCAAGAGCGGCAAGGTCCCCGGGCTGGAGGCGATGGTCGGAGCGGACGGGCACGCCATCCCCCATGTGGCCCAGGCCGCCTTCCCGATGATGGTCAAGTACATGCTGCCGGCCGGGCTGCGGGGACTCGTCGTGGCCGGATTGTTGTCCGCCCTGATGGGTTCGCTGGCCGGGGTCTTCAACGCCTGTTCGACGCTGTTCACCGTCGACCTTTACTCAAAGTGGAAGCCCCAGGCCTCGCAACACCAAATCGTGCGCACGGGCCGCATCGCCACCGGCGTCATGGTCTTCATCGCCCTGATGTGGATCCCGGTCATCCAGGGGGCCCGCGGCCTGTACAATTACTTGCAGTCGGTCCAGGGCTACCTGGCCCCGCCGATCTTCGTCGTCTTCTTCTTCGGCGTCTTCTGGAAGCGCCTGAACGCCAAGGGCTGCCTGTGGGCCCTCATCTCGGGCTTCGCCCTTGGCCTCTTCCGGATGCTGGTGGACACCCCTGTCGCGCTGGGCCTGTTCGGGTACGTCGACGCGGCGAAGACGATCGCCAAGGGCTATCCCGAGGGGTCGTTCCTCTGGATCGTCAACAACATCTATTTCCAGTATTTCAGCGTCTTCATCACCGTTGTCTCGATCATCGTCATGATCGCCGTCAGCTACGCGACGAACGAGCCTGATTACGGAAAGATCAAAAGCCTGTCTTTCGGCACCGCGACGGAAGAAGACCGCCGGCGCACCCGGGCGAGCTGGGACTGGCACGACGTGCTGGCCTCCGCCGTCATCGTTGCGTTTATCCTCGCGGCCTACCTGTACTTCAGGGGATGATCCCTGCCGCCCTCCGCGTCATGACCGTCCACAAAGCAATATGAACGCCGGAAGAACGGGCCGAAGAAGAACCGAAGAGGAGAATCCATGAAATATCGTTTTCCCATCGTCCGTCCTGTCTTGCTGCTCAGCCTCTGCATCCTGGTCCTGGCGTCGGCCGCGAGCCTCGCTGCCGCCGCCAAGAAGCCTCTTTCCTACGACGCCTACGACGGCTGGCGGTCGATCCAAGGGACCGAGTTTTCCCGGAACGGCCGGTGGCTCGTCTATGCCCTCGTCCCCCAGGACGGCGACGGCGAGCTCGTCGCGCTCGACCTGAAGACCGGCAAGGAATTCCGCGCGCCGCGAGGCAAGCAGCCCGTGATCACAGCCGACGGCAGAGTTCGTCGTGTTCACGGTCGCCCCGCTCAAGGCCGACGTGGACAAGGCCAAGAAGGACAAGAAGAAACCCGAGGAGCAGCCCAAGTCCGGCCTCGGCATCATGGACCTGGCCACGGGCAAGGTTGCGACGGTCGACAGGGTCAAGAGCTTCAAGGTCCCGGAGGAGTCCGGCGCGGCGATCGCCTACCTCATGGAGCCGCCGGTCAAGCCGCCTGACGAGAAAAAGGCCGACGACAAGAAGGAAGAGGCGAAGAAGGCGCCCGAGGCGAAGAAAGAAGAGCCGAAAAAGGAAGAGACCAAGGACGGGAAGAAGGAGGAGAAGAAGAAGGAACCCGGGACGGATCTAGTCATCCGCGACCTCGGGGCCGGCAAGGAGATCAAGGTCGCGGAGGTCGTCGAGTACGCCTGGCCCAAGGACGGCGCCTGGCTGGCCTACGCCGTCTCCTCCAAGACCCCGGAAAACGACGGCGCCTTCGTCCGTGAAACGACCTCCGGGAAGACCGTGACGCTCCTCAAGGGTCTGGGCAACTACAAGGGCTTCGCCTTCGACGAGAAAGGCGGCCAGCTGGCGTTCACCAGCGACCGGGACGACTACAAATCGGAGAAATCGGCTTCCAAGCTCTATTATTGGGTCCCGGCCGCGGGGGCTAGCTCGGTCGCCGCCGGGGCCGGCGGAGCGGTCGAGCTCGCGCCGGGCGCGTTCAAAAAGTTCCCGGCCGGCATGGCCGTGAGCGAGAACGGCAAGCTCGTCTTCTCGAAGGACGGCGGCCGGCTCTTCTTCGGCATCGCCCCGGCTCCCAAGCCGGAGCCGAAGGACGCGCCCGAGCCGGTCAAGGTCGACATCTGGAACTGGAAGGACCCCTATCTCCAGCCCATGCAGAAGGTCCGGGCCGACGAGGACAAGAAGCGCAGCCTGAGGTGCGTCGTCCACTTCGGGCCGAAGGAAAAGAAATTCGTCCCGCTGGCGACGGACGACCTGCCCGAGATCACCCTGTCGGAGGACGCGAAGCTGGCCCTCGGCAGCTCCGACCTCCCCTACCGCCAGCTCGTCTCCTGGGACCGGGGCTACAGGACGACTATCTCGTCAGCCTGGCCGACGGCTCGAAGAAAAAGGTCCTGGAGAAATCGCCCTACGGGGCTTCGATCTCGCCGGGCGGGAACTATCTCCTCTATTTCAACGACGGGGACCGCAACTATTACGCGTACCGCGTCGCGGACGGAAGGACCTTCAACCTGACGGCCAAGCTCGGCGTCAGCCTCGTCGAAGAGACCTGGGACACGCCGGGCGAGCCCGGCCCCTACGGGACCGGCGGCTGGACGGACGGAGACAAGTCGGTCCTCATCTACGACCGCTACGACATCTGGGAGGTCCGCCCGGACGGGACCAAGGCGCAGGATGGTTACGAACGGCACCGGCCGCCGCGACAAAATCGTGTTCCGGTACGTCCACCTCGACCCCGACCGGAAAACGGTCCCCGTGACAGAACCCCTCATCCTGACGGCGACGGATGATGTCACCAAGGCTTCGGGAGCTTGCCGGGTGACCCTCGCCAATTCGGCCGACCCGGCCAAGGTCGTCATGCTCGACAAGCTCTTCGGCGGTCTGCGCAAGGCCAAGAACGCCGAGGTCTACGCCTTCACCTGGCAGAGGTTCGAGGAGTTCCCGGACCTCTGGGCTGAGCGGCGTCGACTTCGCCGCCGCGCGCAAAGTGAGCGACGCCAACCCCCAGCAGGCCGATTACAGTTGGGGCAGGGCCGAGCTCATCGACTATATCAACGCCGACGGGGCCACGCTGCCGGCCGTCCTCATCAAGCCCGACGACTTCGACCCGGCCAAGAAATATCCCCTCATGGTCTACATCTATGAAAAGATGGCCGACGGCCTCCACCGGTACTATCCGCCCTCGCCCGGAACGAACATCAATTTCACGCGGTACGTCAGCAACGGCTACGTCATCCTCATGCCCGACATCATTTACGAGATCGGCTACCCGGGGCCGAGCGCCCTCAAGTGCGTCATCCCGGCCGTCGAGAAGGTCCTCGGGATGGGTTTCATCGACCCGAAGCGCGTCGGCATCCAGGGCCACAGCTGGGGCGGCTACGAGATCAGCTACATGATCACCCAGACCGACGTCTTCGCCGCCGTCGAGGCGGGCGCGTCGGTCGTCAACATGACCAGCGCCTACGGCGGCATCCGCTGGGGGACGGGGATGTCGCGGGCCTTCCAGTACGAGAAGACCCAGAGCCGGATCGGGGCTCCGCTCTGGTCGCGGGCCCTCCAGTTCATCGAGAACTCGCCCCTCTTCTGGGTCGAGCGGGTCAAGACGCCCTATCTCACGATCCACAACGACGAGGACGACGCCGTGCCCTGGTACCAGGGGATCGAGTTCTTCTCGGCCCTCCGCCACCTCGGCAAGGAAGCCTACATGTTCAACTTCAACGGCGAGAAGCACGGGCTCCGGGAGCGCGAGAACCAGAAGTACTGGACCGTCCACCTGGACGAGTTCTTCGACCATTACCTTCTCGGGCAAGCCGCGGCCGGAGTGGATGGACAAGGGGGTCCCCTATCTCGAACGCGGCAAGCGCGACGTCAACGCGCTGTACAAGAAACCGGAGGAGAAAAAGAGCCCATGAGCATTCGGATATTCCAGGTTGACGCGTTCACCGCGGAGCCGTTCAAGGGAAATCCGGCCGGTGTTTGCCTCCTCAGGGCGCCGGCCGAGGCGTCCTGGATGCAGGATGTCGCGGCCGAGATGAACCTGGCGGAAACGGCCTTTCCGCTTCCCGAAGGCGACGGCTACAGATTGCGCTGGTTCACGCCCAAAGTCGAAGTCCGGCTGTGCGGCCATGCGACCCTGGCGACGGCTCACGTCCTCTGGGAGCAGGGGATCCTCGTGCCGGACGAGGAAGCCCGGTTCGAGACCCTGAAGCGGACTCTTGACCGCGCGACGCGACGGCGAGCTGATCGAGCTCAACTTTCCCGCGCGTCCGGTCCAGCCGCAGCCGCCCGCGTGGGCCGAGGCCGTGGTCGGAGCCCTTGGGATCAGGCCGGCGTTCATCGGTATGAGCGCCGAGGACATCCTGATCGAGGCCGCCGACGAGGCGACGGTGCGGTCGCTCGAACCGGACCTCACGACCCTGAGATTGCTCCCCGCCCGGGGTGTCATCGTGACGAGCCGGTCCTCCGACCCGCGCTTCGATTTCGTCTCGCGCTTCTTCGCCCCGGCCGTCGGCGTCGACGAGGACCCGGTGACGGGATCGTCGCACTGCGTCCTCGTCCCCTTCTGGGCCCGGCGGCTGGGCAAGGCCTCGATGACCGCCTTCCAGGCCTCGGCCCGGGGCGGAGTCCTCGAGCTCCGCCTCGACGGGGACCGCGTCCGGATCGCGGGGCGCGCCGTGACCGTCATCCGGGGCGAGCTCGCGGCCTAAGCTGAACGAAACGAGCATAGCGAGAACTTGGCGGCGGCAATAAAGGCCACGCTTATCCCCCGGCCCCCTTGCTATTGCATTTCTCAATACCCATTCACGACCTGTCTTGATTAATGCAACCAGACCCGGAACCGGGGCTTCGAAAACTCATTTATTATTAATCAGTTACCACAGCAATTGGTTGGTATATATCTTGCTCTATCCAGCAACTTAGGAGAAAACAACGCTAGGCTTCCGCAAATCCAAGAAACCAAAACAAACATCTATGAATTCCGGCCATCCCGCAGATATCATCAAGGGGACACCAATGAAAGTCGGTAAGTTCGTCATTGCCGCAGCTTGCTATGCGCTCCTTGCCGCATTGATCCATATCTCACTGCGCGCCGACCAAAATGCACCGGCGGAAACAACGGGCAACAACAAAGTCCAGGAAGCAACCCCCCCGCCGGCGACCGCGCCGGCACCCGGGCTGTTGATGTCGGCTTTGGGCGAGGCGGGAATAGCTGGACCTTTGAATAAGGCCAGGGTCAACTTCTACGGCTACGCCGAAGGTGGATACTTCCATGACTTCTCCGCGCCTGGCAGTCTCGGCCCGACCTACATCGGATATAACAACTTCAAAAACACGCTCATCCTGAATAAGATCAGTTTGAATATCGAGCGCACCGTCGATCCGACCAAGAAGGCGTTTGACGTGGGCTTCCACGCGGAAGGCATCTATGGCGCGGATGCTGCGTTCATCCACTCGAATGGGATGATGGATACGCAGACGGGGCGCAATCAATGGGACCTTCTCCAAGCCTATGTGGACGTGACCCTCCCCGGATTGCCGGTCCGAGTCCGCGTGGGCAAATGGATTGAGCTGGCCGGCTTCGAGCATTTCAGCGCTAACATCTACGGGGCCTTCGGAGATCCCGCCAGGGCATTCTATTCTTATAGTTACCAGTTTCTATACGCCGAGCCAGGCACGCAGACGGGCGCGTTGGCCACTCTCGTGCTAAACCCCCGGTGGACGTTTGACGCCGGCTTCACGCGCGGCTGGAACCAGTCGACACACGACTCCAACGATTCTCTAGACTTCTTGGGCCGCGTGACATTTGCGCCCAGCGACAAGACGTCCATCATTTTCGTGATGACGGAGGGCCCGGAGTTCCCGCCGGGCGTCGGAAGGAATCTGCCTCCCGGCGATAACCGCGATTGGTGGACCGCCTTGGACTTGGTTGTGACTCACAAGGTCACGGACACACTAAGCTTCGGCTTGGGCTGTGACTACGTCGATACTCCGCACATCCCCGGCTTAACGGGCGGTGCCAAGCGGTGGGGCGGCGTGGCCGGCTACGTCAGCTACGCGATTGATCCGCACTTCACATTGAACACTCGGCTGGAGTGGTATAAAGACGCCGCCAATGGCTTTTCCTCCGGTGCGCCCGTCAGTGCCAACTATGGCGAGGCCACCGTGGGCATGGCCGTCAAGCCGTTCCCAAAAGGCCAGTTCCTCTCGCACTGGCTCTTCCGTCCGGAAGTTCGTTACGACCACTCTGACCGCCCGGTCTTCGACGGCGGCCATCAAAATCAGTTGACATTCAGCGTGGACGCCCTCTTCACCTTTTAGAATCAGGGGGGCGTTTCCCCCTTGCCCAAGTGAGCTTTTTATATCCATCATCGCGGTCTGGTATCGAGGCCAGTTTCGGATTGCAATTCCGTCGCGGGTCCGTTATGCTTGGGATAAAGAACGGATTTTCCCATGGGGCCCGAAAAAAGCATCCCGGCCGTGAATCCCTCCCTCCAAATCCTCGTCGTCGACGATGAGGTCAACATCCGCAAGACGCTCTCCGTCTGCCTCGAAACGGAAGGGCACGTTGTCACCGCTGTCAGCAATTTCAAGGACGCCTTGGCGGAGGCCTCGGGGCGGTCGTTCGACCTGGCCTTCGTCGATTTGCGCCTGGGCACAGACGACGGCCTCAACCTCATCCCAGCCATGCTCGCGGCGACCCCCTGGCTGAAAATAATCGTCATCACCGCCTACGCGTCCATCGACACGGCCGTCGAGGCCATGAAGCGCGGCGCCGCCGATTACATCCCGAAGCCGTTCACGCCTGCCCAGATCAGCCTGGCCGTCAACAAGGTGTTCGAGGTGCGGGCGCTTGAGCAAAAGGTCGCGGCCCTGCAGGAGGACCTGGGGCGGCAGCGTCCCGACATCGACTTTTCCAGTACGAGCCCGATCATGCTAAAAGCCGTGAATCTGGCCCGGCACGCCTCTGCCGCCGAGGCCACAATCCTTCTCCGAGGGGAGAGCGGAACGGGCAAGACCGTCCTGGCCAGGGCCATCCACTCCTGGAGCAACCGGGCGGCCAAGCCTTTCAGCGTGATCTCCTGTCCGTCGTTCCCTCCTGAACTTCTTGAAAGCGAGTTCTTTGGCCACGCGAAGGGGGCCTTCACGGGCGCCGTCCGCGACAATCCCGGCCGCATCGCCGCGAGCGAAGGGGGAACACTGCTCCTGGACGAAATCAGCGACCTCCCTCTCTCCCTCCAACCGAAGCTTCTTCGCTTCGTCCAGGAAAGAGAATACGAGCGCGTCGGCGAGAGCTTCACCAGGAGGGCGGATGTGCGGCTGATCGCGGCCTCCAACACGGACCTTGAGGAGGCCGTCAGGAAAGGCCGGTTCCGCGAGGACTTGTTTTACCGTCTCAACGTGATTCCGATCGAGATCCCGGCCCTCCGCGAGCGCGGCGGCGATATCACCGCCTTGGCCGAAGGACTGCTGGCTTTCCACGGACGAAACAACCATCGTGCGTTCCTCGGTTTCAAAGATGACGCGCTCAGCGCCATGATGGGATACCGCTGGCCCGGGAACGTCCGTGAATTGAGCAATACCATCGAGAGGGCCGCGATCCTCTGCCCGGGCGACTGGATCGGGTCCGAGTGCCTGCCGGCGAGCCTCATCCCCGGCGGAGCTGCCGTCAAGATAGGCGACGCTGTCAGCCTCGAGACGATCGAAGAACAGCACGTGCGCCAGGTCCTGGCCAAGGCGACAACCCTCCAGGAGGCCGCGGCCATCCTCGGCATCGACCAGGCCACCCTCTGGCGACGCCGAAAAAGGTACGGCCTTTAGGCATTCACGGGCCATGAGCCCTCCTTTTTGAATCCCCTCTGCCTTCTTGCATATTTCAATGCCCATTCAAGGCCGCCATTGATAATTGCAAAACGCTCCGTCATCAGGAGCCTCTCAATCATATTTTTTTCAATTAGATAGCTAGGAGACCGGTTGGTATATAACTTGCACTATCCGGCATGTGGGAGAATACTATGCTAGGCCTCCGTCATAAGATCTCTCTCGGGTTCAGCGGACTGCTAATTATCATCCTCGTCATCGGCATCCAGGGCATCCTCAACCTGTCGAGGCTCGGCGATTCGATCGATGTGATCCTCAAGGAAAACTACCGGAGCGTCATCGCCTGCCAGCAGATGAAGGAGGCCCTGGAGCGCATCGACAGCGGGCTGCTCTTCACGCTTCTCGGTGACGGTCATCAGGGGGATGAGCTCATCCTGAATAATGGAGGCGTTTTCGAAAAGGCCCTCCAGGTCGAATTGAACAACATCACGCTTCCAGGGGAAGGCGAAAAAGCCGCCCATATCAAGGATCTCTACGGCCGGTATGCCGCGGCGCTGGATAAGGTCAAGGACTCCACCGAGCCGGCCCCGGCCCGCCGCCAAGCCTATTTCGCGAACCTCCTGCCGATGTTCGGTCAGATCAAGGCCACGGCCGACGATATCCTCCAGATGAACCAGCAGAATATGAACGACGCGAACGACCAGGCCCGCAAGAATGCCAGCCCGGCCCGAGCGACAGATGTATCTTCTCCTGGGCCTGGGGACGCTCGTGGCCGTGATGCTTCATCCTTCTTCGCCCGGAGCTGGATCCTCCGCCCGGTCCAGCGCCTGATCCGGTCCGCGGACGAGATCCGGCGCGGGAATCTCGACCTCGTCGGTGCCCGTCGATTCGCACGACGAAATCGGCCACCTGGCGGAATCCTTCAACGCGATGACGGCCAGCCTCCGGGAATTCCGGCGCACGGACCAGGCCAAGCTCCTCCGCGTCCAACGGGCGACGCAGCAGGCCTTCGACCGGCTGAGGACGCGTCGCCGTGGCTCGATCTCGACGGGAAAGTCGAAGTGTCCACGGAGTCGGGCCAGGACGGTCTTCGGCCTCCGGCCGGGCTCCTCGATCGGCGGCCTGCGCCGTACGGAGTGGTCCGAACTCTCCGGCGAGGCCCTGCCGGGAAGGCCGCCCCTTCGCCCAAAGGGGCGACAGAAAGCTATCCAGCAGTTCGTTGGCGGAGAAGAACGCTTCTTCCGGCCGGAGGCCGTGCCCATCCTGAACGCCGACGGACGGCCGACGGGCATCGTCCTCGTTCTCTCGGACGTCACCCAGCTGCGGCACCAGGACGAGATGAAGACGCGACGTCATCCGGACCGTCTCACATCAGCTGAAGACGCCCCTCACCTCCATCCGCATGGCCATCCATCTCCTCCTCGAGGAGAGGCTCGGCGCGCTGACCGAAAAACAGGTCGAGCTACTGATGACGGCCCGGGAGGACAGCGACCGTCTCCATGAGATCCTCAACAACCTCCTGGACATCAGCCGCTTGGAGTCGGGGAAGGCCAGTCTCGAATTCCAGGGCATCTCTCCGCAGACGCTGGTGATGGACGCCCTCGAACCCTATCGGAGGTCGGCCCAGGACCAGGGCGTGACTCTGGCTCTCGACGCTGCCGGACAGCCTGGCCGAGGTCTGGGTCGACGGATCGCAGAGCCGCGTTGATCTTCGGCAACCTGCTCACGAACGCCCTCCAGCACACGCCCCCGGCGGGAAGATCACCGTGTCCGCCCGGGAGGAAGAGGATGCCGTCCGCTTCAGCGTGGCCGATACCGGCGCGGGCATCCCCAGCAATACCTGCCGCGGATTTTCGAGCCCTTTTTCCGGGTCCCCGGCCGCGGGAGCGAAACCGGGGCCGGGCTGGGACTGGCCATCGTCCGGGAGATCGTGGAAGCCCATGGCGGGACCGCCGGAGTCGAAAGCGAGGAGGGAAAGGGGTCGACGTTCTCCTTCACCCTGAGGCGCGTCGACCGGCTCCCGGAGGAGGATATCCACCCTTGACCGACCTTCTCTTTGTGGTATTATCGGTTCTCTTTTTCGGCCTTTGCGCTCTCTACGCACGGGCCTGCGAAAGGCTCTGACCATGGCGGACATCATCGGCTTGATCATCGGGCTGTTGTTGATCGGCTACCTCTTGATGAGCGTTCTACGGCCCGAAAAATTCTAAAGGCATGATCACAATGGACGTCTTCGGCTGGGTTCAATTGGCGCTCTTTATGGGGATCTTGTTCCTCGTCACGAAACCTCTGGGACTCTATCTCGTCCGGGTTCTGGAGCCAGAGGGGAAAACTTGGCTGGACCGGCCCGTCAGACCCGTCGAGCGATGGCTTTACCGGATCCTGGGCGTCGACCCGAAAATCGAGCAGGACTGGAGGCAATACACCCGGTCCCTCATCGTCTTCAGCCTGGCCGGGCTGCTGTTCACGTACGCCGTGCTCCGGCTCCAGCATCTCCTTCCGTTGAATCCCCAGAAATTCGGACCCGTCCGGCCTGACCTCGCCTTCAACACCGCGGCGAGCTTCACGACCAACACAAACTGGCAGAACTACGCGGGGGAAACGACGCTGTCCTATTTCTCGCAGATGGTCGGGCTTGTCTTCCATAATTTCGTCTCGGCGGCCGCCGGCATCGCCGTCGCCGCGGCCCTGGTCCGCGGCATCGCCCGGCATTCGGCCAAGACCATCGGAAACTTCTGGGTCGACCTCGTCCGGCTCAACCTCTATCTCCTTCTCCCCTTCTCGATCGTCTTTTCCCTGTTCCTGATGTCCCAGGGGTCATCCAGAACTTCAAGCCGTACGTCAGGGCGATTCCCGTCGAAAGGGCGACAGCGGCGGCCCCGGATCAGGCCGGGGATTCCCAGACCATCGCCCAGGGCCCGGCCGCCTCCCAGGTCGCCATCAAGATGCTCGGGACCAACGGCGGCGGCTTTTTCAACGCCAACGCCGCCCATCCCTACGAGAACCCGACGCCGCTCTCGAATTTCATCCAGATGCTCTCGATCTTCCTCATCCCGAGCGGCCTCACCTATTACCTCGGGCGGAAGGTCAAGAACCAGAAGCACGGCTGGGCCGTCTGGAGCGCCATGGCCATCATCTTTTTGGCCGCGGCGCTCGTCTGCTGGAGGGCCGAAAGCGCCGGCAATCCCCGTCTTCAAGCCCTCGGCGTCGACCCGGCCGGCGGCAACATGGAAGGCAAGGAGGTCCGGTTCGGCATCTTCAACTCGAGCCTGTTTGCCACCGTCACGACGGCGCCTCCTGCGGAGCGGTCAACGCCATGCACGACTCCTTCACGCCGCTCGGCGGGCTGGTCCCGCTCGTCAACATCCAGCTCGGCGAGGTGGTCTTCGGCGGCGTCGGCTCCGGGCTCTACGGGATGCTGGTATTTGTCATCCTGGCCGTCTTTCTTACCGGCTTGATGGTCGGGCGGACGCCCGAATACCTGGGCAAGAAGATCGAATCCTATGACGTCAAGGTGTCCGTCCTGGCCGTGCTGATCCTGATCTTCTCGATCCTCGGCTTCGCCGCCTGGGCCGTGGTCAGCCGGTGGGGACTGGCCGGCTTGAACAACGCCGGACCGCACGGCCTGAGCGAGATCCTCTACGCCTTTTCGTCCGGCACGGGCAACAACGGCAGCGCCTTCGCGGGCCTCAACGGCAACACGCCCTTCTATAACATCACCCTGGCCCTGGCCATGCTCTTCGGCCGGTTCATCATGATCGTGCCGGTCCTGGCCCTGGCCGGCAACCTGGCCAGAAAAAAGCTCGTCCCGCCGAGCGGAGCGAGCTTCCCGGCGAGCGGCCCGACCTTCGTCATCATCCTCATCGGGACCGTCCTCATCGTCGGCGCCCTGACCTTCCTGCCCGCCCTGGCCCTAGGCCCCATCGTCGAACATTTCTGATGACCGGATCCGGCGGTCCTGTTCTAAAGGAGGACAACGTGCCCGCCATGACCCGCATGCCCTCTTTGACCCGGAGATCATCGCGCGGGCGGCGCTCGATGCCGTCCGGAAACTGAATCCCTGTCCACCTCCTGAAGAACCCCGTCATCTTCGTCACCGAGGTCGGCGCCCTGCTGACGACCCTCGGCTCTTCTTCACGCGATCGACGGGCGAGCCGGCCGGTTTCGTCCTCCAGATTTCGCCTCTGGCTCTGGTTCACGGTCCTCTTCGCCAATTTCGCCGAAGCCATGGCCGAGGGTCGGGGCAAGGCCCAGGCCAACGAGCTGCGGAAGACGAGGACCTGACCGATGGCCAACCTCCTGAGGCCGGACGGCTCGAGGGAATCCGTCCCCGCCGACCGGCTCCGCAAAGGCGACCTGGTCATGGTCGCCGCGGGCGAGATCATCCCGGCCGACGGCGAGATCATCGAGGGCGCGGCCACGGTCGACGAGTCCGCCATCACCGGCGAGTCCGCCCCCGTCATCCGCGAAGCGGGCGGCGACCGGAGCGCGGTCACCGGAGGGACGCGGGTCCTCTCCGACCGGATCAAGGTCCGCGTCACGGCCGACCCGGGCGAGAGCTTCCTGGACCGGATGATCAGTCTCGTGGAGGGGGCCAGGCGCCAGAAGACGCCGAACGAGATCGCCCTGACCATTCTCCTCTCGGCCCTGACGATCATTTTCCTGGTCGTCATCATCACCGCTCAAGCCCTTCGGCCGCTATTCCGGAGTCGATCTGACGATAACCGTCCTCGTGGCCCTGCTCGTCTGCCTGATCCCCACGACGATCGGCGGCCTGCTGAACGCCATCGGCATCGCCGGGATCGACCGCATGGTCCAGAAAAATGTCCTGGCCATGAGCGGCCGGGCGGTCGAAGCCGCCGGCGACGTCGACGTCCTCCTCCTGGACAAGACCGGGACGATCACCCTGGGCGACCGCCAGGCGGCGGCCTTCCTCCCGGCTCCGGGAGTCACCATGGAAGAGCTGGCCGAGCGCAGCCCAGCTCGCATCGCTCGCCGACGAAACGCCCGAGGGGCGGAGCATCGTCGTCCTGGCCAAGAAGTACGGCCTGCGGGGACGGTCTATCGGCGACATGCCCGGCGCGGCCTTCATCGCCTTCTCGGCCCAGACCCGGATGAGCGGCGTCGACCTTGAAGGACGTCGCATCCGGAAAGGCGCTCCGGACGCCATACAGGCCTTCGTCGGGAACAGCATCCCCCTCGAGGTCCACGACGCGGTCGACCGGATCGCCTTCGCGGGAGGGACGCCTCTTCTCGTCGCTGACGAAGAGCAGATCCTGGGCGTCGTTCAACTCAAGGACATCGTCAAGGGCGGCCTGAAAGACCGTTTCGAGCGGTTCCGGGCCATGGGCATCAAGACCGTCATGATCACCGGCGACAACCGCGCTCACCGCCGCGGCGATCGCCCGGGAAGCCGGCGTCGACGATTTCATCGCCGAGGCCAAGCCGGAGGACAAGCTGACCCTCATCCGCAGGGAACAGGCCGCCGGGCATCTCGTGGCCATGACCGGCGACGGCACCAACGACGCCCCGGCTCTGGCCCAGGCGGACGTCGGCGTGGCCATGAACACGGGGACGCAGGCGGCCAAGGAAGCCGGCAACATGGTCGACCTCGATTCCAACCCGACGAAGCTGATCGAGGTCGTGGAGATCGGCAAGCAGATGCTCATCACCCGGGGCGCGCTGACGACCTTCAGCATCGCCAACGACGTCGCCAAGTATTTCGCCATCATCCCGGCCATGCTCGTCGGCGTCTTCCCGGTCATCGCCCCGCTCAACATCATGGGCCTTCACTCGCCGGCCGAGCGCCATCCTGAGCGCGGTCATCTTCAACGCCCTGATCATCGTCGCCCTCATCCCCCTGGCGCTCCGCGGGGTGCGCTTCCGCCCGCTGGGCGCGGCGGCCCTCCTCCGGCGCAACCTCCTGATCTACGGCCTGGGCGGCCTCGTCGCGCCGTTCCCGGGGATCAAGCTTATCGACATCATCGTCAATGCCCTGCATCTCGTTTGATATGGAGAAAGGACGCGTGGACGATGAAAGACTGGCTCGCGGGAACTCCGGATATCGTTTCTGGCCGTAGCGGCCCTGGCCGTCCTCCTGTGCGGCCTCTATCCTCTGACCGTGTGGGTCCTGTCCGTCGGCCTGTTCCCCGGCAAAGGCCGACGGCTCGCTCTGGTCACGCGGGACGGCGCCGTCCTCGGATCCGAGCCTGATCGGCCAGACTTTTACGTCGGCCCGCGCTATTTCCATCCTCGTCCGTCGGCCGCAGGCCAAGGCTACGACGCCACGCCCTCCGGGGGAACGAACCTCGGCCCGCTGTCGAAAGATCTGGTGGATGAGGTCGCGACGCGGGTAGCCGCGTACCGGGCGGAGAACGGGCTTCCCGCCGGGACTCGCGGTGCCCGCCGACGCCGTGACGGCCTCGGGAAGCGGGCTCGACCCCCACATCTCGCTCGAAAAACGCCCTGCTCCAGGCCCCCCGCGTGGCCCGGGCCCGCGGCCTGGCTGAAGACGAGGTCCGGAAGAAGATCGAAACGTGCACCGAGGGCCGCGACCCTGGGCATCCTGGGCGAACCCCGCGTCAACGTCCTGCGGCTCAATCTGGCCCTCGAAGGGAAGTCCGTGATGCCGGAAGATAGGGCCGACGCCTTCCTGCGGATGATCCGCCGCGCCCAGCGCGGACGGCTGAAGGTCTATCTCGGCTACTAGCGCCGGCGTCGGCAAGACCTACCAGATGCTCCAGGAGGGCCACCGGCTCAAGGCCGAGGGCATCGACGTCGTCATCGGCCTCCTCGAAACGCACGGCCGAGCCGGCATCGCCCGGCTGGCCCAGGGCCTCGAAGTCGTCCCGCGGCGAGCCCAGGACTACCACGGCATCGCCGTCGAGGAGATGGATGTCGACGCGATCCTGGCCCGCAAGCCCCAGGTCGCGCTCATCGACGAGCTGGCCCACACCAATGTCCCGGGCAGCCGGAACGCCAAGCGCTACGAGGACGTCCAGGACATCCTGGCCGCCGGGATCCACGTCATCACCACGCTGAACGTCCAGCACCTCGAGAGCCTGTACAACGTCGTCGAGAACGCCGTCGGGGTCAAGGTCCGGGAGCGGCATCCCGGATTCGATCCTGGCCGAAGCGGACCAGATCGTCGACGTCGACCTGGCCACCGAGGACCTCCGGAAGCGCCTCGAGGAGGGCAAGATCTACCCGGCCGAACGCATCGAGACGGCCCTGGCCAACTTCTTCACGCCGTCCAACCTGGAGAAGCTCCGCGAGCTCACCCTCCGCGAGCTGGCCTCGCAGATCGACCTGCGGCGGCGCGAGGCGCAGGGCGAGGACGGCGGCGGCCTCGTCGGACCAGGTCATGGTCTGCCTGAGCTCCCACGGGCCCAACAGCGAAAAGCTGCTGCGCTACGGATCGCGCCTGGCGGGCAAGTTCAACCGGAACTGGTACGCGGTCTATGTCCAGACGCCCGTCCGAAGAGGCCACGGTCATCGACGCCCGGACCCAGCGCTACCTCTCGGATTCCCTGACCCTGGCCAAGCAGCTGGGCGCCATGGTCTTCACCTACAAGGGCGAGGACATCGCCGACACGATCCTCCGGTTCGCCCGGGAATACCGCGTCGGCCACATCGTCGTCGGCAAGTCCCGCCCGAGGCCGCTATGGAAAAAGATCGGCCGGAACAAGGCGGTCGTCGAAGATCTGATCAAGAACTCCAGGGGGGCCACGATCATCGTCCTGGACACCTGCGAGGACCTGCCGGCCGACGTGCGGCCGCAGCCGGAGATCCCCGAGGAGGAGCCGGCGGGCGCCGCCGCAGCCGGCGGCGCCAGAAAGCCGCGCCGGCCGACCGTCCCCTGCTCAGCCACTGGCTCTCGCCTCAGCGGATCGTCATCTGGGCCGATCCCGTGGAGAAGGAAGACGGCTCTTCGGACCCTGGCCGCGACGGTCGGACCGGACGGACGGCGATCGAGGACGTGGAAGCCCTTTTCGCCGACATCATGAAGCGGGAAGAGCAAGGATCGACGTTCTTCAACGAGGGCGTCGCCTTCCCCCACGTCCGCGTGGAGGGGCTGACCGCTCCGGTGCGTCGCCCTCGGGCTGACCAAGGAGGGCGTCTCCGATGTGGCGACGGACAAGCCCATCGAGATCGTCTTTCTCATCCTGTCCCCGGCCGAAGACCCGGACATCCAGGTCAAGCTCCTGGGGCTGGCCAGCCGGGCGGCCCAGAACCGGCACTTGATGCAGGCCCTCAGGTCGGCCGTGACGCCCGAGGAAGCCCTGGGGGCCATCCAGGAATGGGAAACGAGGGAAGCTCAGGGCTGAACGTCCGGCGCCGCTGACGGCGGCTAGGGGGTGGCGACGCGGACGGGCGTCGGACGGAGGATCCTGGCCAGCTCCTTCGGGTCGAGGCCGACCAAGAACCCGCGCTTGCCGCCGTTGATGTAGATCTTCGGAAGATCCAGAATCGTCTCCTCGACGTAGACCGGCATCTCCTTGCGCAGGCCGAACGGCGAGGTCCCGCCGACCAGATAGCCGGAATGCCGCTGGGCGTTTTCTGGAGTGCAGGGCTGGACCGCCTTCGCGCCGAGCGTCCGGGCCAGCTCCTTGGTCGAGACCTCGCGATCGCCGTGCATGAGGACGACGAAGGGCCGTTTGGCGTCGTCCTCCATGACCAGAGTTTTGATGACGATGTGCTCATCCACGCCGAACTGGGCGGCGAAGGCCGCCGTCCCTCCCCGCTCGACATACGGATAGGGGTGCTCGGAGAATTCCGCGCCGGCCTGCCTCAGGGCCCGCACGGCCGGCGTCATCGGCGTCTTGTCTTTGGACATGGGCCTCCCCGGCCGTCCTCAACGGGCCTCAGGCTCCTCGTGGACGATGACGTGGTCGACCGAGGGGATCTCCCTCTTGATGGTCTCTTCGATCCGGGTCGAGATCTGGTGGGCTTCGATGATCGGCACGTCACGGTCGAACTCGCAGTGGAGCGAGACCGCGAGCCTGTCGCCCTGGCGCCGGATCACGACGTCATGGCAGCACGGCCGGCCGACGATCTCATCCGCGATCCTCCGGACGGCCTCGGCCATTCCCCGTTCCTGGGCCGTGACGTTGACGCCGCTGCCGACGCCCGTCCCCCGCGACTCGATGTGCGTGTTCACCTCCTTGATGGCCGGGATGTCCGCCCGAAGGTCCTGCTCGATGCGGCTGGCCAGCTCATGGGCTTGATGGAGGAGGAGATGGTCGTCGACTTCGAGATGGAGGTCGACATAGAGCTGGCCCCCGTCGTCATGGACGCTGATGTTGTGGGCGGGGACGAGGTTCCTGTCGGCCACGGCCCGGACGCGCCGGGCGAACGTCTCGCGCTCGCTCTCGCGCGGATCGGTGTGGACGACGACATCCGCGGCCGGCGCGACGGCCTGGATCCGGGCCTCGACCGCCTCGGCGATGGCGTGGGTCCGCTCGAAGCTGAGGTTGCGGTCGACTTCGACGTTCATGTCCACGAAGACGCGCGCGCCGGACCGCCGGACGCGGACCTGGCCCGTCTTGATGACCCCTCGACGCGGGCGGCCGCATCGTCGATCTTTTCCGGCAGGCCGTCCGGGGCGCTGTCGAGGAGGGCTTCGACCGTCCGCTTCCCCAGCCGATAGCTGACGAAGAGGATGATGAAGGCGACGCCGATGGCGGCGGCCGCGTCGGCTTTCTCGAGGATCGCAGCCTGCCGGGGCAGGACGTGCCGGCCGAGCCAGACGAGACCGAGGCCGGCAAGGACGACGGCCGAGCTCCAGACGTCCGTCGAGAAGTGGAGGGCGTCCGCTTCAAGGGCTTGGCTGCGGTGCTTACGGGCCGCCCGGGACAGCATCCGCGACCGGCTGAGGTCGACCGCGATGGAGACGATGACGACGAGGAAGGCCCAGGCGCTGGGGGTGATCTCGACGTGCCGGACGAAGATCCGGATGACGGCCTCGTAGATGATCCAACAGCAGGTGACGACAAGGAGGAGGGTTTCGATGAGCGCGGAGAAATTCTCGACCTTGCCGTGGCCGTAGGGGTGGGCTTCGTCGGCCGGCCGGTCGGAGACCCGGACGGCCAGGTAGGTGATGAAGGCGGCGACCAGGTCCAGGCCCGAATGGGCGGCCTCGGCCAGGACGCCGAGCGACCCCGTCAGGAGGCCGACGGCAAGCTTCATCCCGGTCAGGCCCAGGGCCGCGGAGACCGAGCTCGCGGCGGCGGATTTCTTCTCCTGGACGGCAAGCTCGACGGCCGCTGGATCGTTGCCGGTCACGGTGGATCAAGACCTCGGTAGGATCGTCATTTTATCACATCCGGCCCCGGCGGGCAAAACGCGGGAAGGATGCGGCTTCCGGTTGACTTTTCGTCCCTTCCTCGTCTATATTTTGCCAGCCCGGCGATAGCAGCTCCCCGTGACGTCCTTTCATGCGGACTCCGGCCGGGAAGGAGGGCTCCATGAGTGCGGTCTTTCTGGCCCGGCTCCAATTCGGGCTCACGGCGGGGTTCCACTTCCTCTTCCCGCCGACGACGCTCGGACTCACGCTCGTCATTCTCATCCTGGAATCCCGCTACCTGCGCACGAAGGCCGAGATCATCAAGGATGTCTCGAGCTTTCTCGTCAGGATCCTGGGCGTTGTGTTCGTCATGGGCGTCGCGACCGGGATCGCCCTCGAGTTCGCCTTCGGCAACAACTGGTCGGCCTACTCGCGGACGGTCGGCGACATCTTCGGCCCCCCCCTCGCCGCCGAGGGCGTGTTCTCCTTCTTCCTGGAATCTGTTTTCATCGGCATCCTCGTCTTCGGAAGGCGGCGCGTCTCGCCGAAGATGTACCGGCTTTCGGCCTTTCTCGTCTTTTTCGCCGCCCACCTCTCCGGGCTCTGGATCATCATCGCCAATTCGTGGATGCAGACTCCGGCCGGCTTCAGGATGGAGGCGGGGCGGGCCGTCCTCACGGACTTCTTCCGGGCCGCGTTCAACCCCTCGACCGTGGTCCGTTTCGTCCACACCGTCCTCGGCGGTTGGATCACCGGGTCGCTCCTCGCGGCGGGGATCGGGGCCTGGTATCTGCTGAAGGGCCGGGCGCGGGAGAAGGCCGGCCTCCTTCTCAAAGTGTCGCTCGCGGTCTTCATCATCGCAGCCGTCCTCGAGCTCGGCAGCGGCCACGCCCATTCGATCCAAGTCACCAGGACCCAGCCGGAAAAGATGGCCGCCTTCGAGGCGCTCTGGGAGACCCGGACGGGGGCGCCCTTCACGGTCTTCGGGATCCCCGACGAGAAAGCCGAAAAGACGCGTCTGGCCATCCGCGTCCCCGGGATGCTGAGCTTCCTGGCCGGCTTCCGCACCGACACCAAGGTCCTCGGCCTCCGTGATTTCCCGAGGGAGGAGCGTCCTCCCGTGTTGTTGCCGTTCGCGGGCTACCACCTCATGATCCTTCTCGGCCTCTTCTTTATCCTCATGGCAGGCCTGGGGGTCGTCCTGTCCGCCCGGAAAAAGCTCGCCGACACGCGCTGGTACCTCAAGCTCCTGATCTTCGCCATTCCCCTGCCCTTCCTCGCCAACGAATTCGGCTGGATCGCGGCCGAGGTCGGGCGCCAGCCGTGGGCCGTTTTCAGGGTCCTCAGGACCGTTGACGCCGTGTCCAAGGTCGTACCCGGCGGGGGACATCCTTTTCTCGCTCATCCTGTTCACGGCCATTTATGCCCTCATCGCCGCGGCCGGAGTCTCGATCATTCTCAAGCTTGTCAGGCACGGGCTCGATGGACCCCCGGCGGCCGGGCCGCAAGGAGGCGTCTGATGGAAACCTGGGACTTGCTCCGTAACATCTGGTTCATCCTCGTCGGCGTCCTTCTCGCCGGATATTCCGTCCTGGACGGCTTCGACCTCGGCGTCGGCATCCTCCTTCCTATCCTGGCCAAGAACGAAGACGAGAAAAGAACCCTCGTCCGGTCCGTCGGCCCGGTTTGGGATGGGAACGAAGTGTGGCTGCTCACCGGCGGGGGCGTCCTGTTCGCGGCGTTCCCCCACGCGTACGCGACCGTCTTCAGCGGCTTCTATCTGGCCCTGATGCTCGTCCTCTTCTCCCTCATCCTGAGGGCTGTATCGATCGAGTTCCGGAGCCACGCCGTCGGGGGCAAAAAGCTCTGGGAGGCGGCCTTCGTGGCCGGAAGCCTCGTCCCGGCCTTGCTCTTCGGGGTCGCTGTCGGGAACGTGGTCGCCGGCATTCCCCTCGACGCGGGGATGGAATACGCGGGGAATTTCTTCACCCTCCTCAGGCCGCTACCGCTCGTCTTCGGCCTGCTCGGGCTCGCCGCGTTCCTCCTTCACGGGAGCACGTGGGCGGCGCTCAAGACCACGGGCGAGCTCCAGTCGCGGGCCAGGAAGATAGGCCTGGCGATGACCGTGGCTCTCGGGACGCTATTCCTGATCTCCTTTCTCGCCGTCTGGGTCTATCTCCCTGGGGCGCTCAGGAGGGTCCCGGCCTGGATTTTCTCGGCTCTGGTCGTGGCGGCCCTGATCCTCCTTCGGCCCGTCATCAAGAAGGGTAAGGACGGCCTGGCCTTCGCCCTTTCGTCGGCGGTCTTCCTCTGCCTTTGGGGGGTCGTGGGGGCCGTCCAATATCCGGCTCTCGTCCGGGCGACCGACCCTTCCTTGAGCCTCACCATCACGAACGCCTCGTCGGGCGCCTTGACCCTCAAGATCATGCTCATCATCGCCCTCGTCGGAATGCCGCTCGTCATCGCCTACACGGTCTACGCCTACCGTGTCTTCAAGGGAAAAGCCAGCCTCGACGACGCCGGATACTGAGAGCGAGGGAACCGTCCTCACTTCAGCTTTCCCGGGGCGGGGATAAAGGTCATCCGAAAGCCCCCGTAGCGGAGGGGGGAGAATCCGCTGATCCAGCAGAGCCAAGACTGGTTTCAGATATTTACCAGAAGTGCAGCTCCGAGCCGCTCCGCAGCACTTCTGCCGGTCGCTCCTCGGAATCCGCTCCCCGCCGTTCCCGGGGGCCCGGGGGATAAGGATGACCTTTATCCCCGCCCCGGAATAATCGGCGTTGCATTCCCGCCGTATTTCTTATATGATGCGTTCGAGCATTCCAACCGAGTCACAAGGAGGCCTGCGTGAAAAAACTCAACGCCATTGCCGGCCTGCTCCTCATCGCTTCGATGGCCTCGGCCCAGACGGCCAAGGTCATGACCGGCCCCTTCGACGAGGCGCTGGCCCGGGCCAAAAAAGAAAACAAGCTCATCCTCCTCGATTTCTTCTCGGGTGGCTGAGGGAGCTGTAAACTGCTGGTCCAGCAGTTCTACAACAATCCCAAATACGCCGATTTCCTCAATAACAACGTCGTCCTCTACCGCGCTTCGCGCGGCGACAAGATCGGGGACTCGATCTACGAGAAGTTCAAGGTCAACGCGACGCCGACCACCCTATTCGTCGACAAGGACGGCCGGGAGGTGGATTGGATCGTCGGCTACGGCCCGCCGGCCGACAAGTTCCTGGAAAAGATCCAGAAATCCTTGAAGGGGATCGACACCTATAAGGCTCTCAACGAGCGCTACGCCAAGGAGCCGAAGAATGTCGAGGTCCTCTACAAGCTCGCCGAGAAGGACGAGAGCCGCTACGCCCCCGACCTGACCAAGAAGGCCGAAGACCTCTACAAAGAGATCGTGGCCCTTGATCCCGAGGGCAAGGCCGGCACCACCACTCTCGAATATCTGAAGGCGACCGTGCCCTACACTCAGGCCGCCGAGTATAGCCTGGGTCGGATGGTGGCCTTCGGCCGCAAGCCCGACCCGGCCCCGCTCAGGGCCTTCATCACCAAGTATCCCCAGAGTCCGCTCGTCAAGTCCGCCTTCGCGTACCTCGGAAATTACTACCAGTACTATGCCGCTCAAGGGGACGCGGCGAAATTCTTTGACGAATATACTGCGAAGTACCCTCAGGAGGCCTCGGTCCTCAATTCCTATGTCGAGCGGATCATCAAGGACAAGGGACCCCTCGACAAGGGCATCGAGCTCGCGGAAAAAACAAAAGAGATCGCCGGGTATCCGCAGAACCCGAACTACCAGCAGAACCTGGCCCAGCTCTATGCCCTCAAGGGCGACCCGGCCAAGGCCGACGAGGAATACGGCAAGGATTTCTTCGACGGCTACGTCTCGAACGCGGTCTACGCCCTGACCGGCTACGCGAATTTCTGGATCGAACAAAACAAGAACCTGGAGAGCGCCGAGTCCGCGGCCGACCTGGCCGTCAAGATGGCCCCGGCCTCCCAGTGGTACACGCTCCAGACCGTGGCCGGGATCTACGCCAAGCTGAACAAGACCGATAAAGCCCTCGCGGTCTACGGGCCCGAGTTCATCAAGAAGAACCCGGGGGACCAGAGCGTCCTCGCGAGCTACGCGTCCTTCTGGAGCCGGCAGGGGAAGAACCTCGAGAGCGCCCTGGAGGCCGCCCGGAAATCCGTGGAGCTCACCTCCGATTACTACAACAATTACACGCTGGCGAACATTCTGTTCAAAACGAAAAGGTATGGCGAGGCCCTGAAGCATGCGGAGAAGGCGGTCGAGCTCGTCAAGCCCATGGCCGCAAAATACGAGGGCTTTTCCACCCAGCAGTACGAGAAGCTCGTCAAGGACATCAAGGACGCCATCGCCAAGGAGAAGGCCCCGGCGGCTAAGAAGTAGCCTCGAGAGGGGCGGCCCTCCGAAGGGGACCGTCCCTCTTTTTTCACCCCGTTTGACTTCCTTCGTCCGGTCCCCTATATTGGTTTTAGGCGTGGGGCGAGGGTTGGTATCGTGACCCGCCCCCCTGGGGCTCCCAGGCCGAAGTGGATGACATGAGAATCCGCGTTCATTCAGCGCTCCGGATCCCCCTTCTAGCGGCCTTCCTTCTCCTTCTTGCCCCCCCGCCGGGGCCCGTAGCGGGATCTCCCCGGCAGGCCGCCGCGGCCGGCGATTCCGCCGCCCTCGACGAGAGGGTCCGGAACTTCCTCCAGTCCCAAAAGGACCAGTGGCGCGAGGAGAACGTCACCGAGACCGACGGCCGCTTCCTCTACGACCTCATCCTCAAGCGCCGCTACACCCGGGCCCTGGAGATCGGGACATCGACGGGCCGTTCCGGGATCTGGCAGGCCTGGGCCCTCAGCAAGACCGGGGGCAGGCTTGTGACCGTCGAGATCGACGAGTTCCGCCACCTCAGGGCCGTCCAGAATTTCAAGGCCTCCGGGCTCGAAGCCTGCATCGACGCCCGGCTGGCCGACGCCCACGAGCTCATCGAGGAGCTTCCCGGCCCCTTCGATTTCGTCTTCATCGACGCCGACAAGAACTGGACCCTGAATTATTTCAAGGCCCTCCTGCCCAAGCTCGAGGTCGGCGGCTGCTTCGCTGTCCACAACGTCGTCAGCCTCGGCTTCATGCAGGGCATCCGGGACTTCCTGGAATATGTCCGCGGGATGGACTCCATGGAGACCATCATCGACACGACCTCGAGCGGCGGGATCTCGCTGAGTTTCAAGAAAAAAAAGCCGGCTTGACGCGCCCGCCCTTCTCCCCCTATAGTTCCTTTTCCCAGGACCCCATCGGCCGGCCTGCCGCCCGTCCGAGTCCGGCTGAGAGCAGGGCGGGCGGAAGACCGGGAAGGAGAGGACGATGAAACGCACGAAGAGATTCTCCCTGGCCCTCGCGGCCGCCGCGGCCCTCGCCCTGGCGACGGCCCGACCCGTCTTTTCTCTCGAAGGGCCCGCCCCCGGCCAGGTCCTGGAAGGTCTCCACATGACAAGTCCCATTTTGGGCCGGGACGTCAACTACGCAGTCTACCTGCCTCCGGATTACGCTGCGTCCACGCGCCGCTACCCCGTCGTCTACCTTCTCCACGGCTACACGGACAACGAGTCGGGCTGGATCCAGTTCGGCGAGATCAATCAGGCCGCGGACCGGGCCATCGCCGGCCGCGAGATCCCGCCGATGATCATCGTCATGCCCGACGGCGGCGTCACGTGGTATGTTGACGATTATCAGAACAAGGTCCGGTTCGAGGACATGTTCGTCCAGGAATTCATCCCCCACATCGACGCCTCCTATCGGACCCGCCCGGAGCGGGAGTTCCGGGGAGTCGCCGGCCTGTCGATGGGCGGCTGGGGGACACTCGTCTACGCCCTGTCCCACCCGGAGCTTTTCTCGGCCTGCGCCGCGTTCAGCGCTGCCGTCTGGACGGACGAGGAGATCCTGGCGATGAAACAGGACGCTTGGGACAAGGTCGTCGGCCCGGTCCTCGGGCCCGGCCTCGCCGGCAAAGCCCGGCTGACGCCCCATTTCCGCAAGTCCAGCCCCCTGGCGCTGGCCGGGGCCCTGCCCGAGGAATCCCTGAAGAAAGTGCGCTATTACATCGATTGCGGCGACAAGGATTTTCTCATCAGGGGCAACTGCGCTCTTCACATCCTCCTCCTCGACCGCAAGATCCCCCACGAGTTCAGGGTCCGCGACGGCGCCCACGACTGGACCTACTGGCGGACGGGGATCGTCGACGGTCTGAGGTTCATCGGGGAAAGCTTCCGCAGATAAGGCCCCGGCAGGACCGCCCGGATATTCAAACGACCCCCCGCCTGATCAGGGGGTCTCGAGCGCCCGGCCTCCGGAGACACCGCGACCAGTTCTCCCAAGAAGAACTTCTTGACAGTCCCCGCTGAATCTACTACATTTTGTGTGGATATTTATGGATACATACAAATCTTTGTGTTGCGGTTCGGCGTCTCTACCTGACCGAAGCCCATCTCGCGCCCGGAAACCCCTGAGATCGACGGCCGGGGATAAATCCGGGGAGCGGGTCCCCGCCCGACTAAAGAGCTTACGCGACAGATTCTGCACCGGACAATAAGAGGTCGATGGCACAGCCCGAAACAGGAGCCCAGACGATGGCCGGGAAGACCATCGTCCTCATCGTCGATGATGACCTGTCCTACATCGAGAAGCTCCAGCGGGCCCTCCGGGACCATTACACCGTCCACACGGCGGCGAGCGGCGTCGAGGCCATCAAGGTCATCAAGGCGCTGCCCGAGGTCCACGTCCTCATCGTCAACGAAGACCTCCCCCGGATGAAGGGGACCGAGCTCCTCCGTTTCCTCCACGAGATGTTCGACAAGTCCGATTCCATCATCAAGATCCTGCTGACGGATTCCGGGTCGAACGGGACGGTCGCCGACCTCGCGAGCTATGGCCGCATCGACTCCACGTGCGCCAAGCCCGCCGACCCGGCCGAGATCCGGAGAAAGGTCAGCATCCTCCTCGCCCAGAGGTCCCACGAAAAGCGGACGTCGATGCGGGTGAGCCTCAACGGCCCCTCGGACATCCGGATCGAGACCGGCCGCCCCGGCGAGGCCCGGGTGGTCAACCTCAGCGAAAGCGGGATGTTCCTCCAGACCATGGCCTTTTTCCCCGAAGGCGCCTCGATCCCGCTGACGATCACCCTCCCCGACGGCCAGCATTACCCCATGAGCGGCCGGATCGTCCGGCAGGACATCGACCAGGGCGGCGTCGGCGTCGAGTTCCAGGCGATCGACGATGAAAGCCGCCGCTCGATCCTCCAGTTCCTTTCCGATTACGTCACCGTCCGGGACCTTGACGAGCTCAAGCTCCGGTATCCGTTCCTCAAGACTGACGAGATGGTCCTTTTCTCCGACGCCTACAAGATCGAGTCCCTCATCCGCGAGGCCCTGAGGGCCGGGCTGGAGGTCGCCGTCATCCATTCCCAATCGAGGAATTCCGAGATCCTCGAGTTCTCCAACCTCAAGCCCCCCTCGGTGTGCGCCCTGAAGGGCGAAGACCTGAACGTCAAGTTCAAGACCTCGGACCTCATCTTCGTTTCCTTCCAGATCGGCTATGCCACCTACAACTTCGAGACGATGATCGCCCGGATCACTCCGGACGGCCGGGAGCTCATCTGCCTCTATCCGAGGGTCATGTTCTACTCGGAGAAGCGGACCGAGAAAAGGATCAGCCCGAACGGGAACCTCCGGATCGAGATCCCTCTCCCGCCTCCCTTCAACAGCAGCGTCACGGGCCGGATCACCGACATCAGCCCCGGGGGGGTCAGTTTCGTCGCCGATTCCCACGCCCAGGTCCTCCTGAAAGGCACCCCTCTCGAGACCCTGTCCATCCTCGACGGCGACCGGCTCCTCTGGAAGGAGAACGGAGAGGTCCGCTACGTAGCCAGGGCCGGGGAAGGGACCCTGTACGGGATGAAATACGGGGTCCAGTTCGGGATCGGCCGGGTGAGCATCCAGTCCGTTCAGGCGCCCGAGCTCGATTACGAGCATTCTGACGAAGGTTCCCCGGGCCCGTCCGTGACCCTGCCGGGGGCAAACCTGGTCGGCGAGCTCAGCAAGCTCGTCCACATGCCGCCGCAAGTCCTCCGGATCGAGAGCCGGCGCGGCGAGGAGATCGTCGGGCTCCTGAATTCTTCGCTTCCGCTCGACGACAAGCCGGTCCCGGTAGTCCTCGTCCCGCCCGCCTTCGGAAAAACCAAGGAAGTCCTCTTCGGCCTGGCCCTGACCCTCGTCCAGAACTTCCGGGCCCTTGGAAAACCGCTGGCGGTCATCCGCTTTGACGGAATCCGGCGGAAGGGCGAGAGCCACAAGGACCCGGAGGCCTCGGAGCCGCCCTACGAGATGCTGAAGGCCAGCACCAGCCAGGGCGCCGAGGACATCAGGACCGTCCTCGATTGGCTCCAGCTCAACTCCAAGCTCAGGGCCAGCTCGGTCATCCTCGTCACGTTCTCCCTCTCCGCCCTGGAAGCCCGGGTCGTCCTGAGGGACGACTTCTATCGCCGGCAGATCAGCTATTGGATCTCCTGCATGGGCTCCCTGGAATTCAGGGACATGATGAACCGGATCAACTGCGGGTTGGATGTCCTCGAGCAGTATCAACTCGGCATCAAACTGGGCATCTATCCCATCCTGGGCAACATGATCAGCCACGAAGCCTATGCCGCCGACGTCATCGCCAATGCCGTCGGGACCCTGGAGCAGGCCCGGGAGGACATGCGCCACTTCGATCTTCCGATCACCTGGATCTACGGGCAATATGACCAATGGATCAAGTCGGAGTTCATCCGCGACGTCATGAGCATCCAGGCCAACGCCCTGCGCGAGGTCATCGCCGTCCCCATCGGGCACAACGCCCGGACGTCCCAGGAGGCCCTCCGATTGTTCGGCACGATCACCTCCCTCATCCATCGCTCCCTCCACGCGACGATGATCCAGCCGATCCTCCCCTCGAAGAAGGACATGGAGATCCTGCGGCGGGCCGAAAAGGACAGGATCCCTTCCCGGAACCTCAAGAACCGGAAGGCCTACTGGCACCATTATCTCGTCGGCGAGAACAACCTCCTGGGCTTCGACATCATGGCCATGTCCGACGATTATCAGCAGCTTGATGGAGGACCAGCTTCAGGCCCTCGAGCTTCAGTCCGAGGATCGTCTCCTCGACCTCGGCGGCGGGACCGGGAACTTCGTCGAGCACCTCGCCGAGAGCGGCCGCGACCTCCCCGCCCAGATCACCATCGCCGACCTGATCCCGGACGCCATGAAACAGGCCCGGGCAAAGCTCCTCTCCCGTTTCGGCGCCCTCGGCGAGCCGGGCCGTCTCGACTTCCTTTGCCTGGACCTCGAAATGAGCCGCTTCCTCCCCGTCCGCCGTTTCCTCGAAGGGGAGATCGGGAGCTTCGAGGAGATGGCCGACAAGATCGAGAACTTGACCCTCGACAGCGCGATCAAGATCCAGGCGGCCCACTCCCCCCGGCTCCACAGGATCCTCCGGGGCGAGCCCATCACTCCCGTCGGCCGACGACTGGCTGAAAAGGCAGTTCGACCTTCATGAATACCGGACCATCGTCGATTTCAACCAGGCCGCCCGCTATGTCCGGCGGCTGACCAACAAGAAGCCCGCGTTCCGCCGGCTGGCCCTGCCCGGATTTCTCGAGGGGAACCTCCATCTCCCCTTCAAGGCGGGCTGGTACAACAAGGTCCTCATGAGCCTCGTCCTCTCCTACGTCTTCGATCCGGCCGAGACCCTCCGCGAGGTCCGGCGCATCATCAGGCCCGGGGGCCGCCTCGTCCTGTCGAGCATGCGTCCGGACACCGACGCCTCGGGCCCCTTCACGCGGCTCCTGGAAAAGATCGAAACGATGCCCGAGGAAGCCCTGCCGCGGGACTGGCCCAAGGCCCGGCTCCTCGATTCGATGCGTTCTTTCCTCAACGACGCGCAGGCCTTATCGGACCTCGAAGAGGCGGGGACCTTCGATTTCTTCGACCCGGACAGGCTCGACGGGCTGCTCGAGGAATCCGGCTGGAAGAGGATCCGGATGACCCCGAGTTTCGGAGACCCCCCCCAGGGTTATGTCGTCCTGGCAAAGGCGAGGGAAACCAATGAGTAGCAAAGATTTCGACTTCGAAGAACGGCTTTATCGGGAAAATAACCTGAGGGGTCGCGTCCGGCTGATCATCATTTCGAGCGCCGTCCTTTATCTCCTGTTTGTGATCCTCGACTCGGTCTACGCCTCCCCCTATTTTTCGAAGTTCCTCATTATCCGCCTGGCCATCCTGATCGGTCACGCCGCCCTCTACGCCTGGCTCAGCCGGGCCAAGACGAACCGCAGCTGCGCAAACATCGCCATCGCCCTGGCCCTTCTCGATGTCGGCGGGATCGCCATCATGATCTGGTCACAGAACAGTTACGTCCAGGGCCTGTACATCATCGTCATCGGCTTGGTCGTGACCGTCCCGCTGACGTTCCGCGATACGATCTTCCTCTATGCCATGATCTGGTTGAGCTACGCCCTTCCCAGCTTCTCCAATCTCACCAGGGTCCACTGGCTGAACGTCATCTACAACCTCTTCTTCCTGACGTCCCTCATCCTGATCGGCGCCCTGGGGTCCTTCGTCATGGACCGGCTGCGGCGCCGCGAGCTCGCCAGCCGAGCCCAGCTCGAGGAGATGACGGTCAAGCTCCAGGAGTCGAACGCCAAGCTCAAGACCCTGGACGAGCTCAAGACGCAGTTCTTCGCCAACGTCAACCACGAGCTCCGGACGCCGCTGACCCTGATGCTCGCGCCGCTCAAGGCCATCCTGGATGGCAAGATGGGCAAGGTCTCCCCGGTCCTGAAGGACACGCTCGAGACCATGCAGCGCAACGGCTACAAGCTCCTCAAGCTCATCAACAACCTCCTCGACCTGACCAAGCTCGAAGAAGGCAAGATGAGGCTCAAGATCCGGACGGTGAATTTCACGGATTTCACGAGCTCCCTCCTCGCCTCCGTCAAGCCCTTGGCCGACCAGAAAGAGATCAAACTTTTTTTCCAGCACCCTCCGCAACCCATCGATCTGACCATCGATACGGACCAGTTCGAGAAGGTCATCCTGAACCTCCTCTCCAACGCCCTCAAGTTCACGCCGAAGGGCGGCAGGATCACCATCTACATCGAAGACAAGGAGAAAACGGTCGTCATGGCGGTCGAGGATACGGGGATCGGCATCCCGGCCAACATGCTCGAAACCATCTTCGACCGCTTCTCGCAGGTCGACGGGTCCACGTCCCGGTCCCATGAAGGGACGGGGATCGGGCTGTCCCTGGCCCGGGAGATCGTCACCCTCCATCAGGGGACCATCCGCGCCGAGAGCGAGCTCGGGAAGGGCTCCCGGTTCATCGTGGAAGTCCTCAAGGGCGAGGATCACTATCCGGCGGATGTCCTCGACCGGCGCCTGGATGAACAGCCCGTCGGCCTCAAGAGGAGGGTGACGGACACCCAGGAACCTCGGGTCCAGGACATCGTCACGGACTTCCAGCGGCTCCAGCTCGTCGACCTCGAACGGGTGGACATCGAGGCCCCCGGCGGCGGCACGAAAACGCACGACGCCCTGATCCTCGTCATCGACGACAACCCCGAGGTCCTCAAGCTCATGAAGATGCTCCTGAGCGACGAATTCGACCTGGAGATGACGACCTCGGCCGAGAAGGGGTTGAGCTTGCTCAAAGAGAAGGGCCCCGACCTCATCCTCTGCGACGTCATGATGCCCGGGATGGACGGGCACGCCTTCTCCCGGGCCGTCAAGGCCGACGAGGCCACGAAGCACATCCCGATCGTCCTCGTGACCGCCCGGACGGGGGCCGAGATGCTGGCCCAGGGCATCCAGGCCGGCGCGGACGATTACATCTCGAAGCCTTTCGATTCGGTCGAGCTCAAGGCCCGGATCCGCTCCCTCCTCAGGTTCCGCGAGGTGGAATCTCAATTGGCTCTGGCCAACCGGAACCTCAAGATGAGGACCTCCGACCTCGTCGACCAACAGCGGTCCCTGTTCCTGTCCACGGTCAAGTCCCTCGTCTCCGCCATTGACGCCAAGGACGAGTACACCCGGCATCACTCCACCCGCGTGACCGAATTCACCCTGAAGATCGCCGCGAAGATGGACTTCAGCGAGAAGGAATTGAGCGACCTCGAGCTGGCCGCCCTTCTCCACGATGTCGGCAAGATCGCCGTCCCGGAAAGCATCCTCAACAAGCCGGGAAAGTTGACCGACCAGGAGTTCGCCCAGATCAAGGAGCACCCGGCCCGGGGGGAGAGCATTCTCAGGCCGGTCATCGAGCTCAAGAACATCGCCCATGTCGTCCGGGCCCACCACGAGCATTACGACGGGACCGGATACCCCGACGGATTGAAAGGCCGGGAGATCCCTCTCGGGGCCCGGATCATGTCCGTCGCCGACACCTACGACTCCATCACGTCGGAAAGGCCCTACCGGAAGGCCGCCTCCCACCGCTACGCGGTGAAAGAGATCATCCGGTGCTCCGGGTCGCAGTTCGACCCCGAGGTCGTGGAGCACTTTCTCGAGGTCAGCGGGAGCCTCGTCCAGGAGCAGGGCCAGGAGCCCGCGCCGAAGGAAACGTGAGCGGGAAGGTCAGCCGGTCTTCTTCGCTTCCTGCTTGAAGTCCTGCTGCCAGAGGATGAGGCCCGTAATGTCGCCTTTCTGGTCGCTCAGGAACTGGATCCGGACGTACGGGTCGACGGAGAAAAAGAAGGTCTGGCTTTCGACATAAAATTTGGTCGGCGCCTGCCCTGTCGGCCGGATGACCAGGTAATAATCCTCGGTGCTGACGTCCAGGACATAATCCGGAGAGATCTCGTAGCGGCCGACGTACTGCCGGTAGATCGAGGGGTCGAGCCGGAAGAGGGGCCTCTCTTGAGGCTTGAAATCCGGCCACTCGTAGGCCGCCGAAACACTCCGGAGGACCTCCTCGGTGACGAGAAAGCCGTTGTCGCTGTTCGTCATGACCACGGCGCCCTGGCCCTTGTAGGGATAAACGTCGAGCGAGCCGGTGAACCCCCGGGTCCGGCCCTGGAGACGGAAACGGATGTCCGTCCCGGTCCCCTCGATCTCGAATCCGAGCCCCCTGTTCCCGGCCTCGGGCGTGAGCATGGCCCGGGCCCGGGCCGCGGTCAGGACCTTCCCTCCCTTGCCCATCGCCGTCCGCAGGATGTCGGCCGCGAAAGAAAGAAGCTCGGACGGGCTCGTCCAGAGGCCGCTCGCGGCGGCGGCCGGAGAGTCGGTCCATTTCCCCTCGATCGGGCGGCCATCCCGGCCGTGGCCGGAGGCCGCGTTGATCTTCATGGCCTCGGGCAGCGGCGACGTGAACGTGCTGTTCTTCATCCCGAGCGGCCCGAGGACGGTTTCGTTCATCAGGAGCGGGGAAGGGGGAAGACGTCACCTCTTCGAGCAGCTTCGGGAGCACGTTATAACCCGAGGCGCGGGCCAGGATCCCGCGCAGCGTGACCCCGGCCTTCCCGGCGAGATCCGTCCCGGCCAAATCCGAGCCGCGGAGCCGGGCCCTGACGTCCCCGTCAAGGTCGAGCCGGCCCTTGTCCACCAGCTCGAGGGCGGCCGCGGCCGCGACCGGCTGGCTGAGCTCGCCCGCCTGGAAGATCGTATCGGCCGTCACGGGCTCCCGGGAGTGCGCGTCGCGGACACCGTAGCCTCCGGCCCATTCGAGCCCGTTCCTGTCCATGACGGCGAGGCCGACCCCGGGGACCTTATAGAAGTCCATGCGGGCGTCCAAGGACAGTCTCTCGGGCCGCTGGCCTTTGAGATAGATCGCCCGGAGCAGGCCGTGCTCGACCTTCCGGGCCCTGCTCTTGGTCAGGGCCTCCTGCCGGGTTTCGCAGCCCGCGGCCAGGAAAGCCAGGGCGGAGATGGCCAGCAGGGATGACGGCGCGGCCGCTTGCTGATAGGGCACGCCGAAAGAAGCGCATGTCCGCTGCCATGAAGCTATTTTAGTCTGCTCCAGCGGCTTTCTCCAGGGAAATTTAGCTGCCCATAATTAAGGAATGGACGGCACCGCAGTTGCCCAGCATGAAAATACTCAGGCGAATGGCACGGATGGAAAGGAGGGACAATGCCTGAACAATGAGAAACTCTTTATCAGATATTTACCATAAGTGGGCGCAGGGCCGCTCCGCCACACTTCTGCTGGTCGCTCCCCGAGAAAACACTCCCTGCCGGAGCGCGAGGGGGCACGGTCCCTCGCCGCTTGGGCGAGGGGAGCGGGGCCCAGAACCGAAGCGGGTTTGGCTCGCCGGGATAAACCCGCGACCCGACGGGGAACCCCCAAGCTCAACCACATGAGAACCGGAGGCAAAATGCTCGGGGACCCTGCCGTGACAGGACCCTTCCGACTGCTATCCCTCTTGACGGCCGCCGGGCTTTGCTATAAAAATTCCTTTTCCGGAGGACAACATGGCCCACATCGAACCTTTCAAGGGCGTCCGGCCCCGCCGCGATATCGCCCATCTCGTCGCCGCCCCGCCCTACGACGTCCTGAACTCCGAGGAAGCCCGCGAGATGGCCGCCGGGAACCCGTATTCGTTCCTTCATGTCGGCAAGCCGGAGATCGACCTCCCTCCTGGGACCGACCCTTATGCCGACGCCGTCTACGCCAAGGGCAAGGAGAACTTCGAGCGTTTCCTCTGGGAGGGAGTCATCGCCCAGGACCCCACGCCGGAATTTCTACATTTATAAGCAGGTCTGGGGCGACCATGCCCAAGTCGGACTCGTGGCCGCCGCATCCTGTCAGGACTATCTGGACAACATCATCAAAAAGCACGAGCTGACCCGGCCGGACAAGGAAAACGACCGGATGCGCCATATCGAGACCCTGGAGGCCCAGACGGGCCCGGTCTTCCTCACCTACCGGCGGGCCCAGGCGATCGACGACCTGATCGCGGAGGGCATGACCCGGGCCCCGGAGTACGACTTCACGACCGGGGACGGCGTCCACCACGCTTTTCATGTCGTCGCGGACCCGGGGCTCATAGCCAGGATCAAGGCCGAGTTCGGGAAGCTCGGCTGCCTCTACGTCGCCGACGGCCACCACCGGTCCGCCGCCGCCACCCGGATCAAGGTCAAGCGCGACGAGGAGAATCCGCGTCATACCGGGCGGGAAGAATACAGCTTTTTCTTGACCGTCATTTTCCCTCATAACCAGATGAAGATCCTCCCTTACAACCGCGTTGTCAGGGACCTCAACGGCCTGAGCGTCGAGGCGTTCCTGGGCAAGGTCGACGAGAGATTCGCCCGGCGGCCGGCCGATCACAAGGCCCCGGCGAAGAGAAAGGAATTCTGCATGTTCCTCGACGGCGAGTGGCACCTCCTCGAAGCCCGGCCCGGGACGTACGACGCCCAAGACCCGATCGGGTCCCTCGACATCTCCATCCTGCAGACGAGCCTCCTCGGGCCCGTGCTCGGCATCGCCGACCCGAGGACGGACAAGCGGATCGACTTCGTGGGCGGGATCCGGGGCACGGCCGAGCTCGAGCGGAAGGTCCAAAGTGGTCAATTCAAGGTCGCGTTCTCCCTGTCCCCCACGACCATCGACCAGCTTTTCGCGGTCGCCGACGGCGGCAAGGTCATGCCGCCCAAGTCCACCTGGTTCGAGCCCAAGCTCAAGGACGGCCTGGCCGTCCACATGATCGGCGAATGACTCCCGCCGCGGCCCGGGAAAAGGGAAAGGGCCAGGCGCCCCGGCGCCGCCGTCCCCTCCCTCCTGAGCTCCTGGCCCGGATCGAAAGCGAGGCCCGGGGCTTCTTCCTCGACTCCCGGGGAAGCCACGATTGGGACCACACCGAGCGGGTCCTCCGTCTCTCTCTGAGGATCGGCAGGAAAGAGAAGGCCGACCTCGGCGTCCTCTCGCTGGCCGCCCTCCTCCACGACATCGGACGGAAGGAAGAGGACCGGTCGAGAGGACGGGTCTGCCACGGCCGGGCCGGCGCCGTGATGGCCGGGAAGCTCCTCGCCGCGTACGGCCTCGACGCCGGGACCGTCCGCGAAGTCGTCCACTGCATCCGGACCCACCGTTTCCGGAAAAAGGCGGTCCCGAAAACGCTCGAGGCGAAGGTCCTTTTCGACGCCGACAAGCTGGATTCGATCGGGGCCGTGGGAATCGGCCGGGCCTTCCTCTTCGCCGGAGAGGTCGGGGCCCGCCTCCACGACAAGAGGATCGACCTCCGAAGGACAAAGCCCTACACCCGGGACGACACCGCTTACCGCGAGTTCCTCGTCAAGCTCGGCCGGGTCAAGGACAGGATCTTCACCCGCGAAGGCAAGCGCATCGCCGCCGAGCGTCACCGGTTCATGGTCGGTTTCTTCGACCGTCTGAACAAGGAGACGGACGGCATCCTGTAAACGCCGGGCCCGCGGACCCCGGACGGGGGGAACGCCGCGAGGAGGGGGCCATGGAGTGGCACCAGGTCTATAATCCCCTGCACAGCGTCGGGCTCTCGACCGCCGCCGCCGCCCTGCCGATCGTCATCCTCCTCGGCGGGCTGGCCCTGCTCCGGCTCAGGGCCCATGTCGCGGCCCTCCTCGGGCTGGCGGCGGCCCTGCTCGTGGCGGTCCTGGGCTTCACGATGCCCGCAGGGATGGCTCTCCGGACGGCCGGCCTGGGAGCCGCCTACGGCCTCTTCCCCATCGGCTGGATCATTCTCAACGTCATCTTCCTCTACGATCTCACCGTCGAAAAAGGGTATTTCAAGGTCATGCAGGACAGCCTGACCGGCATCACCCGCGACCGCCGGCTCCAGCTCCTCCTCATCGCGTTCTCTTTCGGCGCGTTCTTCGAGGGCGCGGCGGGGTTCGGAACGCCGGTGGCGGTCACCGCGGCCATCCTCATCGGCCTCGGGTTCTCGCCCCTCGCCGCCTCGGGGCTCTCGCTCATCGCCAACACGGCGCCCGTGGCCTACGGCGCGCTCGGGACTCCGATCATCGCCCTGGCCGGCGTCACGGGGCTGGACGCCCGGGAGCTCGGCGCCATGGTCGGCCGCCAGCTCCCGTTCTTTTCCGTCCTCATCCCTTTCTGGCTCATCTGGGCCTTCTGCGGGTTCAAGAAAATGAGGGAGGTCTGGCCGGCGCTCCTCGTCGCCGGGCTCTTCTTCGCCGTCCCCCAGTGGCTGATCTCGAACTTCCACGGTCCCTGGCTGGCGGGCGTCGGATCGGCCGTCATCTCCATGGCCGCGCTGGTCCTCTTCCTTTTAAAATGGCGGCCCAAGAGCTTCTATGGGTTCGCCGGCGAAGAAGGAACCGGGCGCCCCGGCGCCGCCGGCCGGCTTCCCCACGCGGCCCGCGAGCTCGCCCGGGCCTGGACGCCATGGCTCGTCCTGAGCGTCTTCGTCTTTCTCTGGGGGATCCCCCAGGTCAGGGCCCTTCTCGACGGGATCTCCGTCATTCGCTTCCCCGTTCCGGGCCTGGACGGTCACGTTTTTCGCGTCCCGCCCGTCGTCGCCAAGGACACGGCCGAGGCCGCCGTGTTCACCTTCAACTGGCTTTCTCTGACCGGCACGGGGATATTCGCCGCCGCCGTCCTCTCCGGGTTCCTGATGTCATTCAGGCCCAAGGAGCTCGTCCGGGCTTACTTGAAAACTCTGAAGCGGGTCCGGTTCTCGCTCTTCACCGTGGCCGCCATGCTTTCGATCGGGTACGTCACAAGGTATTCGGGGCTTGACGCGACGCTCGGGCTGGCCTTCGCCCGGACGGGCGTCCTTTATCCCTTCTTCGGGACCCTGCTTGGCTGGCTGGGCGTGGCCATGACGGGTTCGGACACGTCGTCCAATGTTCTTTTCGGGAGCCTTCAGAAGATCTCGGCCGGCCAGCTCGGCCTGAGCCCGGTCCTGATGGCGTCGGCCAACAGCTCCGGCGGGGTCATGGGCAAGATGATCGACGCCCAGAGCATCGTCGTCGCCAGCACGGCGACCCGCTGGTACGGCCACGAGGGTGAGATCCTGCGTTACGTCTTTTTCCACAGCCTGGCCCTGGCCGTGCTGATGGGTCTACTCGTCTTCCTCCAGGCCTACGTCTTTCCGTTCACCCTGCTCGTCATCCGCTAAACGGGATAGGATTTCTCGGCGTTGCCCCGATACACCGCCTGGCTGAAGTTGATCGCCCGCATCGGCGCCTGGGTGGTCACTTCCTCAAAGTAGTGAGCGGAGAGGCCCATGATCCGCCCGAAGATGAAAAGGGCCTTGGCCAGCCTGGGATCGAGGCTCATGTCGGCGATGATGGCGCCGATGACTCCGTCGACATTGATGGGCAGGCTGAGCCCACGGACTTCCCTGAGCATGTCCCCGACAATTCTGGAAATGGCGACGCACGGCCCGGCCAGGCCGGTCTTCTCGGCGAACCGCCACAAGACGTCGCGGCGCGGGTCCTGGGTATGGACACGATGCCCCATGCCCTCGATGCGTTTTCCCTCACGGATATAGGCACGGATGACTGCCCGCGTGGAGTCCTCGAATGAAAGCTTGTCACGGGAGGCAAGATCAGCACAACGTCGGAAAAAGACCGCCGCCTTCTCACCGGCCCCGCCATGAATGTCCGTAATAGCGCCCACGCCCTGGGCTATGGCGACCTCGTAGGACGCCCGGACGGACGAGGCGATGAGCGTCGCCTGCGCCGACGGGGGCGTGACGCCGTGGTCGACCGAGGCCACGATGATCGCCTCGAGCATGCGCGCCCTATCCTGGTCCAGGGATCCCGCGCCGATGACGGCCTTATAGACGGCATGTGAAAAGGGAGCTCCTGGTGCCGAGGTCTTGAGGGCCGAAGCATGGGTCTGGAGGCCGGCCAGGCAAGCCGTGAACCGGCCAAGGGCGAACACGGTTTTCTCGGCTTGGGCCAGCTTGCCATCGGGCTTGAAGCCGGCGAGCTCTTCGTCGCTGAGGATGTATTTCTGGAACGTCTTGGACAGATCTTCTTCGGGGTTTCGGACGACGGGCGGGGGGGGCCTCAAGGCGGCTTCCGTGGCCAACCGCGTCAGGGAAGCGGTCCGTCCTGGGTCGGGAAGATCCCCCAAGGTGATGAGATGAGCGGTCTCGAGGAGGGAAGCCCGTTCGATGAGGTCCTGGACCCGGTAGCCCCGCACAACGAGACTGTTGGGCTCGACCTTGGTGATCGTTGTCGTCCAGCCGGGCTTGGGCGGGGGGGCCTCCCAGATGGATTTCATCCTGGCATAGTAGCGCTCGGGCAGAAAATAGGTCTTTCCCTTGAGCCTGGTCCGGACGGTCTCGATCAGGTCGTATTGGCTGTTGACGACGGGGACGCCAGCCGCCTTGAGCGCTTTTTTCTTGGAGAAGAAGGTACCCATTTCGACGCCCGGCGTGATAATGGCCCCGGCATGTCCCATGGTCTTTCCCTCCGGGGCGTGGGCGCCCGAGATGAGGGCTACGAGAGGTTTGGGGTACCGGCCTGGGTTGGCCTGGACGTCCTGGGCCAGGAGCTCCTCCTGGCATCCCCCGATCTCGCCGGCAACGACGACCAGGTCCGTCTTCTCGAATTCCATGGCCAGGGGGACGAGGTCGCGGAACGTGGAGCCGATGGCCCCGTCGCCGCCGATGCCGATGACGGCGTTCTGGGCGATGCCGACGCTGGCCATGGCGTCGGACATATGGTAGAGGATCGCCCCGCTTCGGGAAACGATGGTCACGCCCCCCGCTCCAAACCGGCCCGGCGAGATCTCCTCCGGGTAAAACACGTCGGGCAGCATGCCGATCTTGATGCGCTCCGGCGGGAAGATCAGCCCCGGCGTGTTGCCGCCAATGAGGATGGTCTGATGTTTCCGTGCCGAGACGATGATATCACGGACGTCCTTCAGGGGAAGCCCCTCCGAGATGAGGACGACAAGAGGGATCCCCGCTTCGATCGCCTCCAGGGCGGCCTCTTTGGCCGTCGAATAGTGGCGCCAGATGCTGGCGGCGACAACGTCGGGATACTCCTCGAGACATTCTTTCACGGAGTCGACGACCGGGATGACCTCATGGACCCGGGTCCCGCCCGCGCCCGGTGCGACCCCGGCCACGATGGACGTCCCGAAATCGTGCATCAGTCCGGCATGCTTGGAGCCCTGGCCGCCGAGCCCCAGGATGATCGTGTCGAGGCGGCCACTCACCGCAACCCGTTCGGCCAGGCGGGGCCTGACTTTCTTGATGATATGGAAGAGCATCCCGCCGGTGGCGTTGACTTTTTCGTCCATCATTTCCAGCCTCTGAGGTCGAAGGCGTAGCGGATGCCCTCCCGGATCACGTCGGCCATGATCTTCTGGTTCCCGACCGTGATGCGCATGTCCTTGAGCACTTCGGGCGTTTCCCGCAAGGCCCGTTCCAGGAACTCCCGGGCGCTCGGCAGGTCCGTCCCGACCATCCTCCCGATTACCGGAACGACCCGGGCCCGTCTTTGCCCCCTGTCTCTCAGGCATCCGACCAAGCCGCGGATAAAGACGTCGCAGGAGGAGATGCCGCCGAACCGGGAGGTGAGGACGAGATCGACGGTGCCGTTATCGAGCAGGAGGTTGAACATCTCCGAAACCATGGCCCCGGTCGGGCCGCCGCCCGAGTCCATGAAGTTTATGGGCACGACCCGCCCGCCGAAAAACCGGTCCCCGATGTTGGCGACTTCATCGATGGAAAAGATCCCGTAGCCCGCCCCGCCGGGAACGAGCCCTACGTAAAGCCGGGACGGGTCCTTCTCGTGGCCCTCGGGCAGCAGGTCGACATAGCGGAAACCGGCCTCACGGGCCCGGACCTCATTCCGGGTCGGTTCGGAGGCATCGTGCCTGATCTCCCTGAGCCCCAAGGCTTGCAGGAGCTCGCTCTGCCGGTAGAGACCGTTGTCGTCAAGGACGATCTTGGCGTCCGCGGCCACGGGGCCTCGGGGCGTTACGAGGAGCGGATTGATCTCCGCCACCTTGCAATCGTACTTCTGGAAGAGTCCGTAGAGGCGGGAGATGACGGACTGAAGCCCGTTGCGGGCGTTCTTCGCCAGGCCCAGTCCGGAGACGAGGAACGATGCCAGCTCCAGGACCTTGGCCTCGGGCAATGATCCGTCGTTTCCGGGGACCTCGACGGTCAGGATCTTTTCCGGCGCGTCCCGGCTCACCTGCTCGATCTCGATACCTCCGGCCGGACTGACGATGACGCTGACGTTGAAATTGGCGGGGTTCATCGTCACGCCGACGTAGCAGGCGGCAGACGCATCGATCGCCTCTTCGACCAGGACCCTGTCGACGGCGTAGCCGCGGATCCGCCGGCCGAGGATCTCGTTCGCCAGGGCGGCGGCCTCTTCCGCGTTCGCCGCCTTCCGGATGCCCCCCGCCTTTCCCCGGCCGCCGACGAGGACGAGAGACTTGATCATTACCGGAAAGCGCATCTCCGGTTGCTCGCGGATGTCCTCGGCCCGGAGGACGAGGCCGTACGCCCTGGGGATGGGGATGCCCTCTTTTTCGAAGACCTGTTTGGCCTCGTTTTCGTAGAGCCGCATCTCAACCTCGCTTCAGATAGGACCCGCCGGGCCCGGACTCATCGTCCTTCCGTCTTCGACTCCGGTTGTCCTCCGGGATTCAATAACCCGCCTCTCTGGTAGATGGCCATTTGGGTTTCCGAGAACGGTTCGACGCGGAGGGCCTCGCCCGTGCGATGCCTTCGCACCTCCCCCGTGGCGATGTCGATGGTGATCTCTTCTCCGTTCTTGAGCCCCGGCGAGATGAGGTCACCGACAAGCACAGGCAGCCCGGCATTGATCGCGTTCCTTTCGTAGATGGCGCCGAACGACCGGGCGACGATGGCTTGGATCCCCAGACTCTTGAAGCAGTCGACGGCCTGCTGGCGGGAAGAGCCGGCGCCGAAGTTCCCGGCCGTGACAACGATGTCGCCGGGTGAGGCCTTGGTGGCGAAATCTTCCCAGCCGGCCAGGTTGTCGAAGGTGTGCCGGCCCATCTGAGCGATGTCCGTAATGGCCAGGTACCTGTTATGGAAGATCATGTCCGTGTCGATGTTGTCCTTGTCGATGACCCAGACGCGCCCTGAGATAACGGTGGGTCGGCCGCTCCTTCCCCCCGGAGCTTTTCTCCCCGCGCCTTCCCGCTGAACGGCCTTGGGTGGGACCGCTCTGAAGAGGGCGGGCTTCCCGGGGATGTCCGAGGCCGTCGTGATGCAGCCGGCGATGGCCGAGGCCGCCGCCGTCGCGGGCGAAACGAGATAGACGCTGCCCCTCCCCTGCTTGCCGGGGAAATTCCTGTTGCCCGTGCTGACCGTGACCTCCCCCGGCCCGTTCTGGCCAATCTGGCCCTCGGCGCAGCCGGCGCAACCGGGATTCCCCACGAGGGCGCCGGCCCGGGCAAAGATGTCGATGAGTCCGTCGGACAGGCAGCGCTGCCAGATCGCCCGCGTGGCCGGGACGATCTTCAGGACGACGCCCGGGGCGACCTGGCGGCCCCTGAGGATCTCGGCGGCTGCGCGCATGTCCTCGTACCGTCCGTTGGTGCACGAGCCGATGAAGGCCGAGTCGATCTTGGTCCCGGCGACATCGCTCACCGGGACGACGTCCTCGGGATGACCGGGGCGCGAGGTCAGGGGGACGAGTCCGGAAACGTCGATCTCGACGGTTTTCTCGTAAGCTGCGTCGGCGTCCGCGAACGCGGCTTTGGCCTTTTTGCCGAGCCTGTCAAAGTGTTCGAGCACGGGCCTGTTCGGCGGAAAAAGGAGGATGATGCCCCCCATTTCCGTGGCCAGGGAAGCGATGGTGATCCGCTCGCTGAGCCCCAGGCCGTCGACGGCCTGGCCGTAGAGCTCGGCGCTCAACCCCAGGAGCCCGGCCGCGCCGAACTCCCGGAGGAGCCCCAGGCCGATGTCCTTGGCCGTGGTCCCCGAGGGCGGCCTTCCCTTCAGGATGATCCTCACCGACCTCGGGACCTTGAACCAGACCTGGCCGTAGGCCCAAGCCGCGGCGATGTCCTGGTCCCCCATGCCCTGGCCGAAGGCGCCAATGGACCCCAGGATATTGGCGTGGGAGTCTGTCGAAACGAGCGTGCCGCCCGGCAGGACCAGGCCCTCGTCAATCGCGATGTGCGTGCCGATCCCGGCATCGATATCGCGGACCGTGATAGCCTGTTCCCGGGCGAACACCCGGCAGAGCTGCTGGTTGGCGGCGTATTTCTGGTCCGAGCCGCCCGGATTGCAGTCGAAGGTGAAGAACGTCTTCGTGACGTCCTGGACGCCAAGATGGCTCTCCCGCAGGTTCTTGACGACGTTGGCGCCGCCGAAATCGCGGGCGATCCGGGCGTCGATACGCACCTCGGCGATCTCGCCGGGCTTGACTCTCCGCCCGGAATGCTCGGAGAGGATCTTCTCGATGATGGTCTGGGCCATGCGCGACTCCGCTCTTCAGCTCTCGATGATCAGCCCTTTCTGTTTCATCGCGAGGGGGTCGAAAGTGGCGAAATCCGCTTGATGGATGAGGACGGCCTCGACGACCTGCGGCCGCCCCTCTCCTTCCTTGGCGTGGCAGACGATGATGTTGATGATGTCGTCCGGCAGGCCGCACTCGGCAGCCAGGATGGCCCCGGAGACCGGGTGTCGGGCGTACTTACCCGCCAGGCTCTTGCGGAAACCCCCTTTGCCGTCAGGCTCGATTTCGAGGAGCTTGCCCACGTCGTGGAGCAGGCCGCCCGCATAGAGGCGGTCGAAATCGATGGCGTAGGGCAACTTGGCGTAGGCCTCCGCCTGGGCCCGGCCGAGGGCGGCGGCCCCCTCGGTGACGGCGATCGTGTGCTCGACGAAATTGATCCCGAGCGGGTCCGTGAGGAGGGTGAAGGGCACCCGTTTCAGCTCCTCGACCGACCCCCAGCCGCCCCTCTCGCAGGCAAGGACGAAGGTCTTGATGACCTTGGCCCGCAGGGCTGGGTCCTCGATTCGGCCCAGCTGTTTTCCGAACAACGATTCGATGTTTTTGCCGTTGATCATGCCGGCCCTCCTCGAGTGCGGCTGACGCGTTCCGACCGACGGGAAACCTGGAAACAGGTGTTACGATAGCATTTGCGGCGGCCTTTTTCAAGGGCTTCGCCGAGGCTCTGCGCTAGGCCAACGGCCACCCCGCCGGTCGGCCGCCAACAAGCTCTCGCAACGCGAGAGAACCAAGGCAACTTGGCCCCCGAGAACCGGGGCCGTTTTTTTTGTAGTCTCGCACCGGCGCGACTACAGAGCCTCCGAGGCTCACTGGCCGCATTCTAATTTACGTTATAATCGTCATAACGGAGACCGCAGATGGTGAAGCTCAAGGTGACGACAGTTGGCAGTTCAGCCGGCATTGTGCTGCCGAAGGAAGTCCTGAGCCGGCTCAAGGTGGTGAAAGGGGATTCTGTCTTTTTGACCGAATCATCCGATGGGTTGCGGCTCACGCCTTACGATCCCGAATTTGAGGAAGACATGGCTGGCGCGAGAGGTAATGCGCAAGCGCCGCGACCTGCTTCGTGAGCTTGCCAGATGACCGATCCGGCGTGGAGATGGATCAGGGAGAGCTCCGTTCTCGCCATTCACGACGAACAGATTGCAGAGCATGGGGGTTTGGCGGGGGTTCAGGATTTGCCCCTTCTGCAGTCAGCGTGGCGCGGCCGCAGAACCTCGCTGCATATGGAACCACCGACATCGCCGATCCGCCGCCGCTTACGCCGTCCGCATTGCCCGCAACCACGCGTTTCTGGATGGGAACAAACGAACTGCATGGGTGGTGGCCGAAACTTTTCTGCTCAAGAACGGATATGAGCTGGCGACCGCGATGGGGAAACAGGTAATGCTGGCCGTGGCGGATGGGACGATGCCGGAACCGGAACTCGCGATTTGGCTGCGTACCTACATCCGCCCTTGCAAGACGGAGTGAGTTCTCACAAGCAGCCGCTTCTCCTCGATTGTACCTCGTTTGCACGGCGCGCGTTTCTTGCCTCCCGGTAGGAGTATTCTGGGACCGCTCAGGAAACGAATGGCAAACGGGGAGATTAGCATGGCCACCGGTGGACCAGAAATAGAGCAACACGGAGTTTCGCGGCGGGATTTCTGCTTGAGTGGGTTAGCCGCACTGGCTTTTGCGAATTGTCCTGCGATTAAGGCGCATGCAACGCCTATCAGTGAAGAGCAATTGCTCCCGGTGTCCTTTGATGGAATAGAGATCGCCGGCGAGTTGGCCAAGCGTGCCGGCCAGAACTTTGACCGGTTGGAATCCGACATTTACCGACCGCCCCTGGTGTTCGAAAGCGGCGACGCGAAGACCTGGCCCGGGGATTGGGAAGGGCGCACGCTGCTCGGATTGACACTTCTTTCCCGAAGCACGCACCGTGAGGCCCGGTATCTCGACGAGATCCTGCGCCTTTATCCCGCCAAGATGAACAGTCAAGGGTATTTCGGACCGCTGCTGGATCCCAAGGCGGTGGATGAGCAGCAGTTGTCGGGTCATGGCTGGGTCTTGCGCGGGCTGTGTGAATATTACGAGTGGAAGCAGCGACGAGCGCGTCCTCGAGATGATCGACAAGGTGGTCCGGAACCTCGCCCTACCCACGCGTGGACAACACGCAACCTACCCGATTGATCCCGCCACTCCGGCTCTCACATTGGCGGCCCCGCGGGGGAGATCGTTGCGACACGTTGGTAACTGGAAACTCTCTTCGGATATCGGGTGCGACTTCATCTTCCTCGACGGAGTCACGCACGCCTATCAAGTCCGCGGCGGTGCGGACCTCAAGGCTCTGATTGACGAAATGATTACCCGCTTCCTGGAAGTGGATGTGGTTGCCATCAAAGCCCAGACGCACGCCACCCTGACCGCGCTGAGAGCGCTTCTTCGCCAGCTATGAAAATTCCGGTGATCCCAGGCTCCTGGAGGCTGTCGAGAAACGCTATAAGCTATACCGCAACCAGGCGATGACGGAGACCTATGCCAACTTCAACTGGTTCGAAAGGCCGGATTGGAGCGAATGTTGTGCCATCATCGACTCCTTCATGATCGCTGTGCAGCTATGGCGTCATACCGGGGACCCGGCGTATATTGAAGACGCCCACCTGATTTACTTCAACGGAATGGGGCGGGGGCAGCGAAATAATGGTGGTTACGGAGCTGACACCTGTGCGGGAGCACACGACCCCTATGTGGAGGTCGCAGTTTACGAGGCTCCCTGGTGCTGCACGATGCGAGGTGGCGAGGGGAATGCCCGCGCCATTGATTACGCCTACTTTTCGCGACCTGGCGAGCTCGTACTGCCCTTCTTTCATGATTCAAAGGCATCTTTGCAGATCGGGGGAGGCGCCGTCACCCTGCGCCAGACCACGGGCTATCCCTATCAGGGCACGGTTAAATTGGAAATAATTTCGTCGAGCCTCAGGCAGGCCGTGCGAGTGCGCTTTGCCGCCCCTTCGTGGACAAAATCACACCGATTGTACTTAAACGGCAAAGACGTGCCGGTGAGGACAAACAAGGGATTCGTCGAGTTGCAGGGTCCCCTGCGCGCGGGCGATACGATTGCGCTCGATTTTGACCTTGTGACCGGCGCCAGGGATACCTTTAACCCTTTCAGTATTCGGGGTTATCATGCCTTCCATCGGGACCACTGGTGCTAGGTTACGAAGGGACATCGGAAATCGCCTTGCCCCGGGATTCAGAACTCGTACCCGACGAGCCCGGCAGCTTTCGTGCGAAAGCCACAGGCATTCGTCTTACCCGGATCAACGACTATAACGTGCTCAAAGTCTCGGAAAAAGATCCTTGTCGGCGCCAAGCGCTGTTCCGCGAAGCGTGAGCGGACCCTTCCGGAAAACCCTGGGCGCCCCGGCACAACGTCCCGGTAATAGTATTCTGGGACTTCACATACGTTTCTTCAGGGGGCTACATGCGCAGAATTCTTCTAGCTACAGTCGTGCTGGCAGTGGTTGCCGGCTTTTCTACTTCCCTCTTCGCGCAGGGCGCGCCGCCCCAGGGCGCTGCCGACCAGCCCTACACCGTGGAGTATTACTACAAGGTGCCAGTGGGGCCATCAGCAGGAGTTCCTTTCTCTCTTCCTTAAAGAACCACTACCCGCTGCTGAAGAAGATTGAGTCGACGGGGCGGATCGGTCAGCGTCAAGATCGAGTCGCCTGCGTATCACACCACGGAAGACGGCAGGTGGGATTATCGCGTGACCATCCGGTTCAAGAACTCGACCGTGGCGACGACGTCGAATCCGGATGAAGAACCGGTTCATCAAGGAGCTATGGCCGGACCAGGAGACCTACAAACGCGAAGAGCAGAGGCGGTTTGAGATTCTGCTGGCGCATTGGGATTTGCCGGTGACGGATATTACGCCGAAGTAGCGCAGAGATCGACCTGACGGGAATAATATACTCGACGCACATAGCCGCCCGAGAGCAGAATAGTGCCGTTGGGGGAATTGATGACTTCGGAGAATGGCTTGGCGCTGGCGTGTTTTGCTTGCTCTGTGCCGCAGGGTTTGGCGGCAATCGTGTTTTTGGCCGACCGTTTCTGGGGCAAGAAGAATCGGGGTGCAGCGGTGTCCAAGACTAAGGCACTCACCCTAGCTTGCCTACTCGTAATCGGAACTGTTGGCACAGCTTGCTTAGGAATGTGGATTCACGATCATCCACCGAAGCCAATTATCGAGCAAGGCCCCTGCCCATCATGTCCTGTTTGCCCCGCGATCAAAACCGGCTCGGCGGGCACCAAAGGGGGAACAGTCCAGCAATCAGCGGAAACAATAACGGCGTAAACTATGGACAGCCTCCTCCAAAGAATCCCTGAGGAGAGCACTATGAGATTTTGCTATGTCCTGTTGCTCGCTGTAATTCCTTCTCTGTGTTTTTGTCAAGGCACTTCGACCGGCAACGCCGCTACAGCCGGACCATGTAGCCCGGCTGTAGCGGGAAACAATAACACCGTAAGAATTGACTGCAAGATTGATTTGGCGCAGGGACAAAAGGTACTCGACATCTTGAACAAGATTTTGGCTAATCAAATGGACCTGACGACGGTCAACGAAAAGCTCGACGAGATTCTAAAGAATGTGAATCCAAATCGCCCAGTGAAGGTCTACACCTGTGAGGGACATTGGGGAACGATGGGTCCAGCAGCCGGTGCTAACTTAGCCCTAATTGGCGGGATGGGGACACTACCTATTTCGAGCAGATGCGGGGATTAGCAAACACACGTAACTATGCCGATCTCATAAAAGCGTGCCTTGATCAAATTCAACAAAAGCCTGAATGGCTAACTCCTCTGCTGTTCTGTGGATTTGCTGACCAACCGCACCGGGACATTCCACATGCAAAAGAAATGTCGAAGGAGTTCGATGTTAGGACAGGTCCAGCCTATGAAGTTGGTGCGTGTAAGCAAATATCCGGCATTCTCCATCAGGGGCTGCCCCAGTGAGTGAACGCAATGAAACCTGAATACTGACCACCGACCACTGACCACCGATCACCGTTGTGTCATCAGGAGCGCCCGTTCGCCGCAGCGGGAAACTTTGCGGAGGGAGGCGCGGGTTTTACCACCACGCCAAAACTGATGTCCTTGGTGTAGCGGTGTTTCTTGAAAGCTCGAGCATGTCGAGCCCGCTGTTGGACATCTCCAGATCGAAGTTATCGACCGGGAGATCCAGCATGCCCGGGTAGATGTTTTCAAAGGCGCCATAACAAATATGGGTGATGAAGTATGCCGGCAGGCCATCCGTCACGATGTGCATGGCTTCGATGGCCACGGGCAGTTCCTCGGGCCTTACGGAGATGGCGGGTTCATCGATTTGGATGATTTTCGCCCCCTCCTCGATTAAGGCCTCAACCTCTTTGCGGATTTCCTTCGCGAGCGCCAGGCAAGCCGTGCGGCGATCCGGATAGTATTCAATGAAGGACCAATCCATCACCGTGTAAGGGCCGGTCAGCATACCTTTCAGCGGTTTTGAGGTGAGGCCCCGCGCGTACTTCCACCACTCGACGGTGATGGGCTCTTCCCAGTGGACCTCGCCGGTAATTATGGGTTTGTG
>CAWCND010000013.1:0-4247 GCA_963796835.1 Candidatus Aminicenantota bacterium | reverse complement strand
CGCCGGCCGGCCTTCACGGCCTCATTTTCCGCGTTCCTGTTGCTGATGGGGATCGGCGCGGGATGGCTCGTGAGCGGCAGCGGCGGGAAATCCGCCCGTCTCTCCTCTCTTCAGAGAGAGGTCCAGGACATGCGGCAGACGATCGCCCTCTCGCTCCTCAGCCAGTCCTCGGCCTCGGAACGTCTCCAGGGCGTCAGCTACAGCACCGCGGTCCGGAACCCCAGCCCCAAAACCCTGTCCGCCCTGATCAACACCCTTAACACGGACCCCAATCCCAATGTCCGCCTGGCGGCCGTGGAGGCTCTCTATCTCTTCCGGAACCAGCACGGAGTCAACGATAGCCTTGTCGGCTCGCTGGCCATCCAGAGCTCTCCGCTCGTCCAGGTCGCGCTGATCGACCTTCTCGTCGAGATCCGGGAGCAGCGGGCGTCCGAGGCCCTCAAGGCCCTCATCAAGAACGAGAAACTCAACCCCGACGTCAAGAAACTGGCCGAGCAGGGGATCAAGCAACTGATATGAAACGAAATATCTATGAAAGGACCGCATAGCGGTTATGGAGGTCACAATGAAAAGGATCATCGGACATCTTGCCATCGCGGTGATGCTGGTCGCGGCAGGCGCGCCGGCAATCGCTCAACAGGCCCAAACAGCGACGGCCCCTCAGCCGGCGCAGAAACCCGCCGAGCCCGAGCGCGTAACGCAGCCCGACCGGGCTGTCGTGCCGCTCAGCAACCCGGCCAAGCCGGCCAAGCTCGAGGCCTCGGTCATGAGGGGCAGCATCACGGTTAGGGGCTATGAGGGCAAAGAAGTCATCGCCGAAGCCCGGATCCGAGAAAAACCCCTCGTCCAGCCGGACGACCTGGCCTATGCCTACGCCTACGCCGGGCCGGGCAAGAAGAAAATCGTGGCCAGCCCGAAGGACGTGGAGGAAATGCAGAAGGAGCTCCAGGCCGCCAAGATAGACGTCGAGCAGTTCAAAAAGGATGCGCAAAAAAATATAGTCTTGGCGCTGGCCACGCCCTATCCTCCCGGTCAGGAAGAGAAGAAGGAGCGAAGCCACGAGGGCATGAAGCTCGTCACGGCCGCCCTGACAGGGCTCACGGTCGAGGAGAACAATAACACCGTCACCGTGAGCACCGAGTCCATGATGAACGCCGTCGACCTGACCATCCAGGTCCCCTATTCCTCCTCCGTTTCCCTGGGATCCTCCATGGGCGGCAAGATCGTCGTCGAGAACGTCTCCGGCGAGATCGAGATCAACAGTACGAACGGGTCGGTCACGCTGCGCAACGTCTCCGGGAACGCCGTCGTTCATACCATGAACGGCGACATCGAGGCCGTGCTCTCCAAGGTCTCGGCCGACCAGCCCCTGTCTTTCAGCAACATGAACGGGGACATCGACATCACCCTCCCGGCCGACATCAAGGCCAACGTCAAGATGAAGTCCCAGATGGGCAACATCTACAGCGACTTCGACGTCTCCCTCAAGCCGACATCCAAGAAGGTCGAGAGCAGCGAGGAGGCCGAGAAGGGGAAATACCGGATTTCCTTCGACAAGGCCATCTACGGGACAATCAACGGCGGCGGCCAGGAGATCACCCTGACCACCTTCCGGGGCGACATCTTCATCCGTAAAAAGAAGTAAGGACGGCAGGAACGCCTTCGGTTCGTACGGGCGGCCCTCTCCGGGCCGCCCTTTTTTACTTTTGTTCTGGGAAGTTTCCCCTTGGACCGTCTTTTGAGAAGCGTGGGATGGATTGGGGGAGCCGAAAAGGGCTTCGGAGGATGGTCGAAACGTCATGCGCGATTTAGGCTGCCCGAATCGTTGTTCAAGGGAATATGGGATCGGGGAGGGCTGAGGCGATTGAAGAAAGATGCGCAGGGGGTGTTCCCGGAGGAGGGCGTGTGGAGGGCCGAGCGGGCACGGACCCTCGCCGCTTTGGGCGATGGGAGCGAGGTCCGGAACCGAAGCGGGTTTGGCTCGCCGGGACAAACCCGCGACCCGACGGAGGGAATCCCCCGAGCTTAACCTCAAGAGGAGCCGAAGCTGTCTCCAAAGCCTGGCCGGGATGACGAAGACGGAGCGGGCCGGAAGTTGACAGGCCGGGGAAGCCGATATACCCTTCTCGTCCGTGGCCCTGAACGCTCGTCCTGGAGGGAACCCCATGTCCAAAAAACGCCGGATCCTCGTCGCCGCCATTCTGGCCGTGCTGGTCGCGCCGGCCCTGCGGACGGCCGCCGGGTCCGAGCCGAAGGAAACGCCCGCCGACCTTGTCCTCATGAACGGAAAGGTCGTGACGGTCGACGACAGGATCCCTGAGGCCAGGGCCGTCGCCGTCCGCGCCGGCCGGATCGTCGCCGTCGGGGCCGAGAAGGACCTCAAACGTTATATCGGCGGATCCGACCCAGGTCATCGACCTCAAGGGCGCTCTGGCCATTCCGGGGATCATCGACAGCCACGGCCACTTCACAAGTCTCGGGGCCTCCAAGATGATCCTCGACCTGACCAAGGCCCATTCGTGGGACGAGATCGTGGCCATGGTCAGGGAGGCGGCCAGGGCCGCCAAGCCCGGAGACTGGATCCTCGGCCGGGGCTGGCACCAGGAGAAGTGGGACAAGGTCCCCGACCCGAACATCGACGGCCTGCCGTTTCACGATGCCCTGAGCCAGGCCGCGCCGTCAAACCCGGTCCTCCTCGAGCATGCCAGCGGGCACTCCAGCCTGGCGAACGCCAAGGCCATGGAGCTCTCCGGGATCACGTCCAGGACCCCCGATCCCACGGGCGGCCAGATCATCCGCGACGCCAGGGGAAATCCCATCGGCGCCTTCCTTGAAAATGCCCAAAGTCTCATCCGCTACAGGGAACCGAAGCTCACTCCTGCTGAGGCCTCGGCCAAGGCGCGGCGCGAAGTCGAGCTCGCCGACCAGGAATGCTTGAGGAACGGGGTGACGACCTTCGATGACGCGAGCACCTCCTTCGCGACGGTCGACCTTTACAGGAAGATGGCCGAAGAAGGCGCCCTCGGCGTCCGGCTCAACGTCATGCTGAGCGAGAACAACCGGGCCCTCGCGGCCCGGGGCTCCGCCTACAGGATGATCGGGGCCGCCGACAACCACCTGACCGTCCGGGCCATCAAGCGGTTCATGGACGGCGCCCTCGGCTCCCATGGGGCCTGGCTCCTCGAGCCCTATGCGGACCTGCCCGACTGGACGGGCCTGAACACGGACCCCATCCCCGACGTCAAGGAAACGGCCAGGTTCGCGATCGAGAACGGCTTCCAGCTCTGCATCCACGCCATCGGCGACCGGGCCAACCGGGAGGTCCTGGACATCTACGAGGAAGCTTTCAAGGCCCATCCCGACAAGAAGGACCTGCGCTGGCGCGTCGAGCATGCCCAACACCTCAGCGCCGCCGACATCCCGCGCTTCGGCCGGCTCGGCGTCATCGCCTCGATGCAGGCGATCCATTGCACCTCCGACGGGCCCTGGGTCCTCAAGCGGCTGGGCGAGAAGCGGGCCGAGGAGGGCGCCTACGTCTGGCGGAAGCTCATGACGGCGGGAGCGGTCATCTCCAACGGCACGGACGTCCCCGTCGAACCCGTCGACCCGATCCCCAGCTTCTACGCCGCCGTGACGCGGAAGATGAAGGACGGGACGGCCTTCTATCCCGGCCAGAGGATGACGCCGCATGGAGGCCCTCCGGGCGTACACCATCAACGGCGCCTTCGCGGCTTTCGAAGAGGGGATCAAGGGCTCGCTCACGGCCGGCAAGCTCGCCGACATCACCGTCCTCTCGAAGGACATCCTGACCTGCCGGGCGGAGGATATCCGGAGCGCGGAGGTCCTTTACACGATCGTCGGCGGGAAAGTCCTCTATCGCAAGGAGGGCTGACCGAGGGCCTCAGTCCTCCGCGATGCCGCTGAGCTTGTCCTGGACCCGTCTCAGCTCTTCCTGGGCCTCTTTCATCAGCTTGTTCTTGAAAACCAGCGTGTCGATCTCGCTCGTATGGTCCATCGATGTTTTCAGCCTCTCGATCCTCTCGATGAGCTCGGTCTCACGGTGGCGGAGCCTGTCGAGCTCGTCGTCTCTTCTCGCGGCGTCGTTGTCCATGGATTGATCCTTGTATGGCTCCCATTCTAGGGCGAACAGCGGCCGTAATCAAGAAGTGGATCAATCAAGATGGGGTGCCCGGCGCCGGGCCCGGTCGATCCTCGTCCCTGACACGGAGAGGAGATGTTGGCACGAG
>CAWCND010000012.1:0-142011 GCA_963796835.1 Candidatus Aminicenantota bacterium | reverse complement strand
GGCGCCGCAGCAATTCGGCTGAAGGCAGGCAATTCCCATACATATCCGGCGAATCCAGCACGCCGACACCCGACGCGTGCGCGAGCAGCTGCTCGATGGTGATCTGGTTGCCGTTCGCGATGCCGGACACATAGAGGCTGAGCAAATCTTGGAGGCCGAGCTTTCCCTGCATTATCAGGAGTTCTATGGCGGCCGCGGTGAAAGTCTTGCTGAGCGAGGCGACGCGGAAACGGGTTTCGAGAATGTTTGGGATGCTGTGGAGGGAATCAGCCTGGCCGTAGCACTTCTCCACCAGGATGCGGTCGTCCTGTGCGATGAGGATGACACCCCTGAAGTCGCCGGCCGACGTAAGGCGTCAGCCATTTATCGGTCCGCGAAGCGATTTCGGCAGCGTCGAGAGCAGCAGGGGATGCTATCGGTCGAGCTTCGATCCCGCTGCGGCTGAGGTTGGCATGTGAGCCAGAGCGCAGGGATATTGCTCCGAGCGCGAGGATAAGGATGCAGAGAATCGCAAGCGACCCAAAGCTGCGGAGTTTGTTCATGCCAGCCTCCAGAGTGAATAAGACGCATCTCATCGTGTATTCTCGGTGAAGCACGATTACCGCGAAGAGCTTCCTTTAGTCATTCGGGGATCGATGCCCGCTGGGGTTTGGGAAGGGTGAGGCAGGCAGTTGCGATTTCGTGAGTTCGACATAAAAAGGCAAACTGAATATCGGCCTGTTTTCATCCGACACCGCTCGCACGATACCCCTGATCCTTGAGGCCGAGAGTTGGACCTCCAACTCAAGATGGTGTTGAAACTTGCTGACGGCCCCCACACGAAGACGGGCGGGAATTCGGGCCAGGAAAAGCCCCATGCTCTCGCGAAGGTCCTGCAACTCCGTCTCTGGCTGACCGCCGATCGAGCAGACGACTTTCCCTGGGCCGTCGAAACGGATGGTTAAAGGAATGTCATTTCCGTCCGCCGTCATTCGCCCAGACCAAGTGCCTTCGTATTGTTCGACAAAAACAAATGGTTTGTCGTTGAACAACTGCTCTGCCTTGGATATCAGCGTATTCAGTTTCTTTAGATACCCGGGCCTCAAGCCGTCAGCGATCTCAAAATCGATATTGTCCGTGTATTCGTTGCCGACCGTGGAGTTACTTAAGCAGACAATCGCAATTTCATCGTCCGGGATCACGACGAGCGAAGAAGCGCAGCCCGCGATGGCCCCGTTGCTGAGCAGAGTTGTGCAGTCATCGGTTTTAAAAACTCCCCATCCGTTAGCATAATAGCTGCCGGGAAGATCTCTCCGGACCTGATGCAATTGGGCAAACGATTTTTCGTGAATGAGAGCATTTTTCCCCGATTCATCTCTGTTATAAAGATGGAACAGTCCAAACAGCAAAAGGTCGTGAGTACAGGAATAAAACCCGGCGCCCCCTCTCGGCTCAAATCTATTCGGCGGGACCTGGCTGCCGTCCCTGTTGTAGCCGGCGGCGATCTGCTCTCCAGCCGGGATCATATCCTTATCGGCGTAGGTGCGCTTCATCCCGATCGGCTCAAAAACAAATCGTTTTATGTAGGCCGGAAAGTCAACCCCGCTGGCATCGCTGATCAACTGATCAAGAATGGCAAATGAAAAATTAGAATAATGGAACACGGAGCCGGGCTGAAAAGCCGTAAACCCGAATTCCTTGATCTGGTCTTTTGCTGTCGGAATAGTCTCCCCAGCATCCTCATAATAATATCTCCACAGATGTGGGATGCCCCCCGCCATGTTCAGCAAGTGAAACACCTTGAGATCTTGGGGTACGCAATTATCGTACGTTATTTGGACAGATCGAAGATGTTCATGAACGGCGTCTTCAAGATTAATTTTATGTTGCGAGGCCATTAGGAATACGCCGGTGGCTGTGATGGACTTGGAAAGCGAGGCCACGGGATAGACCGTGTAAGGCGTGGCTTTGATTTTTCTTCCTTTATCCGCCCACCCAAAGGATTCCTCCCAGATGACTTCCCCCTTTTGGGCCACGGCTATGGACAAGGAAGCAACCTCTCGTTGCTTGACTCTTTCAATTACTGTTTCCCTCAAAGCCTTTAAACGCAGCTGATTTTTTCGGAGAGTCGTTTGGGAGAGGCCGGACTGCGGCAAGAACCAATTAAAAGCCATAATGAAAATAACGAAAGACCTGAGTTCTTTCATGCGGGCGTGGCCTGCTCCCTCTCAATGTACTACCCCTGAAGTGAGGTTTTCAAGCAAGTATGCCGAGCGCGTCGCTGCCAAGCACCCAGTGACGCTGGACAAGCGCTTCATCCACGCCAAGCCGGAGCAGAAGGAGGAGTAGACCACGCGGTCTGTTGCCAAGCCCCTCCTGCCCCGAGCATTTATATTGAACAGCCAGCGCCGGGAAACCGGCCTCCCCTGGCCTCAGATCGCCCGCGAGTATTGACTTTACATTTCTGCGTTTTCCGTCCTATAGTCGTTATATTGGGGAGGGAACCATGAACTTCACAGAAAAAGGAATGACGTTTGAACGCCTCGATGACCATCGTAAGCGGGCCTGCAAGGTAGAGGATTTCGACCCTAAGTCGAGGAGTTTCATTATACTAAGCGACGCTCATAAGTGGGATCGCGGAGAACAGGACTACTTCGCACAAGCCGAGCCAGCCTATTTGGCAGCCCTCAATTTTTATCACGACAGGGGGTTCACGCTTGTTTTGCTTGGGGACATTGAGGAGGGGGCCGGCGACCTGCTTTCTGATGTCCTTGCGAAATATCCTGAGACATTTAGCATAGAAAAATCCTTCCCACCCGATCGCTATATACGTATATACGGCAATCATGACCATGACTGGAAAAACCCCGATATCCGTAAGTATCTCCTAGAACCGATTATGGGACGCATTGTCGATGTTTGGCCGGCATTAGTGCTCGGAGACAGGATCATGGTGGTTCACGGCCACGAGGGAGACGTCTTTTCTGATGAGTTGCATGGAGTTACCCAAATTATCCTGCGCCTATTCAAGAAATTGTATGAAACGCTTCGCGGCGGTAGTCCCAGTGCTGCGGAAAATAGCCGTATACGTAACAAGCGGGCAAGATTGCTATACAAATGGGGCAGAAAGAAAGGCATGATCGTTATCGCCGGACATACGCACCTCGCGTATTTTGAGTCTGTTTCCCTCACTCGGCATGTGCGCAATAGGATCAAGGGTCTCGAAGAATCGCTGAAAACCAGCCCGCAAACAGGCTTTGCCGACATTAACCGTCAACGTGACCAAGAGAAAGCATTCATGATCGCCCATGACCGTTTTTGGGAAAAGAACGAAAGCCTACCGGAGGGAGCGCTACCTCTCTATTTCAACACGGGGTGCTGCAAGTACGAGCATGGACTGACTGGAATTGAAATCTCGGGGGGAGAGCTCGCGCTGATAAGATGGACGGCGGTTCCCGGAGGTCCCCCCGTGCGGACAATTCTTGATAGTCGTCAGCTCAATGATATCCGGACGAGACTCAAGTTCTCATAGTCTCAGCGCGCCATGGAATTCTTATGGCGTCAGTTTGATAATTCTCCAGATAGCCTCTCAAGGTCGAGGATGCCGGGTAGCACGCTGCCGGGCTTGAGGGCAGGTCAGTGAGAATTTTTTCCTCTGACTCTGATGAAAAAGGCAGGTTAAGGAGACCAATAATGGAAAGACGTGTTGATTTTCGAGATTCATTACAAATAATCGCTATCGTCGCCGTAACCCTCTGGACAATTCTCTCTCCTCCTTCGGGCCTGACCCAGGACAAGCCGGGCGCCTGGGAAGTCTTCTTCTCCCCCCATGGAGGATGCACAGAGGCCATAATCAGGGAGTTGGACAACGCCAAGAGCAGCGTTTTAGTCCAAGCCTACTCCTTCACGTCCGCTCCAATCGCCAAAGCTCTGCTGGACGCGCACAAAAGAGGGGTCAAGGTGGGGGTCATCCTGGACAAGAGCCAAAGCACGGAAAGGTATTCTTCAGCGACCTTTCTCCTTAACAGCGGGATACCTGTCAAAATCGACGCTCGGCACGCCATCGCCCATAGTAAGGTCATGGTCATAGACGGGGAGACCGTGATCACGGGGTCGTTTAATTTCACGAAGGCGGCCGAGGATAACAATGAGGAGAATTTGGTCGTGGTCAATGACAAGAGATTGGCTGAAATATATGCAAAACACTGGCAGGAGCACGCTGGTCATTCCGAGACCTATGCCGGCAGACTATCCCGCTGATGGCCTTCCATAACTCAACGGACCTCCCCTGAAGTGAGGTTTTCAAGCTCACATAATGGATGGGCCATTTTTCAAGAATGAAGTCCCATTGGAGGCACTACAGACGGGAGGTTTAAGGTTCCGGGGGCCTTCCGGACTTCAAAAACGATTTCGGCGGAACCCGGCATCCGAGGATTCTCCCCTGTTGGACCGCATCCGGCTTGTTTTTCTTGCATTTACCGATCTTGATGGTTTGATCACGTTTAGGCTAGACTGAGCTGTTTTGAGCAAGAGTTTGCACAATCTCTGCTCAATTTTTGCGGAAAATCGGACGCTTTCTGCAGAGCAGTTTCCCTTGCCGGTCCACTGCCTTGCCAAATTCTCCTAGTTTTCATGCAAAAAGTCCCGGCCGTGACTGGGCTGTTCGCCCGGGGGACATCTAGGCAGCGGAGAGCTACAACGACACGATTCATGTTGGCCGGGTAGGGCTGTGGTGCAATCCTTTGAAAGCCTGATCCCATGCGGGGACGAGACGAACCATAGCTTTAGTCCAGGCGGCAGACTATCGGGTGGGCCAATGAACCACTTCTGCACTTGCAGAGGCTTAAACAGCGGTTCGTTCGTCGTTTACTTCACCCCCATCGGGACGTATAATTGGGCCGTTATGCAGGGATGTTTCAATTATCAACAAACTGCCCGGCCTTTGCGCGATGACGCTCACTGAAAGGTGCTGAAATGAGTATTGATCTTGTCCGCATTGCTTTAGCCCATTTTACTGATTGGGCAAGGTTCGAGAGCCTTGCTACGGAAATGATGAGAGATATGGGATATGCAGACATCAAGCCCTTGGGGGGGCAAAAGGATGGAGGCAAGGACGCAGTTGTAGAAAGATACTATAGCCACGCAGGAAGGAGGATTCGAACCGTCTTCCAGTTCAGTCTGCGGAAGGACGTCTTAACGAAAATTAGGGAGACCATCGAGAGGCTTACCGAAACTAAGGTCGAGTATGAGAAGCTGGTTATCGTGACAACAACGAGTCTCAGTGCGGAAAGGCAGGACGAGGCCAAGAAAGTAGCGCGAAAAGAATACGAACTCGAATTGGAGATATATGAGAATAAGGTTCTGATGGTCTACCTCTCCGATTTCAATAACGGGACCTTCTACAGGGTTTTCCCTGACATTCGCAAGCAGGTAGAGGGTCTGTTATCGGGCGAGGAGGAGCGCAGGAGAGGCGGCGCTCATGCACGCGAGCATGAGTTCCTGAAAATCTGTTGTGCTTTTTCTTTTACCCCCGCAGCGCGCAGGACAAGGAAGTCTCTTGTTGAGCAGGCCGTGTTGGGATTGATCTCCCTCGAACATGGGATTCCTGTTTCTGCTCGTCAGGTACTTGCTCGCGCCGAGACGATCCTTGGCCGCGGGGTTATTGCTGACGAAAGTCAAGTAGCAGCAGCGATCGGTCGTCTCCTTGGCGCAGGCTGGCTTGAGGCCAAAGAAGCGGGCTATTGCTTGAGTGCAGTCGGGAAGATGTTTATTGCAGGTGCTGAGGTGGAGACTGAGGCAGACCGTGAAGCCGCCATTGGCGACATTATTGCAGACGTGATTCAAGCGTTAGGTGAATCGATCTCTGACGAAGAGCGCCTGCAGCTTGAGCAAAACGCCCGGACTGTTCTTGTTGAGTACTTCCGACTCAACGGCCTTGAGCTGGCAAACTCCATCCTTTCCGGCCAAACCCCTGCGCTCGTCTATGGCCAGGCAACAGACCGATTGAAGGAAATGGCAGGCTATCGAATGCCTGAGCACTTAGGGACGATCCTTTTTGATGCTATTGGGAGCGCGTTATCAAGTCCAACAAGGGAACAAGCGAAGTACTTCGCAAGTTGCTCGCGGGCCTATCTTGCATCTCAGGTCATGAACATTGATCCGGCACTACGCGAGTTCCAGGCAAGCAGGATCGCCAAGAAGACTTTTGTGCTTGACACCGACTTTGTGCTGGACACGATAATACAGGACCTTCCGAGAAGCTCGGTCAACCGTAACTTGGTGAATCAGCTACTCTCTTTAGGAGCCAAAGTGCTGATACCCGAAGAGGTCCTTCATGAAGTCGCAACCCATTTCAGGATCTCAGTTCATACCTTCGACTACTTCGAAGAGTATCTCAACTCGCTTACAGAAGAGTTGTTGACATCTCAGGTACAGAATGCGCTGGTCAAGGGGTATTGGCACTACGCGCGTGGCAGGGGATGCTATCGGGATGGCTTCATGAAATATCGTAAAAACTATTATGACGACGATATGAGGGAAGCTTTTGTGACCGACGTGACGAAGGAAGCGCTGCCGGCGGTTAGCATCGGGGCCATAAGCACTGTGCTTGGTGTGGAAGTAGATCCGGCAAAGCTCACGGCCGTACGAAGCGTGATGCTTGAGTTTTCTCAAGCATCCGGCAAGGGCCCACTTCGGACAGATGAACAGAATGCCAAAGTAGCAGATACTGATGCTCTGCTAATGCTTACAGTGGCCCGATACAATGAAACACCAGGCGCAGTCTCAAAATCCCTACTCCGCAACAACGCGTATATCATTACATCCTCAGGCAGATATATTCGAGCTGCTCAACGTCTCGGCCTGGCCGTCCTTGTTTCAACCCGCCCGCACATTCTCGCCGGTCTAATAGAAATGTTCAGCCCGAGTGGCATGGACGATCGGCAATTTGTTGCCCTTTTCGAGAATCCAATAATTCAGCAGTCTGCTCAAAGATGCTGGAGCGAGATAAAGGTCCTTCTCGACGCCGGCGTCGAACTGCGGGGCGTGAGCATGACTCGTCTCAAATATGATGTTGAAACGGTGTTGCATGAACACATCTCTGCTATCGAAGGGATCACAGAGGATGAAGATGCTAAGGTGGACAAACAAATAGAATTAGTCGAAGCGGCTGAGAAGGAAGGTTATATTCCAAACGCTGTTGTGGCTACGCTAATGGCCAAGGGCACGACTGCCGAAGACGAGCTGAAGAGGCTCTCCGAAGAGAATGAAATCCTGAGGGATGCCGTGAAGAGTTTTGGCCGAAGAAAGGAGAGGTGGCTAAAGAGACTCGAACGCACACGCAAAAAATAGCCATTACTCCACAGATTATCAATTCGAGATCCTAAGACTTTCAACCATTCTTGCCCAGGTCGCCCCGGCAGGCCCACCACCAAGGACCGATGCCCCTCACCAGCACAGCCCGAGGTATTCATCAGATCGCGTGCTGGCGGAGGCAGAGGAGGATGCCAGGAGGGCAAAGCTGGGCTTATGGTCGATGCCCAACCCAGTGCCACCGTGGAGGAACCGGACGGTGCGAAGGAGGCAGGGGGAGGCTGGCGATGCCGGCTCTTCCTTACTGTTGCGGGGCGCCGTGGGTGGCGGAATTATGCCTAAATCCAAAAGACGACTTAAACCTGCTGTTTTTCTCAGCTAAAAAATCGACCACGCCTTGGGCGCGGTTCAAACCCATCTAAATCTAGCACCCGATCTGAGCCAAGATCTGGGAGGTAGATCATGCCACAACGGAGACTAGGCTATGATATACTCCCAACTGATGATCTATTTGGGGGACCGTTTGGAGGAACGTGTTTAAATGCGGAGAAGGGGTTTATACAGAATATCTGACATTCCCCGTGAACATAGCAATTGGGGATTTTCTACAGCGACCCCCTTTGCAAACGGGGGGCTTGAATGAGCAAGCTTGAAGAACTCCGACCCAATGCAGCTGTCCGCGGCATCCTGCCCGATGCCCTAGTTACGGTAGTCAACGTACAGTGGTTTGGCTCAGAGGCCCTCGAACTTACTTACAAGAACCCCGACGGGCAAGGTGGCAAACGTACTTCTCTACCGGCATGACGAACCACGCCTGGAGGTAGTCGAGCAGGGCCGCCCCTGGAGCTTCGACGGCGACGGGGCCCTTTTCCGCCTCGTTTCCGAGGCGCATCGCATCCGTCTGGCGCATCTGTTCGACCCGGTGCTCGCCGTGCATACCTCTCTGGTTGAGCCGCTGCCGCACCAGATCACAGCAGTCTATGAGGCGATGCTTCCGCGCCAGCCGCTTCGCTTCCTGCTGGCCGACGACCCGGGCGCGGGCAAGACGATCATGGCCGGGCTCCTGATGAAGGAGCTGATTGCCCGCGGCGACCTGCAACGCTGCCTCGTGGTCTGCCCTGGCAGCCTGGCTGAGCAGTGGCAGGACGAGCTCTATCGGCGCTTCCATCTGCCTTTCGAGATCCTGACCAACGACAAGCTCGAAGCGGCGCGCACCGGCAACTGGTTTCTTGAGAACAGACCTCGTCATTGCCCGCCTCGACAAGCTTTCGCGCAACGAGGATGTCCAGGAGAAGCTCAAAGCGCCCGACTGCCGCTGGGACCTCATCGTCTGCGACGAAGCCCACAAGATGTCCGCCACCTTTTTCGGCGGCGAGGTCAAGTACACCAAGCGCTACAAGCTGGGCCAGCTTCTCTCCACGCTCACGCGGCACTTCCTGTTGATGACGGCGACGCCGCACAACGGGAAGGAAGAGGATTTCCAGCTCTTCATGGCGCTCCTTGACGGCGATCGGTTCGAGGGGCGGTTCCGCGACGGCGTGCATACGGTCGGATGTCTCCGACCTGATGCGCCGGATGGTCAAGGAGGGCCTCCTCAAGTTCGATGGCACGCCGCTCTTTCCCGAGCGCATTGCCTACACGGTGCCCTACAAACTCTCCGACGCCGAGGCCCAGCTCTACAAGGAAGTTACCGACTACGTGCGCGAGGAGTTCAACCGCGCCGAAGCGCTGCAGAACGATAAGCGCGCGGGCACGGTCGGCTTCGCGCTTACGATCCTGCAGCGTCGCCTGGCCTCCTCGCCCGAAGCCATCTACCAATCGCTGCGCCGCCGCCGCGAACGGCTGGAAAGCCGGCTCCGGGAGCTGGAGTTGCTACAGCGCGGAGAGCGACGCCGCACCGAGTCATTGCCGCTGCTGTACCGGCTCTGGATGCCGAGGACGTTGAGGATCTGGAGGACGCGCCCGATAACGAAGTCGAAGCGGCCGAGGAGGAGATCCTCGATCAGGCTACGGCGGCGCGCACGATCGCCGAGCTGAAGGCGGAGATCGCGACGCTGAAGCGCCTGGAAGGCGCTCGCGCTCGCTGTCCGCCGAAGCGGCGACGACACGCAAATGGCGCGAGCTGGCCAGTCTGCTCAGCGAGATTTTCACACCGGCGGCGATCGAGACCGAGTGGCGGAGCGACCGATACCCTACGGATCGAGCACGATTCCGCCGCCTGACGCCATCGCCGCACCAGAAGCTGGTCCTCTTCACCGAACACCGCGACACGCTGAACTATCTGGAGAGCCGCGTCACCACGCTGCTCGGCCGCAAGGAGGCCGTAGTGATCATCCACGGCGGAATGGGCCGAGAGGAACGGATGAAGGCGCAGGAAGCCTTCAAACATGATCCCGAAGTGCAGGTGCTGCTCGCCACGGACGCAGCGGGCGAAGGCATCAACCTGCAGCGCGCGCACCTGATGGTGAACTACGACCTGCCGTGGAACCCAAACCGCATCGAGCAGCGCTTCGGGCGCATCCACCGTATCGGCCAGACCGAGGTCTGCCACCTTTGGAACCTCGTCGCCGAGGAGACCCGGGAGGGCGATGTCTACCGCACGCTGCTGGAGAAACTCGACGAGGCCCGCAAGGCCCTCGGCGGCCAGGTGTTCGACGTGCTGGGCAAGCTCCAGTTTGAGGGCAGGCCGCTGCGTGACCTCCTGATCGAGGCGATCCGCTACGGCGAGCGACCCGAGGTGCGTGCCCGGCTGACGCAAGTCGTCGCCAACGCCTTCGACCGAAGCCAGCTCCAGGATCTGCTCGAAGAGCGGGCGCTTGCGCATGACGCTATGGACGCTAGCCGCGTGTATCGCATACGCGAGGAGATGGAGCGGGCAGAGGCCCGACGCCTGCAGCCACACTATATCGAGTCGTTCTTTCTCGAGGCGTTCCAGCGTCTCGGCGGCTCGGTCAAACAACGCGAGCCGCGCCGCTATGAAGTCACCCATGTGCCCGCGCCCGGTCCGCAACCGCGACCGCCTGATCGGCGTTGGCGAGCCGGTACTGCCGCGCTATGAGCGCATCGCCTTCGAAAAGGTGCTTATTGCGCCGCAGGGCCAACCCCTTGCCGCTTTTGTCTGCCCGGGACATCCGCTGCTCGATGCCATCATCGACCTTACTCTCGAGCGCCACCGCGACCTCTTACGGCGGGGCACGGTGCTGGTGGACGAGCGCGACGCAGGCATCCGCGCCACGAGTTCTCTTCTACCTGGAACATGCCATCCAGGATGCGAGTTTCACCCGTTCTGGCGAGCAGCGCGTTGTGTCTAAGCGGATGCTCTATGTGGAGCTCGACGCGGACGGCAACACACGGCACCTGCACTATGCGCCTTACCTGGACTATCGACCGCTCACGTCCGAGGAACCGGGCATAGACTCGATCCTCGCTCGGCCGGAGTGCGCATGGATCAACCGAGAGTTGGAGCAGAAGGCGCAAGGCTATGCCGTTGCGCGCGTCGTTCCGGAGCATCTTGCGGAGGTCCGCTCACGTAAGGAAGCCCTCATCGCTAAGACCGAGGCGGCCGTAAAGGACCGACTTACCAAAGAGATCAATTACTGGGACCATCGCGCCGAGCATCTCAAGCTCCAGGAGCAGACCGGTAAGCCCAACGCACGGTTAAACTCGGAGAAGCTCGCAAACGTGCAGATGCACTCCAGGCACGCCTCGAGAAGCGCATGGAAGAGCTGAAACTCGAGCGACAGCTCTCGCCGCTGCCTCCCGTCGTCCTCGGAGGCTTGCTGGTAGTCCCGATGGGCCTCCTTGCTGCCATAACGGGCTGCGCCCGTCGTGCCCTCTGCCACAATCGCAGATACGCAGGCGGCCGCAGCCCGGGCGCGGGAGATCGTAATGGATATCGAGCGGCTCCTCGGCTTCGAACCGGTCGATCGGGAGACTGAGAAGCTCGGCTACGACGTCGAGAGCCGCGTCCCAGGTACGGGGAAATTACGTTTTATCGAAGTAAAGGGCCGGGTAGCTAGCGCGCAGACGATTACTGTCACAAAGAACGAGATTCTTTACTCGCTTAACAAGCCCGAGGATTTCATCCTGGCAATCGTCGAGTTCCTCGCAGATGATTTGCACCAGGTCCATTACATTAGCCAGCCTTTCCATCGTGAGCCAGACTTCGGAGTGACGAGCGTAAATTATGATTTTGCCGAATTGTTGGACCGCGCGGAGGCGCCGCGATGACAATGCTCTGCTAATACCATTCACTTCTAGTCCGCCCGGAGGGCAGCCGTATGGGGAAGTTCATCCTCATAGCGCGCTCGAGCAGCACTTGCCCCTGGTGGACATGAGCCCAATACAAGTTGCAGAGGAGTCAGCATGAAACTCAAGGTTAGATCAGCCGCAAATGATGATGTATACAAAGATATAATACACATCCCCGAGAGTTGCCGTCACGATGCGCACGGCCATGTCATACCTGAAGGAACCGTTTGTAAGGTGACATATCGTGGCCGAGCTACTTATGCGCTTGTTAGGGGTTCCGGCAGCTCTTTTGAGAAAGAAATCCGCATTGATGAACGCCTCCGTAATCTGCTCGGCTTCAGCTTAAATGAAGAAGTAGATTTGCAGCTGAAGAAAGTGAGATTGTGGGGTCAATTTCGTTGGGCTTGGAATGCCTCCGATCCGGCATATCGAGTGGCCGCACGAATGGGTGGTTTATCAGTTATACTTGGACTTACGGGCCTGCTGCTTGGCCTCTTTTCTCTTAGAGCATGCCGATGATATACAGAAAGAAACTCATCGAAGTCGCCCTGCCGCTGGAGGCCATCAACAAGGCATGCGCGAGAGAGAAATCGATCCGGCACGGGCATCCTAGCACTCTGCATCTGTGGTGGGCGCGGCGGCCGCTGGCGGCGGCGCGGGCGGTGATCTTTGCGCAGATGGTGGACGACCCGTCGGCGCTCCCGACCTGTTCCCCACCGAAAAGGAGCAGGAAAAGGAGCGGCAGCGGCTGTTCCGCATCATCGAGGACCTGGTGCTGTGGGAGAACACCACCAACGAGACGGTGCTGCAGCGGCGCGCGACGAGATCTGGCAGAGCTGGCGGCGTGCCTGCGCCGAGAACGCCGACCATCCGCGGGCGAAGGAGCTGTTCGACCGCAACAAGCTGCCCGCCTTCCACGATCCCTTCGCCGGCGGCGGGGCGCTGCCGCTGGAGGCGCAGCGGCTTGGGCTCGAGAGCTACGCCAGCGACCTGAACCCGGTGGCGGTGCTGATCAACAAGGCGATGATCGAGATCCCGCCGAAGTTCGCGGGCAGGCCGCCGGTGAACCCCGAGACGCGCACAAAGAGAAGTCGCTCATCGCCCGGGAGTGGAGAGGCGCGCAAGGGTCTGGCCGAGGACGTGCGCTACTACGGCCAGTGGATGCGCGACGAGGCCGAGAAGCGCATCGGCCACCTCTATCCGAAGATCGAGGTCACGGCCGAGATGGCAAAGGAGCGGCCGGACCTGAAGCCGTTACGTGGCCAGAAGCTCACCGTCATCGCCTGGCTCTGGGCGCGCACGGTGAAGAGCCCGAACCCGGCCTTCGCGCAGGTGGACGTGCCGCTCGCCTCGACCTTCATGCTCTCCACCAAGGCGGGCAAGGAGGCCTACGTCGAGCCGGTGATCGAGAACGGCGGCTACCGCTTCACGGTGAAGGTGGGCAAGCCGAAGGACGCGGAGGCGGCGAAGAACGGCACCAAGCTTGCGCGAGGCGAACTTCCGTGCTTGATGTCGGGCGCGCCGATTGCCGGTGACTATATCAAGGCCGAGGGCAAGGCCGGGCGCATGGGCGCGCGGCTGATGGCGATTGTTGCCGAGGGCGAGCGCGGACGGGTCTATCTCCCGCCGACGCCAGAGATGGAGGCCGTCGCGCGACAGGCGAAGCCGGAGTGGAAGCCGGAGCGTGAGTCCTGGCAGCTGACCGAGTAGCGCTCGGGCGCCGCCCTATGGACTTGACGACGTAGGGCGATCTCTTCACCCCCCGCCAACTCGTGGCGCTGACGACCTTCTCCGACCTGGTGCAGGAAGCGCGCGAGCGGGTGAAGCGCGACGCGCTCGACGCCGGCCTGCCCGACGACGGCAAGGCCCTCGCCGTCGGCGGCACTGGCGCCACGGCCTATGCCGATGCGGTGGGGGTGTATCTTGGCGTTTGCGTGGACAAGGCGTGCAGACTACTGGAATCAGCCTCTGCTCGCTGGAACAGTCGACCGAAGAACAGACTCGTGGCAACCTTTGGGCGACAAGCCATCCCAATGGTCTGGGACTTTGCAGAAGCAAATCCATTCTGCTGATGCCGGCGGCGAACTTCGGAACGGTCAATCGTGCGTGAGGTGATCGAAAGCGCTTGCATGTCAAGACAGCTGGGCGAGGTGCTGCCGAACAAGCTGATGCAGCAGACACAGTCGTATCGAGCGAGCAAGCGTCGTCTCCACCGATCCGCCGTACTACGACAACATTGGCTACGCCGACCTGTCGGATTTCTTCTATGTCTGGCTGCGCCGCTCGCTGAAGCCCGTCTTCCCTGACCTCTTCGCCACGCTCGCTGTGCCCAAGGCCGAGGAACTGGTTGCCACGCCCTATCGCCACGGCAGCAAGGAGAAGGCGGAGGCGTTCTTCCTCGACGGCATGACGCAGGCGATGCACCGCCTCGCCGAGCAGGCGCACCCGGCCTTCCCGGTCACCATCTACTACGCCTTCAAGCAGTCCGAGAGCGATGAGCGACGACGGCACGGCCAGTACCGGCTGGGAGACCTTTCTCGACGCGGTGATCCGCGCCGGCTTCGCCATCAGCGGCACTTGGCCGATGCGGACGGAGCGCGAGGACGCATGATCGGCATCGATACCAACGCCCTCGCCTCCAGCATCATCCTCGTCTGCCGCCCACGCGCGGCCGACGCGCCCACTGCCACGCGCCGCGAGTTCGTCACTGCGCTCAAGGCCGAGTTGCCCGCGGCGCTCGCCCACCTGCAGCGCGGCAACATCGCGCCGGTGGACCTGGCGCAGGCGGCCATCGGCCCGGGCATGGCGGTCTATACCCGCTACGCCAAGGTGCTCGACGCCGAGGGCAAGCCGCTCTCGGTGCGCGAGGCGCTGGCGCTCATCAACCAGACCCTCGACGAGGCGCTGGCCGAGCAGGAGGGCGACTTCGACGCCGACAGCCGCTGGGCGCTGGCCTGGTTCGAGCAGTCGGGCTTCGCCGAGGGCGAGTACGGCGTGGCCGAGAGCTCTCCAAGGCCAAGAACACCAGCGTCGACGGCATGGTCGAGGCGGGCATCCTCGAATCGAAGCGCGGCAAGGTGCGGCTGCTCCGGCCCGAGGAGCTTCCCGCCGACTGGGACCCGGCCACCGACACGCGCCTCACCGCCTGGGAGATGGTCCACCACCTGATCCGTGTGCTCGAAGCGGGCGGCGAGAGCGCGGCGGCGGAACTCGTCGCCGAAGCTCGGCAGCAAGGCCGAGATCGCCCGCGAGCTTGCTTACCGCCTCTACACGCTCTGCGAGCGCAAGAAGCGCGCAGCCGAGGCGCTCTCCTACAACGGCCTGGTTCAGAGCTGGCCGGAGATCACCCGCCTCGCCCGCGAGGGCGGCCATTCAGAAGCCGCAAAAGCCACAGGGCGAATTGTTCTGAGAGGAGTAGTCCTATGGCGATCACGCAACCACGAACGCGTCGGCAAGGCGCTGGAACTGCTCAAGGAGGGACTTCAGCCTTTCGTCGAGCGCGAGCTCAAGGCGCAGCATGCGCAGCTCTGGTTGCGAACAGGCCAGAGCCTCAGTTGAGCGAGTCCCAGGCGAGTCTGTTCGGAACGGAGGATCGAGCCACGATGGGACGTCGCCGCGCTTCTCAACGTGATGTGGAACCAGTGGAACGACGTCTTCCGCAAGACGCTTGGGCAAGCCGAGCGCACTCTGGTCAGCGAGCTGCGGGAAGTCCGCAACAGATGGGCGCACCAGGAGCCTTTCTCCAGCGACGACGCCTACCGGGCGCTCGACTCTGCTGGCGGCTTCTGACCGCTGTCTCCGCACCGCAGGCCGACGAGATCGAGAAGATGAAGATGGAGCTCCTGCGCCTCCGCTTCGACGAGCAGGTGCGCAGCGAGAAGCGCAAGAGCGCCGGCACTGCCATCGAGAGCCCAGCGACGGGCAACCTCAAGCCGTGGCGCGAGGTCGTGACGCCGCACAAGGACGTGGCCAGCGGCCGCTACCAGCAGGCCGAGTTTGCGGCCGACCTCTGGCAGGTGCATCTCGGCGAGGGCACCGACGAGTACCGGAACCCGGTCGAGTTCTTCCGCCGCACCTATCTCACCGAGAGCCTGAAGCGCCTGCTGGTCGGCGCGGTGCAGCGGCTCGCCGGCCAGGGCGGCGACCCGGTGGTCCAGCTCCAGACCAACTTCGGCGGCGGCAAGACCCACTCGATGCTCGCGCTCTACCACCTCTTCTCCGGCGTCGCGCCCAGCGAACTGGCCGGCATCGACGCGGTGCTGAAGGAGGCCGGAGTCAACGAAGCTGCACCGAAGTGAAGCGCGTGGTGCTGGTGGGCAACAGGATCTCGCCGGGCAATCCCGTCACCAAGCCCGACGGCACGGTGGTGCGCACCCTCTGGGGCGAGCTGGCGTGGCAACTGGATCAGCTCCGGGGGAATCAAAGAGGCAAAGAAGGCCTTCCAGCGCATCCAGGCCGATGACGAGAAGGCCACCAGCCCTGGCGACGTGCTGCGCGAGCTGTTCAACGAGTACGGGCCGTGCCTGATCCTGATTGACGAGTGGGTGGCCTATGCGCGGCAGCTCCACGACCAGAGCGACCTGCCCGCGGGCAGCTTCGAGACCCAGTTCACCTTCGCCCAGGTGCTGACCGAATCGGCCAAGCTGGCGAAGAACTGCCTGCTGGTGATCAGCCTGCCCGCCTCGGATACCGGCGGCTCGCCGCACGCACGTGGCCGACGACGTGGAGGTGGGCGGCGAGCGCGGGCGCGAGGCGCTTGACCGGCTGCGCAACGTGGTGGGGCGCGTGGAGGCGTCATGGCGGCCGGCCAGCGCGGAGGAAGGGTTTCGAGATCGTGCGCCGGCGGCTGTTCGAGCCGCTGTGCGAGCACGGCGCAGTTCAAGGATCGCGACACTGGTGGCGCGGGCGTTTTGCCGATCTCTACCGCACCCAGCACCAGGAGTTCCCGCCCGAGTGCCGCGACGCGGACTACGAGAAGCGGCATCAAGGCCGCCTACCCGATCCACCCCGAGGTCTTCGACCGGCTCTACACCGACTGGTCCACGCTGGTGAAGTTCCAGCGCACGCGCGGCGTGCTGCGGCTGATGGCGGCGGTGATCCACAGCCTGTGGGAGAAGGGCGACAAGAACCCGCTCATCCTGCCCGCCAACATCCCCATCGACGATCCACGCGTGCAGTTCGAGCTGACGCGCTACCTCTCGGACAACTGGGTGCCGGTCATCGAGAAGGACGTGGACGGCCCGAACTCGCTGCCGCTGCGGATCGACGGCGAGGTGCCCAACCTCGGCAAGTTCGCCGCGTGCCGCCGCGTGGCGCGCACGATCTACCTCGGCTCGGCGCCCACGGCTACGGCCGCCCACCGCGGCATCGAGGACCGCCGGATCAAGCTCGGCTGCGTCATGCCGGGGGAATCGCCAGCCGTTTTCGGCGATGCGCTGCGCCGGCTGGCCGCGCGCGGCGACCTACCTCTACCAGGACGGCGCGCGCTATTGGTACTCGACCCAGCCAACGGTGACCAAGCTGGCCGAGGACCGCGCGGAACAGCTTCAAGCGCGACCCAGACAAGGTGTCGCAGGAACTCGAGAAGCGGCTGCGTGCAGACCTTCGCATGACGGGGGACTTTCGGCGCGTCCACCCGCTTGCCTCACTCCGGACAGGACGTGCCGGACGACCTGGACGCACGCCTGGTGGTGCTCGGGATCGAGCACCCATACAGCAAAGAAGCCGACAACGCGTGCGGAGGTGGCGGCGAAAGCGATCCTTGAATCGCGAGGAAACACGCCGCGCCTGTTCCGAAACACGCTGGTCTTTCTCGCGGCAGACAAGACGCGCCTGCAGGATCTTGACGAGGCGGCGCGTCGCTATCTCGCCTGGGAGTCCATCCTGGCTGAGAAGGAGACGCTTGACCTATCGCAGCACCAGGTAAAGCAAGCCGAGACGCAGAAAACTACAGCTGATATTACTGTGACTGCCCGCCTGCCAGAGGCTTACCAGTGGCTGCTTGTGCCCGTACAGTCTTCGCCACATACGGGCCTCGAATGGCAAGCCTTCAGGCTTTCCGGACAAGATGCCCTGGCAGTTCGTGCGAGCAAAAAGCTGCGGAACGACGATTTGCTGGTGACCGCGCTTGCTGGGACACGTCTGCGGATAGAACTCGATCGCATTCCCCTTTGGCGTGGAAACCACGTCGCCGTCAAGCAGCTAGTTGACGACTTTGCGCGTTATATCTATCTGCCCCGAGTTACCCAGCCGGCTGTACTACTCCAGGCCATCCGCGATGGACTCAGTCTCCTTACATGGAATCCTGAGACCTTTGCTTATGCAGATGGATTCGACGAGGTATCCGGGCTTTACAATGGGCTGCGGTGTGGCCATGTCGTAATGTTATCCGAGGATAATCTAACCGGCCAACTTGTTCGGCCGGAGGTGGCTGAACAGCAAAGGGCAGCGGAGGCTGCGGCCCAGGCGGGAGCGGTTGTTGGGCCCACGGTCGGGGGGAAAGTCGCAACCGGCACGGGCACGGGGGGTACAGGCGGCCCGCCGCCTATGTCTATTCCTGCCCCTGGACCACGCCGCTTTCATGGAAGCGTGACGCTTGACGCGGAGCGAGTTGGTCGAGACGCTGGGCGGATTGCTGATGAGATAATTTCTCACTTGGTGGGGTTGGTTGGCTCGAAGGTAAGGGTTACCCTTGAGATAGAAGCGGAAATCCCGTCCGGCGTGCCGGACCAAGTAGTGCGCATCGTGACCGAGAACAGCCGCACATTGAGGTTCACGAACCAAGGATTCGAGGCGGAATAGTCAGGCACTTCCGATTACTTTCCCATTTCCTCCGGCCGAATAAACTGGAGACAGGCCGAGCTGAGGTCAAAAACGGCGCTGACGATAGAGTGTCTGCATGATAAGCATATCATCCCACGTGACTTCCTGGGAGTCCCGGGATTCTACCCCCCCAACTCGTAATCTATCTTCCTAAAGTTCTTCGGACGAAAACGCCTGCGTTTGCTCCGGGCTTTCTCCCTGGAGCGCAAGCTGGGGGCGCGAGTTTGGGGTCAAATTGATGACCTCTGTGTGGATGACTTCAGGCAACTGATATCTAAAATATCACTTGACTTTTCCGATTCTTCGATGTATTATTGTTATGCCATTAGGAGTGGCCCTCTAATGCAGGGCCCGGCAACCTGGGACGGACACCCAAGGTGCCTAGCTCGCCGAAGGCGAGGATGCGGTCGCTGAAAAAGGCGGCAACGAAGTGTCCGAGCGTGAAGACCCGCTCTCCTGATGCAGGAGAAGCGGGTTTTTTGTTGTCCGCCCTCTCTTTGCCCCGCATCTATCCTCCGGCGACCTGAAGGTTGAAGGAGGAATCTCTAGTGCCCCAACAAATGTGGCGTCCCACCTGTCATTGTAATCCCGGTATCCACAGCATGGGCTCTCCCAATTGCAGGGATTGTGGGCAGCCCGGACAGTACGATGGTTGGCACCTGGGCATGCACGAAGCGATGGGAGCCTATACGAAACGAACGGGCATGGCGCCGATAGGCCCTCATCGCCGTCTGACGGACGAGCTGTTCGCCGGCCGATTTGTGCTTTGCCGCACTTGTGACGGCCGGCGGCGTGCTGGACGCCGAGGGCGGGCGGACTTGGAAAGACTGCCCCGACTGTCAGGAGCTCGGCTGCTTTTTCAAGGGGACCATACAGGAATTCCAAGAGATCCGGGCCCGGATCCTGGAGCAGTTCCCCAAAGTGGCTGCTGCATCTTTCAAGCCGGACGAGAAGCTGATGATACATTGTGCTGACCGCGGCCAGGAAGACAGCGAGAAGAACCTCTGGATCGTCCGGAAGCTTGTCTCTCCCGAAGCGGAGATCAGGTGTGTCTTATACACGCTGGCGGTCAGGAACGAGGCCCTGAAGAAAAAATGGCGGGGGGGATTGTCAGATTACTGGAGTAAGTACAACACGATCCATAACGCGAGCCTTACCGTCAGCTGTTTCAAGGGGCCGTATTGGGATGCCCAATACGGAGAGTTGACCGGATTCGGGCTCGTTGAAGGAAAGGACTTCATACTCTTTGACGCCAGCAATGTCATCACGAGGAAGGATTTCGAGCCGTTACGTTTTCGGGTGGACTGGCTTGCCGGCTATGTCCATAAGGCCGGCATGATGATCTTCTTGAGGCACTAAGGTGCGATATCTGCCCGACCTTGAGAGACAACTGGCCGCCACAATAGAGCGTGCGCTCAAGCTCATGGAACACATCGGTTACCTGCAAGGAGAGGGCGAGGGCCAGTTCGACAATATCATCCCTCCCGAAAAACGGAATCCAAGCGACCTCGCCGAGTGCGACGGTTGCGAGAAGTTGTTTTATGAGAGCGAGCTGGCTGAGATAAGCCCAGGGATTTTTCTGTGTGACGCTTGCTACGATCCGGAGATGGAAATGGAGACGGAATTCAGGAGACCGACCGCAGAGGACATCAACAAAGCGATTCAGCTATTACTCTGGAGGTGTCGCGACGCCCAGATTCAAAAGGGTACACCCCAAGGAAAGAGAGGATTCTATGGACTCGATGATTGGATCGCCCGCGCCGAAGATCAAATGATCAGAGAACTTGGCCTGTGGTGCGAGGATATACAGGCGCTGAACACCGGGTCGAAGGACAGCTGAGAGGGTTCAGATAGGAGAGACTCCATGGAAAGTGAATGGCCCACCTCAATGGAAATTTCGAAGCGAGTGTTGGTGAAGAAAGCATATCATCCCAACGCGTCTTCCGGGACTCCCGGAATCCTACCCCCCCGCCTAGTCGTGAAGTCAATAGATGTCATCTTGATATGAACGGAGGAGATAGGTGAACGCGAATATCATTAACGCCATAGGCTATGTGAGGGTTTCCACGGAAGAACAAGCCCGAGAAGGGGTGTCCATCACCGCCCAGGAAGAAAGGATCACGGCCCTAGCGACGGCCAAGGGCTGGAACCTGGTTAGCATAATCAAGGACGCCGGCTACTCTGGGAAGAACTTAAGCCGGCCTGGCGCGGAAAGCTTGATTGGCATCTGCCAGAGGGCCGAAGTCGACGTAGTGATCGTTTTTAAAGTCGACCGGCTCACCAGAAGACAGAAAGATCTTTGGCACCTCCTGGAGGACGTTTTCTATAAGAACCAGGTTGGCTTTGTGTCCGTCACCGAGGCCTTCGACTCTACCACCGCCGCTGGGACGGCCTTTCTCGGAATGATAGGGGTCTTTGCCCAGCTGGAGCGAGATCTCGTCTCTGAGCGTACGAGAGAGGCCTTAATCCATAAGAAAACGAAGGGGGAATGGGTCGGCCGCCAGCCCACAGGGTTCAGAATCAGCAAAAGCGGCAGACTAGAGGAGGACCCGGACAAGCTGCGGTTGATTGCTCGCGCAAAAAGGCTACGAAGGGGAGGCGCCAGCTTCGGGGACATTTCGAGGGCCCTGGGAATGCCCAAGACCACGATTTATAGACTTGTAAATACCCACATGAGGAGCCTTAAGTCGAATTATTGCAGGAGGTTGAGCGTGGCCCCCGTTCCGCAAGGGTTCCTTTTTGGAACGGGAGGCAACCACGCACGCCACCTTGAGAGATCCTATCTGGTTGATTAATAAAATGTTACGAAACAAACTGCGAACCACTTCTGGCCAGGGAGATTTTGATTTTCCTCATGAAAGCTCGGTGAAGGTGCGAGGATTGATCAAAACTTGTTTTGTGTTCGCTTGGACATATATCAGCAGCGCGGGCCAAAGGAGATCCAAATTCCGGCAAGGCTTGACCATTGGCCAGGTCCGGCATCAATCAGACAGGAGGTGTTAGATGAAATCTTCCTTGAAGCCAAGTAAAAGAGAATCTGGGCTCGTGAGAGAACAGGTCTATATTCACAGGGCCCAACTACGAGTCATTGAAGAGATCTCAAATTCCAGGAAAAAGCCCAAGGGCGTGGTTTTCTTGGAGGCTATTCAACTTTATATCGGATCTTACAAAGAAGGAGAAATCTGATGAAAGAAGATCAAAGCACACCGAGGTTCTATTCTTTTTCGTGGATTAAGTTCTGGACCGAGTCCTGGCTGACAGGAACAGCCAGGCAATCATTGAGCCCTGCTGAAAGGTCCGTAGTCGTGGATCTCTTCTGTTTGGCGAAGCGGAAGAATGGGCTCATCGAGATTCCAAGCCGGTCAGCCCAGGCCAAGATGCTTCTGATTCCCCGCAAATTATTAGACAGAACCCTGGAAAAAGCGATCGAACTGGATATCCTGAGGCATCAATCTGATCCAGAATTGCTATCAACGACAGAAGCATTTTTTGTAGCCAATTGGTCTAACCTTCAGGGGAGACCCGGAAAAAAGCACATGGCTTCAGGTGCAACGAATGACACAGAATTTGCAGACAGAGAAGAAGAGACTAGATAGGAGAGGAGAGGAGAGAATCTCCCCTCCTTTCCTTTCCACTCTTGTTGGGCTAGCAATTCAGAATGAACGGATCTGAGGTGTAAACATGAACGACGACAAACCTGACCGGGGGGGCCCGGGAACTGCACTTTCCACTCCGATGCCTCCCACCAAACAAGAACTGGAAGATTTGGTAGCCACTCGGATTCGTACCCTGTTCGGGGGAATCGACGAAGCTTATAACGAAAAACTCGATTCTTATCTGGAAATGGTGCGAAATAGGATCAGAGATATCGTAGAACCGTACTATCACATCTATCATGAAATCAATATGTTAGAGATCCTTGATGAACAGGTCGAAAAATGGAAGAGTCAGCATCCACCCGAAGTAGTCTCTGCCAAGATAGCCGCTTCATCTGTGGGGTTCGAACTTTTGGTTGCGGACTTCATCTTCTGCTGGTTTGGAGGATCTTTAGAGAAAGAATTCGGAATCTACCGGAGGGAAAAATGGATTCCTAACGAGGCACTTACCGCCTTACAAAGCTGTAAGAATTACCCCTTTGATGAGGGGCTTGATCGAGGTCTTCTGAAACGAGCAAGCAAGAGGTTCCCCGATATAGATATCATCATGCAAGTTGAAAAGAAGATTATCTGGTGGAACGAGCATCCCGAAGCCTTGAAAGCGGCAAAATCCGCAAGGACTCAACTATGGGAGTGGTTCGAACTGGAAAGCAGATATCTAAGAAGGGGATGAGAAGGAAGGTCGAATGACTAGCCAGGGGCTTCTCTCAGTCAAGGAGGCCGCCTCCTACCTGGGTGTAAGCCCCTGCTCTGTTTATCGGTGGGTGGAAGAGGGCAGGATCCCTCATATCAAACTGCAGGGCCGTGGTGTACGGTTCAAGCAGTCGGACCTCGACGCCTGGCTCGAGAAGGGAAAGACCAAGTCCTTTCAGGCCCCTCCCCTCCTTGAATCCTCACTCAACGTAGAGTTTGATTTGGAGAGTTATGATAAACTCTATTTGAAAGGAGGCATTAACATGAAGTCGAAGGGACGAAGATGGACATACCCCTTCGGCTCAGTCTATGTCAGACCATCAAGATCGGGTAAGGAACGCTGGTGGATCTACTACAGGGCCGGAGGCCGGCAATACGTCCGAGAAGCCGTGAAGGGTGCCACGAGCCGGGCCGAGGCCCTCAAGCTCCTCCAGCAGAAGGTCACTGAGATCTTCCGGGACTCCGCCGGGATGAAGAAGCCCAAGGCCAGGATCACGTTCAGCGAGCTCGCCAAAACCTACCTGGCCAACACGACACAGCTCAAGGATTGGCGGAACAACAAGTACAGACTGGACCTCAGCCTGCTTCCCTTCTTCGGCAAGCTCTACCTCGATGAGATTACCCCCAGGCACATCGAGGAGTACCGGTCCATGAGGCTCAAGAAGATCAAGCCCATCACCACGAACCGGGAGCTGGCTCTTCTCAAGGGCATGTTTACCAAGGCCATCGACTACGGCTACGTGACGGCGAACCCGGTGAAGAAGGTGAAGATGATCCCCGAGGGCGACTGCGCAAGGGAACGGATCCTCACGCAAGAGGAGGAAGAGCGGCTCATGTCAGAAGCGGTCCCCCACTTAAGACCGTTCCTTGTCATTGCGCTCAACAGCGGCATGCGCCGAGGGGAGATCCTGAAGCTCGCATGGTCGGAGATCGACTTCCGTAACCGCCTTGTGCATGTTATCAAGACCAAGCGAAACAAGAACCGTGTCGTCCCGATGAACAACGTCATGTACAAAACGCTTCAGGAGTTGAGGGCTGAGGCCAACGGATCCGAGAGGGTCTACCAGTCAAAGCATGTCCAGGGCGCCTTCGAGACGGCCCGGAAAAAGGCAGGCCTCAGCGGTCTGCGGCTTCATGACCTCCGCCACACCTTCGCCACGCGTCTCATCCAATCGGGGGTCGACGTGTTCACGGTGCAGAAGCTTCTCGGCCACAGCACGATTACGATGACCATGCGGTACGTCCACTCTTTCGAGGCCCAGATGCGTGATGCGGTGGCCAAACTCGACAAAAAGTTTGTACAATCTCTGCACAATTTTGAGCCTGGCCTCTCCCCCACTTCGGGGGAGGATCAGGTAACTCACGTAGGATCAATCAATTGAACAACGACGGGAGGGTAAAGGTCCCGGTGGGCCTTCCGGACTTCAAATCCGGTATGGGGCTATAAACGCCCCGGGTGGGTTCGACTCCCACACCTTCCCGCCATCCCCATCTCCCCCAATATGATAAACAAGTTACTAGGATAGCTAAGATTCCTCGCAGAGGTTTTTAATTTGTCCTAGAAGCCTTTTTGATCCATATTCCTGTTCCAGCAGGTCTACCCAGTTTTGCTTATGTCCCCCCGATGGGCTAAGATATATCGTTGGAGGTTTAGGCCAAGAACGCAGGTATCGGGGATGACCCAGGAGATGCAACTTGACAACGGGTCATATAGGTTTATTCTTGGCGGAAGGGCCATTCGCAGAGTTCGTTTGAAAGAGGTCATATGAAAAGCACATTGAAGTCGGCAACTCTGGTTATTTCATTCTTAGCGTTGCTATCTGCCTGCGGGAGCAAAAGCAGTTCATCGCCGACTCCCCCTCCGTCGTCAACTGTTGAATGGACCTGGGTCTCCGGCAGTAATACGATGAGGCAGGCGGGGACTTATGGGACCCAGGGCACGGCCGCTTCGTCAAACGTCCCCGGGGCGAGGGGATATGCCGTGTCCTGGCTGGATTCCAGCGGCAAGCTCTGGCTTTTCGGGGGATATGGTTTGGATTCGGCCGGCAATTCCGGATATCTCAATGACCTGTGGAAGTATGACCCGGCAACCCTTGAATGGACCTGGATCTTCGGCAGTAACACCGAAAATCAGGCGGGGACTTATGGGACCCAGGGCGCGGCCGATCCGTCAAACGTTCCAGGGGCCAGATCCGGGGCCGTATCCTGGCTGGATTCCAGTGGCAAGTTCTGGCTCTTCGGGGGATTCGGCTATGATTCGGCCGGCACTTCCGGCTATCTCAATGACCTTTGGAAGTTTGACCCGGCAACCCTTGAGTGGGCCTGGATCTCCGGCGGTAATACCGTAAACCAGGCGGGCTTTCATGGCCTCCAGGGCACGGCCGATCCGTCAAACGTCCCAGGGGCGGCGGAATTTTCAGCAACCTGGATCGATCCCAGCGGCAAGTTCTGGCTCCTCGGGGGAAATGGCTTTGATTCCAGCGGCAATTTCGGCTATCTCAATGACTTGTGGGAGTACGACCCGGCAACTCTTGAATGGACCTGGGTCTTCGGAAGTGATGCCGCAAATCATGTGGGCGTATATGGCACCCAGGGCACAGCCGCTTCGTCGAACGTCCCAGGGGGAAGAGACGCGTCCGTCTCCTGGTTCACTTCGAGCGGCAAGCTCTGGCTCTTCGGGGGATATGGCTATGATACAGGCGGCTTTCTCGGCGCTCTCAATGACCTGTGGGAGTATGACCCCGCAACCCTTGAATGGACCTGGGTCTCCGGCAGCGATTACGAATTGCAAGCCGGCAACTACGGCACGATGGGCACAGCCGCGTCGTCGAACATCCCCGGGGCAAGATATTCAGCCGTATCCTGGCTCGATTCATTCGGCAAGTTCTGGTTCTTCGGGGGGGCCGGCCTTGATTCGACCATCAGCACCGGCTATCTCAATGACTCGTGGAAGTATGACCCGGCGACCCTTGACTGGGCTTGGATGTCCGGCAGCGACATCCGTGGTCAGAAAGGCACGTACGGCACCCAGGGCACAACGGCATCGTCAAACATCCCCGGGGCAAGACAAGGTTCCGTTTCCTGGCTCGATTCGAACGGCAAGCTCTGGCTCTTCGGGGGATATGGCTATGATTCGGCCGGCAATACCGGCGTGCTCAATGACCTGTGGAAGAACACCCGGTAAGCGGGCCGCCTGAGCCTGGCGAGGGGAGCCTCCCCGACCGCGGAAGAGATCACCGGCGCGTCGGCGCTTTCACCAGGCACGTCGCGGTCGCCGTCTTCGCCGGGTCGCTTTCCGACCTCGCGGTCAACGTCACCTTCGCCGAGGCCGAGCTTTCCGGAACCCTCGTCACGTAGACGGGGACCGTTGCCGACGCTCCAAATTTCGCCGCGACCAGAGCGTTCCGCAATTCGGCCGACCAGCCTTGGCCGGCCACCGAGACCGTCAGACGGTAAATATCGTTCTTGAGATAAGCCCCGGCGTCCTGCGGGTGAAGCGCGGGATCCGTGGCCGCTCCCTTTCCCGTATTCCGCAGAACGAAGTGGAGTTCGGCGGCCTCTCCCTCCATGACCGGACGCGGCCGGCGGCGCGACCCGAGCGCCCCGCGAGCTGCCGGCCCGCCCCGTCCAGCGATCGAACGCCGACCGTGTAGGAGAGGATGCCTCCGGCGTCCTTATGCAGGTCGATCACGTAAAAGTGGAGCCTGTTCGCCGGATCCTCCCATTCGCACTGGCTGCCGGAGTTGAGCCCGGCGTGGAAGAGAGCGTCATTCAGCTGCCGGTAATCGGCGACCGTGCGCATGACCTTCTGGCCGTTGGGCTTCATGTAATCGACCATGCGGATGTCCTCGGGGTGTGCGTCGATGACCCAGCTGAAGCAATTGAAGCCGTTCGGGCCGCCGTTCGTCCCTTCGCCGTCCTTGTTCTTGGCGATCAACACCCCGCTGTCCGGACAAAAGGAGTCGTAGCCGATCCGCTGGACGACCTCCAGCGAGTAGAAATTGTAGGTCGGCTTGCCGGCCGAAAGCGGATTCGCGGCCGGGTCGTCCGCGGGGGTCCTGTCCTGCGGGGCCTCGCCGTCCAGCTTGACGAGGATGCCGGCGAACGAACGGGGCAGCGGATCGACCTCGCGGGCCGTGACGTCCGCGACGGCCGGCCCGGACTTGGCCAGGCCGTTCCGGTTGAGCTGCAGGACCTGGGAGAGGTCCACGAATCCGTTGAGGAGCTTGTTGCGGAGCATGAGGCCGGCGGGCATGGCGGCCCCGGCGACGGCCGGAACCTCCCAACGGTTGTGCGGGCCGCCCGGTCCGTTGAATGAACCGCGGTCCATCATGTCCCACGGCCCGGAGCCCGCTCTCCGATAGGGCAGCGCGTAGGGATTGTTATTGTTGTCCCCGATGCTGAAGGCGAAGTGGCCGAGCTCGTGGGTGATGGTGCCGGAGTTCTCGCCCTGCCGGATCGAGGACAGTCCCCATTGCTGGGCCCCGGCCCGCCAGCTCGTCCAGGGCACATAGCGGCAGACGACCCAGCGCGGTTTCGTCGGGTCGGGATTGCCCCATTCCGCGGGGGATGTCTTCCTTTGTTTGGAACTTCATCTCGCCGAATTCCATCCAAACCCCCGTCTCGTCATAGCCCGCGTAGATGCGAAGGACGGCGTCATAGTGTTTCCGGATATCCCCCTTATCGGCCATCCACAGCGCGTCGCAATCCGGCTCGAGGCGGCCGTTGGCCCGGCTGCCGTCGGGCGTCGCGAAATTCTGGCCCCACTCGTTGAGGCCGTATTCCCATAGAGGCTTCGGAAGGCGGTAGGGGCCGAAGGCGTCGAGCCGGTGATGCCGAACCGGCCGCGCGACTGCTCCATCCAATATCCGTTGATCGTATGGCCGTGATTGACCTCGCCCGGCTTGATGAAGAAATCGGCATAGAACTGGGGAACCTGGTCGCGCCGGACCGGATCGATCTGCGGATTGCCGAACAGGTCGGAGTGCTTGGGCAGCGTCATCACGAAGGGCTGATCGGGAAAATCGACCGCCACGAGGGCCATGTGAAATTCCCGTTGGGGCCTTGGGCCGGGTCGGCCCAGTCGATGCCGGGAATCGGCTGATAATCGTCCCAAGTCATGTCCTCCTGGTCCTTGACTTTTTGCGGGTCGATGGGCGCGGGAGCCGGGGCCCGGTCCCCCGCCGTGATCGCCTTCTTACCGCGAATGTTTGGGCCGTGGATTCCGAGGGCATTGGGCGATCAGACGATGAAGACCCCGGCTAGGCCCAAGAAAAGGACGATTCCAATCGCGGCTGACGCTTCGGGAAGAACGAATCTTGGTCATAGGATGCCTCCGAGATTTTCTCAATGTATCTTATCATAGCCTCATCCCGAAATTGACAACAGTTGCTTTCCCCCGTTGAAACACGGCCTGATTTGTTAGAAAATGATCGCTCTCATTCTTCGCGAGGAGGCCGACATGAAACATCGTCCCGTCTTTGCCGTCGTTTTCATTTTGCTATTGATCTGCAGCGCCGTCTTCTCCCATTCCCAAAACCAGCCGCCGCAAAAGCCGGCAACGCCGGCGGGCCCGACGCAGGCGGCCGCCGGGGATGCGCCCAAGAGCCCGCCCGCCGAGCGGCCGTTCGCCGTCACGAAGCACACGACCATGATCGACGGCAAGCCCGTCTCCTACACGGCCACGGCCGGCGAACTCATCATCCTCAAGCCGAATGAGCAGCCGGGCGCCGCGATGTTCTTCGTTGCCTATACCCGCGATGACGTCAAGGACCGCTTGGCCCGGCCGCTGATGTTCGCATTCAACGGCGGCCCCGGCTCCTCCACCGTCTGGCTCCATCTCGGCGGCCTCGGACCGAAGCGCGTCGCCATGGACGATGAGGGCCGCGCCGGGGCGCCGCCCTATGGCCTCGTCGACAGTGAGAATTCACTCCTCGACGTCACCGACCTTATCTTCGTCGACGCCGTTTCGACGGGCTACAGCCGTCCCCTCCCGGGCGAGAGCGGGAACCAGTTCCACGGCGTCCAGGAGGACGTCGCGACCTTCGGCGACTTCATCCGCTCTTATGTCACCAGGTTCGAGCGCTGGGGCTCGCCCAAGTTCGTGCTCGGCGAGAGCTACGGCACGACCCGCGCCGCCGGCCTCTCCGGGTTCCTCCAGAACCGGACGAACGGCATGTACCTGAACGGGATCATCCTCCTCTCGAGCGTCCTCGACTTTCAGACCCTCTTCTTCGCGCCGGCGGCCAACATCCCCTATATCGTTTATCTCCCCCACTATACGGCGACGGCGTGGTATCACAAGCGCCTGCCGCCCGACCTCCAGGCGAAACCCCTCCGCGAGGTCCTTGCCGAGGTTGAAACGTTCGCCCTCAACGCCTATTCGACGGCCCTGCTCAAGGGCAACAGGCTGAAGCCCGCCGAGGTCGAGGAAACCGCCCGGAAGCTCTCCGCCTATACGGGTCTCAAGCTGAGCTACGTCAAGCAGTCGAACCTGCGCATCACCCACCCGCGCTTCGTCAAGGAGCTCCTGCGTGACGACCTCTTGACCGTCGGGCGCCTCGACAGCCGTTTCACGGGCCGCGATGAGGACGCCGTCGGGGAGTCCACAGATCAGGACCCGGCGAGCTCCGGCATCCAGGGGGCTTTCGCGACGATGCTCAACGACTATGTCCGGAACGTCCTTAACTACAAGAAGGACCTTCCCTACGCGATCTACGGGAATGTTTTTCCATGGAATTTTTCGTCCCTGCCCCCGGAAATGGCCCAGATCGTCCGGGGCGGGAGCCTGACGGCCCCCAACCTCGCCGAGACGCTGCGTCAAGCCATGGCCGACAACCCCCACCTCCAGGTCTTCTGCTGCAAGGGCTATTACGACGGCGCCACCCCGTACTTCGGGACCGAATATACCTTCTCGCAGATCGGGCTCAACGGGGAATTCAAGGACCGCGTCAAGTCGGGCTATTACGAGGCCGGCCACATGATGTACATCCACAAGCCGTCGCTCATCAAGCTGAAGAAGGACTTGGCCGCCTTTGTCCTCGGCGCCTCTCTCCGCTGATCGGGCCGCGCGTTTCCCTGTCTTCTGAGCCATCGCGGGCGCTACGGCAGAGCTCGATCCCCTGGTTCTTGAAGAGGCCGAGGGGAATCGGGCCTTTCGCCACACGGGCCGGGCTATGATATAATCATCGTTCATGAAGCATGTTAAGGGCCGTCCGGGCGAACGAGCTTGAATGGGAAGAAGGTGTTTTCCACAAGATATCTGGCAAGCCCGAACGTCTTTGAATCAAACGGGATCGGCCGACCGGCCAGATCCCGTCAGCTTCGAGCCCTGAAAGGTAGAGCCCCCATGAAAAATTTAACAAGATGGACTTGGATGACGGCCCTTGCCCTCTGCTTCCTGGGCAGCGGCTCGCAGGCCCAAAATGCCCCGCCGGACAGGTCCCTGGAAAAGCAGTTCGATTCCCATCTCTCCCCGGCGGACATGAGGGCCAGATTGGAGCGGCTCAGCGCGCGTCCTCACCATGTCGGCTCTCCTTATGATAAGGAAAACGCCGAGTTCATTCTTTCCCAGTACAAAACGTGGGGATTCGATGCCCGCATCGAAGAGTTCAGCGCCTTGTTCCCGACCCCCAAGACGCGCCTGCTGGAGATGATCGCTCCCGTCAAGTACACGGCGGTCCTGAAAGAGCCGCCGCTCAAGGAAGACAGGACCTCGGGCGAGGCCGCCGAGCAGCTGGCGACCTACAACGCCTACTCCATTGACGGCGATGTGACCGGCGACCTCATCTACGTGAATTACGGAATCCCCTCCGACTACGAAGAGCTCGAGAGGATGGGGATCGACGTTCGGGGCAAGATCGTCATCACCCGGTACGGCGGATCCTGGAGAGGGATCAAGCCGAAAGTGGCCGCGGAGCACGGGGCGATCGGCTGTCTGATCTATTCCGACCCGAAGGACGACGGCTTCTACGTCGGCGATGTCTATCCCAAGGGCGCCTGGAGGAACGAATTCGGCGTCCAGCGGGGATCGGTCGCGGATATGCCGCTCTACCCCGGCGATCCGTCAACGCCTTTTGTCGGGGCGACGCCGGGCGTGAAACGCCTTCCCCTCAAAGAGATCAAGGTCCTGACGAAAATCCCGGTCCTCCCGATCTCCTCTCATGACGCCCTTCCCCTGCTCCAATCCTTGACCGGGCCGGTGGCGCCGGACCATTGGAAAGGGGCCCTGCCCGTGACCTATCATGTCGGGCCGGGCCCGGCCAAGGTCCATCTGAAACTGGAGTTCAATTGGGACTTCAAGCCGATCTATGACGTCATCGCCATGATCAGGGGGAGCCTCTACCCGGACCAATGGATCATCCGGGGAAATCACCACGACGGGTGGGTCAACGGGGCGGAAGATCCTCTCAGCGGACAGGTGGCGACGATGGAGGAGGGCAAGGCCCTTGGCGCGCTGGCCAAAAGCGGCTGGAGGCCGAAACGGACCATCGTCTATTGCGCCTGGGACGGTGAGGAGCCGGGATTGATCGGCTCCACGGAATGGGTCGAGACTCACGCCGACGAATTGCGGCAGAAGGCGGTCGCCTACATCAATTCCGATTCCAACGGGCGAGGGTTTTTCGGCGTCGAAGGGTCGCATGCGCTCCAGCATTTCATCAACGACGTCGCCCGGGACGTCCTCGATCCCGAAAAGAACGTCAGCGTCTGGGAGAGGGCGAGGGCCGCCAGGCTCCTGGCCAGCCCTCCCGCGGAGAAAAAGGACATCCGGTCCGCGAAGGACCTGAAGATCGGCGCCCTGGGATCCGGATCGGATTTCACGCCTTTCCTCCAGCACATCGGCATCGCGTCCCTGAATATCGGCTACGGCGGTGAAGGCGAAGGCGGCGTCTATCATTCGATCTACGATTCGTTCGACCATTTCATGCGCTTTGGGGATCCGACGTTCGCCTACGAAGTGGCCCTCGCCCAGACGGGCGGACATGCCGTCATGCGTCTGGCGGACGCCGATATCCTTCCCTTCAACTTCTCGGATTTTGCGGAAACGGTCTCCGGGTACCTAAGCCAGATCAAGGCCCTGACCCAGGCCATGAGGGAAGAGACGGTCGAATTGGACCGGGAGCTCGAGGACAACCTGTTCGCCGAGGTGGCCGACCCGACGAAAACCTACCCGGGCGCCCAAAGCCCAGGACCCGGTTCCATACCTGAATTTCGCGCCGCTCGAGAATGCCGTCAGCGCCGTCCGTACGAACGCGGAGGAATATCAGAAAGCGCGGCATGATCTCGAGGACAGCGGGACGAAACTGGCCGGCGACCAGCAGATGCGTTTGAACGAGATCATCTTCAGGACCGAGCGGGCGCTCACGAAGCCCGAGGGATTGAAAGGACGTCCCTGGTTCATCCACGAGATCTACGCGCCGGGCTTATATACGGGCTACGGCGTGAAGACACTTCCGAGCGTCCGGGAGGCCATCGAACAGAGGCAGTGGGATGAAGCTGACCGGCAGATGGCCGTGGTCGCGAACACGCTCGAGGCTTATTCCCGGAACATCCATCAGGCAACGGCGATCCTCCGGTCCGCGCTGAAGTAGGACGGGCCATCGCACAGGATATCCATGGATCCAATCCCGGTGGATGATCGGACAGACGGAACTTGACAATGAGCGGTATTGGATTATTCTTGGCGGGAGGGATATCCGCGCAGCGCGGAAGCGTCAGGCCCTATGTTTCGACCGTGATGGCGGCATGGCGCGCGAAACCAAACGATAAGGATGAGCGTTCTAGTATTGGCGAAAACGGGCGTTCTTGATGGTCAGAAGGGAAACGAGAAAGGGATAAGAAAAATGCCAGGAATCCATTCATTGCCGAGAGGCCGTATGAGCAGCGCATGGAAGTTGGCCATATTGGTTTTTTCAGTTCTGACGTTGCTTCCTGCCTGCAAAACCAACGAAGGAACACCGACCAACATCACCCCGACGGCAGCCTGGATATCCGGCAACAACATGGTTAACCAGGCGGGAACCTACGGGACCTTGGGCCTCGCCGCTCCGTCCAACATCCCCGGGGCGAGACATCAGGCCGTCTCCTGGATCGATTCCAGCGGCAACTTCTGGCTCTTCGGGGGATGGGGCTGCGATTCGGCCGGAAATATCAGCCATCTCAATGACCTGTGGAGCTACAACCCGACGACCCTTCAGTGGACCTGGGTCTCCGGCAGCAATACCGTAGATCAGGCAGGCAGCTACGGGACCCTGGGCACGGCCGCTCCTTCCAACGTCCCCGGGGCGAGAGATACGGCCATATCCTGGATCGATTCGAGCGGCAACCTCTGGCTCTTCGGGGGATGGGGCTATGATTCGGCCGGCAACATCGGCCATCTCAATGACCTGTGGAAGTACGTCCCGGCAACCCTTGAATGGACCTGGGTCTCCGGCAGCAATATCGTGGAGCAGGAGGGCATTTACGGGACCCAGGGCCTTGGGGCTTTGTCCAACGTCCCCGGGGCAAGGGACCGGGCGGTATCCTGGACCGACGCCGGCGGCAACCTCTGGCTCTTCGGGGGATATGGCCTTGATTCGGCCGGCACTATGGGCTATCTCAATGACCGCTGGAAATTTGACCCAACGACGCTTCAATGGACCTGGTTTTCCGGCAGCAATACGGTTAATCAGGAGGGCACCTACGGCACCCAAGGCAAGGCTGCTTCGACCAACGTCCCCGGGGCAAGAGACGCGGTTGTCGTCTGGGTCGATTCGAGCGGCAACCTCTGGCTCTTCGGAGGGTATGGCTGTGATTCGGCCGGATCTCAGGGCGAGCTCAATGACCTGTGGAAGTTCGACGCGGAATCCATTCAATGGACCTGGGTCTCCGGCAACAGTACGGTAAACAAAATGGGCACGTACGGCACCCAAGGCACGGCCAAATCATCGAACGTCCCGGGGTCGAGGGATGGGTCTGGATCCTGGATCGATTCGAGCGGCAACCTCTGGCTCCTCGGGGGATGGGGCTATGATTCGGTTGGCAGTCTAGGCGAGCTCAACGACCTGTGGAGGTACGACGGAGCCAACTGGGCCTGGCTATCGGGCAGCAACGTCATTAATCAGGCGGGCACCTACGGCACCCAGGGCACGGCCGATTCGTCAAATGTCCCCGGCGCGAGAGAAAGGGCCGTCAGCTGGATCGATTCGAGCGGCCACCTCTGGCTCTTCGGGGGATGGGGCTATGACTCGGTTGGCGGTCTCGGCGACCTCAACGACCTGTGGCAATTCACGAAGTGAGCCATCGGCCCCAGGGCCAAGCGTTCATTTTTCCGCCGGCGGCAGGGCGTTCCAGTTGAGGAGGGCGTTCCAGAGGAAGCGGAAGTCCGAGCGGTTCAGGTCCCGGTGGATCGGTTCGAAGTTATAAGCGATGACGCGGCCCCGTCCGGCCGGTAGGTCGAGGATCGCCGGCCGTCCCTCGAGGTCATCCTCGCCTTTGAGCGCGCCGGCGACGAGCATCTTGACGTCCTCTTTCTTGGCCTGCTCTTTGGCGTCTTTCGGCTTCCCGCCCTCGGCTCCCGTCTCGTCGCGGTCTTCCGTCCGGGGCTTCGTCCCCCATTGGAGCACGACATTCCGGCGCCCGGAGACGGCGATATCGTAAACGGGAAGCATCGTCCGGAAGGCCGAAGTCGTCTCCGGATATCCGTAGGCCAGCGGATGGGCGGGCCGCGTGAACTTCACCCTGAGCTCGGAGCCAGGCGTAAAGAAGGCGCCCGACTTGTGATAAACATTCCGGACCAGGCCCCCATCGAGAGGAAGCGTCGAGCCGTTCCCGAGGGTGATGAGCAGCCCGCCGTCGGCGAGATACTTTTCGAGGTTCGCCATGCCGGCCCAGCCGATCCCCCCCGTGATATCCTCCGAGGCATCGGGAACCCCGAGGTTGGGAAAGTCCTTGGTCTTCGTGTAGGGCAGCGGGCCCCACTTCTTGTCGATCCCCTGGATCTGGTCTTGGAGGCTGAGATAATTATGGGGGATGATGATGACGTCATAGCGCTCGTGGAGCCTCCCCGTCCGGATATCGTCGTCCCGGATGTACGCGTAGGGGATCTTCTCCCGGTCGAGAACATAGCGGATCCAGCCGGTCGATTCGGTGTCCGCCCACATGTGCCAGACGGCGAGGCGCGGCAGCCTCGATTCGTGCCGGATGACGTCCGGGGGAGCGGCGGCGCTCTCGAAATCGACGGCCAGCTCGGCCGCAGCCTCTTTCAGGGCCTCGTCCAGCCCCTTCTGGCCTGAGACGACCCAGGACCCGGGCGGGTAATCTGTTGTCCCTGACTTGAAGGGCTTCTCCGCGATCTCGACCTTGAAGGCCGCAAGCCGGTTGCGGAGCGCGAAAAGCGCCTCCTGCCCCGTGTCCTTCAGCAGGTAGACCGGGCCGGCACCGCTCACCTTCCCTTGGACCTCGAAGCCCGCCTGCAGCAACGCCGACGGCACGTCCTTGACCTTGGCGTCGTCGATCCGCTTGGCTTCGACTCCGAAATGGAGGGGCAGGGCCCAGGACACATCGTCGTAAGGCTCGTAGGGCGTGTCGGGAGGAAACTCCTGGGGGGTGAGCAGGTCCACGGCGTAGTTCCGGTACGGCTGGTCGAGCTTCACGACGATACGTCCCGGCCGCGAACTCGCCCTCGTCGAGCTTGAAGGGCGCGCTCGCCCGCGACACTTCGATCCCGTGCCAGATGAGGAGCTTGACCATCTCGGCCACGCGCCGGCGGTCGCCCTGGTCCTCCCGGACGGCGAAGGCGAAGGGGCCTCCCTTGACCCCCTTCTGCCAGGAGTTGTAGCCCTTGCGATAGAAATCGCGGAGCATCTCCTTGGCGTTCTTGGCCGTGTAGTCGAGGATGGCCAGGCATCCGGTTTCCATGTAGTTCGTGTTGTCGCGGAGCGACCAGACGAATTTCCGGGGCGGCGGCAGGGGCCGGTACCATTCCCGGCTCGTGACCGGGCGTCCGACGTAGCGCTCCTCGTTCGGCCGGAGGACGCGCTCCATGGTCTCGGCCGAGGCGTTCCCGTACGTCTCGTAGCCGCGGCCCATGCTGTTGTGATTGACGGCGAAGGAGTCGAGGTAGTGATGGGTCCAGCCCTCGCCGAACCCCCAGGTCCAGACGCCCGGCATGCCCAGGGAAGTCATGGCGCCGATCTCGGCGAAGGCCATCTCGAAGAACTCGTCGATGAGGATCGGATCGAGGTTGTTATTGTAAGGGCCCGTGCCGTTCCAGGTATGGAGGAGCGGGATACTCTCGTGGAGGTCGTGGATGACGGTCGGGTGGAAGCCGAAGAACATCCGGGTCACGGCCCGCGTCAGCTCGAGGGCCTGCCGGTGTGTGTCGCGGTTGTTGTCATGGAAAACGTAATGACCCCAGTAGGGCGGGGAGACCGGCGGCAGGCGGTCGAAATCCGTCTTCCCCTTGAGGTAGCGGTAGAACCAATCCACCATCTTGTCTCGGCCGTCCGGCTCGGATTCCGGGTTGATGAGGACGATGACGCTCGCCCGGATCCTTTGGATCATCGGCTGGTCGGATACCGCCAGGCGGTAGGCGAGCTCCATGACCATCTCGGGGCTCCCGGTCTCGGTCGAATGGAGGCCGGCGTTGAAGTAGTAGATCGGGCGGGCCGAGGCGATGAGCGTTTCTGCCGCGTCCGGCGAGGTCTTCCGCGGGTCGGCGAGGGCTGCGGTCGCTGCCTTGAGCTTATCGAGGCTGCGGATCCCTTCCTCGTCGGCGACGACCACGAGGAGGATATCCCTCCCCTCCTCGCTCCGGCCGATCGTCTGAACGCGGACGCGAGGGGAGGTTTCGGCGAGCTTGCGGAAATAGCCGTAGATCTTGGCGGTGTTCGAGAGCTCGCCGGCGGCCCCGACGACATGGCCGAGGTATTGTGTCGGCGAGGGCACGGTGTCGGAAGCGGGCACGTAGGCGACCCAGGGGTTGCCGAAGCGCGCCTCGGTCGTGAACTTGGCGATCGCCTCGACGGAGCCTTTTTCGGGCTTATCCGGGGCGTAGGGATTCTTGTCCTGAGCGGCCGCGGAGACGATCAACGCGGCGCAGAGAAAGGGGAAAAAGAGCCAGGGACGATGGGGCGATTTTTTCATGGAAGGAGCATATCGCCTCCGCTCGAAAAAAGTCAACCCCTCGAGTCCCCGGAATGAATGCCGGGGGCTCGAGGGGTTGACTTGGACGAGCGGCCGAGGATAGCATCGGCTCGGGAGAAGGACGGAGGGATCGCATGGCTATGAACAAGAACGTGCTGTATCAAATCACCGTGGGGCTCTCTGCTTTGGCTCTCTTGCTCTTCGCGGCGGGCTGCAACCACGGTCCGGCCGACCTTCTGGCGCGCGGATTCATGAACCCTCCGGACGAGGCCCGGCCGTGGGTCTACTGGATGTGGATGGACGGGAACTTGGACCGCGATGGCATCACCAAGGACCTCGAAGCGATGAGGAGCGCCGGCATCGGAGGGGTCATCATCTGCGAGGTGAACGTCGGCGTGCCGCGCGGTCCGGTCGAATTCATGAGCCCGGAATGGCGCAGGCTCTTCAAGCATGTCGTCGCCGAAGCGGAGCGGCTGGGCCTCGAGATCGCGCTCAATGCCGGGCCCGGCTGGACGGGCAGCGGCGGGCCCTGGGTCAGGCCGGAGGCATCGATGCAGCATCTCGTCGCGAGCGCCACGGAAGTCAGGGGGCCGGGGCGTTTCGAGGTCGCCCTGCCGCTCCCCAAGCGCCGGCCGGCCTTTTTCGGGGACGGCGGCCTCCCTCCGGAACAGGAAAAAGCGAAGAACGATTTTTACCGTGACGTCGCCGTCCTGGCTTTCCCGACGCCTCGAGGCGGCGGTGAGATCACAGACATCGATGAGAAAGCGCTCTATGTCCGGGCGCCCTATTCGTCGCAACCGGGCGTGAAGCCCTTCCTGCCCTCTTCGGCGGACTATCCGCCCGTGCCGCCGGGAGGGGCCATCGACCCCCGGCGCATCGTCGATCTCTCTGCGCATCTTGGGACGGACGGTCGCCTGGACTGGATCGTCCCTGAAGGACGCTGGACGGTCCTCCGTTTCGGCCGGACCAGCACGGGGGCGAACACCCGGCCCGCGCCTGTCCCGGGGCTCGGCCTCGAGTGCGACAAGCTCGACCGGGCGGCGCTCGACGCGCATTACGAGGCTTTCGTGGGGGCTCTCCTCCGCGAGGTCGGCCCCCACAAGACCCCGGCCGGGGCCGGCTGGACCTACCTCCACATCGACAGCTGGGAGATGGGGTCGCAGAACTGGACGGGCGCATTCCGTGAAGAGTTCCGCCGCCGACGCGGCTATGACCTCCTCCCCTACCTGCCCGCCGTGACGGGCCGGGTCGTCGCGAGCCTCGAGACCTCGGAACGTTTCCTCTGGGACCTTCGCCTCACGGCCCAGGAACTCGTCGTCGAGAACCACGCCACCCACCTCAGGGAGCTCGGGCGGCGCGACGGCTTCGGGCTGTCCATCGAGCCCTACGACATGACGCCGTGCGCCGATATGACGCTCGGCACGGTCGCCGACGTGCCGCAGGGGGAGTTCTGGCTCTACGGATTCAACACCGCCCACAGCGTCATCGAGGCCGCGAGCATCGGCCACACCTGCGGCCGGCGGGTCGTGGGAGGCGAGGCCTTCACCTCGAGCGACGCCGAGGGCTGGCTGGCCCACCCGGCCTCGATGAAGGCCCTCGGCGACTGGGCCTTCGCGGCCGGCGTCAACCGCATCGTCTTCCATCGCTACCAGCACCAGGCCGGGCTCGGCCTCCGGCCGGGGATGACCATGGGACCATACGGCGTGCACTGGGAGCGGACCCAAACATGGTGGGAAATGGTCCCGGCCTATCACCGGTACATCGCCCGGTGTCAGGACATGCTGCGGCGCGGGCTACCCGTCGCGGACGTCTGCTATCTCGTGGCCGAGGGCGCTCCGCAGGTCTTCCGGGCCCCGGCGTCGGCGCTCCGCGGCGACCCGCCGGACCGCCTCGGCTGGAACTTCGACGCCTGCGCCCCGGAGACGCTCGCCTCGGCCATGTCTGTCCGGGACGGGCGTCTCGTCCTGCCGGACGGCGTGACCTATCGCCTGCTCGTCCTCCCGGAACGCGAGACGATGACCCCGGGCCTCCTCAGAAAAGTCCGGGACTTGGCTGCCGCCGGGGCGACCATCGTCGGCCCTCCGCCCCGGAAATCACCGGGTCTCGCCGGATACCCTGGCTGCGACGCCGAGGTCAAGGCGCTCGCTGCAGAGATCTGGGGCGATTGCGACGGGGTGCGCGTCATGGAACACGCCATCGGAAAAGGCCGGGTCATCTGGCAGCGGGGAACGCTTTCTTTTTCGGACCGCGGCAAGGAGGTGAAGGCCTCGGCCTCCGATAAGAGATCCAGCCAAAGCGCGAGGGCCGTTCAATATGCGGGACGATCGGACAAGGACACGTGGCACGTCGGCGCCGCTCCCCTTTCCGAGCCCGAGCAGTACGGCGATTTCGGGATCGTCGCCCGCATCCTCGCGGGGATGAACGTGCCGCCGGATTTCGAAGCGGACGCGGACCTTCGTTACACCCATCGGCGGGACGGCGACGTGGACATCTACTTCGTCGCCAACGCCCAGGACCGGACCCTGGCGGCCGAATGCGTCTTCCGCGTGAGCGGCAAATTGCCCGAGCTCTGGGACGCGGTGACCGGGGAGATTCGGGACCTCCCGGAGTTCAGGGGAACAGGCGGCCGGACCGAGGCGCCGATGAGATTCGAGCCGCATCAATCGTTTTTCGTCGTCTTCCGCAAGCCGGCGGGCGGCGCGAAGCCATCTGAGAGGGCGAAGGCCGAAGCGCTCGCGGGGCGTTCCGGCAGGAATTTCGGCCACTTCGAGGAGGCTGGGAAGCTCGAAGGCGAGTGGGAAGTCGCCTTCGACCCGAAGTGGGGCGGTCCGGAGATGATCAAGTTCGCGGCTCTCGAGGACTGGAGCCTCCGCCCCGAAGAGGGGATCCGGTATTACTCCGGCCTGGCGACCTATCGGAAGGCCTTCGACCTGCCCGGTGGCGCGGCCGGCCGAGACGCCTCCCCGCGCTTCTGGCTCGACCTCGGCACCGTGAAAAACATCGCCCGGGTGCGGCTCAACGGCGACGACTTAGGGGTCGTCTGGTGCGCTCCTTGGCGCGTGGAGATCACCGGGACCGTGAAGCCGAAGGGGAACCGGCTGGAGATCACCGTCGCCAACCTCTGGCCCAACCGCCTCATCGGGGACGAAAAACTCCCGCCCGACTGCGACTACGGCCCGGGGGAAACCTGGCCCGCTGGCCGGGGTGGCTCGAGAAGAGGCTCCCGCGGCCTTCCCCCGGCCGCTTCACCTTCACGACTTGGAAGCACTACGGAAAGGACTCCCCCCTGCTTCCCTCCGGGCTCCTGGGTCCCGTGACCATCCGGAGAGACTGGCAATAATCGAAGCCGCCGGCGCTTTCGCCCTGGCCAGGAGCGAGATCACGCTCTCCGTTCTCTTGGGAAGGGTCCGCCGCCTCAAGGTGGACAAGGCGGAGAGCCGGCCTTCTCTCGATGTGACCGGGGCTTCAGACGGCCCAAGGTTTGCGGTGAGGGTAATCGAGCAGGCCGTTGGCGGCGTCGTCGCCGACGAACCTCTCGGCCGCCGGGTCCCAGGCGAGCTTGCGTCCGAGTTTCATGGCGATATGGGCCATCACGCAGATCGAGTTCGAGCGGTGGCCCACCTCGACGGGCGCCGCGGGGTCCCTCCGGCCTCGCATGCATTCGAGGAAGTCCTTCATGTGATTGCCGCTCCGATAGAGCTTGACCCCACCTTGGCCGGGCTTCCAGCGGAGGATCTCCGGGTCCGAGGCCCTGATCTCCCCGCGCTGGACGAAAACCCATCCCCGATCGCCCTCGAAGCGAACCCCGGGGGGGTCCCCGGTCTCCAGGGTCATGCGGACGCCGTTCGCATAGGTCGCTTCGGCGCGGAATTTCGTGTGGACGTTGAAAGCCCCCCGGTCCGGGAATTCGGCCACGGCTTCGATCGAAACCGGGCCCGTTCCGTCGGTCGCATTTCCCCATTGGGCGATGTCCACCATGTGAGAGCCCCAGTTGGCGATCATCCCCCGGCAGTATGGCTCCACCTGCATCCATCCGGGGCGTTCATAGCTCAGCTGGGGATGGACGCGGTCCTCGAAATAGGGTGCCGGCGGGGTGGGGCCGAGCCAGAAATCATAGTCGAGGTTCGGCGGCACGGGCGTCGTCTGGGCGTTGCCGGTGCCCTGGTCCTCCGGGAGCCAGACGCGGATCGTCTGGAGCTTCCCGATCCTGCCGTTGCGGACGATTTCGCAGGCCAAGAGGAAGTGGATGGAGGACCGCTGTTGGGAGCCGACCTGGAGGACCCTTTTGTTCTGACGCACCGCGGCGACAAGAGAGCGCCCCTCCGCGATGGTGGCGGTCATCGGTTTTTCGAGATAGATATCCTTGCCTGCCTTGGCGGCGGCGACGCCGATGGCCGCGTGCCAGAAGTCCGGGCTGACGACGAGGACGCCGTCGATGTCCTTCCGGGCCAGGAGGTCGCGAAAATCGTGATAGGCGGCCACCCCCTTGGAGGCGCCCGGGCCCAATTCCTTCGCATAGATCTTTTCGGCCAGCCATTGGGCGTTATCCAGGCGATGGGAATCGATGTCGCAGACGGCGACGACCCGGGCCCCGGCCTCGAGGCCGCGGTAGATGAGCTCCTGCATGTCGGCCTGGCCCTGGCGGCCGACGCCGATGCAGCCCAAGAGCATCGTGTCGCTGGGAGCGGCTTGGCGGCCGTAGGCCGAACGCGGGAGGATGTTCGGGGCCACGGCCAAGGCCGCGGCCGACGTCGCCGCGGTCCTCAAGAAATCCCTCCGACTGATTCCGTTCCCCGTCTTGGCGTCGGTCATGGACTTTTCCCTTCCGGCGATCAAAGATCTCCCGAACTTTCCCGGGCCCGGACAAAAACTATCATGCGGAAAACGCCGTTGTCAACGGAACGGTCTCTTCCCGCTAAGCCAGGAAAGAGATGTCGTTGCTTTGATAGGCTCGGTTTAAAGGGAGGATCGCCGCCTGTCGCTCAGGCTACTTAGCGGCGACCCCGAATTTCTGGAGGCGGCTGGCGGATTTTTCGATAATGATTACGTCACCCCTGTCATTAACCGCCACGCCAGACGGGCTGGACATCTGGGCGGCCGAAGATACGGTCCCTCCCCAATTTGAGGGGACGAGCTTGCCGTCGAGAGTGAATTTCTGGATCCGGTTATTCCCGGTATCGGCCACATAGATAAATCCGTCCTTGTCAATGCAAAGTCCAACGGGTTGGTTCAGCTCGCCGTCGTCGGAGCCTTGTTTCCCGAACTCGGCGAGGTACGTGCCATCAGGCGTGAATTTCTGGATCCTGGAATTCCCGCTATCCACGACGTAAATTTCGTCATTGAGGCTGACCGCTACGCCGGTCGGATAATAGAAATCCCCATGCCCGGAGCCCTTCTTTCCCCAAAACTTCTTAAAAAGCCCGACGGATGAATACTTGACGATGCGGTTGTTCCTCGTGTCGGTCACATAGATGTCGTTGTTCCGGTCAATGGCGATTCCCGCCGGACCGTCAAGCTCGCCGTTCCTCGCGCCTTGTCGCCCCCATTTGGAGATCTCCCGGCCGTTCCTGTCGAATTTCACCACCCGGGAGCTTCCGAAGTCCGTGACGTAAATGTTATCCTGACCGTCGAAGGCGATGCCGGCCGGGACGTCCAGCTTCCTGATCGTCAGGTTGGGGTCGCTCCAGATCTGTATCCCGAATTCGGGGCTGAACTTCCGGACCCTATAATCGCTCTCGTCGGCGATATAGATGTTCCCGGACTTGTCTGCGGCCACGGCCCTCGGGGACTTGAGGAACTTGCCGTCCGGCCCGCCCATTTTACTGAGCTGGGCATAATTCTTGACCGTCATAACGGCCGACACTTGGAAAGGCCCCGGTCCTTCGACGACCTCGTATGGCATTTCCCAGTCTGCGTAGTTTTCGAGCGCCAGCCTGAGCTTATGCTCGGCGTATCGGACGCAGGACAGCTCGCATTCGGTGGTCCTGCCCGTATCCTGGCCGTCGAGGAACACCTTGGCGCCGGGAGGTCTCGAGCTGACCTTGATCGTCCGGCCGAGACTCTGCAGAGGGTAGTTTTTTTCGGAGGAGGTTTCGGTCAGGAAGACGGACTCTTTGACCGTCCCATACCCTTCTTTTTCGATCTCCAGGGCAAATTTTGGATTTTTTGTCCTGTGGACGTAGGGAGAGCTGCCGACGACCTTGCCGTCAATTTTGACGGTCGCTTCTTTGGGCTCACTCGAGATCGTGTACGTGTACTCGACGACCAGCCCCTTGTACTGCTTTTCGGCGTTATCGAGGAGGCTGATGATAGGCGGCTCGGAGAGGTACCGGATCGTCGACTTGGCGAAAACATAATCTACCTCGAACATGTTCCGGAACTCCCTGATGGCCCCGGAGCCGTCACCCAGCTTCGCCTCCGCGATCCCGAGCCACAAATAGATGTCACAGGCGGTCTGCTTCTGTTTCTGGCGATCTTCAAGGCTGAAGACCTTGGCGAGGAGAGGCCGGAGATTTTCGGCGGCCTGGGCCAGGTCTTTTTCCTGTTTGATCATCTCCTTGCTTTCATCGATCTTGACCCCGATCTGCGCGGCGATCTCCGCCTGGACCTTGACCGGGTCGGCGGGCGCCTCGCCCGACTCGGTATCGCCCTCGGCGATCTCTTTTACGAGCATTTCATGGATGTATCCCGTGCTCTTGACCCCGTCCCGCTCGAACTTCACCTTATAGTACTCTCCCTGTTTGGCCTCGGCCTCGAGGACCTTATTTTGCGGGACGATGGCCAAGGTCTGGGCGCTCATGACGGGCGTCATATAGATAGGGGCATCATTCACGATGACCTTGACTTTGAGCCCGCCGGCAGGCGTCATCCTGACCAGGACGATCAGGAGGAGCACAAGGGCGGAAATGATCCCGGTGGCTCGGACTCTCTTTGCTGACATCGAAACCCCCTTCTTCTGTCAGACGGCCCATTCCGTCAACGGATATTGATGATCTTCCAGACTCCCCCGGCCTTTTTCAGATCCCAGGACTTCGGGCCGTTGATGACGATTTTCTTCACCCCGTCCTTCACGTACACGGCCGTCATCAGCTGGAAAAAGCTGGCCGTGGCCGTCCGGCGATCGGCAAAGCTGAACGATTTGTTTGCGATCCTCGATTCAATCCCGTCGTATCCTTTGAAGATCATCGTGTATTCCGTTTGGAGCCGGGAGGTAAGCGCCGGGGAGCCGACCTCGTTGAGGATCGTGTCAAGGTCCTTGTTCTCCTCGGCCACCCGGTGGCGCTCGAGCATCTGTTCGATGTCTTTCGTGGACAGGCTCGTCTCGGCCCGCATCAGATAATCCTGAGCCTGCTTTTGGTTCCTGTCCAACGATAGGACCTTCTCCATGGCCTCGACGCAGGCCGGGAGATCGCCGCTGTTGAAGCTGGCGATCCCAGCCTCCAGGATAGAGGCCACTTGTCCGTTGATCCGCTCGGCCTTGGCGCCTTCCTTGGCCTTGTCCCGATAATCCCGGGCCGCCTGGTCCGTCGGGTCCTCAGAGAGCATGATCTCGGCCAGCCGGATCGTTCCTTCATAATCCTTTCGCTCCAGGCTCTCCTTGAGCTTGGCCAGCTTATCTTCGGCCGGAGATGCCGCCGGGCCCTGAGACGGGCCCGCCGATCGGGTGCCCGGACTTATCTCTCCCTCTTTCAACGCCTGATGGCCCGGAGCAGCCGTCCCCGACCCTCCGCCTCTCCCCCCCGAGAGGATCAGATAGCCGACGACGGCCAGGAGGACAAAGACGGCCAGCCCCCCGGCCAGGACGAGCGGACTCAGTTTCTTGGACGTCGCCTTCTCGGGCTCTCCCATCTCCGTCCCGTAGGCTCGGGTCGCCGCGGCGAAGCTATCGGGGTCGGCCAGGGCATCGACGAGCTCCCGGCCGCTCTGGTAGCGTTCGCCAGGGTTCTTGGCCAGGGCCTTCTTGACCACGCCCTCATAACCCAGGGGAAGGCTGTGGTTGATCTCCGTGACTTGCGGGGGTTCCTCGTTGACGATCTTGTAGACGATCGTGGAGAGGTTGTCGCCGGCGAACGGCTTTTTCCCGGTCAGGAGCTCGTAGAGGATCACCCCCAGGGCGAACAGGTCCGCCCGGTGGTCCACGGGATTTCCCAGGACTTGCTCCGGGGACATGTAGCTGAGCGTCCCGATGGTCTTCCCAGGCCCGGTCATCGTGGACGCCTCAAGGCGGGCCACGCCGAAGTCGGCCAGGAAGGGCCTCCCGCCCTTGTCGAGCAGGATGTTGGCGGGCTTGATATCGCGGTGGACGATCCCGTTCTGGTGGGCGAAATCCAAGGCCTCGGCGACCGGCCTGAGGACCTCGATGACCTCCTGGGGCGAGTACCTTTTTCCCGAATCGAGCAGGGCCTGGAGGCTTTGCCCGTCCACGTACTGCATGATGATGAAGGTCAGATCCTTCTCCCGGATGACGTCGTAAATGGTGATGATATTGGGATGGTTGAGCCGGCCCGCCGCCTTGGCTTCCCGGACGACCCGGGCCAGCATCTCTTCTTTTTCCTGGCCTTCAGTGATGGTGTCGAGGCGGATGGTCTTGATGGCCACTTCCCGTTCGATGTCCGGGTCCATCCCCTTGTAGACGATCCCCATGCCTCCTCTCCCGAGGGTCCCGAGGATCTTGTATTTCCCTATTTTTTCAGCGGGGGGCCGCTGGTAGGCGGGTAGGTTGCGTAAGGAAGACGACTTCTTCCCCTTCATAACCCGGGTCCTTTCACGCTGAGCAGGTAATTAAAAAATATAAGAGAGGGCCGTTATTGTCAAGAAGAATGTCGGGCCCGATCCCCCGGGATTGACGCTCCTCCCCTTCGGTGCTATCCTTTCGATAAGGGACCGAAGAAGGGACGATGGCGCTGCAGCCCCCGCACTCATTCCTACGGAGGGAACGGCCCGAAGTTCGATCCTTGATCGGAGCTTCCGGGCTAAAGGAGGACTCATGTCTTTAACGAAACGGGCCACGCTGGTTTGGGCGATCCTTCTGACCTCGAGCGCCTTGACGGCCGCTGAGGTCCAGCTGACGGCGTTGACGGTGCCCGAGGGCCGGTCATTCGATATCGCGTTCAACAGGACGAGCCGGGCCCCGTCGAGAGCGGAGCTCCGCGCGTCCATGTCCTTCGAAAAGCGGCGGGGTTCCATCACTCTGAGCTTCGACAAGATGGAGCCCGCGGTCCTCTTCAGCGGCAACATCTCGTCCTATGTCCTCTGGGCGGTCGGCGCCGACGGCACGGCGGACAACCTCGGCGAGCTGCCCATCGACCGGAAGAACTGCTCGGGCTCCCAGCAGTATTACGCGAGCAAGAGGATATTCGCCCTGATGGTGACGGCCGAGTCGGTGGCGGGGGTCAGCCGGCCGTCGGCTCTCGTCCTCTTCACTTCCGGCGAGCTCAGAATGCAGAACGTGCTCAACACGCCCTTCACCTTCACCAATTTCCAGGAGGGGGCCAAGCCGGCCCTGGACAGCATCGCCGGGTTCCAGTACAGCGACGACACGCCGGTCGCTTTTATCCAGGCCCAGCGGGTGCTGGGAGAGGCCGAAAAGATGAACGCGGCCGCGGTCAATCCGACCGCGATGCGTGACGCCAGGGCCGCCTTTGACAACGCCAAAAAGGCGGTCCAGGCGAGGAGCGGCAAGAGCGAGATCGCGGCCTTCTCCCGGCAGGCCGTGCAACTGGCCTCCCAGGCCGTCATGGACACGACCCGGGCCAACGAAGCCCGGGCAGCCGCTGAAGCCGAGGCCAAGCGACAGGCCGAAAAAGCGGCCCTTATGGAGCGCGCGAACGCGGCCGAGACCGAGGCCCAGCGGACCGCCAGAGAATTAAAAGATGTGGAGACCCAGCGGGCGGCCCTGGCCCAGGAATCCAAGGAGATGGCCCAGCAGAGGGATGCCTTTGCCGCCGACCGCGATAGGGTCGCGATGGAGCTGACCAAGGTGGCCGCCGAGCGGGACGCCGTGGCGGCCGAGCGCGAGGCGATCAAAAAGGAGAGGGACGACCTGGCTGGAATGCTGAAGGGCGCCCTATCCAAGGTGGCCGAGACGAACGAAACCGCCCGCGGGGTCATCGTCAGTCTGCCCGGCATCCTGTTCGACGTGAACAAGGCGACGTTGAAATTCCCTTCGCAGCTCACGGTCGCCAAGCTGGCCGGGATCCTGACCGTTTTCCAGAACATGAACCTGAGCATCGAGGGCTACACCGACTCCACCGGCCCGGACGAGCTGAACATGATCCTGTCCGCGGACCGGGCCAGAGCGGTCTATGATTTCCTGCGGGCCCAAGGGATCCCCGAAACCCGGATGAAGTACCAGGGCTTCGGCCCGGCCAACCCTGTGGCGCCCAACGACAGCGAGTTTAACCGGGCCAAGAACCGCCGGGTGGAAGTGGTGCTCACCCAGGCCGCGAAAACCCCGTGAGAGAGCGCCGATCGCCCGACCCGAGTTCTTGAGCGAGAGCAGGCTGTCCGAGTCCCGGAGGGCCGCCGCATTCCGGGAGGAGATCATCGATGAGATCTTCTACGCCCTTGGGCTCTCGAGAACGGGCCCGGGACGCCGCCTCCTGGGGCCCCTCTTTAGGCCCGTGGCCGGCCGGGTCGGCTTGATCGCCGCCCGGGCCGACGGCGAGATCCCCTTGTCGGGCTTGGGTGGCGGCGCCCGCCGAATCCTGCCCGATCTTTCGCTCACGCCCGCCCCGCGGGGCGCGGAAAGCATCCCCCGGGACGGGCCCCTGCTCCTGGTTTCGAACCATCCCGGCGGATTCGATTCCGTGGCCATCCTGTCGTCCATCCCCCGGAAGGACGTGAAGATCTTCATCTCCGACGTCCCCTTCACTCGGGTGTTCCCATTTGCCCGGCAATACTTCATCTATACGCCCAAAAGCGTCGTCGGCGGCCAGGCGGCCCTGCGGTCGGGGGTCGAGCATCTGCAGGCCGGCGGAGCGCTCCTGATCTTCCCCCACCACGAAGTGGAGCCCGACCCCGAGCTGGGGCCTGGCGCGCCCGAGGCCATCGGGGATTGGTCTCGGAGCATCGAGGTCATGCTGCGCCGCGTCCCGCAGACGCGTCTCCAGGTGGCGATCGCGAGCGGGGTCCTTATGCCGAAGTCCCTGCGAAACCCCCTGCTCAGGATCAGGAAGGAGCCCGCCCAGAGGCAGAAGCTGGCCGAGGTCATGCAGATCGTCCGGCAGATGTTTCTCCCACGGAGTGTCCGGATCGACATTCATGTCTCGTTCGGCCAGCCCGTCGAGGTGGCAGCCCTGGCGCGGGACGAGCTGATGGCCGACGTCATCCGGATGGCGCGCGGCCTTCTGGACGACCACATGGCCTCCCTGAAGACCTCCTCTTTACCCTGAGCCGCGCCCCGTTCGACCGCCCCTCCGCGGCCGACGGAGCGGCCCGGGTTAATTGTGAAACCGGCGCGTTCGGGCTATAATGGGCGGCTTGAGCGATCCCGCCCTGGTCCCAAGGCGGCCGGCCGGGTCGCTCCGGCAAGGATGGAGGTAGAACATTGAAGGGCGTGGTCATCGCGGCCGGCAGAGGCAGCCGTTTCCAGGGAACCCGGGAGAGCAAGCCCCTGTCCCCAGTGAACGGCAGGGCCCTCATCGAGTGGGTCATCCTGGCGGCCCATCAGGCCGGGATCCGTGATTTCGTGGTAGTGACCGGCTATGCCCGGGAAAAGCTTGAGCCTCATCTCGCGACATTTTCCCGCGAAAGGCAGATCCCGATTTCCTTCGTTTTCAACAACGAATGGGAAAAGGAGAACGGTCTGTCCGTCTCCAAGGCCCGGGAGCTCGCCGGAGGGAAGTTCGTCCTCCTGATGTCCGATCACATCTTCGACCCGGAGATCCTCGTCCGGCTGATGGGCCGGCCAATGGCGGAGGACGAGGTCATCCTGGCCGTCGATCCGAACGTCGTGGATCACCCTACCGTGGACCTCGAGGACGTGACCAAGGTCCGGGTCGAGGACGGGAGGATCGCGGCGATCGGCAAAACGATCGCGGCTTATAACGCCTTCGACACGGGGATCTTCCTCTGCACGTCCGCGCTCTTCCGGGCCCTCGAAGAAAGCCAGAAGAAAGGGGATTTCAGCCTCTCGGGCGGATTGAGGACGATGATGGAGCGGCGGAAGGCCAAGGTGATGGACATTGGCCGCGCCTTTTGGATCGACGTCGACGACGAAAGGGCTTTGGAACGGGCGGAGAAGCTCCTGGCCCGCCGCGGGGAACCCGGAGCCGGGGCCTCCCCGTCGTCTCGGACCGGAAGAGAGATGGCCAAGAATCTTAGATCGCCCCGGAGTTGGATCAAGGCCGTCCTGACGGCCGTCGGGATCCTCCTCTTCATTTATCTCATCCGCCGCGTCGGCCTCAGGACGCTCGAGTCCAACCTGGTTCGGTTCGGCCCCTGGTTCCTTCTGACCTCCCTGATCGCCGCGGGCTGGCTCCTGTGCCAGGCCGGCGCCTGGTGGTTCATCCAGGACGCCTTTTTCCAGAGGTTGCCGTTTGGCCTCCTCTTCCGCATCAAGATCATCAGCGACACATTCAACCTGATCCTTCCCTCGGCGAGCCTGGGGGGGGACGCCATGCGGGCCTTCATGATCAGGGAGGACGTCCCCCTCAGAGATGGGATCCCCAGCGTTCTTTTCGACAAGACCATCGAGTTCATCGGGTCGCTGATCTTCCTGATCAGCGGTCTTTTCCTGGGCCTCGTATCGCTCCGGCTCCCGAGGACCCTGACCATTTCGGTGGCCATCAGCCTGTGTCTCATGGCCGCAGGGGTCATCGGCATCGTCATCGTCCAGAAGAGGGGCTTGGCCCTGACCCTGATGAATCTGGGCCGCCTGATCCCGCGGGCCAAGGGCTGGGCCTTGAAACATGAAAGCCAATTCGCGGTGATGGACGAGAGCTTCCGGCTCCTGTACAGCCGCTCGAACACCCGGGCCGTCCTGCCCATCGTCCTTCAGGTCCTCGCCCGTCTCATGGGCACGGTCGAGGTCATGGTCATTCTGGCGGTCCTGAGGGCCCCGGTCGGCTTCGTCCAGGCCCTCTTCATCTCCACGGTCGTCGCGGCGGGCAATTTCATCTTCTTCGTCCTCCCCGGCCAGTGGGGCGTGATGGAGGGCGTCCATGTCATCGTCCTGCAGAGTTTGGGATATCCGGCGGCCATCGGTCTGAGCTTGTCCGTCATCCGGAGGATCCGCAAGCTCCTTTTCGCCGGGCTGGGGTTGCTCCTGTTCGCTTCGCTGAAGAAAAAGTCGTCCGTGAGCGGCGGGTCATGATCTCCGTCGACCGGGCCGTCATCCTCCTTTCCCAAGCGGGACCGGCATCCTCAAGTTTGAAGAGGCCACCCGCCCGGAAATTTCTCGGGCTGACGCTTCTCGAGCGGGTGGTCTTGACCGCCTCCCGATCCGGAGTCAAGGAATTCATCCTTCTCGGAGACGCGGGGACCGATCCGGAGAAGACGATCGCCGGGCTGAGGAGAGGCGCTCGGATCAGGGGCCTGGACCTTCGCTTCGAGTTCGTGCCTGTCTCGGAGATGGGCCGGTTCGCCGACGATGGAAGATCCGGCCGTCCTTTCTGGCTGATGCCTGCGGACCTCGTCTTCGACCCCCAGGCGCTCGCGGGGGCGGCCCAAGCCGCTTCCGCGGACGGCGCTCTGCTCCATCTCATGGACGGCCATCTCCAGGTCCCCCGCCAGGACGACGGCGGGATCGGCCTGACGATCGATGAAAAGACCGGCCGGGCCGTGGCTTTCGTCGGCGGCTCCGAGCCGCGTTCCGCTGGCTACGCGGGGATCAGCCTTTGCCCGCCGGAGGTTTTTTCACGACTGAGCGTCGTCTTCGCCGATGAGGGCGGCATCCGTCTGGACGCTAACACGCTGAACACGGCCCTCCGGCCTTCGGGGTCCCGGGTCGTCGATGCCGGCGCCTTTTGCGGAAGGGTCACCACGGAAGCCTCCCTCAAAGAAGCCCGGCGTTACCTGATCGGCACCGCCAGGAAGCCGACGGACGCCGCGATCGCCCGCACCATCAACCGTCCCATCTCCCTGTTCATGACCCGGTTTCTCCTTCCGCTGGGAATCCCCCCGAACCCGCTCAGCATCATCTGCCTTGCGATCGGGCTCGCCAGCGGCTGGCTCATCGCCCAGGGCGGGTATCCCCATCTGCTCGCGGGCGCGTTCCTGTTCGAGTTCGCATCGATCTTCGACGGCTGCGACGGGGAGGTCGCCCGGTTGACCCTCCGGATCTCCAAGTTCGGAGGCTTCCTCGACATGGTCGGGGATGCGGTCATCTTCGTCCTGTTCTTCCTGTGCCTGCCCATCGGCCTTTACCGGAGCTCCCATCGGCCCGTCTGGCTCGTCCTCGGCGTCCTGGCCCTCTTGTCGATGGGGACGTTCTATCTCGAGCTCGCGGCCTTCATGAAAAATGCGAAGCTCGGGAACCTGGTCGTCGGGGTGGTCAAGGACATCGAAGGGAGTCCGGGCCGGCCCGGCTTCACCGGCCGCCTGGACGGGGCGGCCGCCAAGATCGCCTTCATCTACCGGCGGGATTTCTTCTCCATGGCCGCCTTCATCCTCATCGGTCTGGGCGGGGCCGCAGTTCTCATGGGCCTGCTGGCGGTCTTCATGCCCCTGGAGCCCGTCTACTTGTATCTCTATTCGAGAAGGCGCTTCCGGGCCTAGAACCGCCCCCGGACAGGCTCTCGCGCGTTCGGGTCGAAGAACTTCCTAGGCATCTTCTCGTCCCGCATGGCCGCGTTGTAGACGAACCAGGCCATGACCGTCGCCGCCTGCATCAGGTCCCCTTTCGACACGTGGTCGTAGACGTCCATGTTCGAATGATGGGTGAGCGAATCATATTCCAGGACATCCTGGATGAACTGGAAGCCCGGCAGGCCGACCCTGTCGAAGGACAGGTGGTCCGTGCCTCCCGTGTTACGGATCGTTACGGTCGAGGCCCCGAGGTCGCCCATGGGTTTCAGCCATTCTTCGAAGATCGGAACGGCGGCGTTGTTGCCCTGGGCATAAATGCCGCGGACCTTGCCGCTGCCGTTGTCCAGGTTGAAATACGCCGAGAACTTGTCGTACTCGGGCTTCTTTTCCTTCTTGGCCCGGTCGAAGAAATGGTTCGTGACATATCCCTGCGAACCGATGTACCCCTGTTCTTCGCCGTCCCATAGGGCGACCCGGATCGTGCGCCGGGGCTGGATGCCGATGGCCTTGAGGATCCTCACGGCCTCCATGGCCACGGCGCTTCCGGCGCCGTTGTCCGTGGCCCCGGTGCCCGCTTGCCAGCTGTCGAAATGGCCGCCCAGCATGACGATCTCGTCCTTCAGCTTCTTGTCCACGCCCGGGATTTCCGCGACGATATCGTAGCCCTGGAGGTCATCCCCGGTGAAGCGGGCCTGGACCTCGACCTCGAGAGCGACCGGGACGTCTTTCTGGAGGATGCGGACGATCCGGTTGTACTGTTCGACCGAAACGACGACCGACGGCAGAACGGCCGGAGCGTCCTTCGCCTGGGAACCTCCGCTCGCGACAAAGACCGTCCCGTCCTTCCCCCGGCTGGGCTCGAGAAGCACGGCCACCCCTTCGTCCTTCAGGAATTTGTTCACCGCCTGCTGGAGCTGCTGGCGGGCCTGGAATTCCTCCATCCGGGCGGCGAACGGCGACCGCGCGCCCGGCTCGGGGGCCAGGGCCATTTTTTTCAGCTCGTCCTCCGTCAGCCTTGAGGCGGCGGGGTCGAAAGAGATATCGAGCGGTTGCTCGCCCTGGGTGAGGACGATGGCGTCCTTGATCTTGCCCTTGTACTTATCGAGGTCGGCGATCTTCTTGACATCGAGGAGAACCGGGTTCCCCTTGACGACGCCGTTCGTTCCTGGCGTCCAGGCCTTCGGAAAGGCGATGAACGGCATGTACTGGGGTGCGGTCATGGCGGCATAGAACCTCTGGAGCTCCCAACCCCGCCCATATGTGCCGTACGGCTCCATCTTCGCGTTGGCCAGTCCGATCTCCTTGAGCTTTCCCACGGCCCACTCCCCCGCCTTCCGGTACTGGGGGGACTCCGCGAGACGCGGGCCGTAGATATCGCAGAGATAGATCAATAGGTCGGCTATCTTGGAATTCTCGAGTCCCTCTTTTCGGATGCGCTGCACGACCTGAAGGTCGAGCTTTTCCTGGGCCGCCGCCTGGACGACGATAAGAAGGGCCAGGACGGCGACGATCGCCAAACGTCTCATCGGTTTTTGGTTCATCGATACCTCCTTGGCATCAAGTGCCTCATCTTACATCAAAACCCCGGCGCCAGCCAAGAGATTCGGCCGGCCCGGCGATCGGTGGTCGCGTTCAGTTCCTCCCCGGTTTCAGGATGAACACCGAATAAGAATCGGGGACGACAAGAACTCCGCCGCCGAAACGGACGCCCGCCGCTTCGCCCGGGGTCTTAAAACTGCCGACGGGCTTCGGCGCGGCCGGGTCGCTGATATCGAATTTCCTGACGCCCGACGTTTCATCCGAAACGTAGGCGGTGTTCGCGTCGACGGCGACGCCGGTGGCAAATCCCTCGAAAGCGGCCTTCCCCACAGCCTTCAGCCCCTGAGGGTCCCGGACGTCGAGGACGAGGAGGCCGTCGGGGCCGTCGGCGACAAAAGCGAAGCTCCCCTTCAGGGCGACGGCGCGAGGCTCGCCCGCCGTCCGGATGCCGCCGAGGGTTTTTGGTTTGGCCGGGTCGGAGATGTCGAGCACATGAAAACCCGTGTCGCTGTTGCAAACATAAGCCCGGTCCCCCTCAAGACCCAGGCCGTAGGCGAACCCGGGCATCTCGAGAGACCCCACGATCTTCATGGCCGACGGGCTTCTGATGTCGACGACGTGGAAGCCGGAGTGGTCGGAAGTCAGATAGGCATAGGGCCCCCGGACCACGACGGCCCGGGGGACTCCCGGCAGCGCAAGTGTGCCGGCGGCCTGGACTGTCGGCAGCTTGGTGATGTCCATCATGTGAAGGCCCCAGCGGTCGGTCACATAGGCGAAGTTCCCCTGGACATCCAGCCCCTGGACCCCGCGCGAGACGGCCGACGCGCCGATGCCGAAGGGACGCGACGGGTCGGAGATGTCAAAGACCTGGAGACCGGAGAGCTCGCCGATCGCGTAGAGGTTCTTGCCCTGGACGGCCGCGGCGATGATCGAGCTTGGCGTCGCGAACCGGCCGATGATCCGAAGCCTCTTGGGGTCCGAAATATCGACGATGTGGATGCCGGCGAAATAATCGACGACATAGGCCAGGCCCGAATCGAGGGCGATCCCCCAGGCCTCGTTGTACATCGTGTACTTGCCGATATTCAACGAAACGGGAGCCGCCGGGTTCTTGATGTCGAAGAGCTGATATCCGCCGTCGTAAAGCGTCCCGACGGCCAGGACTCCTTCCCTTGCGGCGACGCTGTTGGCATAGCTCGAGGTCGGCAGGGCGGCCGTGAGCTTCGGCGCGGCCGGGTCGCGGATGTCGAGGACGGCCAGGCCCGCCGGGCCGTTGGCGACAAAGGCGACGTTCGCTGAGACGGCGATCTGTCTGGCCTTGCCCTGGGTGTTGAGCGAGCCGGCCTTTTTCGGGGCGGCCGGGTCTCGCACATCGAGGACCAGGACCCCCTCGTCTCCGACGGCGACGAGGGCATGGCTTCCGTGGACCGTCACCCCTTCCGCTTCGCCGGGCGTCTCGAAGGAGGAGATGAGCCGGGGCGCGGCCGGATTCGAGACGTCGAAGATCAACAGCCCGGACTCTCCGTCGGCGACGAAAACGTGGCTGCCGTCGGCCGCCACCGCCTTGGCGATCCCGGGAGTCGCCGCTTCACCCTTCAACAGAGGCGTCCTAGGATCAGAGACGTCCACGACCTTCAAACCCATCTTGCCCGCGGCGATGAAGACCAGGGTCCGGCTCTTCGCGACCCCGAACCCCCCGCCGAGCGAGAGGCGGGAGATCTCCGCCGGGGCGCTTTTCACCGTGAGATCGAGGATCACCAGACCGTTGAGGAAAGCGCAATAGCCATAATTTCCCTCGACGGCGATGTCATAGGCCTTCGACCAGAGGATAGAGCTGATGAACTCCGGGCGATCGCCCGCCGACGGTGTGAGAGGCAGGGCCAGGGCCCCGAATGCGGTCAAAAGGATCATCGCGGTTCTTGCGGCACGGACCATGGTCACTCCCCTTCCCTTTTTTTGCCCGGCCAGAGGGCCGGCCTAGATCAGGGTATCTTCGTTCCAGCCGAGCTTGATGAACTCGATGGCGTTGATATCGCTCGTCCCGATGCCGTGCCGGGTGTCGGCCAGCTGGATGTGCTTGGGCACGGGCGGCAGCTCCTGGGCCTTTCCCAGGACCTCCCGGCGCTTGGCCATGATCAACCGCAGCCCGATCGTGTCGACCGCTACGGGGTCCAGGCCCACGATCAGTCCCTTGTAGCTCCAGACGTACCGCCGGTTGAAATTGTGGGGACCGCGGCCGTGGAATTGGGGGGTCAGGACGCAGAGAACGTTGAGCCGCGTCTTCCCCTTGACCTGGGGGAGCTTGAACAGGGAGCCCAGGTCGGCGCAGCTGTCCGGGTGATAAGCCGGCTGGGACTCGGCGAACATGATGTAGTTCTTGATGCAGCCGGACATCCCGGCCAGGTAATGCGTCCGGAGGGGCCGGACGTTGATCAGGGACGTGGCTTTGACGAAAAGAGGGTTGGTCCTGACAGTGTGGTCATCGAGGCCGATCCTGTCCGGCGCCACCCCGGCGTCGATCACCCGGCGCTTGATGGCGGCCTCGAGCTCGGGGGGGGTCGGCAGGTAGGACCAGACGTTCGTTTTGATCCCGACCGTCTCTTCCGGCTTGACGAGTTTTTGGAAGGCCCTGACGGGGTCGTTCTCGCCAAGGAGCTTCATCACGGCGTCGTCCAGCATGCCCTGGAGGATGTCGGGGTTGATCTTCGAGTTCTCGTCGAGGACGTCACGATCCCGGATGAGGACGACCCGGGATTTCTTTTGCATCGCCTTGTCCTGGCTGAATCCCAGGGAAGCCCCGAGGACGGCGACGGTCGTGCCCCTGAGAAAATCGCGTCGGGTGAACGGAGGGTTCATGGCCACCTCATTTCGCGGGGAATTTGACGGACGCGCCGAGTTTCTTGGCCGCGTCCTCTGACGACGCTTCAAAAATGACGCGTGAGATAATTTTCCCGGACGGAGGCCGACACCCACTTCCTCTTATCGGTCCGGGCGATCCCCTCCGGGCCGGCCTCGGGAAGGTAGGAGGCCAGGAACGACTGGCGTGCTGCGCGCGCCCCGGCTCCGTCGGGGTAACGGATGAGGAGGAGCGTGACTGGCTCGGCGCCGGCCGCCCCGTACTCCCCGACGACACAGTCGGTCGAGCGGTCGAGCCGGAGGACGATTTTCGCTGGCCACGAAATAGCGGTTGTTGAGGTTGACGACGCTGTGGAAATAGCTCGTCCGCTCCGGCCGGAGGGCCGCGGGCGGCAGGAACGCGACCATGTCCGGCTTCGCGCCAGGCGGTCCGAGGAGTCTTCACCGCCTCTTTCCCCAACTCGAGGACGGCCCCGGAAGTGGCCTGATCGTCGGCGGAGGCCGTGATCGCCACGAAATAGCGTCCCTGCCAGAACCGCAGGAGTCCCCCGCCGTATTCCGATTCCTGACCGATGCCGGCGCCGGGGTCCTGCCGATCGCAGGAAAAGGCTCCGAAGGCTTCGGCCGGGGACCCCATGTCGTAAATATCCAGGGTCATTTCCCGGCCCCCGGGCCGGCATATTTCCGGGACCAGCCCTCGCGGAAATCAAAGGCGAGGTAAACCTCCGCGCCGCCGTCCATATAGTCGTAGAGTGTTTCCCGGTTGAACGTCCGGTCCTTCCCCGAGGCCGCCCAGCCGCCGATCTTCTTGGGGATCTTTTCGCCGAAAATAGCCACGGCGCCTCCGTCGGAAATGAGATATGCCGCCGAGACGGTCAGGAGGACCGCCGCGACGAAAAAAGGCCTGCGTCTTCCGGTCACCTTCATCTCCTCAACACATTTCCTGAACCCGGCGGAGCGAAATCCGAGTTTATCCAAATGGGTCCCATTAATCAACAGCGGGGCCTGTCCAACCCGGACTCAAGCCTCCTCGCCGACCCGCCGGTCGGCCGCGGTCTCGTGCTTTCCCAGGAAATCGTAGCTGATCGCCCCGTACTGGCACGAGCTGACGCATTTCAGGCAGCGGACGCAGTCGGGGCTATTGGCCGACTCATAGATCTTGATGTCCACCGGGCAGTCCTTGTGGCACGCGTCGCAGAGCGTGCACTTCTCCTCGTCCACGGCCATCCGGAAAAGACTTCCCCTATTGAAGAGCCCCAGGATCGCGCCGAGCGGGCAAACGGCCCGGCAGAAGGGACGCTTGCTGACGGTCATCCAGCCGAGGAAAAGGACGAGGAGGCCGACCTTCCAGAAATACATGAATCCGACGAGCCCCCGCAGGCCCTCGTTCAGGAGGACGAGGGGGATCCCGGCCTCCAGCGTCCCGGCCGGGCAGACCCATTTGCAGAACCAGGTCTGGCCGAATCCCATCACATCGACGATGAGGAGCGGCAGGGCGACGACCAGGACGGCCAGGAAGACGTAACGGAAATAGGAGAAGAACCGCGGCACCCGGAGTTTGGGCGTCGGGATCTTGTGCATCAGCTCCTGGAGCAAGCCGAAGGGACAGAGCCAGCCGCAGGGCATGCGGCCGATGACGCTGCCCACGACCCCCAAAAGCCCGATGACGTAGAGACCGAACTTTTTTTCGGCGACCGAGAGGTTGAAGCGCACGCCGGCGAAGAAGGTCTGAATGGAGCCGATCGGGCAGGCTCCCAGGGCCGAAGGGCAGGAATAGCAGTTTAAGACGGGGACGCAGAATCCTTTGACTTTCCCCTGGAAGATTTGTCCGGAGAGCCAGTTCGGGAGCCAGGCGTTGATGGCCAGGGCCCCCAAGGCCTGGTACCAGACCCTTTTTTGCCGCGGCTTCGTCAGGAATCCCATCGTCCAATCCTCAGCCGATCCCGATGCAGTCCAGGCAGACCGTGACGGCCTTCTCCAGGACCATCTTGTATTCGCCGAGGAACAGGCCGGCGACCATCAGGGCGAGGAAGATGGTCAACAGGACCCAGGGCAGCTTGCGCTTCATCCTTTCCCTCCGGCCAGGCAATTTTTCACGGCCGTTTCGAGCTCGGCCATGTGTTCCGGCTTGAAGCCCTGATGGACATGAACGATCGTCCCCGTCGAATCGATCAGGTAGACGACGGGGATGGTGACGGCGTCATACGGTTTTTTCATGGCCTGGGCCGTGCGCAGGATCCCGTCGGACCCGGGGCCGGGCGTCGGGTCGGCGAGCATCGGATAAGTGATCTTGAGCTTCTCGTAAAAAGGCCGGACGACCTTGGACCCCCGCTCGTCCAGGGCGATCCCGAAGAGCCTCAGGCCGCCTCGGTCCTGATCCTCGCCGGGCTTGTATTTTTCGTGGAGCCGCTGCATGTACGGCATGGCCGCCCGGCAGGGCACGCACCAGGTCGCCCAGAAATCGATGAGAACGGCGGCCGGGTGGGTTTTGCGGACTTGGCTCTTCCCTGCCACGCTCTCGCTGACGATCAGGGTCAGCCGGCCGTCTTCCATTTTGACGGTATATTCCTTGTCGTCGACGTTTTTCAGGGAGAAAGGGAGGAACTTCTGGCCCGGCGTCATGAGGGCCGGGGCGGAAGGGGCCGCCAGAAGCAGGGCTAGGAAGCCGGCCGCGATTCTCAGGCTCGTTCTCATCGGCGCTCCTCAGATGCGACTTACGGATGTCCAGTTTAGTCCGGCATCTGTCATTTTTCAAGGCGTAAAGGATTGAAGGGCCCTGTCCCCGCGCCTCTCTCGGAGGGGCCGGCCCAGGCCGCGGTCCTCTTCAAACGCGTCTCTCCTCGGCGCGAGCGCTGAGAACTCCCCCCGCTTTGTGAGCAAGGCTTGATTCTGAGAGAGTTCTCCCGCCGGTCGCAAGGCGGGCCGACATTGACAGCCCTGCCATGGTTTCTTAAAATAATTCAAGCGTCTGAGGTGAAAGATGTATGCCGTCGGCATTGATTCCGGAACGCAAGGCACGAAAGCCCTAGTCGTCGATTTCGAGACCGGGAAGGTCCTGGGCCAGGGGCATGCTCCCCACGAAATGGTCCCCGGCCTGCCGCCCGGAGCGAGCGAACAGGACCCGGAAACCTGGGTGGCAGCCATGGAGATCGCCCTCGCGGCCGCCCTCAAGGAATCGCGGGCGGACCCCAAGAAAGTTGTCTCCCTTGGCATATCGGGCCAGCAGCACGGGTTCGTCCCGCTCGATCTCCGGGGCCGGCCCATCCGGCCGGCCAAGCTCTGGAACGACACCTCGACGATCGAGGAAACGGAGATGATCGTCGGACGCCTCGGCGGGGCCAAGGAATTCATCCGCAAGCTCGGGATCAGCCTGGCCGTCGGGTTCACGGCCTCGAAGATCCTCTGGCTCAAGAGGCACGAGCCCGAGAACTACGAGAAGCTCGCGACCGTCCTCCTTCCCCACAACTATCTGAACCACCATCTGACCCGGCGGCCTCACATGGAATACGGCGACGCATCCGGGACAGGCCTCATGGACGTCAGGCGCCTCCGCTGGAGCCCGGAGGCCGTGGCTGCCGTTGACCCCGGCCTCCCCGGGAAGCTCCCGCCCCTCAGCCATCCCCGCGAGCCCGTCGGCTTCGTGCGGAAGGCCGTCGCCGCCCGGTTCGGGCTGGGCAGGGTCCTCGTCTCGAGCGGCGGCGGAGACAACATGATGGGAGCCATCGGGACGGGAAACGTGACGCCCGGCGTCTCGACCCTGAGCCTCGGCACATCGGGAACGATCTATTCCCACTCCGGGGAGGCGTTCGTGGACCCGGAGGGCGAGATCGCCGCTTTCTGCGACAGCACCGGCGGCTGGCTGCCCCTCCTCTGCACGATGAACGTCACGAACACGACCGAGCTCTTCAAGTCGGTCTTCAAGCTCAACAACCGGACCCTCGGAGCCCTGGCCGCGAAGGCCGCGCCCGGCTCCGGCGGGCTCCTCTTCCTGCCCTTCGTGGACGGCGAGAGGGTCCCCGTCCTGCCCTTCTCGAGCGCCGTCTTTTTCGGCCTCAACCGAGGGACCTTCGACGCCGCCCATCTGGCCCGGGCGGTGATGGAAGGGACGATCCTCAATCTGGGCTATGGCTTTGCCAGGATGCGGGCGCTCGGGCTCAAGCCGGACGAGATCCGGGCCACGGGTGGCGGGTCGAAAAGCCGGTTATGGCTCCAGATCGCGGCCGACATCCTCCGGACGCCCGTCGTGACCCTGAAGGAACAGGAGGCGGCGGCCTACGGCGGGGCGCTCCAATCGATCTGGTGCTGGCACCTCGAAAGGGGCGAAAACGTCAGCATCGGGGAGATCACGGGAGCGCGCGTGACCCTGGACAGGCTCGCTGCGGCGCCGGACGCGAAGAACTCGGGCGTCTACGAAGCCCTGCAGGAAAGGTTCAATTCCTTGTGGAGGACGCTCGAGCCGGAATTCAGGGCCCAGAAAAGAGCGTTCGGAGGATCCTGATCCCTCAAGGTCAGGCGGCCCCGCCGAGGCCGCTCAGTGCTTGTGAAGGTCCTTGTGCATGATCTTGCGGATCTCATAGAGCCGGTCATGGGCCGGGAGCCCCGCCAGCTGCTTGTTCATGAACTCGTCGTTCTCAGCCTGGAGCATGCGGGCGATGTAGTCGATGACGGCCGGCGGAAAAACGCCGTCCCGTTCGTAAAGGTCTCTCTTTTGAAGGAGCAGGCGGCTCGACTCGACGCAGCTCGTGGGAAGGACGGGAAGCTTCTTGAGGAGCTCCTTGTCCAAGAAGATGTTCCCTTTGACGTAGAACTTCTCCGCGAGCTCCAGGGGCCCGCGCTCCTTGAAGAGGGAATGGTCTCCGCCGAAAGCCCAATTCGCGGCCATGGTGATGCCGGCCAGGGCGAGGTGGATGATGGCGCTGCCGTCGGGGCTCCTCAGCTCCACGGTCTGCCGGCCGCCCGGGACGCCCTTGAAATCCTCGGCCTGCCGGGGATTGACCTTTCTGGCCAGGTTGGAGAGGTTCGTCCAGCCTAGAGGGACCCGGATCATCGCGCTCCGGTTCAGGTCGCTCCAGCACACCCGGGTCGGGGCCTCGTGGTTCGGGACCAGCCGGAGGTAGGCCGAGGATACCGTGTTCCCGAAGGCCGTCAGGGAATCGGCATATTCGCACAGGCCGCCGACGAGTTTCCGGGCGGCCTCCGACAGCCGGCCGTCCGGACCGGTCATGAGGCCCCTCCCGTCCTTTTCGATCTCGAGATGGAAATGGAGCCCGTTCCCCGCGATGCCTTCCTCGAGCTTCGGGGTGAAGGTGGCGACGGAGCCGTGCCGGTACGCAGTGTTCCTGATGATCCACCGGCCGATCACGAGGGCGTCGGCCATCTCCTCCACCGGCCGGGGCAGGTACTCGATCTCGAGCTGTTCGGCGCGCCGGCCCTGGATTTCTTCGACGTCGCTCCGGACGCTCTCGATAAGACCGACCTCGCTGTGGGCGTACTTGACGGCCCCGGTGACCTGGGTGATGTTTCGCACCATCTCGCTCAGGACCGGCCCGCTCCTGATGAACGGCGTCGAGCCGTGGTAGCCGCTTTGGCCCGGCACCACATAGGTCTTCTCGGCGGGCGGGCTCAGGAGAAAGAACTCCAGCTCACCCAGGGCGTTGAGCTCGAAGCCCGTGGCCGATCGGAAGAGCCCGGCGGCCCGGGCCAGGATGTTGTCCAGGGTGAAAGGGGCCGGGCTTCCGTCCTTGGTGAGGTAACGGCAGACGAAATCGAGGCTTCCTTCGTCGAAGGGATTGAGAAAGGCCGTGTTGTACTGGGGGACGATATAGAGGTCGGAAAGGGCCATGTCCACGAGCCCCTTGAAGAGTGAAGAGCCGTCCACCCTCTCGCCTTCGGCCAGGACCGTTTCGATCTGGGAGCGGGACGCCGCCGGGATCTTGAGCTCCTTGAGCTTTCCGTCCAGGGCCGTGTAGTGGAACGTGAGGCGCTCGACCTGCCGCTTCTCGATGACTTTCAGAATATCTGCCCGCAGGAAATCCCGCGGGGATTTATCGAGGATCAGGGACAGGGGATTGGCCAGGGCTAGCGGTGAGGGCCGGTTTGTCATCTCGTATCGCTCCTTCATCGGAAGGCGGCCTCCGCCCGGAGGGCGGGAGGACACCCAATCTTCAACGGAAAGACGTTCATTTTAAAGGAAAAGGACAGCCAGGTCAATAAAGGAGATAGGGCTTGCGGAGCCCGTCGAAAGCGGCCAGCCCGGGCCCGAGCCCCTCGACGATAGTCCGGACCGCGGTCCCGGCCTCCATCGCCTCGCGGACCCGGGGCGTCCCCATGACCTTATCGAAATAGTCCTTGTGGAATTCGAACTTGTCCGGGTACGCGTCGCGAACGGCCTTGAGGATATCCAGGGACGTCTCGAAAGACCTGTACCGGGAGCGGTCGGTCACGTGGACCTGGCAGCCCCCGCAGAGCTGGCCCTGGAACTTGGAAAAAGCCGGCGTGAACCAGGCTTCCCGGAAGACGACCCCCGCAAGACCGAGGGCGTTGAGCTTCGCCGCGAGCGCGGACCCGTCGATCCAGGGCGCGCCGAAGAGCTCAAAAGGCCTCGTCGTTCCCCGGCCCTCGGAGACGTTGGTCCCCTCGATCGCGACCTGCCCGGGATAGACGGTCGCGGTCTCGAGGGTCGGCATGTTGGGCGACGGGATGATCCACGGAAGCCCGGTCTGGTCGAACCACATCGTCCGCCTCCACCCTTCCATCGGGATGACCGTCAGCTTGGCTTTTCGCGGGAGGAACTTGTCGTTGAAGAGCCGGGCCAGCTCGCCCATGGTCATTCCGAAGCGTTCGGGGATGGGATAGAGGCCGATGTAGGAGCTCGAGCCGGGAAACTCGAGGACAGGGCCCTCCATGTCCGCTCCGTTGACGGGGTTGGGCCGATCGAGGACGATGAAATCGACGCCGCTCTCGGCGCACGCCTGCATGGCCAGGGCCATCGTCGCGATATAGGTGTAGACGCGGGTCCCGACGTCCTGGATATCATAGATCATGACGTCGATGTCCTTGACCATCTCCCTTCCGGGCGCTTTGCCGTCGGACTTGGTGTCGAAGGACCTCATATACGCATCGATATTCTTGAGCATCCCGGGCTCGGGCTTCATCGTCTGGCCGTAAAGGCTGAAAACCGGCAGGTTGTACTTCTTGTCGTAATAGAACGGGACGTATTCCCCGGCCTGGGCGTCCCCACGGACGCCGTGTTCCGGCCCGTAGAGGGCGACCAGCTTGACCCTCGGGTTGCCGGCCAGCAGGTCCACCGTGCTCCGGAGCCCGCTGTCGGCTCCCGTCGGGTTCGTGATGAGCCCGACCCTTTTCCCCGTGACCAGGTCGAGATGCTTCTCGAGGAACACCTCGAGGCCGGTCTTCACCCGTCCCGCAGCGGGAGGCGTCGCAGCCCGAAGGCCCGGCGAACAGGCCAGGACCGCAAGGGACACCGCCAGGGCCGAAAGGGCCGGCCAGACGGGAAGGGCTCTCGACGATTTCCGGGAAACACGCGCGGCCTGAGTCATCATGGCTCACCATCCTGGGGCGGGGAGTCGGACATGAAGAAGAATAGCAGGGCCTTCGGCCGGGAGTCAACCCCTCGAGTTCCCTGCATGAATGCCGGGGCTTGTTCGGGGTTAACCCTGAGCCTCGCTTCTTATCCCCGCCCTGAAAGGCGGGGCTTAGCGTCGGCGAACGGGTCAACACCTCGAGTCCCCGGCGGGAAGATCATTGCGGCCGGAGATTCTAAGTTGATTCCTGCCTGGAAATGGACTATAAAGGAAAAAAAGGTCGCTCTTATCGGAAAAGGACAGGGAACCTTGAAGCATAACCGACCGTTGATCCGGGCCCTCACGGTTTCGGCAGCCCTTTTCGCGTCCGTCCTGCTCTCCTCCGCCGCGGAAATCCCCTGCGTCTGGAGCGGCGTCGATAAGGTCGTGGCCGTGGGCGATCTTCACGGCGACTATGACAACTTCGTCCTGATCCTGAAGGGCACCGGGATGGTCGCCGACGACCTTCGCTGGACGGGGGGGACCACGCATCTCGTCCAGATCGGCGACATCATGGATAGGGGGACGAAGGCCAAGGACATCTTGGACCTCCTGATGCGCCTCGAAAAAGACGCGGCGGAAGCCGGGGGGATGGTCCACGTCCTCCTCGGCAACCACGAAGAGATGAATATCGACGGGATCGCCCTGGGTTATCCCGACTACGTCAACGTCGAGCAGTTCGTCGCCTTCCTCCCCGAGGGTTACCGAAAGGCCCGGGAAAAGGAATATCTGTCCGGCCTTCCGGCCGCCGAGCGGGCCGCGGCCGAAACGAAGGGTTTGGACCTGGCTTCGGACAGCGGCTTGCGCCTTTTCTGGACGAACCTGAAAAAGGGAGATGCGGCCAAGCGCGCTTACGTCAATGGCTTCAACGAAACCTACGGAAAATGGCTGCTTCAGAAGAACGCCGTCATCAAGATCAACGATGTCATCTTCTGCCACGCCGGCATCAGCGAGGAGTTTTCCACATGGAAGCTCCGGGATATCAACAACACTCTCCGGTCGGAGCTCGAATCCTTCCGGGGACGGATGCGGGATCCGCAATCCGTCCCCAGGCCTTTCAAGCCGAAGATCGTCTACAACCCCGATGGTCCGCTCTGGTACAGGGGGCTGGCCTACATGGATGAAACATCGTCCCAGAACGAGGTCAACAATATCCTCGCCAATCTGGGGGCCAGGGCCATCGTCGTCGGCCATACCTATAGCCGTGCCGGCGGAAACAGCCCGGTCGTCTCCCGCGAGATCGGAAGCGTCAGCCGGTTTCACAATAGGGTCTTCATCATCGACACCGGCATCTCCAGTGTCTTCGGGGGCACTCCTTCGGCCCTGATCATCCAGGACCGCCGTTTCAGCTTGTGGGAGCCGTCCGAGGAAATCGTCGCGAAAGGTCCCGACTACACCCCGACGGTGGCCGGTCCTTTGACGGCCGGGGAATATGAGAAGTTCCTCAGGCAGGCCGCTGTCGTCAGGGTCCAGAAGGGGGCCGTTGCGGGACGGACGGAGCCCTGGAAGGTCACCCTGGAGGATAAGGGCATATCCCGGAAGGCGCTCTTCAAGTACATCGACCGCCGGCGGCCGGAGATCATTCCCGAAAGCTACAAGTACGAGCTGGCGGCCTACGGGCTTTGCAAATATCTCGGTCTCGATTTCGTGCCCCCTGTCGTCGAACGGGAGATCGACAGTCAGCCGGGATCTCTCCAGATCTTCGTCGAGAACGCCCTCAAAGAGAGTGAGAGGAAAGCCCGGAAGCTCGTTCCGAAAGATCCCCAAGCCTTCGACCAGGCCATGGCCGACCTGAGAGTCTTTGAAAACATCGTTTATGATTCCTGCACCAACGACGAGGATACCTTGATCAGCCAGGACGACTGGAAAGTTTACAGGGTCGATTTCGCCCAGGCCTTCGAGCCGGAGAAGAACACGGTCCGGGGTTGCGAGATCCTCCAATGCTCCCGGAAGCTCTACAGGAAGCTCCTCGATTGGGACACCGGCAAGGTCACGGCTCTCCTCTCCCCCGTTCTCAACTCGGAAGAGCTGCGGGCCCTCGACTCACGCCGGGGGGCGATCGTCTGGGCCATCAGGAGGCAGATCGAAATGCAGGGGGAGCGCGCGGTCCTGTTCTGAACGTCGTCATGATGAGGGCGAAACCAACGTCCTCTACGGCTGATGCGGCCTTCGGCCGCATCAGCCGTAGAGGATAGAGAGATCAGAAAGGAGGGAAATCATGGGAAAGGCGAAAAAGGGGTTGGTCATTCTGGTATTGTGCGGCCTGGCCGCCTGGGCGGCCCCGCGGCTTCTGGCCCAGTTCACGGCCGGGGAGCTGGCCCAACGGGAGCAACAGGAGGACTTCCTGAAGACGGCCCAGATCATCGGCCAAAAACAGCTCACCGGTGAAGAAGCGGTCACGAACCCCTGGGTCCTGACGCTCAAGAAGGGCGACCTCACCCACCGGGCTTTGTGGAAGAATGCCGAGGGCCGGCAAAAAGGCTATGTCGAGGGCTGGCAATGGGAGATCGCCGCCTACCGGTTGGACAGATTTCTCGGCCTCAACATGGTGCCGACGACCGTCGAACGGCGGTTCCAGGAAAACCGGGGCTCCTGCCAGTACTGGGTCGACGATTGCATCACGCTCAAGGAAAAAGAAGAGAAGAAGATCAAAACGCCCTCGTACAAGGTCTTCCCCATGAACCGGAGCATCTACCTCCAGAGATTCTGGGACAACCTGATCGCGAACGAGGACCGGCACCAGAACCAGATCCTGCTGACCAAGGACTGGCGGATGATTCTCATCGACCACTCCAGGAGCTTCAGAACCACGAAAGATTTCACGAAGAAGCTCATCTATACCGAGAAACACCCGGAAGGCCCCAAGCTTATGAGCGAGCTTCCGCGAGTGCTCGTCGAGAAGGTCAAGGCGCTCACCCCCGAGAGCATCAAAGCCGCCGTCGGCGAATACCTGACGGATGAGGAGATCAAGGCCGTCTTGATCCGCCGGGACCTCATCCTGGCGGAGATCGATAGGCTCATCAAGAAGAACGGAGAGGCTCAGGTCTTATATTGACCCGGGTCGCCGGGCCGGGCCGGAAGCTTCTTGTAGATCGTCAGGATGTTCTCTCCGTCGGCCCTGCGGTACGAGAACCCGTCCATCAGGGTCTTGAAGAGGTGGACCCCGAACCCTCCCTTCGTGCCCAGACGGATCTTCTCGTCGAGGTCGGGAGGCGGCCAGGCGACCGGGTCGAAAGGGATCCCCCGGTCGCGGATCTCCACATATAAGGTCCCGGCGTCCTCCCAGACCCGGACCGACATCTCCCCGGCCGCTCCCGGGTAGGCGTGGAGGGCGATATTGACGAAGATCTCGTGGAGCGAGAGCTCGAGCTTCAGGAGGTCCTCCTCGCCTAGCGGCAGGCCATGGAGGCTCTCGCGGAGGAACCCGCGGACCCGGTCGATCTCGGCCAGGTCCGCTCGGACGGTCAGCTCTTTCGATCCGGGGGCGCTCAAAAGTTCCTCCTCGATGCCGGCCCTCAGCTCATTCTCCTAACGACGACCAGGGTCATATCGTCGCTGGATTCGTCGCAGCCGGCGAAGCTGATGACCTCGTCATAAATCCCGTCGATGATCTCCCGGGCCGGGAGCCCGGCCGATGCCCGGATCTTCGCGGCCAGCCGGTCTTCCCCGAATTGCTCTTTCTCTCCGTTCGCGTGCTCGACGATGCCGTCCGTGAAGATGCAGAGGATCTCGCCGGGCTCGAGCCGGGTCGTCCGTATCTCATAGCTGACGGACGGGAACATGCCCAAACAAAAACCGGTGGACTCCAGGTAACGGGCGCCCGCGGCCGGGTTCACGATCAAGGGCGGGTTGTGGCCGGCGTTGACGTAGACGACCTCGCCGGCCTGGCGGTCCAGGATGCCGAAGAAAAACGAGATGAAAGAGTGGGTGTCGGAGCTCATATGGACGAAATCATTCAGCTTGGCGGCGAGCACGGCCAGGTCCTTGGTGACCGGGATCTCGGCGTGGAGGGACGCCCGGACCGAGGCCATGAGCAGGGCGGCGCTGACCCCCATCCCGGAGACGTCGGCGATGACGAGGCCCAGCCGGGCCGGGCCGACGGGGATGAAATCGTAGTAGTCCCCGCCGACGTGGCGGCAGGCCCGCATGCTGCCGCTGATGTCGTACGGGTCGAAAACGGGGTCGTTCTTGGGCAGGAAATTCTTCTGGATTTGAGCGGCCGTCTCCAGCTCCCGGATGTGCTGCTCCTCCTGGATGGCCACTTCGATGAGTCTGGCGTTCTCGATTTTGTTGGCGGCCAGGTTGGCCAGGAGCGTCAGCAGCTTCAGGTCCTCTTCCGTGAATTGCCCGATGAGGGCAGCGCGGTCGCAGTAGATCAGGCCGATGATCTCGTCGTTGCTCAAGAGCGGGACGCACATGGCCGAGTGGATCTGGCCTTGGATGACGCTGACCTGTCCCCTCAGCTGTTCGTCGCTCTGGATGTCGGAGATGAGCACGGCCGAATTCTTGTCCAGGGCGGTCCGGATGATGCTCTTGCTGACGAGGATGCTCGCGTTCCGGAGCGGGCCGTCGTGGATGCGGACCACCTTGTGGACGAGCTCTCCGCCCCGGCCATCCCTCAGCATGAGGACGCCCCGGTCCATGGGGATGTACTGGGTGATCAGGTCCATGATATGGTCGAGGAGAGGCGGCAGCTTCATGTGGTAGATGAGGGCCTGGCTCACCTCGCTCAGGACTGCGGAGAACTTCTGGTCCTGCTGCAGCCTGGTCCATATCCAGGCCGACGGGCGCCGGCCTGAGGAAAACGGCGGTTGGGGGCTTCTTCAGGATGTCCTTGACGTTGATGATCGTGTTCGAGCTATGGGTGAAGGTCGTGCCTTCAATGATCTTGACGTCGGGCTCGTATTCGCGGTCGAAGAAAATGTCGGTCTCTCCGATGTGGATCTTGTTCCCCCTCGTGAGCACGACATCTCCGGTGATCCGCAAATCGTTAAGGAAGGTCCCGTTCTTGCTGGCCTGGTCCTCCAGGACGTATCCACCGTCCGTGGCGGAAATGGTCGCGTGGCAGCCCGATGTGAACTGGTCGGGGAGGACGATATCGTTCGTCGGGGAGCGCCCGATGCTGACTTTCTTTTGGCCCAAGGGGAACTTCCAGTCCTCTCCCTTCTTGGGGTGGATGAAAAGGTCGGTCATCTGGGTTCCCTCATCTCATTCTAATGGACACGGCGGACGATTTCAACCTCCGTCAGGGCCGGGCTTGCCCCAGTCCGCCGATAAGCTTTTTCAGCCGGCGGATCCTCTCCTCCGGCGGCAGGTCCTCGATGAGCGGCGAGAGGTACGTTTTGAGGTCCCGGTCCAGGATGTTGTCCAGGAGCTCAAGAGAATAATCCCCGGACTTTTTCGACCCCTGGAGGATGTTCTGGTAGGCCTTGACGATGTCCTCGGGGGGGTGGATGAGCGCCAGGAGGTCGAAGATCCGCTTGGTCCGGAGATCCAGGACCGCCTTCATGTTCGGCCCGGGAGAAGGGCGGCTCTCCCCGCCCGGCCGGCCCTCGCCCTCGGCGAGGAGCGCCTCGTAATTTTTCTTGATCAGCGACAGGATCGCGGCCCTGATCTTCGCCGGCTTGAATCGGACCTTCGGCTGGCTCGAACGGATCTTGTAAAGGGCGTCGATGAGCTCCTGCTCCAGCTCCTCCTCGCCCCGGCCGAGTTCTGCCGACAGGACATCGGCCGCCCTCTGGGTGCCGAACCGGGCCAGGACCTCGGGGATGGCCTGCCGGACCCCAGGCCGCTCCCCGGCGTCCTGAAGATGCTTCCGCAAGACATCCTCGATCCGCGGGCCCTGGGCTTCGAGCGCGTCCTGGGCCACCTGGCGGTTCATCGGGTTTCCGAGCAGCGGAATGATGAGCGGCACGTGCTCTTTCCGGAGATGGACGGCCGCGCTGCCCAGGGCGTAGTTGATGACGTCGGGCGACGGGTCCCGGAGGAGGATTTCAAGGGAATTCAAAACGTCGGGGGAAGGCTCCATCTCGCCGATGAGCCTGGCCGCTTCCATCCGCTCGACCTCGGAAGCCGTTTTTTTGCCGAGGATCTCGGCGAGGTGGTTCCCCATCAGGAGCTTGAACGAATCCAGGTCCATGATCTCGCGGACCTGGACCTCGAAGTCCTTATCGCTCAAGGTCTCTTCAACTCCCCGGAAGAACGCCTCGCCGCCGACATCAAGGAGGGCGTCCAGGGACCGCGCTTTCATCTCGTTTTCCCGGTAGTCGAGGATCTCCATGAGCTCCGGCGTCAGCTTCTCCCGTTTGACGAGCTGGAACAGGTTCATGACGTAGAGCGTCGAGCTCTTCTCGCGGCTCTGGACGGTGTCGAAGACGAGGCGCGTCACGTCCATGTCCACGTGCTGCTTGACGAGCTCGGTCGCGTCATGCCACTTCAGCGACAGGTCCTTCTTCATCACGCTCAGGTATTCGGCATAGATGATCCAGACGAGGATGATCCAGATGAGAGTGAATCCGGCGACAAGGATGCCGAGGTCCCGGATGGGGACGCCGATGTCGGATCCCGGCTGCTGATACGTGACGAAGGACAGGGCATGATAGCTGAGGAAATAGAGGGCGGCGCCTAACCCCGCGCCGAACTTATTGACGAACATGTCGATAAAGATCTTGGCCTTGTATTTGATGTCCGCCGGGACGGGGATATAAAGCAGCTCCCTGACGGATTGGCTGATGGTCGTGTCGAAGGCCCGCTCGCTCCCCCTCATCAAGCAGGCCCAAACGAGGAGCCCGGACACGGGAATGAGAAACACGGCCACCGAGCCCAGGAGGAGCACCGACGGTGCAATGAGCAGGGCCAGCCGGAGGCCGAACTTTTTCAGGACCTGTCCCGTGGTCGCCAGATGGAAGACCGTGGAGAGGACCAGGATGGCCAGGAAAAACGTCGCGAGGAAAGAAGTCTGCGTGCTGTTGTCCCAGCCCTGGGCTTTGACCATGAAGTTGAACTGGTATTTGACGAGCTGCCCGATGACCATGGCTGAGGCGAGAACCCCGGCGAGGATCCTGAGATAGCGGTCGCCGAGGACGGTCCGGACGCTCTCCAGATATCCGATCCCGGCGCCGGTCCTGGGCTGATACGCTTCCGGTCCGGCCCGGGGCGCCTCCCGCTCCTTGTGCAGGAGGTTGACCACGATGAGCATGAGCATCAGGATGGCCGGACAGACCAGGATGAGGTTGACGGGGTTGATCAGGTGGGCCAGGCGGGAGGTCAGGAGAGAGCCGCCGATCCCTCCCAGCAGGCCCCCGGTTACCAGAAAACCGATGATCCGTTTGGCCTGGTGGGGATTGAAGAAGTCGTTGACACCGATCCAGAATTGGGTGACGGACATGGCGATGAAGATATCGGACCAGAAGCTGAAGATGAACACGAAGGGGACCCGGCTTTGTTGGGCCAGCGGAAGAAGGGAGCCTATGATGAACTCCCTCCTGGTGTTCAGCCAGAAAACGAACCAGAAAAAGAGGAGATTCGAGGCGAAGAAGATGAGTGTGGAGGAAGCGTATTTTCTCCGCGGCAGGCGGGCGAGGAGCCTGGCGTTGAAGGCGATGACGAAGCCGATCAGGGCGGCCGTGATGAGGTCCGCGTAGGGCCACCAGGCGGGGTTGACGCCGATGACGAAGCTTTCCTTGACCGCCTTGATGATATAGAAGGTGAACGTGATCAGGAAAAACTGGAAGAAGAGGAAGAGCGCGGGCCGGACCTCGTCCGGCCGGACGTCGGCGAATTTCTTCAGGACCCGATAAAGCCGGGCATCGTTCACCGGACGCCCCCCTCTTCAGGCCGGCAGGAGGTCAAGGCTTTCCGAAGCTCTCCAGGGCGGCGGCCTCATCCTCGTAGATGTCGAGGACCCGGATCAGCCCGGTGACCTGGAAGATGAGGTACAGCCTCTTGGAGATCCGGACGAGCTTGAGCTTCCCGCCCAGGTTATTCGTCGAGATGTAGCTGGCCAGGATCTCTCCGACGCCGAAACTGTCGACGAACTCGACCTTTTCGAAGTTGAGCAGGATGTCCCTCCTGCCGCGTTCGAGTTCGGTCTTGACGAGCTGATGGAGGGTCGCGTCCATCATGTCGGAGCGGCGGATCTCCCCGTCGATATCGAAAATGATGACGCTTTGGTAGTCCCGGGTCTTGATATCCATCGCTTCCCGCCTTCGCCTATGTGTTTACCAAAAGCCCGGGGGAAAGTCAATACCTCGAGTCCCCGGCATGATACAATGGGCCCGAAAGGAGCCTGTCATGCCGCTTATCGAGATCCACCTCCTCGAGGGCCGAACGGACGAGCAGAAAAAAGCCCTTCTCGCCGCGGTTACCCGGGCCGTCCACGAATCCATCAACGCCCCGCTCGAGGCGATCCGGGTTTGGGTTCAGGAATTCTCTCCGAAGGAGTACATGGCCGCCGGCGTCCTCGCTGCAGACAAGAAAAAATAGCTGCGGCCCATCCGCTTCAGCCATCCCCTCTGCGCGCGGCTCCATGGACCGGTCAAGCTAGGCGTTTGGCGATCCGCTTCCGCAGGAAGAAGACGGGGATGCCCAGGAGGACGATGAGGAGACCCGGGACGGTATATTTCGCCTTGAAGACGAGCAGGTCGACGGCGATGGCCGCGGCGACCACGATGTAGAGCGCGGGCACGACCGGGTAGCCCCAGGCCCGATAGGGGCGCTCGGCGTCGGGCTTCTTCTTTCGCAGGATGAAGATCCCCGAAACGACCAGGACGAAGAATATGAGGACGGCGAAAACGACGTAGTCCAGGAGGTCGCTGTACGTCCCGGACAGGCAGAGAAGGCTGGCCCAGATGCCTTGGACGACGAGGGCCGTCCCCGGCACGGATTTCCGGTTGAGCTTTCCCGTCGCCTTGAAGAACAGCCCGTCCTTGGCCATGGCGTAATAGACGCGGGCCCCCGACAGGATCAACCCGTTGTTGCAGCCGAAGGTCGAGATCATGATCAGGGCGGCCATGATGATGGCCGCCGGCGCCCCGAAGATCACGGACGCGGCCGCGGTCCCCACCCGGTCGGCCGCCGCGAATTGGATCCCCCTCCCCATGACGTCCGCCGCGCCGGGGTTGCCGTGCACGGGGAGCGTGACGACGTAGGCGACATTGGCCAGGAAATACAGGAGGATGACGACCCCGGCCCCGAGGACGAGGCTCAGGGGGATGTTCCGCTTGGGGTTCTTGACCTCCCCGGCGATATACGTCACGGTGTACCACTCGTCGGAGGCGAAGAGCGAGCCGACCATGGCCGCGCCGATGGCCGCCAGGACCATCAAGCCCGAGAGGGATTGGACGGAGGCGATCTGGCCGTTGGCCATGTGGGTCCAGCTCGCCTTCCAGAAGACGGCCAGGTTGGCCTTGATGGCCGCGGCGTTGGCCCCGACGACGAAGCCGAGCAGGATGAGCCCGGAGAGGGCCGCCGTCTTGGTCACGGTGAAGATGCCCTGGATGGTCTTCCCCGTCCGCAGCCCGCGCATATTGAGGTAGGTCAGGACGGCGATGCTGGCGATGGCCAGGACATGGGCGGCCGAGACCTTCAAGCCCAGGACGGTCGCGAGGATGTTGCGCTCGTTGAACCAGGGGATGATGAGTCCGGTGAACTTGGCGAAGGCGACGGCGACCGCGGCGATCGTCCCGGTCTGGATGACGAGGAAGGTCGTCCAGCCGTAGAGGAACCCGATGAGCGGGTTATACGCTTCGCGCAGGTAGACATAGAGCCCGCCGGCGTGGGGCATCATCCCGGCCAGCTCGCCGTAGCTCAGGGCGCCGATGACCGTGAGGATGCCCGTGACGAGCCAGACGAGGAGCAGGAGGCCGGGCGAGCCGACCGTGCGGGCGATGTCGGCGCTGACGATGAAGATGCCGGAGCCGATCATGGCCCCCATGACGATCATCATCGCGTCGAAGAGCGACATCTCGCGCTTGAACTCGTGGACTTCGGACGCGACGGAAGCGGGTGACACGGGGCTTGTGTCCATGCGATCCTCCTTGGCTCAGCCCTCGGCCGGGCCGTCGCTCTCGGGATGTCTCTGCTTGCTCTTGCGGATGCCGTACGTGAAGTAGATGACGAGGCCGATCGCCATCCAGACGATGAGACGGATCCAGGTATCCTTGGACAGGTGGGTCATCAGGTAGACACAGGAAAAAATTCCCAGGACGGGGACGAACGGGACCAAGGGGGTCTTGAAGGGCCGGGGGATATCGGGGCGGGTATAGCGGAGGACGAGGACGCCGCCGCAGACGATGGCGAAAGCGAAGAGCGTCCCGATACTGACGAGCTCTCCGACGATGCCCATGGGCAGGAGCGAGGCGGCGACGCTGACGACGAGGCCCGTGATGATCGTCGTGACATAGGGCGTGCCGTACTTCGGGTGGACCCGGGCCGCGGCCGGCGGCAGGAGGCCGTCCTTGGCCATGGTGTAGAAGATCCGGGGCTGGCCCATGAGCTGGACCATCATCACCGACATCAAGCCGATGATCGCGGCGATCTTGATCAGAGGCGAGAGCCAGAAGAGCCGCATGGCGTCGATGGCCACGGCCACCGGGGCCGTGACGTTGAGCTGAGTGTAGGGAACGACGCCCGTGAGGACGAGGGAAAAGACGATGTAGATGGCCGTGCAGGCGAAGAGCGATCCGAGGATGCCGATGGGCATGTCGCGTTTCGGGTTCTTGGCCTCCTGGGCGGCCGTCGAAACGGCATCGAAGCCGAGGTAGGCGAAGAACATGACCCCGGCCCCGCGGAGGATCCCGCTCCAGCCGAAGAAGCCGGATTGTCCCTGGTTCGGGGGGATGAACGGCTTCCAGAGTCCCGGTTTGATGAAGAACAAACCGGCCCCGACGAAGACCAGGATAATGCTGATCTTCAAGAAGACGATGACGGAGTTGATCGTCGCCGACTCGCGGATGCCCCGGACGAGGACGAAGGAGATAAGAGCGATGATCAAAAGGGCGGGGAGGTTGATGAAAGCGCCGGTTTTCGTCCAGGCGCCGCTCTTCGGGTCAAAAGCAAAGGGCGCGTCGGCCAGGGCGGCGGGGACGTTGAGGCCGATGCCCTTGAGAAAACTGACGACGTACCCGGACCAGCCGATAGCGACCGTCGTAGCCCCCACCGAGTATTCCAGGATGAGGTCCCAGCCGATGATCCAGGCGAAAATCTCGCCGAGGGTCGAATAGGCGTAGGTGTAGGCGCTGCCGGCGATGGGGATGAGCGAGGCGAATTCCGCATAACAGAGCCCGGCGAAGGCGCAGGTCAGGCCGGCGAGCACGATGGAGAGCGTGACGGCCGGGCCCGAATACTGGGCCGCGACGTGGCCGGTCATGACGAAAATGCCCGCGCCGACGATGGCCCCGACGCCGAGAAAAATGAGGTGCCACGGGCCGAGGACGCGCTTGAGGCCCGAGGATTCGGACGACGCTTCCCTGGTCAGCTGGTCCAGCGATTTCTTGGCCAGGAGGGGGTTGGTCATAAGGCGCCTTCCGGAAAACAGGAGTTGGCGACCGTCTGCCGTTCGGTTCTCGTCCGGGATAAGGGCGCCATAAGAACGCCGATTCTATAATAAAAAAAAATCGGGGTCAAACCGATGAGCGGGATCCTCCCTACTTCTTCCTGAGAGATCCCTGGACGTAGACCTTGAACTCTCCGCCCGGAGGGGCGATCCAGAAGACGTTCTCGAGTTCTCCGTCAGCCTTCAAGGCGTAGGTCATCCGGAAACGCGGCCCCGGCCCGGCGGAGTCCGTCTCGAAGGTGACGGACCGGGGCGATCGAGGGAATGACACGGCGTACTGGATGACGTGGCCCTCATTATCGAAATAGACCGCCCGGAAGAGGACGCCGGCGGACCCCGGATAGATGATCATCAGGTCCTCGTGCGAGAGGCCCGCTTTTTTGCCGGGCTTCGGCAGATACTTGGCTCAGTTCTTCCGGATGAGGATCTTCTTGTCCAGGCCGAAGGCGAACCCCGTGCCGCCCACGGCCTCGCCGGGCGAGCCCGTGCCCACGCCTTCCCAGTCTCCGACGAGAAAATTCAAGGGGGCCCAAGGATCAGCCGCTTTCGGCGCCTGCGCCGGCGCGGGGGCCGGCACGATAGCCAGGAAGGCCAGAATCATGAGGAAGCCGATGCATTTCATATGGGCGTATCCCCCTCACTTGGCGAAATATCCGGCCCGGTTGGTGACCCGGTATCGCTTCCCCGTGACCACGACCTGGATCTCCTTGAACTTCCCGTCGGCTTGATACCCGGCCGGCGAATAATACAGAAGATAATAATTTTCCGAGGCGGTCACGGCTTTCCGGAAGGCCGAGAACGGGTTGCCCGAAGATTCGGAAATCCCTCCCGTCGTGCGGGCCATCTCCCGGAACAGACTGTAGATCGAGGCCGACATGTCCTTGGTCGGGGGCGCGCCGCCGCCCGCTTGGAGTTCGGCGTCCAGGCCCGCGGCATTCATTTTGGACTGCGTAAGATAGATGAAATGGGCCGTGATGGAGGCGTCGGAGAAGATCCGCTCGATGCTCTTGGCGGTGACCTCCGGACTCCGGTCAACTTCCCCCGTTGCCATATCGCCTAAAGCGCGTTCCTCCGCCGGCAAAGATTCGTCGCCGAAATTGCCGAACGCCGATGACGCGTCGTTGATGAGCTCCTTTTCGTAGAACATGAAGACGTACTTCTGCCCCTCCAGGGCCTTCAGCGCCTGAGCGAACCGCCGGAGCGACGCCAGGTCGACCCCGACCCGGTCCCGCAGCTGCCGGGTGACGTCGGCGAGAAGGTGCAATTTCAGGTCGGGATCCACGGACATTTTGCCTACGTCCCGGATTTCGTTGAGGAGTCTCCTGTATTCCGTGGCGCCCGCGAGGATATCCTTCCGCAGTTTGTCCTTCAGCTGTCGGGCGATCTCCTGCCGCGGCAGGCGGGCCAAGGCTTCCGGCCTGAAACGGTAGGTCGCCCTAGGGGTGATGACGGTCAGCGAGTCCTCCGGCTCGAGGACCTGGTCGAAAAAGAAGTCCACGGCCTCGTCCAGCTTGGGTATCGGCTCCAGGACCTCGAACTGCAAGACGATCGTCCGCCCCGTCTTCGGGGCGGGCTTGGCGGCGACGGGCCCTGTCGCTTCCTCTTTTTGGATGGTCGCTTTCCGGATCAGGTAGAGGGCGACGATCTTCTGGGGTTTGCCGTCCTCGAAGACCTCGAAGTCCTTGAGGGTCAGGTCGTCGACGAATCTCTCCCCGTCAAAGACCCGGACCGGGACCTCGACGTTGACGACCCCCGCGACGTGGCGAAGCTCCTGAGGTTGGAGGGAGAGGAGGAGACAGCTGAACGCGGGCAGGAGGGCCAGTGCTTTAATTTTGAGGACCTTCAACCTTCGCCTCTGACAGGATGTCATTCGGGGCAATTGTGCCCGTGTCCGAGTTGCCGAGGACGGGATCTCGAAACCCGCATCCAATATAGCATCATTATTGACCTGTGAATAGGTTAGGCCCCTGGACCTCCCGCAACTCCCCTGCTCTATTTCTCGTCCCCAGCCGGGTCCGGCCACAAGACGTTACGTCCAGCCTGGCCTTGGGGGTTTAAAGTTGGGCCGTGAAGTGGAGATGGCCATCGCGCTTTTGACAATCTGAGGCTGGCGATTCATAATGGATGACTTAGAGAAGGAGACTTTATGACCCCGAAAAAATCCCCTGCCCTGGCTGTCATTCATTCCCGCAAGAGCGTCCGCGAATTCACCGGAAAGGCCGTCGCCCGCGAAGATCTGGACACGATCCTCAGGGCGGCCATGGCTGCGCCGTCCGCCGTCAACTGCCAGCCCTGGGCGTTCGTCGTGGTCACGGAACCGGAGATGCTGAAGACCCTGGCCGAAGGGCTTCCCTACGCCCAAATGCTGCGGCGGGCCGGGGCCGGGATCGTCGTCTGTGCCGTTGTGGAGAAGGCGTTCAACAAGATAGCCGAGTTTGCCATTATCGATAGCGCCCTGGCCGCCCAGAATATCCTTCTGGCCGCCGAAGCGCTGGGCCTGGGCGCGGTCTGGACCGCCGCCTATCCCGACCCTGGGAAGGCGGCCTTCGTCCGGGAAATGCTCCGTATCCCCAAGGACGTGATCCCGCTAGCCGTCATTCCCATCGGACACCCGGCCGGCGCCGAAGCGCCGAAGGACAAGTTCAAGCCGGAAAATATCCATTGGGAACGGTGGAATTATCGCGGATTATAATCTGGCTCCATGCGACGCCGAGCCCACCCGCAGCAAGCCGGTTTCTTCCGCCGTTTCCTCGCCTTCGCCACCGACACGCTAATCCTGACGCTCCTCGCCATCGCCGTCTTTTTCGCCGGCAACGAGGCCGTCGCCCGGCTCGGCGGCCGGCCGGGGGAATTCTCAAGGTTCGTGCGGGCCCTGCATGAGGGGGCCTCCGTCAGCATCATCATGGGGGACAAATCCTCGGGCCTTGCGATTGGGAATCCAAAGACGCCTGAAGCCGACTTCAACAAAGCTTTTCTCCAGAAACTCCGGGCGGCGCTCTCCGAAGACGAATTCGTCAAGGCCATGGGGATGAGTCTTGGGGAGCTGGAGAAAGAGTATCCCCGGATCATGGACGAATTCCCAGCCGGCCGCGGCAAGGTCTACGTCATCGGCGGAAAGGACCTGTCCGTCATCTACGAATTCGTCTGCGGCTATGCCTACTTCATATTGTTTTTCCGCTTCGGCGGACGGCCGCCCGGAAAGCGGCTATTCGGGCTCAAGGTCATCGACCTCCACGGCAAGCCCTATCTCGGCTGGTACCAGGCGTTCGAGCGTACGCACGGGTATGCGGCGTCCGCGCTCGCCGCTTCCCTGGGCTTTCTCCAGGTCCTCTGGGACCCTGAGGGCCTGACGATGCACGACAGACTCGCCGACACGACGGTCGTCCGGTGGAAAAAGCCCGCTCCTCCCCCGGTCCCTGATAAGTCCGAGGAGGGCAAAACGGAGGAGGCGCCATAAAAAGCCCCGGGTCATATTCCGATTCGGGCTTCGCACCGGACCGCGTGGATGGCCCGCCTCCCTCAAAATGCCCTCGTCCGCGCACTAGACCTCCAAAGGGCTGAAAGACAATTAAGAAGAAAACTCACGTTACGTCTGGACCATTTTTAAAGGATGAGGTCTGGTTTTCAGCCGCGCGGGAATCCTGTTCTCACCCTCTTCCCAATCCCAGATCACTCCCATAATCCACCACCGTCCGCCTTCGAACCACAACTGAATGCCGTTAATCCCCCGTGCGAAAGGCGGCTGCTCCAATCCCCGGGTGCTGGCGTAGGCGCTGACGGCGTAAACCCAGCGGCCGAAACGGAACTCCTCCCGGCCGGTCTCATACTCGTAAAAATCCTCGGCGAAGAGCCGGGGCTTGGCATATTCGATGAACTGCTCCCCGCTAAGAACACGAAGGTTCGGGGTTGGCAAATCGCCTGCCGGCTCGCCGGATTGAAGGCCGCGCATCATCCGGGCCGTTGGATGGAGGATATGGCGTTCGCGAGCCCAATCCTTGGGTCCCGCGGGTCCGGAAATGGTGGCATAGAGAGCATTGATGATTGCATCGACCGACTCGACGTCTTTTTCGTAGGCCATTCTTCATTTCCTTTCGGTGGACTATGGACGACGGTGACCTGCCCCGCGCTCAATGGACCACGTCTGAAGTGAGATTTCCAAGCTTAGTCTTCTCTCATGTATGTCCGGACCATTTTTATGAGATGAGGTCCGGATGGGGTCCGCCTAAACGCGGCTCATTCGTAGCGCAAGGCTTCGATCGGGTCGAGCCGCGACGCCTTCCAAGCCGGATAGAACCCGAAGACGATCCCGACAGTCACGGAGACAGCGACGGCGACGACGATGGCACTGGCCGAAGTTAGCGTCGGCCAGTTCAGGAACTTCGTGATGGCCACCGATGCCACGCGACCGACGAGGATCCCGGCCACACCTCCCGTCAGGCAGAGCACGGTCGCCTCGACGAGGAACTGCCTCAGGATATCACTCTCCCGGGCGCCGACGGCCATGCGGAGCCCGATCTCGCGGGTCCGCTCGGTCACCGAAACGAGCATGATGTTCATGATGCCGACTCCGCCGACGATCAACGAGATCATGGCCACGATCAGCAGCAAGTTGGTCATCACCGTGCTGGCCGAGGCCAGCGCCTGGGAGATCTCGGCGAGGTCACGGATCCTGAAGTCGTCGGGCGCCCCGGGCTGGATGTGGTGCCTGTCGCGGAGCAGGGCGGTGATCTGGCGAATGGCCACCGGGATGCTGTCCGGAGTCGCCGCCGAGACCCAGATGTCGTCGAGGTCGATGAACCGCATCAGCTGCGGTAAGTCCGCGGCCTGGTTCGCCGACTTCTGCGGATAGAGCTGCGTCTGCTGGTTCGGGTAGAGCTGGTTGAGCGTGTTGACCTGTGGCCGCGGTCGCGGCCGCCGCCGACTGCATGGACTGCCTCGAGCCCATGACCCGGAACTTGATCGTGGTCCAGGGGGCCATGACCAAGTCGTCCTGGTCCCGTCCCGCCATGTTCGCGCCCTTGCGGTTGAGGACGCCGACAACCTTCATGTTGACATTCCGCATCCGGATCGTCTTCCCGAGGGGCGGCTCGTCGTCGAACAGCTGATGGACGATGGTCTGGCCGATGACGCAGACGGCGGCGGCGCTCCGCACGTCGTCCTCCGTGAACGGCTCGCCAGCCGCAAGGTCCCACTTGCGGACGATGAGGAAATCGGGTGTCGTGCCAATGATGTTGTTGGGGAACCAGTTGCGGCGCCCGTAGACGAGCTGCGCCCGCCCGTCGACGCTCGGGGCCACGTACGGGACGGCCGGGCACTCCCGACGGATCGCGTCGGCGTCGTCCGGGGTGAGGGTCACGCGGGCCCCGCCGCCCGAATTCACGCCGACGATCAGCATATAGTTCGGGTCGATCTGGATGATGTTGGCGCCCAGGCTGCTGATCGTCTTGGCGATCGAATTGGTCGAGCCACGACCGATCTCCATCATGGCGATGACGGAGGCGATGCCGATGATGATCCCCAGGCACGTCAGGACCGAGCGCATGACGTTCCGGCGCAAGGCATGAAAGGCCATCCTGAGGGCCCAATAAATATTCTTCATATCGGTTTCCTCCGGTCATCGGCCATCAGCGCCGGATGACTTGCGGGACGAACGGGCTCCGGGCGGCCGTGCTGTGCGGATCTCGGCGATCTCGCCCGTGACGACTTCCTGTCCCTCGAGCTCAGCCCGTCGGCCGTGATGACCGTGTTCATGCCGTCCGATATGCCGAGCTTGACCTTCACCGGCCGAACGTACTCGCCGTCTTTCACCCAGACGACGCCGGTGCGCTCTGAGCCCGTCCGCCCCTCGCCGCCGGCCCCGCCGGCGGGGTCCGGCTCCGGGTCGGCCGCCTTGCGGGAGCGCGCCTCGGGCAAAACCTGCGCCGCAGACGACGGGGACCAACGCAAGGCGGCGTTGGGGGCCAGCAGCGCGTTCGACTCCCTGCCCGACGATGAAGTGCACGTTGGCCGTCAGGTACGGCAGCAAGATGTTATCGGGGTTCTCCGTGTTGACCTCGACGGTGTACATCACGACGTTCTGGGTCATGGTTGCGTTGAGGCGGACCTTGCCGACCGTGGCGCTGAATTCCTTGCCCGGAAACGCGTCACAGGTGAAGGTCACGGGCCCTCCCGGAACGATGCGGCCCACGTCCGCCTCGTTCACGGCGACCCAGATCTGCATCTTCGTCAGGTCCTTGGCGATGAGAAACAGGCTGGGCGCATTGAGGCTGGAGACCACGGTCTGACCGATGTTGACGCGGCGGTCGATGATGACGCCCTTTGACCGGCGACTTGATGGTGCAGAAATCCAGATTCCGCTGCGCCTTGTCGAGCATCGCCTGGGCGATTGCACGATGGAGGCCTTGGCCTGGGCCAGGGCCGCTTCACCCACCGAGACGTTGGCTTTGGAGATTTCGTAAGTTGGCCTTAGCGGAATCAAAGTCGGACTGGGCCAGGAGTTTGCGATGGAGCAATGCATCCGCACGTTCCCAATTGGCCTTGTCTACGGCGAGTTTGGCCTTCACTTGTTCGAGATTAGCCGCAGCGCTCAATTCGCCGGCTTTGTCTTTTTCTAATTGCGCCTTGGCTCAGGGCTAAGTCCGCAGCATAAACGGACTCGTCGATCTTTGCCAGGATCGTTCCTTCCTCCACAATCGAGCCATAATCGATCGTGTTGCCCTTCTTGTCCTTGCCGAAAGAGCTGATAAGACCGGCGACCTGCGCGCCGACGTCAACGACCTCTATCGGCTCGATTGTGCCCGTTGAGCTGATCGTGGCCACCAGATCGCCGCGTTTCACCTCCACCGTGCTGAAGAGGAGCTTAGGGTGACGCCGGGCATGCCAAAGAGAGATTCCGATTGCGGCGGCCAGAACCAGAATAATGATGATGAACGCAGGCCTTCGTAACGCTATCCTTTTCATTTCTTAATCAACTCCTGAAAGCTCAGAATCAAGATCGTTGAATTACACATTTTGACATTTTTATATCTTATCACACAAGTTCCCTCATCCCGGTTACCGAATTTTTTCTTAAGATTTATTAAAAGATCCAGAGGCCTGATCTGCTCTTCCAGGGATCGGTCCCCCAAATGAAATCGTTGCGCCGCCCTGTCAGAAGCCTTCGAAGACGCCTGTGCTGCGATCAGGCGAGGTCGAAACGGTCGAGGTTCATGACTTTGTTCCACGCCGCTACAAAGTCGTGCAGGAACTTCTCCTGGGAGTCCCGACACCCGTAGACTTCCGCCAAGGCCCGGAGTTGGGAGTTCGAACCGAAGATCAGGTCGACTCGGGTGCCGGTCCACTTGAGTGCGCTCGTTGCGCGATCACGACCCTCGAATAAGTCATCGTCTTCCACGGTTGCCTTCCACGTCGTGCTCATGTCGAGCAGATTCACGAAGAAGTCGTTGGTGAGCGCCTCTGGCCGCATAGTGAAAACGCCGTGCGGAGTCCCCCCGAAGTTGGTCTTCAGGACGCGCATGCCGCCCACGAGCACCGTCATTTCGGGCGCGGTCAGGGTCAGCAATTGCGCCTTGTCGACCAGCAGCTCCTCGGCCGATACGGCATAGCGGGTCTTCTGGAAGTTGCGGAAGCCGTCCGCAATCGGCTCGAGCACGGCGAAGGAGGCCGCATCGGTTTGCGACTGCGAGGCGTCCATGCGTCCCGGCGTAAAGGGAACCGTCACCTTGTGACCCGCGTTCTTCGCGGCCTGCTCGATACCCGCGCAGCCGGCCAGAACGATCAGGTCAGCCAGCGATACCTTCTTCTTCCCGCCGGGCTGGGCGCGGTTGAACGCGCTCTGGATGCCCTCCAGGGTCTTGAGGACCTTCGCGAGCTGGGCAGGCTGGTTGACTTCCCAATCTTTCTGTGGGGCCAGGCGAATGCGGGCACCGTTGGCGCCGCCGCGCTTGTCGGAGCCACGGAAGGTGGACGCCGAGGCCCAGGCGGTCGAAACCAGTTGCGAGACAGACAGGCCAGAAGCCAGGATCTTGCGCTTGAGGGAGGCGATGTCCTTCGCATCAATCAGCCTGTGATTGACGGCAGGGATGGGGTCTTGCCAGAGGAGATCTTCCGCCGGAACCTCCGGGCCGAGATAACGCGCGCGCGGGCCCATGTCGCGGTGGGTCAGCTTGAACCACGCCCGGGCGAACGCGTCCGCCAACTGATCCGGATTCTCTAGGAAGCGCCGTGAAATTTTTTCGTAAACAGGGTCGAACCGGAGAGCGAGGTCCGTGGTCAGCATGGAAGGCGCATGACGCTTGGACGGATCGTGGGCATCCGGCACGGTGCCCGCGCCCGCGCCACCCTTCGGTTTCCACTGATGCGCACCGGCCGGGCTTTTCGTCAGTTCCCATTCGTAGCCGAACAGGTTCGTTAAGAAGTTGTTGCTCCACTTCGTGGGCGTGGTGGTCCAGATGACTTCCAGGCCGCTCGTAATCGTCTCGCCGCCTTTGCCCGCGCCAAAGCTGCTCTTCCAGCCCAGACCCTGCTCCTCGATGCCGGCCGCTTCGGGATCGGGCCCCACATGTGACGCAGGGCCGGCGCCGTGGGTCTTGCCGAACGCGTGGCCCCCCGCGATGAGCGCCACCGTCTCCTCGTCGTTCATCGCCATGCGAGCGAAGATCTCGCGGATATCCCGCGCCGCAGCGACCGGGTCCGGGTTGCCGTTCGGGCCTTCCGGGTTCACGTAAATCAGACCCATCTGCACCGCAGCGAGCGGATTCTCGAGATCCCGGTCGCCGGAATAGCGCTTGTCGCCGCCCAGCCAGGTCTTCTCGGCGCCCCAATAGACGTCATGATCCGGCTCCCAAGCGTCCTCGCGACCGCCACCGAAGCCGAAAGTCTTGAAACCCATCGATTCCAAGGCGACGTTGCCCGCGAGGATCATCAGGTCGGCCCAGGAAATCTTCCGGCCGTACTTCTGCTTGATCGGCCAGAGCAGTCGACGCGCCTTGTCCAAGCTGACGTTGTCGGGCCAGCTGTTGAGCGGCGCGAAGCGCTGCTGGCCCCTGCCGCCGCCGCCGCGGCCGTCGCCGGTGCGGTAGGTGCCGGCGCTGTGCCACGCCATGCGAATGAACAAAGGTCCGTAGTGGCCGAAATCCGCCGGCCACCAGTCCTGCGACTTCGTCATCAGTTCACGGAGGTCCTTCTTCACGGCCTCCAAGTCGAGACTCTTGAACTCTTTGGCGTAATTGAAACCCTCGCCCATCGGATTGGACTTGGAGGAATGCTGGTGCAGGAGATCGAGCCTCAACTGGTTCGGCCACCAGTCTCGGTTCGTCGTGCCGCCGCCAGCAGTCCGTTGGGTTTTTCCAGCCAAAGCCGGGCCCTGTTCCTGTTTGCGTTTTTCAGAATGGCTTGCCTTGTTCTCTTTGTTCATGATCCAGCTCCTTTGTTTTTTTGTTTGATTTATCAACTTTTTTCGAGCAGCGCCAACAGACGCCGGTGACTTGCACTTGCGTCCTTTCCACACGGCCCAAATATTTCACCTCATTCGGAATTTTTAACTGCTCGAACTCCTCGCCGTAAAGGTCGCGCGTCATCCCACATTTTGTGCAGACGAAATGGTGATGAGAGCTCATATTCGCGTCAAACCGTACTCCCCCCCGCGGAGGCCCAAGAGTGGTTAGCAGCTCGAGGTCATGGAGCAACCATAGTGTCCGATACACCGTATCAAGCGATACGGTGGGAACTCTTTCACGAACGCCTTTGAAAATTGTCTCCGCATCAGGATGGTCAACGGATTTTGCTACCTCGTGGAAGATCTCCAAACGCTGATGGGTCAATTTGAGGCCTGAGCGCCTGAGCCTATTTTGGAAATGGTTCATTTTTTTCTGGAGTGCTTCCGGTTCAAACTTCATGTCATGGCTCTTTTATTTAGTTTTATTCTTAATTAGGAATATATATTGAATGAGTTTCCTTGTCAACTGAGTTTTGATTTTTTTGGGATTGATGAATAACTTGACCTGCCCCGCGCTCAATGTCCCACCTCTGAAGTGAGATTTCCAAGCTTCGTCCTCTCTCTTTATGCCTGGACCGGTTTTGAGGCGGCAGGTCACCGGTAGCCTTCCATCACAAAAAGCGCCTGCGGGCATGATTCAAATGCAACTTTTCCAAGCACAAGTTCGTATATGGGAGGAGAGGAAACACTGATCGAAGTTTTGAAGAGATTCCAGCCAACGAAGATCACAATCGAGGCCGAAGTCGGGAGCCGGAGGTCGTAAAATGAGCGCTGGCAGGTCAGGCATAGATAATCGGGAGCGTGTGGAGTTCGTGCGGCGGTTCCTGGAGGCTTGCGTGCGCGCGGACGCCGAAGAGTTCGCAAGCTACTTCACGGAAGATGCCGTGTGGTGGAACGCGCCCTGGCCCGCGGTCGTGGGGCGCGACGCCATCCGCGAGACATTGCGTCGCGGCGCCGAGCGGATGACAGCCATCCCCTGGGAGGTGCGTCACATTGTGGCCGACGGCGATGTCGTGTTGACCGAGCGCGTTGACCATTTCCTGATCGGTGCAACGCGCATTAGTGTACCTTGCATGGGAATCTTCGAGCTCCGCGACGGTCAAATCGCTGCATGGCGCGACTACTGGGATTTAGCACAGTTCGAACGCCAGCTTCCTGCGTCGGTTCGCACAACTTGAGAAGTCCGCGGGCCTATGGCGGGAAGTCGTCGGCATCCTCGAGCGACCGGAGCGGAAACGAGATGCTATGGACCGCATCCAACTCGAAAAAGAGAGGGACCTTATCGCTTTTGAATGTTCCAGACATAATGCAGGCCCGGAGTGATTCGAACACCCGACCTGCTGATTTGAAGGGCAATGATGGGAGTTCTTAATTGATTGAAATAAAACCGGACTTAAGTCCACCTTAGCGCCTTTGTCTCGCCCCGTCGGAGGTCAGCTGCGTATTTGGTGCGGGCGTGGGGACCTTCGTATATTTAATCTCGAACCACGGTACCCAGGAATTGCCATCGGTTGAGATCTCACCCATGCCCACGAAGCTCATCGAGTCTGCCGCAAGTATCATCGTGGCCTTGAACATGTACGCCTTGCCCGCGACGGTGAACTTGCCCGTATCGATTACGGTGTTGCCATTGAAGACATACGTTTCGGAAGACATGTTTCCATCGTCATGGTACTCAGTACTGAAAAAAGCCTTGTTCGCCGGGTCGTAGCCGACGATCTCAATAGCTCGTGTCTCTCCGGTAGCTCCTCTTTCTACAGCCTGCATTTCGATAAAGAAACCTCCCAGGATCTTCCTGCCGGACAATTCTCCTGTAACCTTGATGGCGGGCCCCAATGGGCTGGCCTTGTATTCTGTTTCGTACGTCCAATGGCCCAAGAAGACGTCGAACTTCTTGATCTCGGGATCGGGCTTCTGAGCCGTTGTTTGTGCCCAGAGCGGGACCGCGAAAAGCAGAACAGCCATGCTGACCGCTGGACTGATGCGTTTCATAGGAACCCCTTTTTCCTTTGAATATCAGAAAGGGAAAGGGTAACCTGTTGAGCAACCGCAGATTTGGGGCCTATTTCCCCCTTCTTGCCTATTCTTATAGACTCCTGGTTGCTTATTTGTCAAGAAGGAGGATTCGAGTTTGACCTCAGCCCTGAAATTTTGCTACAAAACTAACAATTTCGGTGGACCATTTTGCTGGGATGAAGTCCCTCTCTTATGCTTAGCTTGATCTTTCATTTCCCCCCTCCAATAAGACCGTATATGGTTCAGTCTATATCATCAAAAGCCTAAAAATCGGCCTGGTCAGAGCGGTCCTAGCGGGAAGGCAGGCCTCTCCCCGTGTGACTGTGGCGTGACAGAATAGGCTGAAAGCGCAGCAAAATTACGGTTTCGGACGGAAGACGATGAGAGGGTCAGGGCTCATCGTAAATCGCTGACATTCAAGAGATATAAGGTGTGCCGGTGGAGGGAATCGAACCCACACCCGAGTTGCCCCGGACGGGATTTTGAGTCCCGCGCGTCTGCCAATTCCGCCACACCGGCACGCCGGGTCAAATATACAATAAAAAACCGGCCGTTTCTATATCCGTTTCCATATCCGCCGCTCCCCGCCCGAAATTGAATCGCCCCAGGGAGTCTGATATAGTTGGCCCGTGCCGACGCCCGAAAGGATCGACAAGGTCAACCGCGTCCTCTCGCTCCGCCAGCCCGACCTGCGCGTCGTCCTCGAGGGCGTGACCATCGCCCACAACGCCAGCGCCGTCATCCGGACGTGCGACGCCGCCGGGGTCCTTTACCTGGACCTCATCTCTCCCAACCCCGAGCTCCTCAGGTTCAACGAGGCCATCACGACCAGGGCGGACAAGTGGCTCGAGATCGGGGTCCACGGGACGGCGGCCGAATGCCTCGCGCCTCTCAAGAAAGAGGGTTTCATGATCGTCGCCACTCACCTCGAGGCCGAGGCGCTTCTCTACACGGAGATCGACTATACCCGTCCCCTGGCTCTGGTTTTCGGCAGCGAGTCGGGAGGGATCTCCGCGGAATCCCTCGCTTATGCGGACAAGGTCGTCCGGATCCCGATGCTCGGCATGGTCCAGAGCCTCAATTTATCGGTTTCCGTCGCGGTCATCCTGTATGAAGCCCTGCGGCAACGGGGGGCCCAAGGCCTTCTCGAGAAGTCCCGCCTCCCCGGCGAGGAATTCGAGCGCCTCCGAAGACAATGGCTCAAGCTTCCCGAATGAAAAACGGGACGCATAAAAAGGGGGGGACCGCCCCCGAGGGGACGGCCCCCTGAAGACAGGAGTAGGTCATCAGACCTTTTTTAGCATGGGTTTGAACAGGGCTTTGATCTCTTTGACGGATTCCTTGCCCCTCTGGGCGAGGTCCTCGTTGATCTCTTTCATGTTGGCCCTGAGCTCCGGGCCATATTCGCTCTGCCATCTCCTGAGCTCATCCTGGAACGCGTCGGTGTAGCCCTGCCAGGATTGGAGGAAGCTCCGGAAATCTCCAGAACTCAGGTCGCCTCCGTCCACTTTCTCCTCTTCGACCACGACCTCCAGGGTCATGCGCTTCTTTTCCCGCAGGATCTCGACCTTGACCTTATCGCCTTTCTTCTTGGCCTGGATGAGGTCGATGAGGTCGTTGGCCGACTCCACGCGTTTCCCGTCCACGAGGACGATGACGTCGCCGACCTTGAGATTGGCCTTCTGGGCCGGACCTTTCTCGGTCAGCCGGGCGACGATGAGCCCCGTCCCTTCCTTGACGCCGAAATAAGCGGCCAGCTCGGGATTGAGTTCCCTGCAGTAGACGCCGATGTACTTCCTCATTTCCATGGAAGGCAAAGGTGTCTGTGAATAAAACCGCCTTCTGAACGGCGGCGGTTGGCCGGGGGCCTGCTGCTGCGGCTGAGATTTATCGGTCCCTTGTTGAGGGGCCATGGGCGGGAAAATCCCCGGGAAGCGCAGTTCCATCTCTTTTCGGGCGTTGTCCGCACTGTATTCCCCAAGCTTCACCTTGACGTCCATGGGCTTTCCGTCCCGTTCGATCTTGAGGGTGACGGTCTGTCCGGGTTTCATCTTGCGGATCTCGGCCCCCAGCATGTCCGAGTTGGTGATGCTCTTGCCGTCGAGCGCGAGGATGACGTCCCCCTCACTGAGCTTGGCCAGCTCGCCGGGGCTCTGGGGGTCGATCCCCCCGATCTCCACCTTGCCGGCCTCGTTCATGGCGACGCCGACGCCCAGCCAGCCCCTCTGGACCTTGCCCTTCTCCCGGATCTCGGCCGCGACGCTCCGGACGACGCCGATGGGAACGGCGATGGCCATCCCCGAGGAGGGCGCTTCGGCCCGGCTCATCACGAACCCGGACCCGGCCTGCTCCCTGTCCCGGAAATGGAAGACAACGGGCTTTTCCTCCGTGTAGATCCCGCGGAGGAGCCCGACCATCTGTCCCTTCTCATCGACGACCGGGCCTCCGCTCGAGCCTGGGGTCACCCAGATGTTCAGGCGGAGCCTGTCCTCGGCGACCGAGCTCACGATGCCCTGGGTCACGGCCGCCGTCCGTTCCGGGGAGATCCCGATGACGCAGACCCAGGAGCCGGCGGAAAGGCCCCCGGAGTCGCCCATGGGGAGCGCGGGCAGGCCCTTGTCTTTAGCTTTGAGCACGGCCAGCTGGGTCTCGGTGTCGAACCCGAGGAACTCGGCGTCCAAGGTCTTGCCGTCCGAGGTCGTGATCGTGATCTTTTCGTTTCGCGGCGACATCAGGGCCGTTGTGACGACGTCGCCGTCCTTGTCGATGATGACCCCGGTCGCGACACGGCGCATGCGGTTCCGGACCTCGACCCGGACCACCGACGGATAGGTCTTCTTCGCGATGTCCGCGATATCCTTATCGCCTGCGCCCGTCCCGGCCGGCGCCGCCCTGAGGGTCAGGGTCGAAACCAGCAGGGCAGCCATGATCATGAGAGCCGGTTTAAAAATCCTGTTCATGGCTCGAGAAACCTCCTAAAACTTGATTTCCGTAGGTCTGACTTCGGAAACCTGCTCCAGTATGTAAACAGTCCGGGGTTGATTGGAAACGTTCCGGAACTCATTCGAGTAGTCCACGGTCTCCAGGACGGGAAGATAGGCCCTGGCGACGCCATCGCCGGCGAGGCCGGAGAACGAGGGCTGAGTCATCAGAGCTTCCGAAAGGCCTTTGTCTGGCAAGTCCCGCGGGGTCCGCGTATTCACGACATGGACGTTTAGGAGCACGAAACCGATCAGGAGAAGAGCCGCCGACCCGGCGAAAGCGTAGCGGAAAGCCGCTTGCCGCCGAGCTCGCGCCTGCCTGGCCTCGCCGATCCTCGTGAAGACCCGCTCGTCGAAGTCCGAGGGTGCCTTCACCCTGTTCACGTTGCCCAGTAATTCATGCCCTTCCATGTTCGTTCACCTCTTGCTTGGCCGGATAGCCCTTCCCCTCCCGGGCCTTCTCCAGCTTTCTTTTGAGTTGCTCACGTCCCCGGCTGATCCGGGCCTTGACGGTCCCCACGGGACGCTTGATGATCCGGGCGATCTCCTCTTGGGAGAACCCCTCCATGTCCTTGAGCACGACCGGGATGCGGTAGCGGGGGTGGAGTGCCTCCAGGGCCTCGCGGAGGTTCCGCGTGAGGCCGGGGTCGGCGGGGTCCTCGTAAAAAGTCCCGGCCGAATAATGGTTGACGACCTCCTCGATGGAGACGGTCATCATCCGCTTCGCCCTTTTGGCCTCGGTCTTGGCCAGGTTGGAGGCGATGGTGTAGATCCAGGAGGACAGAGGCGCGATCGGCCGGTACTTGTCGGCCTTGAAATAGACCCGGACGAAGGTCTCCTGGGACAATTCCACGGCCTTTTGGTAATCGCCGGTGAATTGGTACAGGTAGTTCACGATCTTGTCCTTGTAACGAGCCATGATCTGGGCAAACGCCCCCTCATCTCCGTCCTGGACTCGGCGGATCAGCTCTTGCTCGTCCATTCTCGATTTCATAAACCTATTTCCCGCCTGAAACGTTGCAGTTTTCAGGCGGCGACGCCTCTTATTATATCAAGACGGCGGCAAATCTCCATTTCGCCGCCCTCGGCCCGAATCCGGAAGGGATGCCCTCCGGAAAGCGGCAGGATGAGGATTTGCCTCCCTCGTATTGCCCGAGGGTGGCATTTTATACGAAAATAGGCCCGAAAATGGAACTTTCGGCCGGCCATTTCCGTCAACCAGGGTGAATTGAGTGGATTTGAAAGCGATCGTCAGAGAGTGCCTGGAGGGCAGGCAGGGAGCCTGGGTAACGCTTATGGACACGTACGCCAAGAGGGTCTTTAACATGGCCTATCAGTTCTCCGGCAGCCGCCAGGAGGCTGAGGACATGACCCAGGAAATCTTCCTCAAGCTCTACGGCTCGCTCGCCAAGTTCGATTTCGAGAAGAACTTCACGGCCTGGCTCCTGACCCTGGCCAAGAACCACCTCATCGACGAGTACCGGAAGACAAAGTGGGAAAGGGCCCAGCGGGACGAGTTCGACGAAGGAGTCCTTCCCCAAGCGTCCATTCCCGGTCCCGAAGAGAGCCTGGCCCGCAAGGAGACCCGGGCCCTTATTTGGGAAGGCCTCAACCGCCTGTCGTCGGAGATGCGCATGGCCGTCATCCTGAGGGACCTCCAGGGAAGGAGCTACGAGGAGATGGCCGAGATCCTCAGCCTCCCCCTGGGGACGGTCAAATCCCGAGTCAACCGGGCTCGGATCGCCCTGGCCGAGGTCCTGAAGGAGAAAAAAGGAGAGCTTTCATGACCTGCGAACGGTTCGAGGAACTCCTGTCCGCGTATCTCGAAGGCGGGCTTTCGGGCGAAGAAAAGCGGGAGATGGACGGCCATCTCGCCGCCTGTTCCTCCTGCGCCGAGCTCCTCTCGCTTTTCCGCGAAACTCAAGGTGCCCTGGCAGGTTTCCCCGAATTGGAGCCCGGCCCGGCCCTCATGGCCAAGCTCTACGCCATCCCCGAGAAGAAAAAATTCTTCCAGCCGGTCTTCGATTTCCTTGTCCGGCCGGATCTGCAGCCCGTCTTCGCCGCCCTCTCGGTGCTTTTCATCGCCGTCTCCTTTGTCTTCTTCGCACCTCAGGGACGGGGGATCCACAAAGCGCTCGACCGCCAGCTCCATCTGGGCTACAGCCAGGTCGAAAAACTCTATGCCAAGGCGGAGTCCGTGACGGATGAGTTCGGATCCATCAAGAACACCGTCGTCGATTCCATCAAGACCCTGAATCCCATCAAGGGTCAAGAGGATAAAAAATAATCTCAACGATCGGAGGTTAAACCATGGACGAAAAAGTCGTCATCCAACAGAAGCCGACCAAGTCGCCGGCCGTGGCAGCCATCCTCTCCGTCATCTTTCCGGGCGCGGGGGCTCTCTACAACGGCCTGATCGCCAAGGGCGTCCTCTACATCCTCGTCTTCGCCGGGCTCATCAGCATCCAGGACGGGCCCGGAGGCCAGCCGTTCAAGGCGTTGATCCTGGCCGGGTTCTATATCTTTCAGATCATCGAGTCGGTCAACAACGCCAAGGCCCTCAACCTGGCGGCGGCCGGCCAAAAGCCGGCAGAGGCGGCCAAGGTGGACTTCATGCCACAGGTCGTCCCCTCGGGGTCTGTCTTCTGGGGAGCCGTCCTCATCGCGATCGGCGTCTTGGCCATCTTGGCGAATTTCGACGTCATCACCTGGGAAGCCCTTTGGGACTTCTGGCCCCTGGCGATCATCGTCATCGGCCTGAAGCTCGTCTTCGACTCCATCGTCAAGGCCAGGACCGGCAAATAACGGAGGTCAACAATGACAAGCCAAAAACATCGCGACTCGCTCATCTGGGGCGTCATCCTCATCGTCATCGGCGGGATCTTCCTGCTCGAGACCATGCATGTCCGCGTCTGGCACTATGTCTGGCGCCTCTGGCCTGTAGTCTTCATCGTCTGGGGTGCCAACAAGCTCTACTACGGGCTCAAGGAGAGGGGCCAGGAGGCGCCGGCGACGACGCCCGCGCCGCCCCAGGACAAAGGCCATGAGATTTAGGGAGGTCCTCCTTGTCATCGCCCTCCTCCTCGCGGGGGTCGTCGTCTATGAGGTCCAAACGGGCAACTGGACGACGTGGGGCTGGACATTCAATGAGGACGGGGAGTTCTTCGGCTTCGGGAAGGCCTATTCATTCGAAGAAACCCAGACGATCGAGGCCCCCGTCCCCTCGAACCTCGACGTGACGAACATCCACGGCTGGGTGGAGGTCCGGGGGGCCGACCAGGAGACCGTCCAGCTGACGTTCCAGAAAAAGATCTGGCGGAGGGACGAGGCGGACGCCCGGGCGGTCGCCGACAAGCTCCATGACATCGTGAAGAAAACGGCGGACCGGCTGTCCTTTTCTACGAACCGGGACGATTTCGCGAAGCGCAACTTCGAAACGGGCTTCATTCTCGTCGTCCCCCGGCGGATGAAGGTCACGGTCACAAATTCTTATGGCCCGGTGAAGGTGACGGCCCTCGAAGAGGCCGACGTCCGGAACCGCCACGGCCGGGTGTCCGCGTCCGATATCAAAGGGGCCTGCGCCCTGGAATCCTCGTACGGGGACATCGAGGCCGAGAACCTCAAGGCCGGCTGCCGGGTTATCGACAGGCACGCCGACGTGAAGCTCCTCTCCGTCGCAGGGGACCTCGGCGTCGATCACTCCTACGGCGAGGTCAGGTTCGAGGACATCGGCGGGAAGGCCGTCATCGGCGGCTCGCACTCCGCGGTCGACGGGCGCCGGGTCCAGGGGCCCGTGTCCGTCGAATCCTCCTACGAACGGATCTCCATCATCGACGCCGGGGCGACCCGGGTCCGGGCCCATCATTGCCGCGTTGAAGCCCAGGATATCCACGGAGACCTGGACGTCGAGACCACTTACGAGCCGGTCAAAGCCATGAACGTCCAGGGGAGTCTCCGGGTGAACGGCAACAACGTCGCGGTGACGGCCTCCCTCATCAAGGGGCCGGAGATCGCCGTCACCTCTTCCTACGAGAACGTTGACCTTGAGGATTTCTCGGCAAAGGTGACGGGTCTCCCTCCGGCACGGCGGCCTCGTCCTCCGCCCGTCGGGCCTGAAATTCCCCATGGATGTCCGGGACGAATACGGGGACATCGATCTCTACTGGCCGGCCGGCGAGGCCTCGCCGCTCGAGGCCCAGACCAGGGGCGGCTCCGTCCATTGGGGGCTCTCCGGCAAGCCCTCCCTCGAAAAGAGCAACGGGACGTCCCTCATCAAGGCGTTCGTCGAGAACGCGGACAGGCCGGCGGTTTCCCTCTCGACGACCTACGGCGACATCCGCATCCAGGAGAAGCACTGACCCCCGCGGCATAAGAGAAGGAACATTCTCGACGCGGCCGGTTCCCTCAGGGGCCGGCCGTTTTTTTAGGAGTGGCGGGACCTCATCTGGTAGATGCGCTGGGTGATGAGGCCGTTGACCTTGATATTGAAATAGGAGATCAGGTTCGTGACGTCCTTCTTGTACTTCGTGACGTAGCGCACGAAATCGGAGCGCTGCTTGGACCGCAGCAGGTTCTCGAACTCGCCGACCTCGTCGTTGAGCTCGATGACGAAATGGTTGATGGTCCGGTACTGGGCGTTGACGTCGATGAGGTCCTTGCCGGCAGCTTGGCGAAATCGAGGTGCGGCGGCAGGCTCTGGAGGATGAGCAGGCTCTCGTTGTGGAGCTCGTTGACGGACTCGCCGATCTCCTGGAAATAGGATTTGAACTCCGGCGGGTTTCTTGAGCTTGGCCTCGGCCCGGGCGAGGAGCTTCTCGTACTGGGTCTTGAGCGAAATGATGGAGTCCTTGACGCCGAAGTACTTCCGGGCCGGGTTGAAGAGGTCGACGAAATCGCGGCCGATATAGATCTTGTCCTCGTAATGCGTCGTCAGCTCCTGCGGCGAATGGGTGTAGAACTTGATCTCGAAGCGCCGCCCCTCGGAGTCCCGCTCCCGGAACCGGGCCAGGACGAGGCCGTTGTTCTGTTCGATGAAGTAACTGCTGACGTCGACGAGCACGGAATAGACGGCCAGGTTCTGGACGACGGCCTCCTTGAGGTAGTCGAGGAGGCTTTCCTTGCGGGCGATGAAGTCGGTGATGGTCTCGTCGGACGTCGGGTTCAGGACGGAATAATTGGGGGAGATGAGATAGAGGACGGGTCCGCTGCCGAGCTCCAGGTGGAGGTTCTTGAGGACGTTCTGGTAGAGATCGTCGAGGAGCATGGGCCTGAGCGGCGGCAGGCCGCCGAGGTCGATCTTGGAGAGCTCATCCACTTCGTTCATAGGACTGACCTTGTCCGCGTCAGAATAGTAGCACCCGGCCGAAGCGAAAGTCAACCGGCCGGCAGCCGACGGCTTGTAATCGCCGACCAGCTCGGGAATAATACGGGCTTCAAGAAGGAGGGGAATCATGTCCCTGAAATCCTCGCTGAGAACGGTCGCCCTCGTCGTCATGGCCCTATCTCTATGGACGTCCGCGGCGGCCGCGGGTCTCACTATCGCCCGGGGCGGCAGGGCCGTGGCGGCGGTCGTCGTGGCGGAAAGCGCCCCCGAAACCGAGCTCCAGGCGGCCTGGGAACTGTCTTTCTTCCTTCATATCGTGACGGGCGGCGACTTCCCGGTCGTCCATGAGGCCTCCGGGTCCCGCCGGCCGGCTTCTCGTGGGGGAGGCGGCGGCCCGGCTCGGCCGAGCCCGGGTTCAGCGTCCGGGGCCCTGGCCCCGGAGGAGATCGTCATCCGTTCGGCCGGGCCCGACCTCATCCTGGCCGGAGGCAGCCCGCGCGGGACCCTCTATGCCGTCGTCACGTTCCTCGAGGATGTCGTCGGCTGCCGCTGGTGGACGCCGGCGGCCAGCCGCATTCCCTGGAAGCCGACGCTCGCGGTCGAGCCCGCTCTCCATCCGCTTCTCCCCTCCCCTCGAATACCGCGAGCCTTTCTGGTATGTCGCCTTCGATGACATCTGGTCCGCCCGGAACAAGGCCAACGGCATCCGGTCGGGCGGGAACGACCTCTACGGCGGCCGGCATGTCTACGAGGGGTTCGTCCACACGTTCTACTGGCTCATCCCGCCCGAAAAATACTTCAAGGACCATCCCGAATGGTTCAGCGAGATCAAGGGCCGGCGGACGAGCGAGGACGCCCAGCTCTGCCTGACGAACGAGGAGATGCGGCGGGAGCTCGTCCGGAACCTCAAGGAGCGGTCTGCGCGCGCAACCCCAAGGCGACGATCGCCTCGGTCTCCCAGAACGACTGCTTCAACCCCTGCACATGCCCGCGCTGCCGGGCCGTGGACGAGGAGGAAGGGAGCCCGTCGGGCCTCCTCCTCAGGTTCGTCAACGCCGTGGCCGAGGACATCGAGAAGGAGTTCCCCAACGTCACGATCGACACGCTCGCCTATCAATACACGCGGAAGCCGCCGAAGATCACCCGGCCCGGGCCAACGTCATCGTCCGCCTGTGCAGCATCGAGTGCTCCTTCAGCCAGCCGCTGGACGACGAGCGCAACAAGGCTTTCTTCGACGACCTCAAGGGCTGGTCGGCGATCGCCGGCCGGCTGTTCGTCTGGGACTACACGACCGACTTCGCCCATTACGTCCAGCCCCATCCGAACTACGGGGTCCTCGGCCCGAACATCCGGCTCTTCGTCCGGAACAAGGTCCGGGGCATCTTCGAGCAGGGCGCCTACGAGTCCTGGGGCTCGGAGATGGCCGAGCTCCGGGCCTGGATGCTGGCCAAGCTGCTTTGGAATCCCCGGTCCGACCCGGCGCGGCTTCGCCAAGAGTTCATCAAAGGTTATTACGGCCCGGCGGCCGGGCCTGTCGCAGAGTACCTGGCCCTCCTCGAAAAGGCCGTGTCGGACGCCGGGGACTATCTGGGCTGTTATTCGCCGCCCGAGGCCAAGTTCCTGTCCCTGGACACCCTCGTGCGGTCCTGGGACATCCTGAAAAAGGCCGAGCAGAGGGTCGGGGGGACGGTCGAATACGCCCGGCGGGTGAAAAGGGTCCGAATGCCCGTTGCCTACGCCGTCCTGGCCAAATGGGAGGCCTTGGCGAAGGAAGCCGGCGGAGGGAAGGCCGCCTGGCCCTGGCCGTCCAGGCGCGAAGAGCTGCTGGATTGGTTCCTCAAAGCGGCCCGGTCGGAGGGCGTCACGAGGATCTCGGAAGGGCGGACTCTCGATGATTGGGCCGCAAAAGGCGGCCGCTAGCAATTATTGTGACCGGAAGTCGGGCTCGGGCTGCGGCCGGTTGCCCAGGATCTTCTCGATCTTGTCCATCACGTCTTCCGTTAAAAGTTTCACGGCGTCCATGGCCTTCATGTTCTCCGCGACCTGTTCGGGACGCGAGGCCCCGGTGATGACCGTGCTCACCCGCGGGTTCTTGAGGCACCAGGCCAGGGCCAGCTGCGGGCAGGGTGATCTTCAAGCGCGGCCGCCAGGCGCCCCAGCTTCCGGACCTTCTCGAGCTTGGCCTCGCGCCTCGGGGCCTTCGTAACGCTTCCGCAGCCACTGGTAGCCGCGGAGCGAAAGCCGCGACCCTTCGGGGACGCCCTGGGCATATTTCCCGGTCAGGAAACCGCTTGCCGAGCGGGCTCCAGACCGTCGTGCCCAGGCCGAAGTCCCGTAAAGCCGCCGGTATTCGCTCTCGACGCGGTCCCGGTGGAACATGTTGTACTGGGGCTGCTCCATGGTCGGCGGGACGAGGCGCTCGCGGCGGGCGATATCGTAAGCCTCCCGGATCTCCTCGGCCGGCCATTCGCTCGTCCCCCAGTAGAAGGCCTGGCCCTGGTTGATGAGGTGCGATCATGGCCCGGACGGTCTCCTCGACCGGCGTATCCTTGTCCGGGCGGTGGCAGAAAATGAGGTCCACATAATCCATCTGCAGGCCGCTTGAGCGAGGCCTCCGTGCCCTCGATGATGTGCTTGCGGGACAGGCCGGTGTCGTTGGGGCCGTGGCCGCCCCAGAAGATCTTGGTCGAGACGACGAGGTCGCTCCGCTTCCAGCCGAACTTCCGGATGATCCGGCCCAGCATGATCTCGGCCCGGCCGTCGGCATAGGCTTCGGCCGCGTCGAAGAAGTTCACCCCGGCTTCGTAGGCCGCCTTCAGGCAGGCCGCGGCCGTCTCCTCGTCCGACCTGGTCGCCGAACGTCACCCAGGTGCCGAAAGACAACGCCGAGACCTTGATCCCCGACCTTCCGAGAAAACGGTATTCCATTCGTCAACTCCTTGTCATGCCCCGGGGCCCTCCGGTGAGCTCACTCCGCGTAATAGCCGACCGAGCAGAAGCTGACCCAGTGGCGGAGCGAGAACGGCGCGGTCGTCCCCAGGCCGGTCTTCCTTGAGCGGCAGGACGCCTTCGCTGTAGGTGTCCGAGTACCGGAAGAGCGTCCCGCTGATCTTCCGATGAACGGTCCTCTCGACGATCTTCTCCGCGGCCAGGAGGCCGAAGGGGATGGAATACTTGCCGCACCAATAGGTGTTGCCGTAATCGAGGTACGTCTTGCCCCAAAGCTCCCGGGTCAGCCCCTCGATCTTCCCGCTGTCCATCACGCCCGTCAGGTAAGAACGGATCAGGCGCCGGTCGTGGCTCGCGGGCCGCCTCCCAGGCCTTCTCCCCCTCGCCGAAGGCCAGATTGTTGAAGTCCTTGCCGTAGTGGTTGCCGTCGGCGGAGATCAGGAAGAAGATGTCCTTCCCGGCCGCGAGGCCCTTCTCCGTCATATAGTCCGCGATCACGCCGGCCAGCTTCGTCGAGACCTCGTCCATCCTGCCGAACGGCATGGGCGCGACCATGATGGGCGTGATCTTGACCTCGGGGTTGAAGTACTGAAGGAACGGCAGCATCGCTTCGATCGAATGCTCGAGCTCATGGGCCTTGTTGCTCGTGATGAAAACGCTCTTGTCGAGCCGGCGCTTGAGATACTCCCTCAGACCCGAGACGGCGATCGGCTTCCTCGGGCCCGGCCAGGACTTGAATTCGTCCAGGATGAGGACGCTATCGAGCCCGCTGATCTCCTTCCGGACGGCGCCGTGCGTGACGCCGAAAATGACGACTTCCTTGGCCCTGAGGCTCCTGAAGAGCGGGTAGTCGACCCGACCGGCGTAGAGATAATCGTCGTGCGGGGAGATCGCGGCGACGAGCCCCTTGCCGCTGAAACGCTCTTTTTCCTGGCCCTCGAGATACTCCACGAGCTTCTGCATGCCGGCCGGATTCCAGCAGTAGCCGACATCGTCGTGGACGGGCCGCGCGTCCTGGGCCACCAATCCCGCAGCCATCAAACCCGAGGCGAAAAGCATCATGGAGATTTTCATGACTGACCTTCCGTGAGCGCTCATCTCGCGCCTTATTTTCCTCCTATTGTAGCTCTTCTCCGTCCCCCTGTTCAAATCCTAAGGGGATTTCGGCGACGGAAACTCATTCCCCCCCGCGAGTGTCCCTTCCTGCCACAATCGCGTTGAAAAAAGCTTGGCGGAATATTAGAATGAGCGGTCATCATGGAGTTATCAGCCCGCTTCTCAAGCTCGCGCCCCATGGTGGCCCCGAAGGTTATCCTACTGATTTCGCTGATGATATCGGCGGGGCTGTCATCTTTCGGCCAAGCCGCCGAGGTCCGGGCTGTCCGCGTCAAGCAGGGCCCTAGAATTGACGGCCTGCTCTCCGACGCCGTCTGGCGCGAGGCTCCCCAGTTCGCGGCGTTCCGCATGTTCGAGCCCCGGCCCAACGAGGAGCCCACAGAAAGAACCGAGATCCGTGTCCTCTACGACGACGCCAACCTCTACATCGGCGTCCATTGCTTCGACCGGGAGCCACGCCGGATCGCGGCCAACACGCTGGCTCACGACAGTGACGGCAGCGACCAGGGCATGAGCTACGGAAGCTACGGGCACATGCCGTCGAGCTCGAGCGATGACGGCATCAAGGTCCTCCTCGACCCCTTCCAGAACAAGCGCACGGCCTACATTTTCTCCATCAATCCGCGCGGCGCCCGGGGGGAGGGCCTCATCACCGGCGGGCAGTCCAGCCTCAATTGGGACGGCATCTGGGAGGGCCGCGCGCGGATCATCGACGACGGCTGGAGCGCCGAGCTCAAGATTCCGTTCAAGACGATTTCCTTCCGGCCGGGACTGACGACCTGGGGCCTCAACGTCGAGCGGACCATCGCCCGCAAACAGGAGATTATCCGCATGTCCGGGACGGGCCGGGACAGCAATTTCTACAACCCGATGGAGGCGGCCGGCCTGGCAGGGATCGAGGGCGTCAAGCAGGGCCTAGGCATCACCGCCCGGCCCTACGGACTCGGCAGCGCCCAAAAAGACTTCGACGTGGGCACGCATAACGAGAAGCTCGACGGCGGGCTCGACATTTACAAGAATTTCACGCCCAACCTCGTCGGCGTCGTCAGCACGAACATGGATTTCGCCGAGACCGAAGTCGACGACCGCCGGATCAACCTGACGCGCTTCCCCCTCTTCTACCCGGAGAAGAGGATGTTCTTCCTTGAAGGGTCGGAGACGTTCAGCTTCAGCTCGAGCGTCAGCTTCCAGCCCTTCGTCAGCCGCTCGATCGGGCTCTACCAGGGCGAACAGGTCCCCGTCCTCTTCGGCACCAAGCTCTACGGCAAGGTCGGCCAGACGAACATCGCCATCCTCGACGCCCAAACCGGCCGGTTCGGGGACCTCGGCGGCCAGAACCTCCTCGCCGCCCGGATGACGCAGAACATCTTCGCCGAGAGCAAGGTCGGCTGGATCTTCACCAACGGCAGCCCGACGGGCGCCCGGAACTCGCTGGCCGGCGTGGACTTCCAGTACTCGTCGTCCAAGTTCCTCGGGAGCAAGAACATCATGCTGGCGGCCTGGGGCGCGTACAGCTGGGACGACGAGCCCGGCCGTCACCACGGCTTCGGTTTCCGGGCCGGCTACCCGAACGACCTCTGGAACATCCAGAGCACGTACGCGTGGTATGGAGAAGGGCTCGATACGGGCCTCGGCTACATGATGCGGCAGGCCATGCAGACCGGCTTCCTCAGCGTCTCCTACCAGCCGCGGCCGAAGGGCGGTTTCCTGGCCGGGGTCGTCCGGCAGTTCTTCTTCACGGCCAGCGGCGATTACTACTGGGACCTCTCGGGCAACCTCGAGACGAGCCGGGTCAACCTCATCCCGCTCGCCTTCCGGACGCACAGCGGCGAGCAGTTCAGCTTCAGCGTCAATCCCGGGCGGGAGGTCCTGACGGAGGACTTCGAGATCGCCAACGGGGTCGTCCTGGGACCCGGGTCGTACAATTTCACAAACTACACCTTCAGCTTCGCCTCGGCCACGCACCGGCTGCTGACGTTCCAGTCGACCTACACAGCCGGCGGTTTCTATTCGGGGCACTACGACGAGACGACCGCCGGCGTGACCTTCAAACTCAAGGGCTACGTGAACCTGACCGGCAACGTCGACCTCGTCCGGGGCCGGCTGCCCCAGGGGAACTTCAACGAAAACGTCTATCAGCTCAAGGCCGATTTTTTCTTCTCGCCGGACCTGGGGCTGATGAACTACATCCAGTTCGACGACATCTCCAACCAGCTGGGCTGGAGCGCCCGGCTCCACTGGCAGGTCTCTCCGGGCAACGAGATCTACCTCGTCTATAACAAGGACTGGGAGAGGCGATGGGACCCGACGAGCCGTTTTTATCCCCTGGACCAGCGGGGCGTCCTGAAGATCACCCTGTCGATCAGACCATGATCCAGGGACACGATGCTCATTGCGGAGGATGGAGGTCTCACCTCCCGCCGGTCAGGCGGCGCAGGAAGTCCCGGGCGGCTGTGGAGGGAAGCCCCGGCGGATCCCATTGAAATGATGTCAGGTCGACCCTGCCCGTCCGCTCGACGCTCACCCCCTCTCTCGCGAGGAGCCGCTTCTGCTCCTCGAAGCCCCGGCCTCGCTTGAGGGAGATCCCGCCGCGACTGTTGATGACCCGCTGCCAGGGGAGCCGGTCTTTCCGGGAAGATGCGTGAAGGACCCGGGCCACTTGACGGGCCGCCCGGTAATTGCCGGCCAGGGCCGCGATCTGGGCGTACGTCGCGACTTTGCCTCGTGGAATCGCTTTGATGAAACCCTTGACCCGCTCTTCGAATTCCATGAGATGCTTTCAACCGCGAATCATATGCCGGCCATTATTTAGAACTGATTATCGTGTCCCCGTTCTAAGGATTCCGGAAGGTCCAGGCATCGTTGGCGTACCGGGAATCCCGGAGGGCGGCCACGGCCTCACGGTCCTCGGGGCTCAGGACGAACGGCTCGAAGGTGACCCCGAAAAAGTCCGAAAACCCCCGGCAGAGACGCTCGACGGCCCAACTGAAATCCGTGGCCCGGCCGAGCGCTTCGGAAAGCGACGTCATGCCCGGCTCCCCTTCCGGCGATATCGCCGCAGGCGCTTTGGCCCCGGGCGCCGCGACGCCTGCCAGGAGGCCACCGTCTTTCTCGAGGGGGATCGATCCGTGCTGGAGAAAGGCCGCCCCGGTCCTCTTCTGGGCGCTCCCGATGATCTTTTTCCCGCCGATCTCTATCTCGTCCCTGGCCGGGAGGGCGAAGCAGGGCATGGTCCCTCTGACGTAGGCCGCCGGCGAGGTCTCGGCCATTTTCGGGACGAGCCCCATGAGCTCGAGGCCCCTCATCAGCGCCTTGGAGATGAGCTGGTAGGATTCACGAAGGGTTTCGGTGAAGATTCCGGCGTCCGACGAAGCGACGGCATAGGTCACCTCGCGATCATGCAGGACGAGTTTTCCGCCGGTGATCCGGCGGACGATGCCGACTCCGTGACGCCTGCAGAAATCGAGATCAATAACCTTGGGAACGGCTTGGGAATACCCCAGCGAGGCCGTGGGCTTATCCCATTGATAAAAGCGGAGATAGGTCCCGGGGACCGCCTCGACGCGGTGGAAGAGGAATTCATCGACGGCCATGTTCCAGGCCCCCGCGAGCGGTCCCGGTTCGATCAGAAGCTTCCAGAGTCTCATGGGCTTGGGGAAAAAATGGAGCGGGCAATGGGACTCGAACCCACAACACCCGGCTTGGGAAGCCGGTACTCTACCATTGAGCTATGCCCGCTCGCGAACTCCTCGAGGGAGACTGAATTCTAGCATAAATCCCCCTCTTGTCAAAACCTCTCGGGTCAAGCGGACGTTTGAGCGCCTGTCGCCTCCGAGGCATGGGACCGCATCCCGGCGTCCGATCATAACCCCCCCCTTCCGGCCCCGTTTCATTGGCGTTGACACCTCGGGACGCGGCCGCTATAATCCGGTCCATCGGGCTCAACGGAAGGATAAGGCCATGGCTAAAGAAGAACACCAGTCCAAGCCGGCGGTCCCTGACCATTCCCACCGCCCGGGCGAGACCCGGCTCGGGTCCACCCTCTCGTTCACAGGCAGTCTGGAGGGACACGAGGACACGGTCATCGAAGGCCGGTTCCAAGGCAAGATCACCCTTCCCTCCGGTTCCCTGACGATCGCCCGGGGGGCCAAGGTCGAGGCCGAGGTCCAGGTCCGCAGCCTGACCGTGCACGGTGAGCTCACGGGCGCCGTCGCCGCCGCCGAGAAGGTCATGATCTCCGAGACGGCCGAGATGAGGGGCGACATCCAGACGGCGAAGATCAGCATTTCGAACGGGGCCCGGTTCAAGGGCGGCATCAAGATCCAAAAGGGCTGAACAGCCCCGCTCCTCTGCTATAATACCCTCCGATGCGCCGCTTCGAGCTCGTTTCCGAATTCGCGCCCAAGGGCGACCAGGTCCAGGCGATCGAACGCCTGTCCCAGGGTCTGGAATCCGGCGAGCGCCACCAGGTCCTCAAGGGCGTCACCGGCTCCGGCAAGACCTTCACCATGGCCAACATCATCGAGAAGGTCAACCGGCCGGTCCTCGTCATCTCCCACAACAAGACCCTCGCCGCCCAGCTCTACCAGGAGTTCCGGCGCTTCTTCCCGAGGAACGCGGTCGAGTACTTCGTCAGCTACTACGACTACTACCAGCCCGAGGCGTTACATCCCCGCCTCCAACACCTACATCGCCAAGGAAGCGACGATCAACGACGAGATCGACCGCCTCCGCCTCTGCGCCACGAACTCGCTTTTCGCCCGCCGCGACGTCATCATCGTCGCCTCGGTCTCCTGCATCTACGGCATCGGCGCCCCGGAAACCTACTACTCCATGAGCTTCAGCCTGGCCGCGGGCGAAGCGATCGGCCGCAAGGCCCTGCTGGAGAAGCTCGTCTCGATCCAGTACGAGCGCGCGGAGGGCGAATTCAAGCGCGGCGGCTTCCGCGTCCGGGGCGACATCATCGAGGTCTTCCCGGCTACGAAGACTCGGCCTACCGGATCGAGCTCGAGGACGGCCGGGTCCGGCAGATCACCGCCGTCGACCCTCTGCTCGGGCAAGAAGCGGGAAAGCCTCGACGAAAGTCATGATCCACCCCCGAACGTTCTTCTCGACGCCCCTCGAAACCCTCAAGGGGGCCGTGGCCGGCATCGAGCAGGAGCTCGTCGAAAGGATCGAGCATTTCCGGAGCCGCGGCCAGTTCGTCGAGGCCGAGCGGGTCGAGGAGCGGACCCTTTACGACCTGGAGATGCTCCGCGAGTTCGGCTATCTGCCCGGGCATCGAGAACTATTCCCGCCACCTGACCGGACGGAAGCCCGGGCGAGCCCCCTTACACGCTCCTCGATTATTTCCCGGCCGACTTCCTGACCATCATCGACGAGTCCCACGTGACCGTCCCCCAGATCGGCGGCATGTACTTCGGCGACCGGTCCCGCAAGCTGACCCTCATCGAGCACGGGTTCCGCCTCCCTTCGGCCCTCGACAACCGGCCCCTGAACTTCGACGAGTTCGAAGGCCGCGTCAGGCAGCTCCTCTACGTCTCGGCCACTCCCGGCGTCTATGAGCTCAAGCAGTCACCCGGCCATGTCGTGGAGCAGCTCATCCGGCCGACCGGCCTGACCGACCCGCAGATCGAGATCCGGCCCATCAAGGGCCAGGTCGACGACCTCATGGGCGAGATCCAGGACCGGGCCGCGGGAAGAACGAGAGGACCCTGGTCACGACCCTGACCAAGAAAATGGCCGAGGACCTGACCCGCCATTACCACGAGCTCGGGCTGCGCGTCCGCTACCTCCATTCCGAGATCGAGACCCTCGAGCGGGTCAAGATCCTGCGGGACCTCCGCAAGGGGAAATTCGACGCCCTCGTCGGCATCAACCTCCTGCGCGAAGGGCTCGACCTGCCCGAGGTCTCTCTGGTGGCCATCCTCGACGCCGACAAGGAGGGCTTCCTGCGGTCGGCGACGTCCCTCATCCAGACGTTCGGCCGGGCGGCCCGCAACATCGCGGGCAAGGCCATCCTCTATGCCGACACGATGACGGACTCGATGAGGGCGGCCATCGCCGAGACCGACCGCCGCCGCGGCATCCAAGAGGAATACAACCGGCGGAACGGCATCACTCCGCAGTCGATCATCAAAGGCATCGACGAGGTCCTGACGAGCGTCTACGAACGCGACTATCTCGATTACACCAAGATCTCCGAGGACAAGGACATCTATCTTTCGCCCCTGAAGAGCAAGCAGAGGATCGAGGAGCTCGAGAAGCTGATGAAGGAGGCGGCCAAGGCTCTCGAGTTCGAGAAAGCCGCCCTGCTTCCGCGACGAGCTCGCCAAGATCAAAAAGCGCGAGCTCGAGCTCGGGCTTTGATGGATGGAGAGCGGGAATGCCTGAAAGAGACGACCTGAAATCCCGGGCGGCGGATCTTCCCCGACAAGCCGGGGATCTATTTCTTCAAGAACGCCGCCGGCGAAGTCGTCTACATCGGCAAGGCCCGCTCGCCTTCGCGACCGGGTCCGGTCCTACTTCCAGCCCAACGCCGGACTATAAGGTCAGGAACATCCTCCGCGAGACGGCCGACATCGACTACATCCTGACGGATTCCGAGAACGAGGCCGCCTTCCTGGAGAACAACTACGTCCAGCAGAACCAGCCGCATTTCAACCTGCGGCTCAAGGACGACAAGAGCTTCCCCTATCTCAAGGTCACGGCCGGCGAGAACATTCCCGGGGATCTACTTCAGCCGGAAGGTCGGCGAGGGCAAAGTCGCGGTATTTCGGCCCGTTCAGCCCCGCCCACCGGGCCCGGACTTCGATCCACCTGGTCAACAAATATTTCGGCGTCCGCGGGTGCGAGGACGCCGTGTTCAAGGACAGGAAACGGCCCTGCCTCGAATACGACCTCAAGCTCTGCTCGGCCCCCTGCGTCGGATGCATTTCCGAGGCGGACTATCGGAACGACGTCGAGAACGCCTGCCTTTTTCTCGAAGGACGGACCCGCGAGCTGGCCGGGGCCCTGAAAAAGAGGATGGAGGCCGCAGCCGCGGGCCAGAGGTTCGAAGAGGCCGCCAGATGGCGCGATATCCTCAAGACCGTCGAGGACATCAGGGAACGGCCGCGGGCGATTTCCGTGGCCCTCGAGGACCAGGACGTCGTGGGCTACGCCAGGAAGGACGATCGGGCCGCCGTTTATATCTTCTTCATGCGCCACGGCAAGATCCGGGACTCGGCGAGCGTCCGGCTCACGGCGGAAGGCAGGCCGGCCGATGGCGAGATCCTGGGCCGGTTCCTGGCCGAATTCTACGGATCGCGGGAAAGGCCGGCCCGACTGCTCCTCCCCTTTCCGATCGACGGGCTGGGCGAGCTCGAGAGTATTTTGCGAGGGGCAGGAAAAACCGGAGCCCGACAGCCGCGAGCCGCCGGCGGGACCCGAATAACGGTCCCCCTCTCGGGCAAGAGCCGAAAGCTCATCGACCTCGCCAACCGGAACGCGGAAGCCCTCTTCGAGAAGACCGACCGCGACCTCCTGCCGCTCGAGGAACTGAAGCGCGTCCTCGGCCTCGGCTCCGTGCCCACGCGCATCGAAGGCTTCGACATCTCCAATACGGGCGGCCAGGAATCGGTCGGCTCGATGGTCGTCTTCGCCGGCGGCCGGCCGGACAAGGACGGCTACCGGAAGTTCAAGGTCCGGACGGTCGAAGGCCCCAACGATGTCGCCAGCCTGGAGGAGGTCGTCGGGAGGAGATACCGGGCGCTCGTCGAGGAACATCTGCCCCTCCCCGACCTGATCATGGTCGACGGCGGCAAGGGCCAGCTGGGGGCCGCGGAGAAAGCCCTGGCCGGACTTGGCCTCTCCGGTCTCCCCGTCGTCTCGATCGCCAAGCGGGAGGAAATCCTTTTCACTCACGATCACAAGGAAGGGATCCGGCTCGAACGGACCTCGCCGGCCTTGAAGCTCATTCAGGCCATCCGCGACGAGGCCCACCGCTTCGCCATCACGTTCCACCGCGGCCGGCGCGAGAAGCGGAGCTTCGCCTCGGAGCTCGACGGCATCCCCGGCCTCGGGCCGAAGAGAAAGTCAGCCCTCCTGTCGAAGTACAGGAGCCTCGAGGAGATCCGGACGGCGACGGCCGAGGCCCTGGCCAAGGTCATAGGCGAAAAGCTCGCCCCGGCCGTGCTCGAAAAACTCCGGCGCGCCTGACCGCCTCGCCGGCAGGTCACGCGCCCGGGAACGGATCCGGCGGCCGGAACTCCGTCCCAGCTTTGAATTTTGCCGGTGTCTGCGGCATAATAGCCCCTTCTGTTTTTCGAAAGGAGTCGACCCGCATGAAAAAAACCGCACTCCGCCGTCTAGTCCCGGCCGTCCTTCTCGCCGTCCTCCTCGTCCTGCCGATTTTCGCCGACGAGGGGATGTGGCTCTTCAACAAGCCGCCCAAGGACCTCCTCCTGAAAAAGTACGGCTTCGCCGTGACCCCGGAGTTCATGGACCATCTCCGCCTCTCCTCGATCTCGTTCGGCGGCGCGTCCGGCTCCTTCATCTCTCCCGACGGCCTCGTCCTGACCAATCACCACGTCGGCCAGGGCGCGGTCCAGAACCTTTCGACAAAGGACCGCGACCTGATGAAGACGGGCTTCTACGCCCGGACGAGGGCCGAGGAGCTCAAGGTCCCCGGGATGGAGCTCCGCGTCCTCCAGGAGATCGAGGACGTCACCGACAAGGTCCTCGGCGCCGAGAAGCCCGGCATGACGCCCTGCGGAAGCCGCCGACGCCCGCGGCAAGGTCATCGCGGCCCTGGAAAAGGAAACGGCTGAGAAGAGCGGCCTTCGCGGGGTCGTGGTCACGCTCTACTCCGGGGGGATGTATCATCTCTACAAGTACAAGCTTTACAACGACATCCGGCTCGTTTTCGCTCCCGAATACCTCGTCGCCTTCTTCGGGGGCGACCCGGACAACTTCACCTACCCCCGCTTCGATCTCGACATCTGCCTCTTCCGCATCTACGAGAACGGCCGGCCCTTCAAGAGCGACAACTACGTCAGGTGGTCGACGAAGGGGGTCAGGGAGGGCGACCTCGTCTTCTGCTCCGGCCATCCCGGCTCGACGGGCCGCCTCCTGACCTATGCCCAGCTCGAATTCCTCCGCGACACGAGCTACCCCTTCACCATCGCCAATTACAAGCGGCGTCAGGCCTACATGCACGGATACAGCAACAATGGAGCGGAGCAGGCCCGGATCGCCCTCCGGAACCTCTTCGGCATCGAGAACAGCCTCAAGGCGACGATCGGCTACCAGTCGGGCTTGCTCGACGCGTCCTTGATGGCCAAGAAGCTCAAGGACGAGCAGGCCCTCCGCGCGGCCGTCGCGAAGAGCCCCGAGCTCGGGGACCGGTTCGGCAGCGCCTGGGACGAGCTCGCGGCGGCCGAGAAGGCCTACGCCTCGTTCTACAAACCGATGATTTTCTTCGAGCGGGCCAACGGCTTCTACACGACCTACTTCACGATCGCCCGGAATCTCGTCCGCCTGGCCATGGAGAAGCCCAAGGCGAACGCCGACCGGCTCCGCGAGTACCGCGACGCCGGGTTGCCGTCCGTCGAGCGGGGCATCCTCTCCCCCGCCCCCATTTACGACGAGTTCGAGACGTTGAAGCTCTCCGACTCGCTGGCCCAGCTCCAGGAGGAGCTCGGCGACTGGCCGGAGACGAAATGGATCCTCGGCGGCCGCCCGCCTCAGGACGTGGCCCGGGAGCTCATCGGCGGGACCAAGCTCAAGGACGTTGCGGTCCGGAAAAAGCTCATCGACGGCGGCCTCGAAGCGATCTACCAGTCCCAGGATCCGATTGATCAAGCTGGCCCTCCTCGTGGACCCGGTTTCCCGGGGGCTGCAGGGCCCGGTATGAAAAAGAAGTCGACGCCGTGGAGACCCGGAACGGCACCCGGATCGCCCAGGCCATGTTCAAGCTCGAGGGGACGTCCATTCCGCCCGACGCCACGGGCAGCCTGCGCCTAAGCTTCGGGGTCGTCAAGGGCTATACCGAGAACGGAAAGAAGATCCCGTATGAGACGACCTTCGCCGGGCTCTACGAGAGGTCGCCGAAGGCCGGGAACAAGAACCCCTACGAACTGCCCGAGAGTTTCCTCAAAAAGAAGGCGGCCGTGAGCCCGGCGGCGCCGCTCGACTTCGTCTCGACGTGCGACTCGATCGGCGGCAACTCGGGCTCGCCCTCGTCAACCGGAAGGGCGAGTTCGTCGGCGTCCTCTTCGACGGCAACATCCAGTCCCTGCCGACGCGGTTCGTCTACGAGGAGACGATCTCGCGGTCGGTCATGGTCCACGGCCAGGGCATCATCGAAGCCCTGCCCAAGATCTACGACGCGAAACCGCTCGTGGACGAGATCCTGGGCAAGAGATAGGCGACCGGAGCGAACGGCCCTATTTCTTCAGAAGTCCGTCGACGGTCTTCTTGATGTCCGGCTGGGCCGGGTTCAGCCTCAAGGAGGCCTGGAAGGCGTTCAAGGCCTGCTGCTTTTGGCCGACCTTGAGGAAGCAGGACCCGAGGGCGTTGAGCAGGACCGTGTCGCTGTTGTAGACCTTGTTGGCCGCCAGGAGGTCGTTGATGGCGGCGGCAATCTCTCCCTTGCCCATCGCGGCCAGCCCCCTGATAAGGAAATAGTCGTACCGGCCCTTCTCGAAGTCCCGGAGGCCGTCGACGATGGTCAAGGCATCGTCGTACTTGCCCACCTTGAGGAGGAAGCGGGCGTATTCGCTGACGCCCTCCTTATAGCCCGGGTTCTTGCGGTACCCTTTGTCGAAATTCGCTTCGGCCTGGTCGTTGTTGTTCAGCTTGTCGTACTGCCGGGCCAGCTGGTAATAGATGTAGAACTCGTTGGCCAGGGAAAAGCCCTTGGAGTTCGCGATGGGATGGGCGAGGGCCTTTTCCCCGGAGATCAGGAACTGGGCGCTCTTCTCGTCAAGGACGTTCTTGTCCGGCCCCAGCAGCCGGAGGGTGAGCTCGTAATAATCCGGGATGAGGCCCGCGGTGGGGAGATTCGGGGTCAGGCTCAGGACCTTGTTGTACGGGGACTCGGCCAGGCGGACCGAAAATGTCCGGACGATCGGGGTCTTGCTCAGGCCTTTCAGGCTCATCTCGACCTCCCCGCCCTGCCAAAGGTCCCGGGGGAGGTCGACCACGGAGAACATGACATTGATCTCGTCGCCGCTGCCGAAGGCCATCTTGGGGTCCACGACGAGCTTCCGGTCCAGGGTCTTGAAGGGGATGAGGACGTCGGGCGGGAAGGTCCGCAGCTTGTAGCCCAGGAAAGGGCCGTTGAGGGAAGGAGGGCCGCCGGCTTTGGGGACGCTGATTGACCGCTCCATGACCGTGAATTCCTTGGCCCCGACGTTCTGGACCAGGACGGTCAGCTTGTACTGTCCTTCGCTGACGGGGAAGGCGTCTTCCAGGGCGATGCCGTTCTGGCGGATGCGCTCCATGTCGGCCGCCGGGAAATAAAGCGCGAAATCCTTGGAGTACTGGAAGACGACCGCCTCGTCCCGCCGGAGGCTGACGTCGACCTTGAAGTTGCAGTAGTACTGGTCTTTGGCGTCGTAGTAATCCACAGAGAGCTTCTGGGGGACGACGCTGAAATGGACGAAGGGCAGGTCGAGGCCGGGGTCGCGGATGACGGTCGCCAGGCTGTCGTTCTCGACGTAGTTCGTCATGTATTCCGTGCTGACCAACCCCTTGTAGTCGAAGAAATTCGTGGCGTAGCTCGGATTGAGGCCTTTATAGGGCGATTCCCATGATGGCGGCCATGATGCTCCGTGCTCCGCGAGGTCGGCTGGTAGCCGATCCCGAACTCGCCCGGAATGAGCGAGACCGATATGTTGGCCAGGGCCGGGGCGAACTGCTTGATCGTCTCGTGGATGGTGCTCGTAATCGCTCGGGTCGATCTCGCGCAGGCTGGCCAAAGGCTCGAGGAGCGATTGCGGCCCGTCCACGAAGGGGTCGTACAGCTTATATTCCCCGAAGCCGTGCTTCTGGAAGAAGATCAGCCCGAAATGGGTGGGAAGGTCCTTGGTCCCGTCGGTATAATAGTACCAGACTTCGCAGGGGACGATCCCCGTTTTGCCCGGGATAGCGGTCGTAGCTGACCGGCTCCCCCAGGATCATCCAGATCCTGCCGCGGTCGGTCATCCAGCCGGGCCGGCCCGCGGCGAAATACTTGTTGATGTGCTCGAACCGCTTGATCGATCTCCTCTTTGTATTCGTTCTGCAGGGGTTCCGGGGGTCGGGTCGCGGATCTTCCAGAAGTCCTCGATGAAGATGTCGCGGTCGCGGTTATCGGGCAGCTCGAGGAAGACCTCCCTTTCCTTGGGGCTGATGATATAGGCGACAAGCTTGAGGAAGTCCTGGTAGATCGGGTCGAGGCTCTTGACATCGACAGGCGTCGGCTTTTTTACGGCCTTCGGTTTGGCGGGGGGACTCCTTTTGGGCCGCGCGGAGGCCGGGGAAGGCGGCGAGGGTCAAGCCGAGAACCAGGGCCAGGATCAAGGTCGGGAGCCGTTTTCTCATGTTTCAAACCTCAAGGAAAACTCGCTTCCTGGGCGGCCCGCAAAGGCCGCCGGCCAGCCAGGGAACCCATTTTTAAAAACTCCCGGAGCAAGGGTTTCGTTGCCCCCCTGCCGCGGGGACGTCACTTCTTTTTCAGGTAATCCAGGAAGCCCTTGACCTGGGTGGCCCGGTCCGAATCGGGGTCGGCCTTGAGGTACTTCTCGAACGTCGCGATGGCCTTGTCCTTGTTCTGCATGGAGGTGTAGGTCAGCCCGAGCTGATAGATGGCATCGGCGTTGGTCTCCTCGAGCTCGACCGCCTTCTCGAAATACTTCTGGGCGTCCGCGAGCTTCGCCGACTTGAAATAGGCCAGGCCGATCGAATACAGGAAGTTGGAATCCGTGATCTTTTCGATGCTGACCTTGGCATACCATTCCATGGCCGTGTCCGTATTGCCGCGGTTGGCGTAGCAGTTGCCGATGCTGACGACCGCCTCCACGTCGTTCGCGTCCTTGACCAGGATCTGCTTGTAGGCCGCCTCCGCCTCGTCGTATTTCTCCTGGATGAAATAGCTGTTGCCGATGTTCCTCCAAATGAAGTAGGCGTCGGGGAACTTGACCAGGAAGGCCTTGTAGGCGTCGATGGCCGCGCCGTAGTCCTTCTTGTCGAAGAGGTCGTTGGCCGCGTTGAGGTCCTTCTTCATGTCGTCGCTGACGACCAGGCCCTCGACCTTCTTCATGACCACGGTCATTTCCTTGTACCTCTCGAACTGGTTCATTTGCAGGGACTTATGGACGGGCAGGTAGCCGATCTTTTCGAAATCGATGTTCCACATCCCGCTCCGCATCCAGGCCCCGGTCCATTTCCCGTCCTTGCCCGTCTTGGTCTCGAATCCGCCTTCGAATTTCGGGCAGAAGAACTTCACCCGGACCCCCTCGATGGGGTTGCCCTGCCCGTCGAGGCAGACCCCGGGGATCCGTCCCTGGCCTTTCCAGTCCTGGGCCGGCAGAAGCGATGCGACCAATAAAACGCATAGCGCGGTCCAAACGGCTTTCTTCATCTCCAACCTCCGCATGATATTAATAATAATGTAAATAAAAGACTCCGCACATTCCGGGCGTTCACCTGAAATCCCCGGCCTTACGGGCATCATTTTAGCACAGGACGGCCTCGAAAAAAAGCCTTAGCGGCACTTTTCGAGGAGGGCGTCGAGCGAGGCCTTCTCCTGGGGCGGCAGGGCCTTGTAATAGCGCTCCTTGTACTTGGTCGAGGTACGTCCGGGCCTTGGCTTTGTCGCCCTTGTCGAGGTAGGCCGTCCCCAGGTTGTAGAGGGCGAATTTGTGGCCGGGCTCGATCTCGACGGCCTGGCCCCAGCAGGAGATGGCCGCGTCCAGGTCTCCGAGCATCTGTAGACCGCCCCCAGACCGTTATAGGCCGCGGCGATCGCGCGGGTCGCTGGCGATGGCCCGCTTGAAATGGTCCATCGCCCGGCGGAGCGGGGCGGCCGTCCTTTTTTTCATGGCCAGGGATGTCTCGACCGTTCCCAGGTTGGACAGGACGACCGCATACTGGGGGTCGAGGGAGAGGGCGCGCTCGTAGGCCGTGACGGCGTTGTCGAGGTCGCCCTTGTTCCAATAGGCGACGCCGAGATAGTTCCACAGCTCCGGGTCCCAGTCGATCATGCCCGCGGCCTTTTTGAGCACGCCGATGGCCTCGTCGTTCCTGCCTTTCTCGGCCAGGACGATGCCGTATTCGATGGCCAGCTTGTAATTGCGCGGGTTGGCTTCCGAGCCCGATCTTCAGGGCGGCCTCAGCCTCGGCCAGCCGGTGCTGCTTTTCGTAGACCGTCACCAGGAAGAGATAGGGGTTGTCGAAGTCCGGCCGCTCCTGGATGAGCTCGCGGAGGAGGGCGATGCTCTGGTCGGCATCCCCCCGGAAGTAAAGGTCCTGGGCCTCCTCGAACTTGCGGTTGTAAGGGAGAAGAGTTTTCAGGTCGTCCGCCGGGCCCGAATCCTGTCCTTGGCCGGCGGCTGGAACCCTCCGACGTATCCGAGGCTCTGGAGCTTTTCCCGGGCCTCCGCGTCCAGGCGGGGCCGCGGGGCGGCTTCGGGCCCGGATTCGGCCTTGATCAGCCTGGCCAGCTCGGCCCGCTCCGGCCGAGGTCCTTCCCGGCCAGGTTCCTGGACTCGCCGAAGTCGGCCTGGAGGTCGATAGACCTCCGGGAGGGGCAGGTCGATGAATTTTTTCGGGCCTTTGATGAACCCCCGGAGGGGCGCCCAGCCCCGCCGGTAATAAGCGTAGAGCGACTCGAAGTAGATCGGCCGCGACGCCAGGGCCGCCTGGTCCTTCCCCCGGATGGCCGGGAGGAGCGAAAGGCCCTGAAGATAGGCCGGCTTGGGCAGGTCCAGGAGGTCGCAGACCGTCGGGAAGATGTCGATGTGGCAGACGTTCTGGTCCACCCGGCCCGGCTTGACCCCGGGTCCGGAAACGATGAGGGGCACCCAGAGCGTGGAATTGTAGGCGAAATAGCCGTGGGTCGTCTCCCCGTGCTCGCCCAGGGACTGGCCGTGATCGCCGGTGAAGACGACGACCGTCGAACCGGCCTGGCGCGAGTCCTCGAGAAAGCCGAAGAGCTTGGCCAGGGCGGAATCCACGTAGGCGACCTCGCCGCTGTAGAGGTCGTCCTTGTAACGGGTCGAGAACGGCTCGGGCGGCTCGTAGGGCTGGTGGGGGTCGAAGCAGTGGACCCAGACGAACCAGGGCCCCGGTCCGGCCGTCGAGCCAGGCCAGGGCGCTCCCGACGACGGCCTCGGCCTTCCGCTCGACGAACTTGAAATCCAGCGCCGCCGCCCGACGCCGTAGCTCTCGTCATAGACGTCGAATCCCCGGTTGAGCCCGAAGCGCGAGTCGAGGGGGAAGGCGCCGATGAAGGCCGCCGTGGCATAGCCGTTCTGCTTCAGGTACATGGCCAGGTTTGGGAGGTTCGTCCGGGACCTTGAAATTGCCGTTGTCGTGGACGCCGTGCTGGAGCGGGGTCGTCCCGAGCAGGATGTTGGTGTGGGAAGGGAGGGTCAGCGGCGTATGGGCGAAGGCGCGGCTGAAGACGACGCCCGCGCCGGGCCAGCTTGTCGATCGCCGGCGTCTCGACGCGCGGGAGCCGTAGCAGCCCAGCCGGTCCGGCCGCAGGGTGTCGATGGTGATGAGGAGGAGGTTCGGCCGCGGCGGCGGCCGCCGTTCAGCGGGAGCCCGGGCGTCGAGGCCAGGGCGACGAGGACGAGGCCGATTCTCGCGGCGCGACGCGTCATGGCCGGACTCCTTTGACTCTTAGGGCGATTCTATCTTATCACGGCCGCGCGGGCCGGGGAAGGCGGGGGAAAAAAAAGCCCCTCCCCCCGGCGGGGGGAGGGGCTTTGAGGATCTGCTTCGGCGAGGATCAGCTTAGAACTGGAAGCGGACGCCGAACCGCATGATGAAGGGGTTCAGGATCTCGTTGACCGTGTAGTTGTGGGCATAGGGCGGCGAATTGGTCGATGCCGTCCGTGTAGATGTAGTAGGTCCCTTCGTTCATGTCGTACCGTCTGTTGATGACGGCGGTGTTGGTCACGTTGAAGGCGTCGGCCATGAGGTAGATCCGGCCGGTGTCGCCGAGCTTGATCATCTTCTCGAGGCGCAGGTTCAGCTGGTAGAAGGTGGGGAGCGTCGTGGTTGCCGAAGACATCGAGATAAGTCGTGACGGAACTGGTAGACGCGAGTTCGTCCAGGCGTAATCGACGACCGTCATGTAGTGGGGGATGATGTGGCCGGCGCGGGCGTTGAAGGTGAAGGAAATGTCGAAGCCCATGGGCAGCTGGTAGAGGCCTTCAAGCTTGAACATCCAGTGGGAGAAGATGTACTGGCTGATCTTGCCCGAGGCGCCGCCGAGGTCGGGAGCATAGAGCTGGTCCTGGAGGGCCCAGAGGTTCGTCGGGTTCGGTGTAGCCGTTGCCGTAGTGGTACTTCTGGTCCATGTAGGACACGGAGCCGTCCAGCATCCACTTGTTGGACAGCCGCTTGTTGAAGGTGAGGTCGATGCCCCAGTAGGTTTCGTAGTTGGTGTTGAGCGTGTGGTAGGCGTACGGGGTGCCTGTGTACGCGGGATCGAGGAGGTAGATCGTGTGTCCGGCGCCGGCGCCCAGGTTGACGGTGTACGTTGCCCGTTATTGGTGTAGGTGATGGACGATGGGGATCGTGCCGGCGGGAAGGCTGGCATTCGGTCCCAGGGCCACGTTCTGGCCGTCGATGGAGTAGTCACCGATACGGGCCATTGGCGTAATAGGCGTCATCCCAGCTGAAGTGGTTGTACTTCCGTAGGTGGCGTTCAGGGCGAGGCTGAAGTCGGTCATGATCTCGTGGTCGACCGTGGACAGCAGCTCATACGTCCGGCTCGACGTGGCGTTCGGGTCTACCGTGTAGGGCGAGGCGACTGGCGCCGAGGAGCCGGGGGTGAAGCCGCCCCACTGGCTGAACTGCGTGGTTGTCGATGAAGTCGGGTTGACCGCGCCGTTGACGATCAGGGGGATGGGGGCGTAGGTCGTGGGGTCGTTGCCGAAGAGCTCGTTGGCCTGGACTTTGCCGTCGCCATTGAGGTCGTTCCACCAGAAGTACATCCAGCAGCCGGCGGCGCCGTAGGGGTTGAAGAGGTAGGCCGCCGAGCCCGTGCCCATGAAGTCGCCGTACATGGAGCCGCTCAGCTTGAGGATGGTCTTGCCGGTGCCGAAGAGATCATAGGTGATGCCCAGGCGCGGACGACCAGACGTTCCAGTGGTAGTTGGGGCGTGATGTTCGGGAACGGTGGTGCCGGGCATGAAGGCGTTGAGGGCCGATCGTGACCGCCGGGTCGAAAGTACTGGCTCCAGACCGGGTTTGAGTGTATGGTACCCGGTGACGTAGATGCTGGAGTTGATCGAGGGGGTCTGGCTGGTCGTAGCGGAGGCCCAGGAGGATGTTGAACCGGCCGGTCGTGATCGTGTCCTGGAGGAAGGCCGTCAAGCTGCTTGACGCTCCAATCCAGGTTGTACGCGCTGGAGAGATACCACTGGGTGATGTCCGGGTTCAGGACCGGGTTGCCCGTGCCCGTCGGGGTCGACCTGGGGAGCCGTTCATATTATAGGTCATGCTCAGAGGTTCCCGGGAGCAAAGGAGTCCGTCGTCACCCGGCGGGTCGAATACTCGACGCCCAACTTGATCTCGTGGCTGACGCCGAACAGCTTGTCGTTGTAGTACTGGGCGTGGAAGTCGTAGTCGTACATCGGCCGCGTGGTGATGTAGGCCCAGTTGTCGTACGTGACGTCATCGGTCTGGTCATAGTGGACCAGGTTCACGCTGTTGGGGTCGCTGTCCGGGGATCAGCTCGAACGCGGAGTTCATGTAGCCGAACTTGGCGGACAGCAGGAGGTCGTTCCCGATCATCTGCTCGTCCTGCAACTTGATGATGGGCGAACCCCAGTGGAAGGGGCTGTCCTGGTTGTATCCCTCGGGGAACGACTGGCTCGAGGACCGCCCGAGGAACCTCTTGTCGCCGGCCGTGTACATCGCCTCGAACCGGTTCGAGGGGATGGGCTGCAGGTTCAACTTGAAGTTGTAGTCCGTGAGGAGGGGCTTCTGCGGGGTGCCGATGATGGTGACCGCGTTGATGTCCTGGACGCCGTAGGACATCCACAGCCAGACCTTGTCCTTGACGATCGGGCCGCCCAGGTTGAAGCCGTAGTCCTTGATCTGGATGATCTTGTTGATGGCCGTAACACCCTGGGCCTGCAGAGCGGGGGTCAGGTTGTTCGCCTGGAAGGCCTGGTCGGTCAGGTAGAACCGGCCGCCGAAGGTGACCTTGTTGCCGCCGCGGCGGGTGACCATGTTCAAGGCGACGGCGCCCGTCTGGATGGTGACATCCGCGCCGCCGGTGACGACGTTCATTTCCTCGAACGAGTCGAAGTCCCAGTAGATCGGGGACGCGCCGATGGCGGCCGGGTCGGTGACGACGACGCCGTCAAGGGCCCAGACGTTGTTGCCGCCGCCGCTCGAGTCGCCCTTGGCATAGTAGCCGGCCTGCTGGCCGGACTCGCTGCCGCCGACGTTCTCGCGGTCCATCATGATCCCGGGCGCCATCTGCATGACGTTCCAGGGGTCTCTGGACGTCGGCAGGGACTGCAGGATTTCCTGGGTGACGTTCTTGCCGACCGAGGTCTTCTTGGCGTCGACCGTCGGCGTGACGGCGACGACCGTCACTTGTTCTTCCAGTTTGCCCTGTTCCATCTGCAGGTCGATCTTGGATTGCTGGCCGATGACGACGATGATGCCGGTCTTTTCCTGCTTCTTGAATCCCTGGAGCTCGGCCGTCAGGGCATACTTGGAGCTCGACTCGATCGATGGGAACCGGAAAATGCCCTGTTCGTCGGTGACGGAAATCATCGGGGCGGAAAATGGGGATATCAGAGTTACGGAGACGCCCGGAAGAGGCGCGCCTTGCGTATCAGTGACGTGCCCCCAAATGGTCCCGGTTCTCACCTGAGCCATGAGGGATACGGAAAGGAGCAAGACGGAAAGTACGATTAGGCTCTTTCTCACATTTCCTCCTATGGGGAGATTCCTACTTTACCCTGGAGTGGTCGGCCACCCCTCCTATTCCCCTCCATGCGCGTCGGGGACCAAAATCATTCTCACCTCCTTTTTTTCTAGAATTATAAATATCCATGTTACGCCCTTATTTAAGCAATAATCGTGCCATGCGAGCTGCGGCCCGCCGATGGGGATAATATCGTTAAAAATCAAATACTTACGAGTGTGTTAACATAAGCGAGAATATAAGGGAATCCAAAATTTTGGATATTATTCAATATTCCGAAGAAAAAGCCTGGTTTTCTGCCCTTATCATCTAAATTGGATTATATCCAAAATCCTGAAGGGAGGCGCCCTCGCCCCCCGCCTAATCTCCGCCCCGGGAGGTGTGCCTTGGTCTCAATTCCCGGACTGTTTTCCGGGCTGCCGCCGGGCCCGGGATCAGCCCTTGATATAGCCCCGCCGGTTTAAGACCTTGTAGTCTTTATCTTTGACCTTCACGCTGATCGTCTTGAAGTCCCCGTCCTTCGCGGCAGGTGCCGGAGTATAGGAGAGGAGGTAATACATCTCCGAGGCTTTCAGGGCGTCCCGGATCTCAACCGTGGGGTTTTGGGTGCTCTGGGCGATGCCTCCCGTGGCCGTGGCCGCCTGAGCAAAGATCTTGAACACGTCCTGTGATTGGTCCCGCATGGAGATGCCCCCGAATCTCTCAGGGGTCCTGGTCAAGAAAAAGAAGTTGAGGTCGGCCGAGGAATCGCAGTAGGCCTGGACGATCTTTTGCTGGTCGTAGGAGACGTTCTGGTGATGGGTCTGAAAGAGATCATGGAGGTCGGCGAGGATATTTTGACTGTCCTGGTTGTTGTCGATGAGCGTGTTGTACATCGAGGGACTGATCTCCGGCCGGAATTCCTGCTGGTAGAAGAAGAAGACGAATTTCCGGCCGTCCAGTTTCTTGAGCGCCTGGGCGAACCCGATGATCTTGTCCTGGTCGAGCGCACGCAGGCCCTCCAGCTTATGGAGCGAATCCTTGTATTGGTTCAGGAGGTATTCCAGTCCGAAGGTCGAGACGGACGCGTCAGACTGTTCGTCGCCCCCGGCGATCGGGTTCAGCCCCTCGATGCCCTGGACCATCCGTCTCAAGTCCCTGATAAGGCCCTGATAGACGAAGTTGCTCTGGTTGATGTCCTTCCTGACGATATCTTCCATCTCCTTGGCCAGGACGTCCTTCGGTTTCTTCGCGAAGGCGGCGGGCGTGAGCATGTAATTCCGGATCGGCGTCTGGATCTCCATCGTGTCGCCGGGCAGGAGGGCGTTGTTGAAGAAATAGCGGAGGGACTCGGAGACCTTGGGATTGTATTCATACATCTGGAAGAGCAAGAAAAAGCGTCTAGCCGTGACGGTCAAGGCGGGCCCCCCCCTTCCTGGCGGGTGACCGCGTTCTTGTCGACCTTGAAGAGCGCGTCGATCCTCTGGGGGACGCCGTTCTCCAGGAGCTCGAAATCCTTCAAGGCAAGGCCGTCGATGAATTGCCCGCCGTCGAACACCCGCACTGCGACGTTCACCGGGGCGGAGGCCTTTTCCTGGGAGAGGGCCGGGGAAAGAACGAAGGCCAGAACGCTTAGAACGGCCATAACGGCGGCCGGAGCCGAGATCCCTTTATGCTGATTCATTGAGGTTCTCCTTATTACAACTCCCCTATGTAATACGTTTTCCCTATGTAATACGTTTATGCATAAACGATGCCAAGTTTTGGACCGTTCGGTATCTCCTTGCCATTCATTCTTGGGTAGTTTGTTACCCAGGAATTGTGTAAAAAGCTTTACATCGCCCATGACCACAGAGAGATTATAACACGTCCGCTGCCCCTTGACCTCATCCGCGAGCGCTATTCCGCGCGCGTATCCCGGAAACCGGGCGAAGGTCTCTTCCGAGACCGCATCCGAGATCCCGTCCAGACTTCCCTCCTCGCCGAATTCAGAGGACAGGGGGTCAGGAAGATTCGGGAAGGCGGCCCACAAGCCGACGCATTGCAAATTGACTTCCGGGGGGGTTTCTGATAAAAGATAGTAAATGTACAAGTGGATTTTCCGGAAGCTCTTCGGGACCGACACCGAACGGACCCTGAAGAAGATCCAGCCGCTCGTCGCGGCCGTCAACGACCTCGAACCCCGCATCCAGCCTCTTTCCGACGCCCAGCTCCTGGCTAAAACCGCGGAATTCCGGGAGAAGCTCGCCCAGGGCGCCTCCCTCAGCGACATCCTCGTCGAGGCCTTCGCCGTCGTCCGCGAGGCCTCCCGGCGGACGACCCAGATGCGCCACTTCGACGTCCAGATCGTCGGCGGGGTCGTCCTCCACCAGGGCAAGATCGCCGAGATGAAGACCGGAGAAGGGAAAACGCTCGTCGCGACCCTGCCCGCCTACCTCAACGCCCTCGACGGCAAGGGCGTCCACATCGTCACCGTCAACGATTACCTGGCCAAGCGCGACACGGAGTGGATGGGCGCGATCTACCGGATCCTCGGCCTGACGGTCGGGACCATCCAGCATGACCTCGGCGACGCCGAGCGCCACGCCGCCTACCGCGCGGACATCACCTACGGCACGAACAACGAGTTCGGCTTCGACTATCTCCGGGACAACATGAAGTTCCGGCTCTCCGACCTCGTCCAGCGCGACGTTCAACTACGCCATCGTCGACGAGGTGGACTCGATCCTTATCGACGAGGCCCGGACGCCGCTCATCATCTCCGGGCCCGACCCAGGAATCGACCGCGCTGTACTACAAGGTGGACACCCTCGTCCGCCGCCTCCATAAAGAGAAGCACTTCACGGTCGACGAAAAGACCCGGACCGTCTCCCTCATCGAGGCGGGCGTCGCCGAAGCGGAGCACATCCTCGGCGTCACCAACCTCTACGACCTCTCCAACATGGACCTTGTCCACGCCGTCAACACGTCCCTCAAAGCCCACCACCTCTTCAAGCGCGACGTCGACTACATGATCCAGGACGGCAAGGTCGTCATCGTCGACGAGTTCACGGGGCGCCTGATGCCCGGCCGCCGCTACAGCGACGGGCTCCACCAGGCCCTCGAAGCCAAGGAGCGGGTCAGGGTCGAGGAGGAGTACCAGACCCTGGCCCAGATCACCTTCCAGAACTACTTCCGGATGTACAAGAAGCTGGCCGGCATGACGGGCACCGCGGCCACCGAGGCCGAGGAGTTCCGGCACATCTACGGCCTCGACGTCGTGGAGATCCCGACGAACAAGACCCTCATCCGGTATGAGTACCCCGACGTCATCTACCGGACCGCCAAGGAAAAGTGGGAAGCCGTGGCCCAGGAGATTCACGAGAACAACGAGAAGGACCGGCCGGCCCTGGTCGGCACGATCTCGATCGAGAAGTCCGAGCACCTGAGCAACATCCTCCGCAAGAAGAACATCCGCCATGTCGTCCTCAACGCCAAGTACCACGAGATGGAGGCCCAGATCATCGCCCAGGCCGGCCGCCTCGGGGCGGTGACCATCGCCACCAACATGGCCGGCCGCGGCGTCGACATCCTCCTCGGCGGGAACCCCGAATATCTGGCCCGCGAGCAGCTCAAGAAGTCCGGCGCCGACCCGGCCAAGGCGACGCCCGAGCAGCTGGAGAAGGTCACGGCCGACGTCGCGAGAACGACCCTGGAGGAGCATGAGAAGGTCGTCGCCCTCGGCGGACTGCACATCATCGGGACCGAGCGCCACGAATCGCGCCGGATCGACAACCAGCTCCGCGGCCGCGCCGGCCGCCAGGGCGACCCGGGCTCGTCGCGCTTCTACCTGTCCCTCGAGGACGACCTGATGCGGATCTTCGGCAGCGAGCGCATCTCGGGCCTGATGGCCAGGATCGGCATGGGCGAGGGCGTTCCCATCGAGCACCGGATGATCACCCGGGCCATCGAGCGCGCCCAGAAGCAGGTCGAAGGGCAGAACTTCACGATCCGCAAGCACCTCCTCGAGTACGACGACGTCATGAACAAGCAGCGGGAGACGATCTACACCCAGCGGAAGGAGATCCTCCAGGGGAAGGACCTGAGGGAATATTTCTTCAACCTCGTCGACACGCTCATCGAATGGATGCTCGACAGCTACGCCAACAAGGAAAAATCGCCCGACGACTGGGACCGCGAAGCCCTCGACAAGGCGGTCCTGGCCCAGTTCGGGCTCAGCCTGGAGACCCTCAAGATCGACTGGACGGCGGTCGTCTACGATGATCTCCAGGAAACGCTCGTCAACGCCCTCCGCGGCCTCTACGAGCAAAAGGAGAAGACCCTGGGGCCGTTCATGCGGGAATTCGAGAGGATGATCCTCCTCCAGGTCATCGATTCCCAGTGGAAGGACCACCTTCTCGAGATGGACCACCTCAAGGAGGGCATCGGGCTCCGCGGCTACGGGCAGCGGGACCCCCTGATCGAATACAAGAAGGAGAGCTTCGAGATGTTCCAGTCCATGCTCGACCGGATCGAGGAGGACGCCGTCCGCTACCTCTTCCTGATCCAGCCCGTCGTCGAGCAGCCGGTCCCGGAGCGGCGCGCAGGCGCCGGTCTATTACCAGCAGCCCCAGGGCGCGTCCGGGCAGAGGGCCAAGCAGGCCCGGTCCATGATCCCGGGCAAGCGGAAGAAACGTGAGGGAGGAGAAAGCATGCTCGAAGAAACGATCCGTGAAGCCCTGACCTTCGACGACGTTCTCATCGTTCCGGCCAAGTCCGACGTCGTCCCCGCCGGCGCCCGCGTCGCGACGAGGCTCTGCCGCAACATCCCGCTCAACATCCCGGTCGTCAGCTCGGCCATGGACACCGTGACCGAGTCCCGGATGGCCATCGCCCTCGCCCAGCAGGGCGGGATCGGCATCATCCACCGCAACCTGTCCGTCGAGGCCCAGGCCGAGGAAGTGGACAAGGTCAAGCGCCACGAGAGCGGGATGATCGTCGAGCCCATCACCCTCCGCCCCCAGGACCGGATCAGCAAGGCCTTCGAGGTCATGCGCGAGCACCGGATCTCGGGCCTCCCCATCACGGACGAGACGAACAAGCTCGTCGGCATCCTGACCAACCGGGACATCCGGTTCGAGAGCCGGCTCAATCTGCCCATCGAAAAGATCATGACCAAGGACCTCGTGACCGTTCCCGTGGGGACGTCGCTCGAGGACGCCGAGAAGGTCTTCCATCAAGCACAAGATCGAGAAGCTCCTCGTCGTCGACGAGACCTTCCATCTCAAGGGCCTCATCACGTACAAGGACATCCTGAAGAAGATCCAGTATCCCGACGCGGCCAAGGACGGGCTGGGCCGGCTGAGGGTCGGCGCGGCCGTCGGCGTCGGGGCCGACCGCGCTCGACCGGGCCCGGGCCCTCGTCGCCGCCAAGTGCGACGTCCTCGTCGTCGACAACGCCCACGGCCACTCCGAGCGGGTCCTGGAGACCGTCAAGCTGCTGCGGAAGGAATTCCCGGGCCAGGAGCTCATCGCCGGCAACATCGGGACGGCCCGGGCCGCCGAGGAGCTCATCGGCCTCGGCGTCGACGCGGTCAAGGTCGGCGTCGGCCCCGGGAGCATCTGCACGACCCGGATCATCACGGGCGCCGGCATCCCCCAGATCACGGCCATCGCCGACGTCTACAAGGTCACGGGCAAGGCCGGCATCCCCCTCATCGCCGACGGCGGGATCAAATATTCCGGGCGACATCACCAAGGCCATCGCGGCGGGGGCGGACACGGTCATGCTCGGCAACCTGCTGGCCGGCACGGAGGAGTCCCCCGGCGAGGTCGTCATGTACCAGGGCCGGGCCTACAAGATCTATCGGGGCATGGGTTCCCTCTCGGTCATGAAGGAAGGGAAGAGCAGCGACCGCTATATGCAGGACGTCCAGGCCGGCACGAACAAGCTCGTCCCCGAGGGGATCGAGGGCCGCGTCCCGTACAAGGGCAGCGCCACGGCCATCGTCCAGATGCTCGTCGGCGGCCTCAAGGCGGGCATGGGCTACGCCGGCTGCCGGACCATCGACGAGCTCAAGGAGCGGGCCAAGTTCATCAAGATCACCCAGGCCAGCCTCAAGGAAAGCCACGTCCACGACGTCATCATCACCCAGGAGGCCCCGAACTACCATCTCGATTGAGATGAGGATTCCCGAGTCCGGCCGGGCGGGGGGCAGGGGGACGGGAAGGAGGGACGGACATGTCCAGCTACCTTTTGAAGACCCTGGTCGCCATTCTTTTCCTGGGGGTCGGCCTGACCTCCTTCCTCAGCATGATGGCGGTGATGGGAAAGGCGGAGCGGGCGTCCGGCTCCGATAAGCTCCGCCGGCTCCACCGGGTCTCCGGGTTCGTCTTTATCGCGCTCCTTCTGGCGTTGGCCTATTTCGGGGCGAATTTCCTGGCCGACCTCGGCGAAGGGATCTCCACGCGGGCCGTCCTCCATTTCGTCCTGGCCGCTCTTCTCGTGGCCCTCGTCCTCCTCAAGCTCCTCATCGTCCGCGTTTACAGGCAATTCTTGAAATACGCGCCCGGGCTGGGGATGGCCGTCTTCACCCTGACCGTGGTCATCTTCCTGATCACGGCGGGCTACTTCTTCCTTCGCGGCGGGGCCCTCGAATAGAGCGGAGTCCGTCCCTCAGTGGAGCTCTTTGATCTTGTTCCCCTCGTCGAGGACCACGATCTTCGGCGTGAAGGAGCCGATGTCGGCCTCGCCAAGATAGGCGTAAGACGCGATGATGATCTTATCCCCGAGCCGGACCCTGTGGCCGGCCGCGCCGAAGACGCCGACCTCTCTCGACCCCTTCTCGCCCCGGATGAGGTAGGTCGAGAACCGCTCCCCGTTCGAGACGTTATAGACTTCGACCCGCTCGAAGGGCGCCAGGCCCGCGGCCTCCATGAGGTCGCCGTCGAGCGACAGGCTTCCCTCATAATCGATATCAATGCGGGTCACCGTGGCCCTGTGGATCTTGGCCCTCAAGAAAGTTCTGAGCATGTTCTGACCTTCAAACGTGAATCCGGATATTGTCGATGAGCCGTGTCCTCCCGACCTGAACGGCCAGGGCGATGAGGACCTCGCCTTCGAGCCGGCCCAACGGCTGGAGCTCATCCATGTCCGTGATCTCGACGTAGTCGACCCGGGCCAGGGGCTCGTCGGCGATGATGGACCGGATGCCGGCCGTCACCTTTTCCGGGTCCCGCTCCCCTGCCTGGATCGCCCGTTCCGCTTGTCCCAAGCTCCGAGAAAGAACGAGGGCGGCCTTCCGCTCGTCCGGAGAGAGGTAGGAGTTCCTCGAGCTCATGGCCAGGCCGTCGGGCTCCCGGACCAGGGGGCAGGCCGCGATCTCGGTCTCGAGATTGAGGTCCGCCGCCATCTTCCGGAGGAGGACGACCTGCTGGGCGTCCTTCCAGCCGAAAAAGGCGATGTTGGGCTCGATGATGTTGAAAAGCTTGAGGACGACGGTCGCCACCCCCCGGAAATGGCCGGGCCTGGATCTTCCGCAGAGCCTCGCCCCGAGGTCCGCGACCTCGACGTAAGTCTTGTAGCCCGGGGGATACATCTCGCCGGCCGATGGATGGAAGAGGACGTCCGCGCCTTCTTTTTCGAGCAGGCCCGAGTCCCGTTCGAGATCCCTGGGATACTTTTGGAGATCTTCGCTGGGCCCGAACTGGGCGGGGTTGACGAAGATGCTGACGGCCGTGACGCCGGTCCGCTTCCTGGACTCCCGGACGAGGCTGAGGTGCCCCTCGTGAAGATAGCCCATCGTCGGGACGAGCCCGATCGTCCTTCCTTCGGCCTTCGAGCGCCGGACTGAGGGCCCTCATGTCCTTGACGCTGGTGACGGTGATCAAGTCCGTTTCCCGCTCCCGGGACTCCGGCGGGGCATTGCCGTCAGGACCGGGCTGGGCCTCCGCGCGCTTTCTGCGGGGCGGCGGCCGAGCTCTCCGGCCACCTCCGGCTTGAGGTGGTAGGAGGTGCTGTCGTCGGGAAACCGGCCGGCCCGGACGTCGGCGGCATAAGAGCCGACCGCCCGGCTGATCGTGCCGTGAAGGTCAGCATATTTCCGGACGAACTTCGGCAGGTATCCCGACGAATAGCCGAGGAGATCATGGAAGACGAGGACCTGCCCGTCGCAATCCGGCCCGGCCCCGATCCCGATCGTGGGGATCCCGATCTCGTCCGTGACGATCTTCGCGATCTCCATGGGCACGGACTCGAGGACGACCGAGAACGCCCCGGCCTTCTCCAATTCCCTGGCGCCGTCGATGATCCTTCGGGCTTCTCCCGATGCCGCTCCCTTGACCTTGAATTGCCCCAGGCGGTGGATCGACTGCGGGGTCAGGCCGACGTGGCCCATGACGGGGATCTCCGCTTCGACCATCGCTCTGACGAGCTTCAGCCGCTTTTTCGAGGCTCCTTCGATCTTGACCGCGGTGGCCCCGGCTTCCTTGAGGAAGCGGGAAGCGTTGCGGATGGCCTCGTCGACGCTCAGGTGGAACGAGAAATAGGGCATGTCGCCTACGACCAGGGCCCGTTTCACGGCCCGCGTCACCGCCTTCGTGTGGTGGATCATTTCCTCCATGGTCACGGGGACCGTGTTCTCGTACCCGAGGACGACCATCCCCAGGGAATCCCCGACCAGGATGAGGTCGACCCCCGCTTCGTCCAGGATCTTCGCCGTGGGAAAATCGTAGGCCGTCAGGCAGACGATCTTCGGGCCCGTGGTTTTTCTGGCCAAGATCGAGGGAACCGTGACTTTGTTTGTTGGCTGGTCCGGCATGTTCCGTCCTTTCTCCCCACCCCGCCTCCCGGGCGGGATTGAGGTAAAGTCTCTATTCACCGTCCGGTGAGTCTGGTCCCGGCCCTGCGCTTCGCGGGGTCCGGGCCGCGTCGCCTATCCTTTTTTCGCTCCCTTTCCCCCGTAGCTCTGGGGGACGTAATAGAGCGAACTCTTTTTCATGTCCCTGATCTGAGCGATCAGGTCCTGGATGTCGTCCTCACGGCTGAAATCAAGGTCGTCCGCTTTGATGACGAGGAGCGGCGCCGCCTGGTAGTTGAAGAAGAAATAGTCGAAAGCCTCGACGATGTCCTCGAGGTACTTCTCCGAGATGTTCTTTTCGAGGGTGTCGCCCTCCTTGGCGATCCTCCGGGCGAGCGTGGACAGGGAGATCTGGAGGTAGATGACCAGGTCCGGCTTGGAGACCCTCTCGGAGAGGATCCCGTAGATCTTCTCATAGACCAGGAGCTCGTCGTCCGAGAGGGTTTGGTAGGCGTAGATCTTGTCCTTCTCGAAGAGATAATCGCAGATGATCCGGTCGACGAAAAGGTCCCTCTGGAGGAGGCGGACCTGCTGGTTGTAGCGGTTGGCCAGGAAGACGAGCTGGGTCAGGAAGGACGCCCCTTCCTTCTCGTTGTAGAAATCCTTGAGATACGGGTTCCCGACGTGGTCGAAAACGACCTTGCCCCCGATCCGCTGGGCCAGGATATTGGCCAGCTGGGTCTTCCGCGACCTGAAAACGCCCTCGACCGCGATATGCTTGAACGGGATATCCAGGGCGCTTTTCATACCCATTGTTTAGAAACCGACTCGTTTATACCGGATCAGGCCCGGCAAGTCAACCCCTCGAGTCCCCGGCCTGAATGCCGGGGCTTGTCCGGGGTTACTAAGCCGGGCAAGATATAATTGTCTTCAGATTTCTCTATCGCCCGGCTAGTACTCGGGGAGCAGCAAGGATTATGTAATATATTTACTGCTCCCCGTAGTAACCCTGAGCCTCGCCTCTTGTCCCCGCCCTGAAGCTCCAACGCTTTGCGTCCGTCGGATCCAGCCGCCGCTGCCCCTGGAGCGCCCGTCCCTAGGGCTTGGGCTTCTCCATGGGCACGACGATCCAGGCGATCATGTAGAAGAGGGTCATCGGCAGGACCGCCGTCACCAGGCAGACCGCGACGAAGATCAGCCGGACGAGCGAGACGTCCATGTCGAAATACTCGGCCAGGCCGCCGCAAACTCCGCCGAGCATCTTCTGGGTGACGGACCTGTAAAGTTTCTTGGGCATCACGCGAGCTCCTTTCTCCCTGTTGGGTCCCGGCCCATTCTATTATACGGAATTCCCGCTTTTTTCGCCCGTTCGCGCCCGCGAGTCCTGAAAGCGGCTGGCCTTTCCTCTTGACTCGAACCGGCCGTCCGTTTAGGATGGGGACGGAATTATCTATCCTCCGTGGAGTTCATCATGTACGGCTGGACCGGGCAGATCCTGAGAGTCGACCTGACGACGCAGAACGTTCCGCGTCGAGACATTCAACGAGGATTTCGCCCATAAATGGATCGGCGGCCGCGGTTTCGCCGTCAAGATCCTCTACGACGAGCTCAAGCCCGGCATCGACCCCCTCGGCCCCGAGAACAAGCTCATCGTGGCCGTCGGCCCCATCGCCGGCATCCCCGCCCCCAACACCGGGAAAGCGGTCGTCGCGGCCAAGTCGCCCATGACGGGCGGCTACGGCGACGGGAACCTGGGCACCCGCGTCACCGAGCAGCTCCGCAAGTGCCGGCTACGACGCCCTGATCGTCGAGGGCCGGGCCGAGCGGCCCGACCATGCTCTACATCGAGGACGACAAGGTCGAATTCCTCCCCGCCGACGAGGTCTGGGGCAAGGGCACCTACGAGACCAACGACTGGATCTACGCCAAGTACGGCAAGGGCGTCGGCGTCCTCAACATCGGCCAGGGCGGCGAGAACATGGTCCGCTACGCCGTCGTCCGCAGCCTGGAGGGCCGGGCGGGCGGGCGGCCGGGCATGGGCGCGGTCATGGGCTCCAAGCTCCTCAAGGCCATCGTCGTCGAAGGGCACGAAGCCCATCCCCCAGGCCGATCCCGACGGCCATGAAGAAGCTCGGGCCTCGACGACCTGCGGAAGGTCCAGCGAGATCGACAAGAAGTCCGGCTGGTCCATCCAGAGCACGAACGGCGTCCTGGCCTGGTGCAACGAGGTGGCCGCCCTCCCCGTCCGCAACTTCCGCAAGACCCACCACCCCGACGCCTGGAAGGTCGACGGCGAGCGGCTGAACAACGCCCGCGATCGCCACCTACGGCTGCCCGAACTGCACCATGCGCTGCGGCATCACCATCCACGACGACGCAGGCCGCGAGTCCGAGCTCGACTACGAGAACGTCGGCCTGCTGGGCCCGAACCTGGAGATCTTCGACCTGCCCCAGGTCGGCTCGCTCAACTACATGTGCGACGACTACGGCATCGACACGATGTCGGGCGGCTGCGTCCTGAGCTTCTACGCCGACGCCATCGACCACGGCGCCGTCGCCGGCGACTTCAGGTTCGGCGACGCCGAGCGGGCCAAGAAGCTGCTGCGGCCATCGCCCTGCGCCAGGGAGAGGTCGGCAACCTCCTGGCCGAGGGCATCGCTGCGGGCTGCCGCGGGCGTTCGGGCACGGCTCCGAGGCCTACGCCATGCAGGTCAAGGGCCTCGAAGTCGCGGCCTACAACTGCAAGTTCATCCCGGGCATGGCCCTGGCCTTCGGCGTCAGCCCGATCGGCGCCCACCACAAGGAGTCCTGGGTCATCACCTTCGAGATCAAGCAGACCTCCCGCGATTCCTACGGCCCCGAGAAGGCGGCCAAGGTCATCGAGCTCCAGCGGATCCGGGGCGGCCTGTTCGAGTCCATCGTCTCCTGCCGCTTCCCCTGGATCGAGGTCGGCTGGGGCCTCGAGAACTACCCGAAGTACTTCAACGCCGTCACCGGCCTCGACTGGACGCTCGACGATTTCTGGACGCGTGTCCGACCGGATCTACGCCCTGATCAAGCTCTTCTGGCTCCGCGAGTATCCCGGACACCGACCGGCAAGCTCGACTACCCGCCGGCCGTCTGGTTCGACCCGGCCAACGCCGACACGGAAGGCCCGATCGCCGGCAAGCACCTGGAGGTCGACAAATACGACGGCCTGCTCCAGCACTACTACGATCTCCGCGGTTACGACCGGCGCGGCATCCCGACCCGGGCCACGCTCGAACGGCTCGGGCTGGCCGCGGAAGCCACGGCGGCGGAGAAGTTCGGATCCTTGACTTGAGATCGCCGCAGGGAGGGACCGAAGGCCGTCCCGGGAGGGAGTCATGATGATCACCGTCAAGCTGATCGGGCCGTTCGTCAACCAGCTCGGCTTCAGCGAAAAGGAAATGGAGATCGCCCCACAGGTGACGGTCGACGGGCTCCTGGCGTTGGTGGGCATTGATAAAGCCCGGCCCAAGATCGTCACGTGCAACGGCCGGGCCGTCGCCCCCGGCGAAGAACTTCATGAGCGGGACCGGATCGTCATCTCTCCCCTCTACTCGGGGGGATGACGGGTTGGGCGGTGCAACAGGCGGGACCAGTCACGGATGATCCACGAAATCCTGATCGGCGGAGAATGGCGGCAGGCCTCCCATCCCGCCGGGTCGTTCAGTTCAATCGACCCTAGGACGGGGAAGCATCTTCCCGACGCCTACCCGATTTCCACGGCCACGGACATCAAGGAAGCCCTCGGGGCCGCGGCCAGGGCCGTCGGTGAGCTGGCCCTGGCCGGCCCGGACCGGACCGCCGCCTTTCTCGAGGCCTTCGCCGAAAAGGCCGAGGGCCGGCGCGAGGACCTCGCCGCGATGGCCCATCTCGAAACGGCCCTCCCGGTCGAACCGCGCCTCAGGTCGGTCGAGCTCCCGCGCATGGTGGATCAGCTCCGTCAGGCCGCCCGGGCCTGCCGGGACCGGTCCTGGTGCCGGGCCACCATCGACGCGAAGCTCGGCATCCGCTCTAAACTCGGCCCGCTCGGCGGCCCGGTCGTCATCCTCGGCCCGAACAATTTTCCTTTCGCCTACAACGCCGTCGCCGGCGGAGATTTCGCGGCCGCGCTGGCCGCCGGAAACCCCGTCATCGCCAAGGCGAACCCGGGGCACCCCGGGACGACCCGGATCCTTGCCGGGGCGGCCCTCGAATCCCTCAAGGCTTCGGGATTGCCCGGAGCGGCCGTCCAGCTTCTCTTTCATTTCGGAGTCGAGGAGGGCCTGCGGCTCGTGTCCAATCCCTCAGTCGGGGCCACGGCGTTCACCGGCAGCCGCCCGGCCGGGATGAAGCTCAAGGAGGCCGCCGACCGGGCGGGAAAACCCATCTATCTCGAGATGTCGAGCGCGAACCCGGTATTCATTCTTCCCGGGGCCAGCGAGGAGAGGGCGGCGGATATCGCCGGGGAGCTCTTCAATTCCTGTTTCCTGGCGTCGGGTCAGATGTGCACGAAGCCGGGGCTCGTAGTTCTCCTCGATAGTCCCGGGAGCCGAGCCTTGATCGGACGGGTGAAGGAATTGTTCGAAAGCTCGGAGCCCGGGATCGTCCTCGGCCAGAAAGTCCTCGAAGGGCTCAGGGACGCCTCGGCCCGGCTGGCCCGGTCGGGAGCCGAGCTCGTCGCGGGAGGGCGGGAGGCCGGCGGCCCGGGATTCAGGTTCCAGCCGACGCTCTTCCTCCTTCCAGGCGCGGGCTTCCTCCGGAACCCGGGGCATTTCCAGGTCGAATCGTTTGGAACCCTGTCTTTGATCGTCCTGGCGCGGGACATCGGCGAAATGGAGGAGATCGCTTCTTCCCTTGAGGGCCAACTCACCGGGACGATTTACAGCCACGGCGGCGGTGCCGATGACCAGGCTTATGCCGCGATCGAGCCGCATCTCCGGCGGAAGGTCGGGCGGCTGCTGAACGATAGGATGCCTACGGGAGTCGCCGTTTCTCCGGCCATGAACCACGGAGGTCCGTATCCCGCCACGGGGCATCCGGGCTTCACCGCGGTCGGGTTCCCGGCTTCCATGCTCAGGTTCGCCGCCCTTCACTGCTACGATCATGTTCGCCCGGACAGGCTGCCCGCCGAGTTGCGCGATGAGAACCCCACGGGGAAGATGTGGCGCCTGATCGACGGCGAGTGGACCCGGAGGAGCCTTTGACCGGCCCATGAATTTCGACATGAGGAGGGATGGCCATGACTGAAGCGTCGGTTCGCGCCCTGTCGGGGCTGTGGGATTTCACGATGATCAAGTGGTACGTGATCCCGCTCCTGGCGATCGTCTTTTACATCTACACGAGAGAGATGAGGGAGGCGCGGCGGTCGGGAAATTGGGACGCCGTCTTCGCCGGCTTGACCCTTTTCGGGATGGACTTCTTCAACGAGACCTGGAACGGCTGGGTCCTCGTTCTCACCGGCCGGTCCGCGCTCTGGACGACGCCGGGCGACACGGCCCTCCGGACAATGGTCGGCTGGAACATCGAGATCATGTTCATGTTCGCCATCTCCGGGATCATCTACTATTACACGTTGTCGGAGGACCCGAAAGAGAAGATCCTCGGCCTCCCCAACCGCTGGTTCTGGGCGATCGGATACTCGGCCTTCTGCGTTTTCATCGAGGTCATCCTGAACCTCGGAGGGCAGTTGGTCTGGGAGTATCCGTTCTGGAACCGTTCGTTCGGGGGGATCTGGCTGATCTTTCTCCTCGGCTACTTCATCTTCTACGTGGCCGTTATTTTGGTCCTGAGCCTCAAAACGATCTCGAAGAAGGTCCTGGCGGTTTCTCTGATCTACGCCGTCCCCCTTCTCATGAATCTCTTCGCCCGGGCGGTCATGGGCTGGAGATACTGAATCGTCTACGCCGTCCTCTTCCCGTCCTAACGATAGAGGCAAAGATAAGAGGTGTCTGAGGCGACCTTGAGCTTGAATTTCTCCTTGGCCTCGACCGTGAAGCTGGCTCCGGGGCCGTAGTCCTTCCAGTCCTCGCCCCCCGTCAGCTTGACCGTCAGCTTGCCTGTGATGACCGTCATGATCTCGACCGTCGATGTCCCGAATTCGTACTCGCCCGGGGCCATGACTCCGACCGTCGCCGGTCCCTCGGCCGATTCAAAGGCGATGGACTTCACCTGGCCGCCGAAATACTCATTGACCTTTAACATGGTGCCCCCCCATTTTGACCAATAATTCCACGACCAGATTGGCCTGCATGTTGGCGACGATGCCCACCCGCGGCGCCATCGGACTGACGCCCGCCGGGCACTGGCTCTCCTCGTCGCCACAGATGTAGAGGTTCCCCAGCCGGCGGGCCCGGAGCTTCCGGTTCTTCCCGTACCCGGCCAGGCCCGAGGCCGCCACGATCGGCCGCCCCGGGAAGCGGCGGAGGCAGGCCTCGATCAACATCTCCTTGGCCTCGGCCCGGTCAAAGGCCTCGACCAGGACGTCGACCGAGCGGAAGATCTCCGCCGCGTTCCGCCGCGTGATCCTGACGTTGTGGACCTCGTAAACGGAGAACGGGTTCACCCGGAGCAGGTTCTCTTTGAGCGCCGCGACCTTGACCCGGCCGACCTGGTCAACGAAATACTGCTGCCGGTTGAGGTTCGAGGGTTCGATCCTGTCGAAATCGGCGATCACGAGGCGGCCGACCCCGGCCCGGGCCAGCGTGATGGCCACGTTGGACCCCAGACCCCCGGCCCCGGCGATCCCGACCGAGCTCCGGCTGAGGATGTCCAAGACGGCGGGGTCGCGCCGCGAAAAGAAATCCTTGGCGAACTTGAGAGCCGATATCGTCACCGCAGCCTCCTCCGGCGCCCGACCTCAAGAATTCTTCCGGGCGGGCGCATCCCGGTCGACGGCCAGGACGATCTTTTTCGGGTCCGGGCCGACCCCGCTCAAAGACGTGACCATGCCCAGGAGCGTCTTTTCGATGAAGGTCCGGACAAAGGGGTTCAGGAGAATCTCCCGGCCGTCGACCTCCAGTTTGATATCCGACATCGGTTCCTCCTCTTGGGACAGGATCAGGTCGCAGATCTCGACGGTCTGCGACAGGGCGAAAACCGGGACGGTCGTGCCCGGCGGTGCGCCGTGATCCGAAACGACGGCCAGGAGCTCCTCCGGAGGCGTCTGGACGATCTCGGAAACGCCGGAGCGAAGGACCTCGATCTTCCTGAGTCCCCGCGCCTGTTTCCCTCCTTCGACCAACACGACGTCCGCGCCGGCGAAAATCCGTTCGGCCATCGATCGGAGGTCCGTTTCCCCGGCCCGCTCGACGATGGCCCGTTCTTCGGGGGAGATCATGGCCACCCCGTCCGCGCCCGCCTGGGTATATCTCCAGGTGTCTTTGCCCTCCGTGTCCAGCATGAACCCGTGGGCGCAATGTTTGACGGCGAACGTCCGCAGGCCCCTCCGCTTGAACTCGCTGATGAGCCCGGTGAGAAGGAGGGTTTTCCCCGTTTCGGAAAGTCCAACGGCGGCGACGATCCTCATCCTGTCCGCACCCCTGTTCCCGATCGAGTATCCGCGGAATTTATAACATACGGCCGGGAGCAAGTCAAAAGCCGGAGCCGCCGGCGATTCCGGGCGGGCGGAGCCGCGTTTTGTGTTTGAAATATTCCCGCGTTTGTATATAATCCCATGTCCATGGCCAAGAGCCGCTCATTTCATCCCACCCGCGGAAGAGGTCCATCATGAACATCTGGATCACCAAGACTCCGGCGCAGATCGATGACGCCTCGGAGCACTCGCAACTCAAGAAGAACCTGACCGCGATCGACCTGGCCGCCCTGGGCATCGGGTCCGTCGTCGGGACGGGCATCTTTGTCGCCACGGGCCAGGGCGCCCAGCTCGCGGGCCCGGGCATCCTCCTGTCCTTCATCATCGCCGCCATCACCTGCGGGTTCTGCGCCTTGACTTATTCGGAGCTCGCCTGCATGTTCCCTGTCGCGGGCAGCACCTATTCCTATTCCTACGTCGCCTTCGGCGAGGTCATCGCCTGGATCATCGGCTGGGACCTGATGCTCGAATACCTGGTCGCCGCGAGCGCCGTCGCCTCGGGCTGGTCGACGACGTTCATCGGGCTCATCCAGAGCGCCGGGGTCAAGCTGCCCAAGGCCTTCCTGACGCCCCCGATCACCACCAATGCCGCCGGCAAGATCGTCCTCTCGGGCGGCGTCGTGGACGTTCCGGCCATCGTCATCACCCTGCTCATCACCTGGATCCTCTACATCGGGATCAAGGAGAGCGCCAAGATCAACAACATCATCGTCCTCGTCAAGATCATCGTCATCCTGCTCTTCGTCTTCCTCGGCGTCCGCCACGTGAGCCTCTCCAATCTCCAACCTCTGATGCCGTTCGGCTGGAAGGGCATCATGGCCGGCGCGGCGATCATTTTCTTCGCCTACATCGGTTTCGACGCCGTCTCGACCGCGGCCGAAGAGACCAAGAACCCCAAGAAGGACGTCCCCCTGGGCCTCATGCTCTGCCTGGGCGTCGTGATCATCCTCTATGTCTCGGTGGCTTTCGTCCTGACGGGCGATCGTCCCCTATAAGCTGATCGACGTCGGCAACGCGCTGCCGGCGGCCCTGGCCCGGATCGGGATCCAGTGGGGCGGGGCGATCGTCGCCACGGGGGCCATCATCGGCATGGTCTCGACCCTGCTCGTCACCCTCTACGGCCAGATCCGGATCTTCATGGTCATGGCCCGCGACGGGCTGCTGCCGGCCGCCTTCTCCAAGGTCCATCCCGTGCACAAGACGCCGCACATCTGCACCTGGATCACGGGGATCGCGACGGCGGCGATCGCCGGGCTCTTCCCGCTGCCCGATGATCATCGACCTCTGCAACATCGGGACCCTCTTCGCCTTTGTCCTCGTCTCGGTCGGCGTCATCGTCCTGAGAAGGACGAGGCCCGAGGTCGAACGGAAGTTCAAGACGCCGGGCGTTCCTGTGACACCGCTCATCACAGTCGCCTTCTGCTTTTACCTGATGTACAGCCTGCCCACGATCACCTGGATCCGGTTCGGCGTCTGGCTCCTGGTCGGACTCCTGATCTACTTCCTCTACGGCGTCCGCCACAGCAAGCTCCAGGTGCGGCCGGCGAAGTGATCCCAGGCCCAGACCCGGGCCGGACCTGCCAGCCGGGGCAGGGCAAGGTCTATGCCCCGTTCCTCCCATTGAAAAATGAGGCCGGATCGACGTTGACAAAAAAAGTTGACCCAGCGGTGCTTATTTTGTTAAGATTCACGCCGTCTCCGAGTCGGCGGCGCTAAAGCCCCGGCGGCCAGGCCCTCCGACCGATAGGGAAAAACGGGAAACGGTTTTTCCTTCCGTTCTTGAAAAGGAGAACGTCATGAAGCGTCCTATCCGTTCCCTCCGCGTGATGTCCATTCTTGCCCTGTTCGTTCTCGCCCTCTGTCTGAGCCCGCTTGGTGCGGCGGCCCAGGATCAGTCCTCAGATAACGCCAAGAAAGAAAAAGAAAAGGAAAAGCCGGTCCGGATCACAGAGGAGATCCTCGTCATCGGCAAGGCCCCCAAGGACATCCCGCTGGCGACCGTCTCGACCATCGTGGAGACGCAGATCGATCAGGTCAAACCGCTCGACCTCTCGGACGTCCTCAAATATGTTCCGGGAGCCATGGTGACGTTCGGGAACAAAGACACGTTCACCCTGAAACTCAGGGGGCTTGACGCCAGCCGGATCAAACTCCTCGTCGACGGCGTTCCGGTCTATGAGCCCTACTTCGGCACCTTCGACCTCAAGACCATATCCGCGGGCGGCATCGATACGGTCCAGGTGACGAAGGGACCGTCGTCCGTCCTCTACGGCCCGAATACGCTCGGCGGCATCGTCAACGTTATCACGCTCCGGCCCGGCGACAAGCCCTACCTCTCGCTCGCGGGAAGCTACGGCGATAGGGACACGAAAGAAGTGGGCGCCGACGGCTCAATCCGGTGGAACAAATTCTCCCTGGCTGCCAGCGCCCTGTACCAGGATTCCAACGGCTACGATATCCCCGATGCCGCCGCGAACGGCCTGGTCCCCCGGGCCACGAGCGACTACAGCCGCCTGAACCTCAACGGAAAGCTCTATTACACGCCCTCGGACTCGACGGAGATCATGATCAACGGCGGGCTTTACCAATCCAACTACGGCATGCCGCCAGCCCTCTTCACCCAGATGGCCCGATACTGGACCTTTCCCACCTGGGACCGCACCACGCTGAACGCCGGCGGCTTCACCTCTTTAGGGGGGGACGCCGTCCTCCGTTTCCGGGCCTACTATGTAAACTACTACAACACGCTGGACTGGTATACGGACCAGACGATGACCGCCCTCCGGTCCGAGAGCACCTATGACAATTCCGTCTACGGCGTCTTTGCTTTGGCCGAAGTGCCGACAAGCGCCAGGAATACGATCAAGGGGAGCTTCCTCTTTCAACGCGATGTCGCCCGGATCCAGGACAATCCGGGCGAACCCTGGGACGACTACAGCCAGGGCACGGTGTCGGGGGGTCTCGAGGACAATTTCAAGCTTTTTGACAAGTGGACGCTCATCGGGGGTTTCAGCCTGGATGTCATTCACAAGTTCGTGACGGCAACGAACAATACCTCCGTCAACCCGCTCATCGGACTGAAATTCACGCCCAACGACGATCTGGATTTCCACGTTTCCTTCGCCCGCAAATCTATGTTCCCCTCGATGCGGGACCTCTACTCCACATCGGGGGGCAACCCGGACCTTCTCCCGGAGTCCGGGACGAGCCTCGAATTCAGCGGGACGTACAGCCGTGGCTTTTTCCTCACGGGGACGGTCTTCTTCAACCGGTTCCGGGACTTCATCAACTCGATCCTGCTGCCGGACGGCACCCATGAGTTCTACAATGTCGGACGGGCCCATATCTACGGCTTCGAACTCCAGGCCCAGAAATCCTTGTCCTGGTTCACCGCGACGGTCAACTACACGTTCCTGATCCCCGAGGATGACTCCGACAACCGCCCGCTGGACACTCAGCCGAAGAACAACCTGAGTTTCAACGCCGCCTTCATTCCGGTCGATAGATTAAGGGTCGGATTCGACGGCCTGTTCGGCTCAGTTTCGTGGTGGTACAATTCGACGACATCCACCGATCTGACCATCCCCTCGTATTTCAACCTGGACGCCGTCATTTCCTACCACGTCCGGTCTCCCTACGAGGTCTATATCAAACTGGGCAATATCTTCAACCGTTATTTCTACACTGAGCCCGGCTTCCCGTGGCGGGGACGTTATCTGGAAGTCGGATTCCGGGCGATCTTATTCGATAAACGATAGCCGCGGCGGCGCGGGAGGGGACTCTCCCGGAGGGACTTCGAGAATATTCGGCCGTCGACGAGCGTGGGGATCACGGCGGCTCAGGCCAGGCCCAGGTCCGTGTCGATCCCCTGCATGGCGGCGACGGCGATCGAGATGAATTCGTCCAGGCCCAGCCCGAGGTTGACGCACTGCTCGATCTCCTCGCGGCGGGCCCCCCGGGCGAAGCTTTTCTCCTTGTAGCGCCGCTTGACGAACTCGAGGTCGATGGACCTGAGCTTTTTATCGGGATGCATCAGGGTCGCGGCGATGATCAGCCCGGTCAGCGGGTCGATGGAGAAAATGGCCCAGTCCATCGGGGTCCGGCAGGGCACCTTGCCGGCATGGGCCTGGACCGCCTGGATAATGGCCTCGTCGATGCCCTTATCCCGGAGGATCTTGACGGTTTCCGTGGTGTGGAGCTCGGGGCTCTTTTCCGTGACCTCATAATCGAGGTCGTGGAGGATTCCCGCCAGGCCCCAGGGCTCGGGGTCATGCCCGAGCCGGACGGCCATCGCCCTCATGCAGGCCTCCACGGCGAGGCAGTGCTTGACCAGGTTCTTGTTCTTGAGATGCTGCTTCAGAAGTTCCAGGGCCTCTTCGCGCTTCATGGGGTCGCTCCTTTCTCGAAGGCCGATTCTAAGACTTTTCCGGGCCGTTTTCAACGCCGGACGACACTCGGCTTGCCCATGGCCCCGACGGGGCGCCTGTCCCGCTTAACGAATACGATCTTCTCCCCCTCCGTTGCCGGGTCGGGCTCGATGAGGACGAGATAAGGCGTGGCCCACTCGGCCCCGGCCCGCAGGTCGCCCGCCGCCCGGTAGCTCCCGGTCGGGAAGCCGGCCTTAGCGTTGAACCCGACGACGTCCGGGGAGGATGAGGAAACGAGGACGATGCCGTCGGCCACGAGGAGCCCGTGGACGACCCTTGAAGGGATGGGTTGCCACCAGGCGATCTCGCCGTTGTGGACGTTGAGGCTGTACGCGACGCTGTCCGACGCCGCAAAGATGACCAGCCCCCCCGACGGTTTCGGAGGGGTGACGAGCGTCCCGGCCAGCCGGAGAACCCATTTCTTCTTCCCGGTCGCCGCCGCAAGACAGTAAAGATAACGGTCCTCTGTCGCCACATATATCCGGCCGTCCGCCGCAGCGGGGTCGATTCGGACCGGGCCTTTGGCGGCGAACGTCCAGACGGGCTTCCCGTTATCGTCCAGGGCCTGGACGCGGCCGCTGTCCGTGCCGAAGACGACAAGGCCCCCAACAAAGATGGGGCCGGAGCGAACGCTCGCCCCCGCGTTGTACTCCCATAAGGGCTGTCCCTTCTTCTGAACGTCCAGGACGCCGATCCGGCCGTTCCCGCAACCGAAATAGACCCGGCTGTGGATTTCGCGGACGGGTGTCGTCACCAAGTCCGCCGGCGTCGTTTTGAAGATCAGGCGGCCGTCCGTATCCAGCACGTAGATGGTGTTCCTTTCGTCGCGGACCGAGATCGTCTCGTCGCCGAGCTCCGGGCCCGAGGGCAAAGACCCGTCGGCCTTGAACCTCCAAAGGACCCGCATCGACAGGACGTCGACGCTGTAGAGGAAGCCCTCTTCCGTCGTGAAGTAGGCCGTCCCGTAACGGACCCTGACGGGCCCATGGGCCGTCCCCTCGAACGGCAGCGCTTTTTCTTCGATCAGGGGAAAGCCGAGCGTCTCAGGGCGCGGGGCCATGTTCAACCGGGCGGGACGGCAGGCGGAAAGCGCGAGGAGCGTGAGGCCGATGGCCAGGGCCAGCAGCGCGGCGTTTGTTTTTCTCATCTCGTTGATGAGCTCACTATAGCATGATTCATCCGACCCGCAAACGGGGAAACGCGCCTAGGAAGGGCGAAGGGAATGGCCGGAACGCGATAAAGCGGTTGAGCCTTCTCGGAGCGTTCCTAGAAGGATTGGGCTCCGAGGATGACGGAGGCGCTTGAAGAAAAATGCGCAGGGGGTGTTCCCGGAGGAGGGCGTGTGGAGGGGCCGGGGGGGATGGTCGGAACATGATAGAGCGGCTTAGCTTTCCCGAAGCGTGTTTTAAGACAAAGGCGGACGCAGGGGGGATGTCCCGGAGAAAACATTGAGGCCCTGAGGCGGATTTTGCAAAAAGGGGCCCAAACTGCTATCATCCGGTTCCAGGAAACCGGCATGGTCAACTACATCCTCCTCTATAAGATCCGCAGGATCGTCAAGAGGATCATCAAGGACAAGATCGCGGACGACGAGATCGCCACGACCCCCAAGTCGTGCATTGGCTGCCTGGCGGACGACATCAGTTGGGAAGTCTATTACCTGCTCAAGGAAAGGGAAGAGAAGGGCGGGCCGCCGGCTGCCGGGAGTTGACGCCTAGGACGGCTTCCCGGCCCTGATCTTGGCCTTCAGGGCCTCCCACCACTCGATCCGCTTCCGGACCTCTTTTTCGAATCCATAGGGCCCGGGCTCGTAATATTTCCGGCCTTTCAGCCGTTCGGGAAATGTCTCCATGTCGGTCGTCGATCCGGCGAAATCGTGGGCATACTTGTAGTCCTGCCCGTAACCGAGCTCTTTCATGAGGGGCGTCACCGCGTTCCGGATATTGAGAGGGACGGGCTCGTGGGGGCTCCGCTCGACGTCGTTCACCGCGGCGCCGAACGCCGAGTAGACGTGGTTGCTCTTGGGCGCGGAGGCGAGGTAGACGACGGCCTCGGCCAGGGCCAGCTCGCCCTCCGGCGACCCGAGGAAGTCATAGGCCTCCTTGGCATGGAGGGTGACGGCAAGGGCCTGCGGGTCGGCCAGGCCCACGTCCTCCGAGGCGAAACGGACGAGCCGCCGGGCCACGTACAGGGGATCCTCGCCCGCGGCGATCATCCGGGCCAGCCAGTAGAGCGAGGCGTCGACGTCGCTGTTCCGGAGGCTCTTGTGGAGGGCGGAGATCAGGTTGTAGTGCTCTTCCCCGTTCTTGTCATAGAGGAGAGTCCGTTTCTGGAGGGCCTCCTGGACGTCCTCGAGCGTGATCGACCGGCCCTTGGCCAGGCTGGAGGCGATCTCCAACGTGTTCAGGGCCCGTCGGGCGTCGCCGTTCGCGAAGTCGATGAGGAGGTCCAGGCCGCCGGCCTCGATCTCGAGCCTGAGACGGCCCAGGCCTCGCTCTTCATCCTCCAGGGCGTCCCTGATGATCCGCGCCAGGGCTTCGTGGCCCAGCTCTTTGAGGACGAGGACCCTCGTCCGCGACAGGAGCGGGGCGATGATCTCGAACGAGGGGTTCTCGGTCGTGGACCCGAACAGGACGATGTCCCCCTTCTCGACGTAGGGCAGGAAGGCCGCCTGTTGGGCCTTGTTGAAGCGGTGGATCTCGTCGATGAACAGGATCATCGGCTTGCCGAAGAGCTTCCGCTGCTGCTCGGCCCGGGCCATGAATTCCTTGACTTCCTTGATCCCCGACAGGACGGCGCTGAAAAACTCGAACGGCAGGTCGAAATGCCTGGCCAGCATGATGCCCAGGGTCGTCTTCCCGGACCCGGGCGGGCCCCAGAAGATGATGGAGACCAGCCGGTTGTTCTCGATGAGCTCGGCCAGGATCTTGCCCTTGCCCAGGATGTGGTCTTGGCCATAGACCCGGTTGAAGCTCTGCGGCCGCATCCTCTCGGCCAGCGGCGTGTGCGTTTCCTTGTCCCGGACGATCGGTCTGTCAGCCATGGCAAGCGACCAGGCCCGGATTATATCACACTCCCCGCCCTCCCCCA
>CAWCND010000011.1:77500-194660 GCA_963796835.1 Candidatus Aminicenantota bacterium | reverse complement strand
CTCGAGCGGGGTGACAGCGAGCGTTTCCGGGCGCTGGAGACGGGCTGCGACCGGCTTATCGTCCCCGAATTCTCAAAGTCCGACTGCCGGCACCTCTTTCGCTGCGACGCCGGGCTGAGTTTCGTCGTCGGGTCGGACGGCCGTTTCCGGCTTTGCGCCTCGCTCTATCATCCCGATCTCTTCTTCGACCTGAAAAAGGGGAGCCTGGCCGAGGCCTGGACGAGCTTCGCGCCGGCGGTCCTGGCCAGGAAAACGGCCCGGAAGGATTATCTGGAAAGGTGCGCCAGGTGCCCGATCATCAACCTTTGTCTCTGGTGTCCAGCCCACGCTTATCTGGAGACCGGCCAGACACTGGATGCGCCCGTTGACAATTTTTGTAAGCTCGCGCATTCGCGCGAAAAGGCCCTTAATAGATGTTGACAAGGAACCCTAAAAGCTTTATTATCAACGGTGGAAAAGGAAGCAAGGAAGCGGCTGAGGAGAATTTCGATGAAAAAACCGTGGCAGACCCCTGAACTGGTGATCCTTTTTCGAGGCCGGCCTGAAGAGGCCGTCCTGTGCAATTGCAAGCACGCCAACATGGCCGCCGTTTCCCCGCATACTTTCAATAACAGCTGCAATCTGAGCGCGACCTGCTGTTCCGCCTGCCAGAACACGACCGCGGCCAGCTGAACGGCCGCTCTCCACATCCGGTCGGGCCTTTTCCCACATTCCAGTTTTCCCTGGTTCGCCCGTCACATCGGGACGAGATCGGGGAGGCGCTTTTTGCCGTGACCGGACAAGTCTGCCTCTGCCGAGCGATGTGCCGAGCGATGTCAGATGAACCGGACTTCGCTCGCCTTGAGGATGGCCTCTTCGGCGGCCCGCCTCACATAGGGATTCGGGTCCTTCTTCAGCTCGACCAACAGGCTGAGCGCCTCTTCCCCGCCGATCTCGCCCAGGGCCTCTGCGGCCGACCGCCGGATGTCGGCGTTGGCCGTGTCCTCGAGAGCTTTTTTTATTTTGGGGACGGCCTCCTGGGCCCGGTGGACGCCCAGGAGCTTCAGGACGGCGCTCCTGGCGTACCAGGGAGGGCGCCCGAGCCGGCCGACGGCCCGGCCGAGGTCGAGCGTCCGCTTGCGGGCGAGTTCCAGGAAGACAAAACCGCGGACCCCTTCGCAGGGATCGCTTAGGGCTTCCCAGAAGAGCTCCTCGACCCAAGGCGCCCTGACCTTGGCGCAGGCCTTGAGGATGCCCAGCCTTTTTTTCTTGTCCGTGGTCGTGGCGAGCTTATGAATGAACCGCTTGCAAGTAGGGACCAGGCCGAAACTTCAGCCGCCGGAGCCGCGGGATGATTTTCGTCCTTGTTCAAAGCCTCCAACTCTCCTTTGCCATTTCCCCCGCGGGAGTCCGACGTCTGGCCGGCCCGGCCGGGCCTCAGACCAGGTCCAGGATGTGGCCCATCTTCTCTTTTTTCGTTTTCAGGTACTTGAGGTTGCTGGCGTTGGGCTCGATCTCGAGCGGCACGCGCTCGACGATCTCCAGCCCGTAGCCGGCCAGGCCGATGAATTTCCGGGGGTTGTTGGTGATCAGCCGGATCTTGCGGACGCCCAGGGCGGCGAGGATCTGGGCGCCGATGCCGTAATCGCGCTGGTCGGTCTTGAACCCCAGCCGGTGTTCGCCTCGACCGTGTCCGCGCCCTGGTCCTGGAGGGCGTAGGCCCGGACCTTGTTCGGCAGCCCGATCCCGCGGCCCTCCTGGTTCAGGATGTAGAGGATGACGCCCTTGCCCTCTTTTCCGATCATCTCCATGGACCGCCGGAGCTGCTCCCCGCAGTCGCAGCGGCGCGAGCCGAAGATGTCCCCCGTCAGGCATTGGGAATGGGCCCGGACGAGCGTCGGCTCTTCTCCCCGGATCTCGCCCATGACCAGGGCGACGTGGTGCTCCTGCTGATGACGTCCTCGTAGACGACGAGCCGGAAATGGCCGTAGCTCGTCGGCAGGTCGGCCTCTTCGAGCTTCCGGACGAGGTTTCGTGGTCCATGCGGTAGCGGATGAGGTCGGCGATGGTCAGGATCGGGATGCCGTGCTCCCTGCTGAACCTGCGAGCTGGGGCATGCGGGCCATCGTGCCGTCCTCGTTCATGATCTCGCAGATGACGCCGGCCGGATCGAGCCCGGCCAGGCGGGCCAGGTCGACGGCGGCCTCGGTCTGCCCGGCCCTGGCGAGGACGCCGCCCTCCTTGGCCTGGAGGGGAAAGACGTGCCCCGGCCGGGCCAGGTCTTCGGGCCTCGTCTGGGGATCGATGGCCGCCAGGATCGTCTTGGCCCGGTCGTAGGCCGAGATCCCCGTCGTGACGCCTTGCTTGGCGTCGATCGAGACGGTGAACGCGGTCTGGTAGCGGGCCGTGTTGTCGGCGACCATGAGGGGAAGCTGGAGCTCCTCCAGGCGCTCCCGGGTCAGGGGCAGGCAGATGAGCCCCCGCCCGTGCTTGGTCATGAAATTGATGATCTCGGGGGTGACCTTTTCGGCCGCGACCATGAGGTCGCCCTCGTTCTCCCGGTCCTCGTCGTCGACGATGATGATCATCCGGCCGGCCTGGATCTCGGCGATGGCCTTTTCGACGGTAATTGTTTTGTCTTTGCCGTCCATGGTTCTTTTGGTTGGGGATAAAAACCCGTTCGAAGGGCCCTTGTCAGCCCGTTCGTTGTCCCTTAACCAGCCAATTATACATGTATTTTCCGATGATGTCACACTCGAGATTGACCGAGGCCCCGGCGCGGAGCCCGCCCAGATTGGTCCCCTCCAGGGTTAAGGGGATGAGCTCGATGTCCATGGCCGACGGGCCGAGCGAGGCGATCGTCAAACTGACGCCGTTGACGGCCACGGAGCCCTTGGGGATGAGAAAGGGGCGGATGCCCTGGGGGAAGGATACGGTGATCCTCCGCCCGGGCCTTCTTTCCGCCGTCCGGAGGATCTTGCCGACGGCGTCGACGTGGCCCGTGACCAGATGGCCGCCGAGAGGGGCCGCCAGGGCGAGCGGAAGCTCGAGGTTGAGCGGTCGTGATGCTTGAGGGCCCCCAAGGTCGTCCGGCAGGTGGTTTCCTGGGACAGGTTGAAGCGAAGTTCGCCCTTCTCCGCGCCGAGGAGGCTCAGGCAGACTCCGTCGACCGAGACGCTGTCTCCGGGGCCGATCTTGCCCGCGAGGCCGGGCGCTTCGATGAGGAGCTCCTGACGGGCGCGGCGGTAGCCGCAGAAAAGGCCTTGGTGAGTGATGATTCCTGTGAACATCAGAAATATCCCTCCAGGATGATGTCTTCCCCGAGGCCGAAGGCCGGAGGCCTTTCAGGGTCAAGGCGGCCCGGACCTTCTCGACGCCCTTCGCCTCCCAAAAGCCCGGCGCGTCCCGGCCGCCGACGAGCTTGGGGGAGAGCGTGAGGACGATCTTATCGGCGAGCCCGCGCTCGATGAAGCTCGTGTGGAGCCGGCTCCCGCCTTCGACGAGGAGGCCCGCGATCTCCCTTCTGCCGAGCTCGGCGAGGACGGCCTCAAGACCGCCGTCCTTCAGGGACGGCCGAGCCCGACAACTTCGACGCCTTTTTTTCTCAGGGCTTCGGCCTTCGCCGAGGACGCCCCGCGCCCGGTGAAGACGATGATCGGGCCCTGCTCGAGAGTCTCGAGGAGTCTGGCCGTGAGCGGAAACCGCAGCCTGGAATCGAGGATGACGCGGGTGAGCGTCTTTCCTCCCCAGCTCGGATGGCGGACGGTCAGGCGCGGGTCGTCGCGGAGGAGCGTGTTGACGCCGACCATCAGGGCGTCGTATTCCCCCCGCAGGAGATGGACGTAATCCCTCGTTCCGGCCGCGGAGATCCAGCGGGAGTCGCCGGTCCGGGACGCGATCTTGCCGTCCAGGCTCACGGCGGCCTTGAGGGTCACGAAGGGGACCTTCCGCGTGATGTACTTGATGTAGGCCTCGTTCAGCCGGGCGTTCTTTTCCCGGAGGAGCCCGACGCTGACGTCCAGGCCCGCCTTCCTCAGCCTCCGGACGCCCCGCCGGTGGACGATCGGATTCGGGTCATAGGCCGAGATGACGGCCCTTTTCAATCCGGCCGCGAGGAGGCTGTCGGCGCAGGGGGCGTCCGGCCCCAGTGGACGCACGGTTCGAGCGTGATATAGATCGTCGCTCCCTTGGCCCTGCGCCCGGCCCGCGGAGGGCCATGATTTCGGCATGCGGCTTGCCCGCCTCCTCGTGATATCCGCAGCCGACGATCTCCCCGCCGCGGACGATGACCGAACCGACGAGCGGATTGGGGCTCGTCCGGCCCCGGGCCCTTTCGGCGAGGCCGTAGGCCATTTCCATGTAAGCGAGATCGATGGCCCGGCTCATGCGAGAAGCGCCTCGACGAATTCGCGCGGCGAGAACTCGACGAGGTCGTCCTCCGATTCGCCGACGCCGATGAATCGGATCGGGAGGCCCAGCTCGTCGGCGATCCCGATGACGGCCCCCCCTTGGCGGTCCCGTCGAGTTTGGTCAGGAAGATCCCGGTCAGGCCGGAGAACTTCAGGAATTCCCGGGCCTGGATGAGGGCGTTCTGGCCGACGCTCGCGTCCAGGACGAGCAGAGTCTCCTGGGGGGCCCCGGGCATCTCCCGGCCGGCACCCGCCTGATCTTCTCGAGTTCGTTCATGAGGTTCGTGTTGGTATGGATCCGTCCGGCCGTGTCGACGAGGAGGACATCGCCTCTGGGCCTTGAACGACTGGACGGCGTCGAAGACGACGGAGGCGGGGTCGGCGCCGTACTGGCCTTTGACGACGGGGATGCCGAGCCGCCTGCCCCAGAGGACGAGCTGTTCCTGGGCGGCCGCCCGGAACGTGTCAGCGGCGGCCATCATGACCTTCTTTCCGGCGCCCTGGTAATAATGGGCGAGCTTGGCCGTCGACGTCGTCTTGCCGCCTCCGTTGACGCCGACCATCAGGACGACGGCCGGCCCTGGCTGCGGCCGGCGGCTCCGTGCCGGGCGAGGACGGCTTCGAGCTCGGCCTTGAGGGCCTTTTCCAGGGCTAGCCCGGAGTCGTCCTTCAGGGTCCCCGCGCGGAGGGAATCCATGATCTTTTCCGTTGTCCGACCCCGACGTCGGCCAGGATCAGGGCCTCGGCCAGGCCGTCCAGGATCTCTTCCCTCTGTTTCCCGCTCCGGAAGAGCTGCTCGATTCTCTGGAAGGCCCGGCGGGTCCGGGACAGTTTTTCACGGAGATTGGCGAACACGGCTTAACTATTATATTTTTCAATTGTTTGAATGTCAATTTCAGTCCGGACGTCAGCGGAGGCAAATTGTGGAATGCGGATGGATGTGCTACAGTGAGGGACGATGAATTCCTCAGTCTGGCTCATGGCCCCGGCCAGTCCCGAAGCCGAGGCCCTGGCCGCGGATCTCCCCTCGCCCGGCGATCGCCCAGGTCCTCGTCAACCGCAAGATCCTGACACCCGACCAGGCCAGAGCCTTCCTCTTCGGAACGCTCGACGGGCTCCACGATCCCGTTCCTGATGAAAGGGATGGCCGCGGCCGTGGAGCGGATCGAGGCGGTCGCCGGCGGCGAGAAAATCCTCATTTTCGGCGATTACGACGTCGACGGCATCCTCTCGATGGTCATGCTTCACAAGGCCCTGACCTCGTTGGGCGGACAGGTCGATTATTTCATCCCTGAACGCCTCAAGGACGGCTACGGCATCAAGGACGAGCACATCGCCGTCGCCTCGAGCGCGGCGCCGGGCCTGGTCATCAGCGTCGATTGCGGGATCAAGGCCGGCGGTTTCGTACGGCCGGGCCGCGGAGCGCGGGCGTGGATGTCATCGTCACCGACCACCACCTGCCCGGCTCAGAGCTCCCTGCCGCGGTGGCCGTCCTCGATCCCGGTCGCTGAAGGGGCCGGGCTATCCCGACCGCAGGACCTGGCCGGCGTCGGGGTCGTCTTCAAGCTCATCCAGGCCCTTCTCGATAAAACCGGACAGGCCGGCGGCCTGCCCGCACTATCTCAAGCTGGTGGCGCATCGGCACCGATCAGCGATATCGCCGAGCTGAAGGGCGAAAACCGCCTGTTCGCCAAGATCGGGCTAAGGAGCTGGAGAACGTCGCCAATCCCGGTCTCGAGCCTCATCGACGTCTGCGGCCTCGGCGGGAAAGAAGATCTCCGAGGGCGACGTCGGCTTCCGCATCGGCCCGCGGATCAACGCCGCCGGCCGGATGGGCCATGACCGAGCTGGCCGTCCGCCTGTTTTTCTGCGACTCCGATCGAGGAGTCACTGGCCATCGTCCGCCAGCTCGACGAGCTGAACTCCAGGCGCCAGCAGGACCGAGGAGAAGATCTTCGAAGCAGGCCGAGAGCGGGTCGGGCCGGGAAGATCCATGGACGGAAGTACAAGTTCCTCGTCCTGGGGAGCGAGACTGGCACCGCGGCGTCATCGGCATCGTGGCCTCGAGGCTCAAGGACTCTTTCCACCGGCCCGTCGTCCTTTTCGCCTACGAGGACGGCAAGGCCTACGGCTCGGGCCGGAGCATCTCGGACGTCCCGCTCATCGACCTGCCTGGACGAGTGCAAGCACCTTTCCTGAGCTACGGCGGGCACAGCCTGGCCGTCGGCTGCACGCTGCCCCTGGACCGGATGGACGCCTTCAAGGAGATTCTCAACGCCCTGGCGGACGCGAGGATCAGCGAGGAGGACCTGAAGAGGAAGATCCGGATCGACGCTCCGCTCGCGTTTCCCGCCATCGACGGCCGTTTTCTCGAGCAGTTCTCCCTGCTCTTCCCGTTCGGCGTCGGCAACCCTAAACCCCTTTTCCTGACCGAGAAGGTGGAGGTCCTGAGCGATCCGCAGATCCTCCAGCGGAAGCACCTGAAGTTCCTGGCCCGGCAGAACGGCCGGGTCTTCGAGGCCGTGGGCTGGGACAAGGCGGACTGGTCGCACGTCCTCCGCCGGGGCGGCCGGGTCGACCTGGCCTACTCGTTGCTGATCTCGGAGTATCTCGGCGAGCAGAGAATCAGCCTGTCCATCGAAGACCTGAGAATCTGACGATAAGCATGAGCGCGCGAACGACATCCCCGCTGAAATTCGTCCGGCTCGGGATCGCCCTTTCCTTGGCCGTCCTGTTGGCCGCGGTCGGCTTTCGCCTCGTTTCCCGCCACCCCCATCCCGTCCGGCCCGTCTCCGAAAACACCGCGCCAGAAACACGAACGGTCGACCGGAAAGAGGGCATCCGGCACCGGGAATACAAGGACGGGAAGGTCTGGGACGACCTCCAAGCCGACCGTTTCTTCCTCGGCGAGGACGGGCTTAACCACCTGGAGGGCTCCGTCGAGATCCTGGACCACGGCCGGGCGGAGGGCCGTGAGACCCGGATCTCCGCCGACCGAGTCGCCTACGACAAGGAGATGGTCCGTTTCAAGATCTCCGGCCGGGTCAAGGTCACCGCCGGGGACCTCACCTTCACGTCCGATTCCATCGAATACGATAAGACGGCCGGGCTCTACCGGACCGACCAGGGAGGCGCCTTCACTTCGGACAGGTCTCGCCGGATCGGGGCGGACATTCATCTATGACGAGAAGCGGAACGAGCTCCGGCTTTCCGGCGGCTTCCTTTTCGAAACGAGCGCCGGGCCGCCGACGTCCGGGGCCGCGCGCATCACCGGAGATTCCCTCGTTTACGCCAGGAGCGAAAGAACGGGCCGGGCCGAAGGCAATGTCCATGTCTCCTCGGCCGACGGGGATGGGGCCTCGGAGGCCCTCCGGTTCCAGCTCTCTGATGACGAGCGCACTTTCGATTCCATGACCTTTGAGAAGGGCGCGAAATGCGTCTTCGGAGGGCCGGCAGGCCGGCCGGGGAGGCGCGCGGTCGAAGCCGTGATGGTCCGAGTTGTCTCGTTCCCAGGCTCTTCCCGGGTCTCTGTCGTCGACGCGGAGGGGAGCTGCCGGATGTCGCTCGCGGCGCCGCCGGAGCCGGGAGGCCGCATCGAGGCCGCAAGCCTCCGCCTGAGCCTGGATCGCGAAGGCGGGCTCGAGGGCTGGACGGCGTCCGGAGACGTCCGGATGAGCCTCGAAGGGAAGCCCGGCGACGAGCGCGACCTCCAGGGCGAACGCGCAAGCTTTTCCGGCCAGCCCGGACTCCTGACCGTCCAAGCCGGAGAGGGAGGGACCGCCCGGCTGGAATCCGCCAGAGCCAGGATTGAAGCTCCCGAGATCAGCCTCGAGACAGGCCCAGGGAACGCCGTCGCATCGGGAGGGGTCCGATGCCTTCTGAAGCCGCGGCCCGACGCGGCTCCGGTGGGCTTTTTCTCCAAAGACGCCTCTCTCTTCGTCACGTGCCGGAGCCTGAAGTCCTTCGGCGACGAGCGCCGGCTCCGCTTCGAAGGGCAAGTCAGGCTCTGGCAGGACAACGGGGCCATCCAGGCTCATGAGCTCGACGTCCTCGAAAGTTCGGGAGAAGTGCGGGCCCGGGGCGGCGTGACAGCCGACTTCCCCTTCCGGGGCCGGAGTCCTTCCGAAGAGAGCAGGGTCGAGATCGGCGGGGGGGAGATGGCTTACTCGCCGGCGGACCGGATAGCCACCTTCCGGGGAGGAAGCCTCGTCCGGACCCAGGACTTCCAGCTCGCCGCCGGGACGGTCGCCGTCCGTCTCATGGAGGGGAAAAAAGAGGTCCAGAGCCTCATCGCAGGGGGTTCCGTCGTCGTCTCCCACGGCCTTTATGAGGGCCGCGGCGGCGAGGCCGTTTACGACCCCGGGGCCGGGACGGTCGTCCTCACGGGAAGCCCGGTCCTCTTCGAAAAGGGGAAAGGCGCCTCCCGGGGAGACAAATTGACTTTTCGCCTGGGCGATGATAAAATCCTGATCGAAAATAAGGGACAGGGAAGGTCGATCACCGTCATCAAATCGTGAACAATGAAGGATTCCCTGAAGGCCGTTGACCTCGAGAAAAGCTTCGGATTAAAGAAGGTCGTCGACAAGGTCACGATCGAGGTCGGACGGGGGGAGATCGTCGGGCTCCTGGGACCGAACGGGGCCGGAAAAACAACCACGTTCTCCATGATGCTGGGCCTGGTCCCCCAGGACGGCGGCCGGGTTTACCTGCGGGGGGAGGACATCACGGACCTCCCCATGTACCTGCGGGCCCGCAAGGGGCTCTGCCTGCTCCCCCAGGAGCCGTCCTCGTTCCGGAAGCTCACGGTGGAGGATAACCTCCTGGCCGTCCTCGAAACGAGGCCCGGCACCGAGGCATCAAATAACGCCCGCCTGACGGAAGCGCTGGCGGAATACGGGCTCACGAAGCTGGCCCGGTCCCGGGCGCTGACGCTCTCGGGAGGGGAGCGGCGCCGGCTCGAGATCGCCCGGGCGATGATCATCGACCCCGATTTCGTCCTCCTCGACGAGCCCTTCACGGGCATCGACCCCCTGGCGATCCTCGACCTCCAAAAGATCATCCGGGACCTCCGCGAGCGCGGGGTCGGCGTCCTGCTCACCGATCACGCCGTCCGGGAGACGCTGAAGATCACGGACCGGGCCTATATCCTCGGGGGCGGCAGGGTCCTCAAGGAGGGCACGCCCGCGGAGATCGTGGCCTCGGAGGACGTCCGTAAGAGCTATTTGGGAGACGACTTTCGTCTTTAATGATGGACGATGATGAAGGGATGAGGCGGGAACGATGATACTCCGGCAAAGGCTCGACCAGCGCCAGGTCCAGAAGTTGATCCTGGCCCCGGCGCTCCAGCAAGCCATCAAGCTCCTGCCCCTGACCAACTTGGACCTCATCGAGGTCATCGACGCCGAGCTCGCCCAGAACCCCATGATCGAGATCGAGGGCGAGTCTCAAGAGAGGGAAGCCCCGGAGCCCGGCCAGCCGGGCGAGGAACGCGACGCCGAAAAACCCCGCGACGAAACCCCGGCCGAGCTTAAGCTCCCCGCCGAGGACCCGAATTTCGAGTCCCGTGACTCCGAGGGCTTCGACGCGCGCTTCCAGGAGTACCTCGACGACGGGTTCCGTCCCCATTTCTACGAGAACCAGGAGGCCGTCTCCCTCGAAAACACGTTGTCCCGGACCCCGTCGCTCTGGGACCATTTGAACTGGCAGGCCGGCCTGACCTTTTTCGACAAGGAGGACCTGGAGATCGCCCACGACGTCATCGGGGATATCAACGAAGACGGCTACCTGAGCTCCTCGATCGAGGAACTTGCCCGTCTCCGGGGGACGACGCCGGACAAGATCAACGAGGTCCGGGAGAAGATCAAGATGTTCGACCCGGTGGGCGTCGGCAGCTTGAACATCCGCGAGGCCTGGCTGGCCCAGATGGACTCTCTCCAGATCCATGACGAGGTCGCCCGGGCCATCGTCATGAACCATCTTCCCCTCCTGGAGAAATCCGATTACCTCCAGCTCTGCAGAGTCCTCAACATCCCGATGTCCGCGATCAAGGAGCACGTCGACCTGATCAAGGGCCTCGACCCGAAGCCGGGCCGGAAATACAGCGAGGAGAAAACGACGTATGCCTTCCCGGACATCAGCGTCGTCAAGGAGGGCGACGAATGGAAAGTCACCCTCAACAACGATGGGGTTCCCAGGCTCCGGATCAGCCTGTATTACCGGCGGCTCTTGGCCCAGGCATCCCACGATCAGCCCGAGGCCTACCGGTTCCTGGTGGACAATATGAAGAAGGCCGTGTGGTTCATCCGCAGCCTGGACCAGCGGGACCGGACGATCCACAAGGTCGCCCAATATATCGTCGACAAGCAACGAGGGTTCTTCGACAAGGGGCTCGACGGCGTCAAGCCCCTGACCCTGATGGAGATCGCCCAGGAAATCGGCGTGCACGAATCCACGGTCGGGCGGGTCGTGGCCAATAAATATATCCTGACCCCCCAGGGCGTATTTCCCCTGAAATTCTTCTTCCACAAGTCGCTGCCGGGGAGCTACGGCGAGGAAGTCTCCTCTCTCAGGATCAAGGAAAAGATCAAGAAACTCGTCGAGGGGGAGGACCCGGCGAACCCCCTGAGCGACATCGAGATCGGCGACCTCCTGGCGAGGGAGAACCTGAAGATCGCCCGGAGGACGGTCGCCAAGTACCGGATGCAGCTCAAGATCGAGCCGTCCCACATCCGGAAGAGGAAGTCCATCATGGAGGAGCGAGCATGAACGTCCATTTCACGGCGCGGCAGGCCGTCCTGACGCCCGAGATCCGGGATTACTGCGAAAAGCGCCTGAGCCGCCTGAAGGACCTGAGCGGGGACATTCTGGACGTGAACATCATCCTGGGAGTCCAGAAGATCCGGAGCAGGGCCGAGATCCATGTCAAGGCCAAGGGTGCGAGTCTGGTCGTCACGGAAGAGTCACGGGACATGATGAGCTCGCTCAACCAGGCGCTCGACAGCCTGGAAAAAAAGATCAAGAAGGAACGCGAAAAGTGGCGGGAGCGGAAGCGCAGGGGCGGCCGGGAGCGGAAGGAGCTCGTCCCTCTCCCCGAAGCGGCCGAGGCCGAGAAGCGGGTCATCCGCAGTCCGAATTTCTCGGTCAAGCCCCTCTCGCTCGAAGAGGCCCTGGCCCAGTTCGAGTTCAAGAACAGGGAGGTCCTCGTTTTCCGCCGGGAAGGGTCCGAGCGTTGGGCCGTCCTCTATAGGCGGAAAGACGGGAACTACGGGCTCGTGGAGCCGGAATGACCGGCGAGAGGCGGACATGAAGCTCCATTCTCTCCTCGCCGAGGACCTGGTCCTGACGCCCCTCAGGGGCCGGAGCAAGGACGACATCCTCAGGGAGATGGTGGAGCGTCTCTCCCTCCGGCCCGGGGTTTTCTTCGGCGAGGACCTCCTCGGAAAGCTCCTCGAAAGGGAAAAGCTGGGCACGACGGCCATCGGCGCGGGCGTCGCCATCCCGCACTGCAAGGTCGGCGGGCTCAAAGCTCCCGTCCTCGTCCTCGGGCTCTCGCGCGAAGGCGTCGCCTTCGATGCCGTCGACGGCAAGGAAGTCCATGTCATTTTCCTGGCCGTCTCCCCCCTCGAGAACCCGAACACGAACCTCGGCCTCCTGGCCTCGATCGCCAAGCTCGTCCGCAGGTCGAGGGCCCTGTCGGCGAAGCTCCTCAAGGCCCCCAACGCCGGGGAGGCCATCCGGGTTTTGCGCGAGGAAGAGGACAAGGTCCATGGCTGAGAGAAAAACCCGCCCGGCCAGGGGCGGGCGGGCCGAACAGACGACCATCTCTGCGGGCCTCGTGAAGATCTTCGGGGTTGGGACCCTCATCCTCGGCGACAGCGGGATCGGCAAGAGCGAGAGCGCCCTGGAGCTCATCTCCCGCGGGCCACCAGTTCATCTCCGACGACGTCGTCCAGGATCCGGAAGGACCGCGGGCGGCGAGCCTGTCGCGGCACTGCCCCGCCCCTGAGCCGGGATTTCATGGAGATCCGCGGTCTGGGGATCATCAACATCCGGGAGATCTTCGGACCCAAGTCCGTCGCCCGCAGCGCGGGGATCGACCTGATCATCCGGCTGAAGAAATGGCGGAAGGGCTTCGAGGTCGACCGCCTGGGCCTCAAGTTCGCCGACGACGAGTTCATCCTGGGCGAAAAGGTCCCCCAGCTCGCGATCCCGGTGGCGCCGGGCCGGAACATCGCCACGCTTGATCGAAGTCGCCTGCAAGGTCCACCTCCTCCGGAAGCGGGGCTACCACGCGCCGGCCGAGATCATCAAGCGTCTGGACAGGGCCCTCACCTAAGGGACAACATGAAGAATGCCTTGAAGGACAACCGGTTCCTGATCATCACCGGGCTTTCCGGGTCCGGAAAGACCGTGGTCAGCCGCTTCCTGGAGGACCTGGGGTACTACTGCGTCGACAACCTCCCGGCCAAGCTCATCCCGGAGTTCGTCGATCTCTGGCATGAAGAAAAGGTCGAGATCGACCAGGTCGCCCTGGTCATGGACATCCGGGAGCCGAGGTTCGTGACGGAGTTCCCGCGGGTCCTCCGGGAGATCCGGAAGAGCGCCCCGGCCAGGCTCGTGTTCCTCGACGCCTCCGACGAGTGCCCTGGTCAAGCGATTCAGCGAGACCCGGCGGCCCCACCCGCTGACCCGGAGGAAGCCCATCCTGGAGGGCGTCCGGCTGGAGCGGAAGCGGCTCCTGGCCGATCAAGAAGATGGCCGACGAGGTCATCGACACCTCGAACCTGACCCTCTCCCAGCTCAAGGAACGCTTCAGCCAGAAGGTCCTGAAGACCCGGTCGCTCCGGATGCAGACCGTCATCGTCAGCTTCGGCTACAAGTACGGGATCCCCCTGGATTCCGACCTCGTCTTCGACACCCGCTTCCTGCCCAACCCGTTTTACGTCGAGCGCCTCCGGGACAGGAACGGGAAGAGCGCGCGAGTGTCCGGGACTTCGTCCTCGGCTCGCCGGGCACCAGGGCCTTCTCTGGCCGAGCTCGTGCGGTTCCTGGACTTCCTGATGCCCCGCTTCGTCGAGGAAGGCAAGAGCACGCTGACCGATCGCCGATCGGCTGCACGGGCGGCAAGCACCGGTCCGTCGTGATCGCCGAGGCGCTCCGGGATCGGACCTTCAGAGAACGGGCGGCGACATCAAGATTTATCACCGGGACCTTTATAAATAGGCGTCCTTTTTATACAATAGGGTCTTGAACACGGAGCCGGCCCCGGAGCGCCGGCCGCCGGAAAGACGAAAAGCGAGCAGAGGATTCGACGGTCATGATCGGCGGCATCATCGTTTGCCACGGCAAGATGGGCGAGGAGCTCCTCAACGCCCTGACGATCATCCTCGGCGAGGCGCCCAACATCGAGGCCATCTCCATCGGCTGGTACGATGATGTCGAGGACTCCAAAAGGAAGATCAGCCAGAGCCTCAAGCGGGTCGACCAGAAGAACGGCGTCATCATCTTCACCGACATGTTCGGCGGGACCCCGTCCAACCTGAGCTTCAGCTTCCTCAAGGAGAGCCAGGTGGAGATCATCACCGGGGTCAACCTCCCCATGCTCATCAAGTTCGTCTCCCTCCAGAGGAGCAACGTCCTCAAGGACGTGGCCAAGAAGGTCGTCGACCAGGGCAAGAAGAACATCCATCTCGTCAGCGCCCTCCTGAGCTCGCCGCGCGAAATAGCCGCTCATGCTCGAGAAAAACGATCACGATCAAGAACAAGCTCGGCCTCCACGCCCGGGCGGCGGTCAAGTTCGTCAACCTGGCCAACCGGTTCGGTTCGGCCGTGAAGATCGTCAAGGACGGGAACGAGATCGACGGCAAGAGCATCCTGGGCATCCTCACCCTGGCGGCGACCCAGGGGTCCCACATCATCGCTGGCTGTGTCCGGGAAGGACGAAGCGGCGGCCCTCGAGGCCCTGACCGAGCTCATCAACAACAGGTTCGACGAAAAAGAATAGAGGGACATGGACATCGTCACGACTGAGAGGCATCGGCGTTTCGCCGGGGATCGCGATGGGCGAGGTCCTGCTCCCCAAGCGGGTCGTTTTCACCTCGCGGAAGGAGCTCGTCCCGGCCTCCGAGGTCGAGAGCGAGCTGAAGCGCCTCATGAGGGCCATCGAGAGGACCAAGGCCGACCTCGTCCAGGTCCGGGAGAAGATCCGGGAGAAGATGGGCGAAGAGGACTCCTTCATCTTCGAAGCGCACCTCCTGATCCTCGAAGACCCTTCCCTCATCACGGGCCTCGAGAAGATCATCCGGGAGGAGAAGGCCCGGGCCGAGTGGGCCCTGTCCAAGACGAACAGCCGGTACGAGCAGCTGTTCGAATCCCTCAACGACGATTATTTCCGCCAGAGGAAGTCCGACGTCTCGGACGTCCTGAGCCGGATCTACCGGAACCTCGAGGTGAAGATCCGGACCGAGAAAGAGAAAGCGGCCGGCCGCCAGCACATCCTCGTCGCCCACGAGCTCCTGCCCTCCGAGGCCGCCCTCCGGCTCGGGCGCGAGTCGACCCTCGGCGTCGCCCTCGACATGGGCGGAGCAGACCTCGCACACGGCCATCCTGGCCCGCTCGATGAGCATCCCCGCCGTCCTCGGACTGCCGGAACGTCACGGCCCACGTCCGGGAACGGCGACTTCGTGATCGTCGACGGCACGGACGGCGAGGTCATCATCAATCCGCCCGCCGGCCGTCCGGCGCGAATACCAGGCCAAGAAGGAGAAGTACGACAATCTACCGCCGGGAGCTCCAAAAGACGGCCCGCCTCAAGCCGGTGACCCTGGACCGCGTCCGGTTCAGCCGCCTGGCCAACATCGAGCTCCCCGAGGAAGTGAACCTGGCCATGTCCTTGGGCGCGCAGGGCGTGGGGCTCTTCCGTTCGGAGTTCATCTACCTCAGGACGACGGCCCTGCCCGGCGAAGAGGACCACCTGGCCATCTATTCCCGGATCGCCCGGGAGGCGGCCCCCCACCCGGTCTACATCCGGACCCTCGATATCGGCGGGGAGAAGACCCTCCCCCAGCTCAACATCGAGAAGGAGCCCAACCCGGCCCTCGGGCTGCGGGGCGCGTCCGGTTCTCCTTGAGGAACAAGCCGCTCTTCCGGATCCAGCTCCGGGCCATCCTCCGGGCCAGCCGGCAGAAGAACGTCCGGATCCTCATCCCCATGGTCACCGAGGTCGAAGAGGTCATCGAGGTCAAGGACATCCTCGAGAACGTCAAGGCCGAGCTCCGCCGCGAGAAGCAGAAGTTCGACGAGAGGATCCCCCTCGGGCGTCATGATCGAGGTTCCGGCGGCCGCGGCCATGACCGACCTGATGCTCCGGGAAGTGGATTACGTCAGCATCGGGACGAACGACCTCATCCAGTATTTCCTGGCCGTCGACCGGTCCAACGAGTTCGTCTCCTACCTCTACAAGCCCTTCCACCCCGCCGTGCTCCGGCTCATCCGCTCGGTCATCCAGTCCGCCGAGAAGATGGGCAAGGAGGTCACGGTCTGCGGCGAGATGGCCGCCGACCCGCTGTCGGCCATCGTCCTCATGGGCTTCGGGCTGAGGACGTTCAGCATGAACCCCATCTTCATCCCCCGGGTCAAGAAGGCCCTGCGGGCCGTCGAGGCGAAGACGGCGGAGAAGATCGTCGCGGAGGTGATGAAGCTCAGGAGCGCCCAGGAGATCGAGGAGTACGTCATCGAGGAGATCCTCGTCAAGCACCCCCAGGTTTTTCTTGGCAGCCGGCCCTCCGAGCCCGGGCGGCGGCGGAAGCCCAGCTGATATCGGCGATACAATTCCCGCGCGATCCCCCGTTCGGACGGCCTTTATCGCCGCCCTCACGTATTGCCGCAGTTTTGAGGGCCGTATCACTCCCTGCCGTAATCGTCCTTCAGCCGGACGATATCGGACTCTCCCGACCGGCCGATCCAGATCTCCATGACCCGGGCCTGTGTCCGTCCGGAGTTCCGGAGGCGGTGGGGGGTCCCTCGGGGGATGAAGATTTCGTCGTTGGCGGCGGGGGAGAAGTCCGGTCGCCAACCGTGACCTCGAGGCCCCGGTCGAGGACGACCCAATACTCGTCCCGCCCGTCGTGGTACTGGAGCGAGAGGATTCCGCCCGGGTCGACCGTGATGATCTTGATGCTCCCGGCCTCTTCGTGCGGGTAGCGGCGGAACATGCCCCAGGGGCGGCGGTCTTCGATGATGCCGGCCCGGAAGGCGTCTTCGGTCCGCTTTTTCTTTGCCATCGGCGAAACTATGCTGTCGGCCGGGCGGGAGGGGCTGGCCGTGATCCCGCCGGCCGCGCGCGACGTCCCCGCAATGATCGGGTGCGCGCCGGCCTTAGAACGGGACGTCGTCGTCGCCGCCGCCCGTGGCGGGCTCGTCGTCCGGCGGGAATTCCCCTCCGGCCGGGCCCCCGCCGCGGGGTTCGAAATCGGACGGCTCCGCCCCGCGAGTGTCGGCCGCGGCCCCGTACTCCTCCCGTTTCCCGAGGAGAGTGATGTTCTCGGCCTCGATCTCGGTCGTCGTCCGCTTGTTCCCGTCCTTGTCCTGCCAGCTCCGGGTCCGGAGCTTACCTTCGATGAGGATCAGTTTGCCCTTGTCCAGGTACTTCTCGCAGAACTCGGCCTGCTTTCCCCAGACGACGATCTTGTGCCATTCGGTCCGGTCCTTGCTCTCCCGGGTGGTCGTATTGAAGAATCTTTCGTTTGTGGCCAGGGTGAAGCGGGCGACCTGCCGCTCCTTCTGAGGGAGATACTTCATCTCGGGCTTTTGGCCCAGCCGGCCGACGAGAATGACCTTGTTCAAGCTGTTGGTGTCTCTCATTTTTCCGTCAACTCTTTGATTTTGTCCTGGGCGATCTTGGCCTCTTCCTGGAGAGGGTATTTCGCCACGAGGAGTTTGAACGCCGCCAGGGCCTCGTCCTTCTTCCCGAGCTCCATGTAGCTGATGCCCTTCTTGAGATAGGCGGCCGCGATCTTGTCGCCGTCGGGATACGTCAGGATGACCTCGTTGAAAGCGTCGATGGCCTCGTCGAATCTCTTCTGGCTGAAACGGCATTCGCCGATCCAGTAGAGGGCGTTGTCGGCCAGCGGGCTGTCCGGGAACTGCTGCGCGGTAAAGCCTGAAGCTCTCGATGGCCAGGTCGTAGTTGCCCTTGAGGTAATCGTTGTAGGCCATCCGGTAGGCGTCCTGGGGCGAGATGTTCGTGACCGGAGCGGGAGGCGGCTGGGCGGGCGGACCGGCGTCGGCGGCGCGCCCTGCCCGGATTTCGTCTCGGGCTTTTTCTGCGGCGCGGGCTCTTTCGTGGTCTGGTCCCGGGCCGCCTCTCCGGGGCCGGCCGGGCGGGGTTCTGACGCCCGCGCGGCCGCGAGGTCCTGGCGAGAGCTTCTGGACATCGAGGCTGAGCTGGTCGAGCCTCCGGAGCACGTCCTGGTACTGGGAGGGGACGGCCCTCACGTCGTCCTTGATGCCGGCCTGGTCGGTGATCGATAGGCGGACGAGGTCGGTCAGGGCCTTGATCTGGTCGTGGAGGGCGCATGACCTCCTCCGCGCTCCGGTCGAGCCGGGCGCGGAGGTCCTGGACCTGTCCTTGAGGAGCTGGACGTCCTCGATAGATCAGCTCGTAGGTCTTCTTTGCCTTGTCCTGCCCCGCCGCGGCCAGGACGAGGCAGGCCGCAAGGACCGGCCCCGAGGGCTTTTTTGAGCACGGGCTTATTTTTCGATGATCATGAACTGGGCGCGCCGGTTCTTCTGCCAGGCGGCCTCGTCATGACCCGGGTCGAACGGCTGGCTCTTGCCGTAGGAGATGATCTTCATCCGCCCGGCCGGAGATCCCCAGGGTGCGCCAGGTAATCCATCGCGCTCTTGGCCCGCTTCTCGCCCAGAGCCAGGTTGTATTCCTCCGTGCCGCGCTCGTCGCAATGGCCTTCGATGAGGATCTTGATCGTCGTGAACTTCTTCAGCCAGGCCGCGTTCGCTTCGAGGACGGGCTTGGCGTCCTCGCGGATGAGCGCCTTGTCATAGTCGAAATAGATCGTTGGCCAGCGGCTTTTCCTTGTTGATCTGCTCGAGCGACTTCTGGAGGAAGATCTCCTCCTCGGACAGCACGGGCTTTTTCACGACCGGCGGCTGCGACCTTCTCGACCTTGGGCTGTTCCTTGGCCTGCGGGGGCGGCGGGGGACTTCCTTGGGTTTCTTCTTGCATGACGACAGTGAAGGAGAAAACGAGGATGACCGCGAGCGATAGAATGATTAACTTTTCATGAAGCCTCCTCTTGGTGGTGTCTCTTGGGAATGACGAATTTATTCCCTTATGGCAGTGTTCGACCCTACTCCTTATACAATGAAGAGGGTTGTAATTCGCGGTGAAGTTTTTCAAAAATACGGGACGTTCGGACTCCCGCCGGCGGCCTTCAGTTCGTCCAGTTGGCGAGCTTGTTCTCGCCCCGGTCCGTGAGCCGCCGGAGGTTGGCCCCGTCATAGTCCATCGTGTAGAGCTGGATCGAGCCCGACATGTTCGAGGTGAAAACGAGGTGGCGGCCGTCGGGCGACCAGCTCGGCGATTCGTTGCGGGCGTTGGTTTCGGTCAGCTTGCTGGATCTGGTTGGTCCGGAGGTTAAGGACGTAGATGTCGAAGAAGTTCTCGACGCGGGAGACGTAGGCGATGCGGTCGCCGGTCGGGGACCAGGCGGGCGAGTCGTGCTAATTGCCGCCGAAGCTGACCTTCCGGACGTTGGAGCCCTCGGCGTCCATGATGTAGATCTGGGGCGTGCCTGCCCGTCGGTCGCTCGTGAAGGCGATCTCGCGGCCGGTGGGCGACCAGGACGGGGCCGTATCGATGGCGCTGTTGAAGGTCAGCCGCTTGATCTTCATGCGTCTCGTCGAGGTCGAGCGACGTAGATCTCGGCGTTGCCTGCTCGCTCATGGTCGAGCAGAAGGCCAGCTTCTTTCCGTCGGGCGAGAAGGCCGGCGGCATAGTTCGTCCCCTTGGCAGGCGACGAGCGTCTCTTGCCCTCGTAGACATTGCGGATGTAGAGGCCGGCGTTGCTCCTCGGTAGGACGTGTAGGCGATCGGCCTCTGGTCGGGCGACCAGGCGGGCATGTAATCCTTGACCTTGTTGAAGGTGATCCGCGTCTGGTTCGCCCCGTCGTAGTCCATCATGTAGATCTCGTCGTTGCCGTCGCGGTTGCTGACGAAGGCGATCTCGCGTCGAAAAGACCGGCTTTTCACCGTAGAGCTTCATGAGCTCGTCGGCCATCTTGTGGGCCGATGAGCGCAGGTCGCTCTTCTCGGCCTGGTAGCGCTTGCCGACGATGAACCGCTCGCTCTTGACGTCATAGATCTTGCCGTCGAAGACCGTCCGGCCCGCCTCGTCGTCCCGGACCTCGCCGGTGATGAGGAGCTTGGCCTGGATCGAGTCCCAGTCCTTGAAGACGATCTTCTCGGGGTTCGTCAGGCGCCCGGATGTAGTCGTAGTAGCTCTTGGGCAGGAGCTGGAAGATCCGGCTGTACTTGATGTCGGCCGCGAGGAGTCTGCTGGATCTCCTGGGCCGCCGCCTGGGCCTGGGGCGACGCGGAGCGGACGATGAAGGCCGGCAGGGCCACGGACACCATGGGCAGTGCCCTCGCTGATCTTCAGGAGGACCTCCTGCTGGGCCGGCAGGACGCCCGCCGGCAAGGATCAGGAAGAGGAATCCGGTCAGGGTCTTTTTTTGTTTTCATCTGGAATGCTCGAAGACGAGATGGATGCCGAGGATATTGGCCGTCGTATTCGGCCGGGAGCGGGGCGAACGGGGCGGCCGTCTGGATCGCCCGCATGGCCGAGAGGTCGAAGGCCGGGATCCCGCTCGAGACCTCGACCTTCAGGTCCGAGACCTGGCCGTTCCTGTAGATCTTGAAATAGACCTGCGTCTGGAACTGGCCGCTGACGCCGGGGTCGACGAGAGAGGTGAACCAGCTCGAGGAGATCTTGTCGGACAGGAACTGCAGGTAATAGGTGAACGGGAACCCGGAGACGCCGAAAGGTTCGCCGGACCCGCCTCCGGTACCGCCCCCGGACCCTCCGCCCGGCCCCCCGGCCCCGGTCCCGAACCTCAAGCCGTAGCCGGGGCCCTGCCCGCCGCCCTGGCCGGATGCCGCGGCCGCGGACGGGCTTGCGGCCCCCGCCGCCGCGGCTGTCGCCGGCTCCGGCTTGGTGATGGCGGCCTTCTTCTCCGGGGCTTTCTTGGCCGTCTTGGGCTTGTCGACGGGGTGACGCATCGCCGCCTTTGTCGTCTGCCTGGACCTTCCCGGGAACGGTCAGGTCGCTGAGCGATTGCTTCGTTTTCGGAGGGGGCAGAGGCTGAACGGGAGGCTCCGCCGCCGCCGGGTCCCCCGCCCGGACCCCCCTCCGCCGGGGGAGCCGATGAAGCTCACGTACTGGACGAGGCCTTTCTGGGCGGCTTCGAGAGGGATGGGGAGGCACGATGAAGGCGATGAGCCCGCCGTGGAGGAGGCCCGAGAAGAGAAGGGCCCTCCGGAAGGCATTGGGCGTGCCCCGGCTTGCCGCGGTCATTTCTTCTTGTCTTTGACGTCGATGGGCTCGGTGATGATCCCGATCGACCTCGACGCCGGCCTTCTTGGTGATGTCCATGATGCGGACGATGAAGCCCGTATGGGAGGGCCTCGTCGGCCTGGAGGTAGACGACCTTCTTCGGCTTGTTGAAGAAATATTCGTTCAGGCGGCGCTCCAGCAGGTTGATGTTGTAGGTCGTTCGTCGCCGATGTGGATGTACTGGTCCTTGGTGACGGTCAGGGTCAGCCCCTCCTCGGCCGGCTTGGAATCCGTCTCGGCCTGGGGCAGGTTGATGCCGATCCCGGACTGCATCATGGGCGCCGTGACCATGAAGATGACGAGGAGGACGAGCATGACGTCGACGAACGGCGTGACGTTGATCTCCGAGAGCGACGTGCCGATCTGCCTCCGGCTCCGCGAGGCCGACGGCAGGGACTGGGTGCTAAGAGCCATGGAGTCTCTCGGCGATGCTCAGGAATTCGAGGGAAAAATCCTCCATGTCGGCGATGAGGTCCTTGATCGCGGCCCAGGAAATAGTTGTAGGCGATGACGGCCGGGACGGCGGCGAACAGGCCGACGGCCGTGGCGATCAGGGCCTCGGCGATGCCCGGGCGCGACGACCTGGAGGCTGGCCGACGGAGCGCCCCGATGCGCTCGAAGGAGATCATGATCCCCCAGACCGTGCCGAAGAGCCCGATGAAGGGCGAGACGCTGCCCGGTCGTGGCCAGGAAGAACATCATCTTCTCGAGTCGCGCGACCTCGGCGTTCGAGGCCTTGAGCAGGGCCCGGTTGAGGCTGTCGGTCTGCTCGCCGGTCCAGCCGTCGCTCGGCCGACGACTTGGCTCTGGTAGGCGAGCTCCTTGTAGCCGGCCTGGAAGATGGCCGCGAGCGGGCTGGCCTTGTACTTCCGGGCGGCCTCGTTGACGTCGGTCAGGCTCTTGCTCTTCCGGAAGAATCCAGGAACTTGTCGGACTGCTTGGAAGCGGCCCGGATCGTCCGGCGCTTGAAGATGATGATGGCCCAGGAGAAGACGGAGAAGAAGACGAGGAGAAGGAGGATCAGGCTGACGACGATGTCGGCGTCGGAGATGATTTTGAAGATGTTGATATTCATAATGATCCATCCAAAATTAGCATACCGGGGATTCGCTGTCAAACGGACAGGCCGGATCCGGCGGCGCCCTCGCGGCCTCCCGCCTCTCAGGGAACGCGCTCGGGCGCGTCTCCGGAGGGCGCGACGCCGAGGAGGCGGCGGAGGATCTCGCGGGCGACCCTTTTCGCGTCCCGGCCGCTTTCGTTGGTCGGGCCGACGCAGGACGGGCAGCCGTCCGCGGCAGGGGCAGGCCTCGAGTCTTGAGGCGTGGTCGAGGAGGCGTCTTCTCGAGGTCGAAGAGGGACGGGCTGAGCCCGATCCCGCCCGGGTAGTTGTCGTAGATGAAGATGTTCGGCTCGAAGTCCGGCGTCGGGGAGCCCGGCATCTCCTGCTGGCGCCTGGATCCGGGCCGGGACGTTCCGGGGCGGATGGTTTCGCCCGTCGAGTTGTCGCCGATCGAGACGCCGATGTCGTGGATGTCGCACATCATGAAGAGCGGCGACACGTGGTGGATGAGGTAGGACAGGCCGAAGAGGCCGTTGATCCTCTGCTCGGACGCGAACGGCAGCGCCTGGAGGAGCGAGGAGGGGACGGTCAGCCAGTAGGCCGTCGTGTGCATCTCGTTCTCGGGCAGGCTGAGGTCGCCCGCGCCGACGTTCTCCATGGTGTGGAACTTGATCTTCTTGAAGCCGACGACCTGGGTCGCCACGTGGACCTCGCCGTGGCGAGACGCCGGCAGCTGGCCGAGCGGCTTCTTGTCGAAGCGTCCAGGATCTTGATCTTCGTGTAGTCGATGGCGTCGGTGTAGTAGTCGACGTCGGTCTTCTTGACGTAGGCCTTGCGCTCCTCGTAGTCGCAGCTTCTCGACGAAGTACTGCTCGCCCTCGCAGATGTAGATGGCCTTCGGGTGGAGGGTGCGTCAGGGCCGCGGTGAAGTCGACCTCGGCGATGACCCGGGCTCGGCCCGGTCGTGTCGACGACGACGAAATTGTCCGAGCTGACGCTCCGCAGGCTGACCGCGTCGGCCGGGTAGGCGTCCGACGTCCAGTACCACTTGTCCTTGGAGTGGTGGAGGAGCTTCTCCTCCTCGAGGAACTTGAGGATCTCGCGAGATCTCGCCCGGCCGAAGCGTCTCGCCGTCCTCGAACGGGCAGCTCGAAGGCGGCGCACTTGACGTGGCTGACGAGGATGGAGAGGTTGTCGGGGTTGATGAGGGCCTTCTCGGGGGACTTGCCGAGAAGAAGTAGTCGGGGTTGTTGACGATGAACTGGTCGAGCGGGCGAGCTCGTGGCGACCAGGACCGCGGCCGAGGTGCCCGTCTTGCCGCCCGGCCCGCCCGGCCCGCTGCCAGGTGCGTGGCGATCGTGCCCGGGATAGCCGGCCAGCACGGCCACGTCCAGGGTGCCGATGTCGATGCCCGAGCTCGAGGGCGTTGGTCGAGACGACGCCGAGGATCTCGCCGCTCGCGCAGGCCCTTCTCGATCTCGCGCCGCTTGAGCGGGCAGGTAGCCGCCGCGGTAGCCGCGGATGAGGCCCTCGTCCTGATCGTCGTCTCGATGTCCTCCTTGAGGTAGGTCAGGAGGACCTCGGTGGTCAGCCGGCTCCGGGCGAAGACGATCGTCTGCAGGCCGTTCTTGAGGAAGATCAGCGGCGACGCGCCGGCGACTCGTTGACGTAGGAGCGGCGGATGCCCAGGTGCCGCGTTGACGACGGGCGGGGTGTAGAAGACGAAGTACTTCTCGCCGCGCGGCGCGCCGTTGTCGTCGATCAGCGTCACCGGCGCCTCGATCATCTTCTCGGCCAGCTCGGCCGGGTTGGCGATCGTGGCCGTGCGAGAGGATGAACTGCGGGTCGGAGCCGTAGAAGCGGGCGATGCGCCGGAGCCGCCGCAGGACGTTGGCCAGGTGGCTGCCGAAGATGCCGCGGTAGCTGTGCAGCTCGTCGATGACGACGTACTTGCAGGTTCTCGAAGAGCTTGACCCACTTGGTGTGGTGGGGCAGGATGCCCGTGTGGAGCATGTCCGGGTTGGTGAGGACGATGTGGCCGCGGGCCCGGATGGCCTTGCGGGCGTCCTGGGGCGTGTCGCCGTCGTAGGTGAAGATGCCGGATCTCCTCGGGCAGCCGGGCGTTGATCGTCGTCGAGCTCGGCCCGCTGGTCCTTGCGAGAGGGCCTTGGTCGGGAAGAGATAGAGGGCCCGGGCTCGAGGGGTCCTTGAGGATGGCGTCGAGGACGGGCAGGTTGTAGCAGAGCGTCTTGCCCGAGGCCGTCGGCGTGACGACGACGACGTTCTCTCCTCTCCTGGACGGCGTCCCAGCAGGAGCGCTGATGGGAGTAGAGCCGCTGGAACCCTTTCTGGCCCAGGGCCTCGCGCAGGGCCGGATGGACCCCGTCGGGATAATCGCGGTACTGCCCTTCCTGGGCGGGGAGGTGCTTGATGGCGCAGATGGAATCGGTCCGGTAACCGATCTCCTTGAGGAGCTCGATCGAGCGGAGGATCTTCTCTTCGTTCGTCATGGGCCTCGATTCATGCTAACGGAATCGGGGCCGATGGTCAACATGAATGGGAGGAAAAAACGTCCGCCCGGCCCCGTCTTGTGATAAAATAGATGGTTATGCTGAACGAGATCCTCGTCAAGAAGGCGGCGCAGCACAATTTGAAGCGGATCGACGTGAGCCTGCCCCGGAACCGGCTGATCGTCGTCACCGGGCCGAGCGGCTCGGGCAAGTCGCTCGCTCGCCTTCGATACGCTCTTCGCCGAGGGCCAGCGCCGCTACATCGAGTGCCTGTCGGCCTACGCCCGCCAGTATCATCGAGCAGATGGAGAAGCCGGAGGTCGAGTCCGATCGAGGGCATCTCGCCGTCCATCTCCATCGACCAGAAGACGATCTCGACCAATCCCCGCTCGACCGTCGGCACCGTCACCGAGATCTACGACCTCTTCCGGCTGCTCTTCGCGCGGGTCGGCGACGCCCCACTGCCCGAGCTGCGGCCGGGCCGTCAGCTCCCAGACCGCCGAGCGAGATCCTCCGCAGCAGATCGCTGGAGCCCTTCCGGGCGAAAAGGTCCGCATCCTGGCGCCCATCGTCAAGGGCCGCAAGGGCGAATACTCGCGGCTCTTCGAGCGCCTGCGAAAGAAGGGCTTTCTCCGGGCCCGGGTCGACGGCGCAGCTCCGCGACCTCGAGGACGAGATCCGTCCTCGAAAAGACCAAGAAGCACACGATCGAGGTCCTGGTCGACACGATCCAGATCGGGCCACGACTCGGAGCGGCGGCTCCGCGAGGCCGTCGACAAGGCCCTCGAGGTCGTCGGAGGGCGAGGTCCTGGCCTCGACGACGCCGGCCGGGAGGCGTTCTTCTCCCTCAGCCTGCTCTGCCCTGACTGCGAGGTCAGCCTGCCCGAGCTCGAGCCCCGGAATTTCTCCTTCAACAGCCCCTACGGCGCCTGCCCGCGCTGCCACGGCCTGGGCTACGAGACGACGCCTCGACGAGTGGGGCGAGGTCGAGCTGACCGACGAGGTCTGCCCCGCCTGCCGGCGGCGGCGCGCCTCAAGAAGGAGAGCCTCTCGGTCAAGATCGGCGGCAGGAATATCCACGAGCTGGGCGAGCTCCCGGTCGGACCTCCTCTCGCGAGGTCGCCGACGTTCCAGCTTCCCGGCCGCCGCTGAAGCTCGTCGCCTCCAAGATCCTGAAGGAGATCGGCGCCCGCCTGGCCATCATGGAGCGAGCTGGGGATGTCCTACCTCCAGCTGAACCGGACGACGGCCTCCCTCTCCGGCGGCGAGGCCCAGCGCGTCCGGCTGGCGGCCCAGGTCGGGGCGCGCCTCCGCGGCGTCCTCTACGTCCTCGACGAGCCGACGATCGGCCTCCACCAGCGCGACAACGGCCGGCTCATCACGCTCCTCCGGAGCCTCCGCGACGACGGGAACTCCATCGTCGTCGTCGAGCACGACGAGCAGACCATCCGGGCCGCCGACTTCATCCTCGACCTCGGGCCCGGCGCGGGCGAGGCCGGAGGATTCAAGGTCGCCGAGGGCCCGCTCGCGCGCGATCCTGGCTTCGCCCGATTCGCTGACGGCCCAGTACCTGCGCGGGGCGAGAAGAAAGTGCCGGTCCCGGCCGACCGGCGCGCGCCTTCGGGCTGGCTGACCATCCGCAGGGCCAGCGAGCACAACCTCAAGGGGATCGACGTCCGGCCTCCCGCTCGGCGGTCATGACCGCCGTGACCGGCGTCTCCGGCTCCGGCAAGAGCACGCTGGTCTACGACATCCTTTACAAGGCCCTGCCGAACAAGATCTACAAGGCCCGCCAGCGCGTCGGCCGCCACGACGGCCATGGAAGGCGTCGAGCAGATCGACAAGGTCATCGCCGTCGACCAGAAGCCCATCGGCCGGACGCCGCGCTCCAACCCGGCCACCTACACCGGGCTTTTCACGGCCCTCCGGGAGCTCTTCGCCCGGACCCCCGAGGCCCGGATGCGGGGCTACTCGGCCAGCCGCTTCAGCTTCAACGTCGCCGGGCGGCCGGTGCGAGGAATGCGAGGGCGCGGGCGTCAAGAAGATCGAGATGCACTTCCTGCCCGACGTCTTCGTCACCTGCGACCGGTGCGGGGGGAAGCGGTACAACAAAGAAACCCTGGCCGTCATGTACAAAGGCAGGAACGATCGCCGACTTCCTGGCCATGACCGTCGACGACGCCTACGAGCTCCTCAAGGCCCATCCCCAGCTCAAGCGCAAGCTGGCCACGCTGCAAAAGGGTCGGGCTCGGCTACATCCGGCTCGGGCCAGCCGGCGCCGACGCTGTCGGGCGGCGAGGCCCAGCGGATCAAGCTGACCAAGGAGCTCGGCCGCCGGACCACCGGCCGGACGCTCTACCTCCTGGACGAGCCGACGACGGGCCTCCATTTCGACGACGTCCGCAAGCTCCTCGAGGTCCTCTCGGAGCTCGTCGGCCTCGGCAACACCGTCGTCATCATCGAGCACAACCTTGAAGTCATCAAGTATTGCGACTATATTATTGACCTGGGCCCGGAGGGCGGCGAGGACGGGGGCCGCATCGTGGCCCAGGGGACGCCGGAGAAGGTCGCGGCGGACGGCCCGGCTCGTACACGGGGCAGTACCTGGAGAAGGCCCTGAGCGACGGCCGGCCCGGGAGAAAGGACGGCTGAGGGACCATGGCCTTCAGGGATATCGCGGGCAACAGCCGGGTCAAGAAGATCCTGAAGCTCGCCCTGGAGCGGGACCGGGTCCCGAACTCGCTCCTTTTCTGCGGTCCCGAAGGCATCGGCAAGAAGCCGACTGGCCGCTCGCCCTGGCCAAGGCCCTGAACTGTGCCGCGGCACCCGACGCGACTCCTGCGGCGGTGTCCCGCCTGCCTGGCGATCGACGAGGGCCGATTCCCCGACGTCATGGAGTTCTCGAGGGCAAACGAAGGACATTTCGATTGAGCAGATCCGGTTCATCAAGCAGATGGCCTACCTGAAGCCGATGATGGGCAGGAAGCGGGTTTTCATCCTCGACGACGCGGACAAGATGAACCCGGACGCCGCCAATTCGCTCCTCAAGGTCCTCGAGGAGCCGCCGCTGTTCTCCCACATCATCCTCGTCACGGCGAGCCCGTTCCTGATCCTCCCGACGATCCTCTCCCGCTGCCAGACCCTGGCCTTTTCGCCGTCAGCAAGGAGGAGATCGAGGAGACCCTGGTTGAACGGGACCTCCCGAAAGAACAGGCCCGGGTCCTGTCCCTCCTCGTAGACGGCAACCTCGAGAGGGCCCTGGAGCTCGAGTGGGACGAAGTCCAGGCGATCAAAGACGAGGCCTGGAAGCTTTTCGAGATGATGCTCTCCGGCCGGAACGCCTCCCGCTTCCTGGAGCGCTTCGGCTCCCTGGGCAAGTCCGCTCAGGAGGACTTCGGGAGGACCCTCGAGGTCTTCTCGTCCTTCACCCGGGACATCCTGCTCCTCGAGCTCGGCGGGGACCCCCGGTTCCTCCTGAACCCGGATTACGAATCCGGGCTCCGGGAGGCCGGGACGAAGCTCGGCGCGCGCCGGGCCCTGGCCCTCCTCGCGGACCTCGATTTCGTCCTGACGGAGCTTGAGAAGAACCTCAACAAGAACCTTCTGGCGGCGACGTTTTTCTCGAACTTTGGAGAACTGATCCATGCCTGACATCATCTCTGTGCAGAGCGAAACAACGGGCCGGCTCCTCCGGGCCAAGACCGGCGGGGAGCCCTTCCGCAACGGCGACCGGTGCATCATCGAGTCCGAGCTCGGCGGCGACCTGGCCGTGGTCGTCGACGACGCGAGCGATCATGTGCAAGAACCCGAAGGCGGCCCACACGGCCGTCGAGATCATCCGCAGGGCCTCCGACGAGGACGTCCGGAAATTCGAGTGGCTGAGGGAGAAGGAGCAGCGGGCCTTCGATTTCTGCCTCCAGCGGATCACCTCCAGGGACCTGCCGATGAAGCTCGTCTCGGTCCGCTATTTCTTCAGCGAGAAGAAGGGGATCTTCTATTACACGGCCGACGGGAGGGTCGATTTCCGGCAACTGGTCAAAGACCTGGCCAAGGAGTTCCGGATGAGGATCGAGATGCGCCAGGTCGGGGTCCGGGACGAGGCCAAGATGATCGGCGGCCTCGGCGTCTGCGGCCGGTGCCTCTGCTGTTCGAGCTTCATGCGGACGTTCGAGCCGGTGACGATCCAGAAGGCCCGCAAGCAGCAGATCGTCATCAACCCCACCAAGATCTCGGGCCTTTGCGGCCGGCTGATGTGCTGCCTGGCTTTCGAAGAGCAGACCCGCGGCCGGCTGTACTCCGAAGGGAACGAGAACCCGATCGAGGATTGACGCCGGAGCGGTTTGGGGAGAGGAGCCGGCCGGGAGCGACGGGCTCAGGACTTGGGAACGATCCTGAAACGGATCCGCTTGGAAACGGCGGTCAGGGTACCGTCGGCCTTGAAGGCCTGAACCTGCCAGGAATACGTCACGCCGGCTTTCAGCCGGGCCTTGATGTCGTCGGCCAGGACCAACCGCGTGTCCCTGGTCGAGGCGGTCACGAGGGGGGATCTTCCGGCCAGGGAGACCTTGTACTCCAGATTATCGCCGGCGCTCTTCCATTCGAGGAAACCCGGGGCCTCCTGGACGTCACCGGCCGGCGATACGGGCGTCACGGCGCCGCCGCGGACCGTCTCGTCCTCACCGATGACGAGCGGCGGGGGGGCGGTCCCGGCCCGGGGGTGAAGAAGCCAGACGGCGACGAGGAGCGCCACGGCCGAGATGCCGGCCACGACCCAGCGGCGGGGGGTGAGGAAGGCCCGGGCCCTCCGGACCCACGAGGTCGACCGCGCGCCCTCGGCGAGATCCGCGAGGGGGACGTTCAGGACCCCTTCCCTCCTGAGGATCTGGATGATCTCGTCCCTTTCGGACATCTTGGAAAAGCACGAGCGACAGATGAAATAGTGCTCTTCGAAATCGGTCTGTTCTTCGGGCTTCAGCTTGTCCAGGAGGTACCCGTCGATCAGGCCCTCATAGCGGCATTTGGTCATGTCCGATCCCTTTTCGAATCTCGGTATTTTAGTCGGGAGGGCCGGACGAAAAACGGAATATTTCAGGGTCTGACGGTCTTCTTGATGAGCTTGATGGCATAGTTCACCCGTTCGCTGACCCGGCGCGGGGAGATGCCCAGCTCCCGGGCCACTTCATCCCTCGAAAGTTCTTTATAATAATAAAGATAGAGGACATCCCGGAACTTGGGTTTGAGCTGTTCGACGGCCGCGGCGATCATCCGGGCCCGCTCCTTGCCCTCGGCCTCGACATGGGGGTCGGGGAAGGGAGTCGGCTCCGGCGCGTGCTTCAGGACCTTGGTCTTCTGACGGATGTGATCGATGATCCGCCGGCTGGTGATGGTGTAGAGGAACGTGCCGACCGAGCTGTCTCCGCGGAACGCCCCGGTCTTGACCTTTTCGATGGCCTGCATGAGGATCTCATCGACGATATCTTCCCAATCCGGGGTCGCGCTGCCGAGGGCCTTGCGGACGCGGAAGGAAATGACGGTCCGGTACCCCAGGATGGCCTCGTCGAGCGGAAGATCCTTCTTGGCATTCTCCACGGCCCCTTTATTATAAAAAGGGCCCGGAAGGCCGCGCAACCTCTTCCGGAGTCAATCTTTTATCACCCCTAACGACTAACCCATTACCTTCCAGAGAGGAACCCCAAGTCCGCCCCGGGCCTGAGCATCCCGAGCGCCCCCCGGTCCACGGATCGCTCAGAGCTCTTCCTTCTTGGCCTTCCCCCTGTCCATATCCTTGAGGTAGGCCCGGCGGTCGACGAGGATCTCCCGGGGCTTGCTCCCTTCCGACGGGCCGATGATCCCCTCGTCCTGCATCTGGTCGATGATCCGGGCCGCCCGGGCATAGCCCAGCTTCAGCCGCCGTTGGAGGTGGGAGGCCGAGGCCTGGCCCGAGACCATCACTTGGCGGACGGCCTCGTCATAAAGCTCGTCCTTTTCGTCCAAGTCGCCCATGATCTTGTCGGCGTCCCCGCGGACGACCTGGATGATCCTCTCGTCGAAGGTCGGCGTCCCCTGCGTCTTGACGAACTTGACCAGCCGCCGGACCTCGGGGATCGAGATATAGGCGCAGTGGAGGCGGATCAGCCGCGGGAAGTTCGGCGGCAGGAAGAGCATGTCCCCCATGCCGAGGAGCTTGTCGGCGCCCGCCCGTGTCGATGATGATCCGGGAGTCGACCTTGGACGGGACGCGGAACGCGACCCGGCAGGAGAAATTGTTCTTGATCGTCCCGGTGATGACGTCGATCGACGGCCGCTGGGTGGCCATGACGAGATGGATGCCCACGGCCCGGGCGAGTTGGGCCAGCCGGCCGATGAAGAACTCGACCTCCTGGGCGCCGACCATCATCAGCTCGGCCAGCTCGTCGATGATGATGACGATGTAGGGAAGGGGCTTGAGGCGTCCCGCTCCTCGTCGGTCAGCTTGCCCTTCTTCTCGGCCAGGATCTGCTTCATCTGCTGGTTGTACTGGTCGATGTTCCGGACCTTGACCGCCCTGGAGCTGCTTGTAGCGCTCCTCCATCTTCTTGACGGCGTCCATCAGGACGACGCCGGCCTTCTTGGGGTCGTTGATGACCGGGCTGAGGAGATGGGGGATGCCCTCGTAGAGCGTGAACTCGAGGCGCTTGGGGTCGATGAGGACGAGCTTGACCTCCTCCGGGCGTCGCCTTGTAGAGGATGCTGGCGATGAGGGCGTTGAGGGCGACGCTCTTGCCCGTGCCCGTCGACCCGGCGATGAGGAGGTGGGGCATGACGGCCAGGTCGGTGATGTAGACGCTCGCCGTGGACGTCCTTGCCCAGGGCGAAGGTCAGCTTGGAGGGCGATTCGAGGAACTTCTCCGACTCGATGATGTCGCGGAGCTTGATGATCTCCCGCTTGTTGTTCGGGATCTCGACCCCCAGCGACGACTTGCCCGGGATCCGCTGGATGCGGACGGACTCGGCCTCCAGGGCCAGCGAGAGGTCCTCGGAGAGGTTGGCCACCTGGCTGACCTTGATCCCCGGCGCCGGGATAGAACTCGTAGGTCGTGATGACCGGCCCGGGGTGATACTCCCTGACCTCGCCTTCGATGCCGAACTCCTTGAGCTTCTCCTCGATCCGGCGCTTCTTGTCGTAGAGCTCTTCCTTGTCGATCTTCTCCGCCGGCTTCCCAGGGTCGAGGAGGTTGAACGGCGGGAAGTGGTACTCGCCCTTTCTGCCGAGGTCGGGGAAGAGGAGCTTTTCGGGCGGCGGGGGAGCCACGGGCCTGGGCGCCGGGGGGGCCTCCCGGGCGGCTTTCCGGGCCTCCTTCTCCATCCTCTTTTTCTCTTTTTCCCGCTCCCTCTCCGCCTTCTTATCGGCTTTCGGGTCCGGCTTCCCCCCGGGCTCGCCCTCCGCGGCGGGCGGAGCCGGCTCGGCGTACTTCTTCAGGACCTTCTCCCTCATCTTGTCCCGCTCCTTGTTCTTCTGGTAGCGGATGACCCGGATCCGGACCTCCTTGACGGTCGATTCGAACGTCCCTTTGAAGAAATGGAGCGTTTTCCCGAGCGACCAGCGGGTGGTGAAGAGGAGGAAGAGGCCGAGCGCGGCCAGGAGGAAGATGAACGAGCCGACCGTGCTCAGGTACCGTTCGAGGAAATTCAGGACCCAATATCCGATGATGCCGCCTGCCTGGATGACCGTGCCTCTGAAGGGGATCCTCAGGAAGAGGAGCGCGGTCAGCGGACAGATGATCAGAAAGAACAGGAAGACGAAGCCCAGGCGGCGCAGAAGGCCGCCGGCCGTGCCCTTGAGGACGGCCTTGACCGCCACGTAGCCGAGGATGAAGGGGAGGAGGAAGGCCACGAAGCCCAGGAACCAGAAGAGGGCGTCGGCGAAGTATGCCCCGACGTGGCCGGCGAAGTTGCGGACGTGATGGCCTTGCGGCGGGGCGTTGGCGAACGACGGGTCCTTGGGATCATAGCTGATGAGGCTGAGCAGGGAGAAGAGAGCGAAGAACAAGAGGACGAGGCCGGTGATCTCAACCGCCCGGCTCTGCCTGCGGACCGTGGACTTCCCGTTCGGGCTGCCCTTCTTCGCATTTTTCACGCCGCGATTATAGCATAATTACGGTGAGCGACGATAAGGGGCCCAGCCGAAGACTCCGCGCCGTCAAGAGAAGGTGCTGCCCGCACCCGGACGAATCAAGCAGGAGGCGGGACTGCCCCGCTAAGAAGCGGGACTGACCGCTACTGGACGAATCAGGCGGGAGGCGGTGCTGCCCCGCTAAGACGCGGGACTGCCCCGCTAAGAAGTGGGACTGACCGCTACTGGACGAATCAGGCGGGAGGCGGTGCTGCCCCCTGCCTCTATGGGCTTATAGGGATCCAAGACTCATTCCGGATATTTCTCAGAAGTGCGGCTACGAGCCGCTCCGCGGCACTTCTGATGGTCGCTCCGAAGACTCCGCTCCCTGCCGGAGGGCTGCGAAGAGGGCGGCGAAGATCTCGGGCGGGACCTGCTCGGCCCGGACGTTCGGCAGGAGGCCGGAGCGCTCGAAGGCGGCGGCGATCGCGTCGGCGCTCGCATGCCTCTCAAGATTCTTCCGGAGCTGCTTCCGCCGAGCGGCGAATGCCGTCCTGAGGAACACCCGAAAGGGTTCGCTCGCCGCATCGGCGTGGAGCGGGGCGGGCCGCAGGCGAAGCGTGAGCAGGGCGGACTGGACCTTGGGCGGGGGTGAGAAAGAACCCGGAGCCACGGCCAAGGCGATCTTCACCTCGAACTCGTTCTGGAGGAGGATCCCCAAGGGAGCGTAGCTTTTCGAGCCCGGCCCTGCCGTGACCCGCTCGGCCACCTCCTTCTGCACGAGGAACGCGGCGTCCGTGATGAGCGCGCGCTCGTCGAGGACTCGGAAAAGGAGAGGGCCGGAGATCGAATAGGGGATGTTCCCCACGACGCGGAGAGCCGGGACTCCGGCCTTGCGGCGAAGCTCGTTGAAGTCGACGGTGAGCGCGTCGCCATGGATGACCTCGACGTTGGCCGGCATCGCCTCCTGAAGTCCCGGGACAAGCCGCCCGTCCTTCTCAATGGCGATCACCCGTCCGGCCTTCTCCGCCAGGGCGGCCGTCAGGACTCCTTTGCCGGCGCCGATCTCGACGATGACGTCCTCTTTCCGGGGCCCGATGACGCCGACGATCTTCCGGAGGACGGCGGGGCTGGCCAGAAAATGCTGCCCGAGGGCATGCCTTCGCGATCTCTTCATGGGTCAGGGTCCCGGCGGTTCTTTCGCCGCCGGCGCCTATGATACCGCTTTTGAACCTCCGGGGCCATCCCGCCCCCCGCGGGGGCCCTCCGGATTGACGGTCGTTCCAGTTATCCTTATAATTGGGCCCTCAGAGATCGTCGAGGTCCTCTTTATGCGCGCCAAGAAAATCCTCCTTTTCGCGCTCGGCGTCTTCGCCGCCGTGGCAGTCTTTCTCTCTATCAAGAAGCCGAAGCCATAGGCCGGGCCCCGCCGGGTGCTTGAGGAGTCCCGGGCGACCCCGGCCGGGCCGAGAGTTTGACAAGGGCCCGGGTTTTCAATACATTACATTGAGCGTGCACCCATGGCCGATAAGAAGATCTTGATCATCGATTATGATGTCCAGAGCCTGGACTCCCTGACCAGACTGGTCAAGTCGCCGAAGGTCCAGGTCGTCACCGCCCCGGACGGCCAGGCCGGCTACGAAAAATTCCGCGAGGAGAGACCGGACCTCGTCATCCTGGAGGCGATCCTGCCCAAGGTCCACGGCTTCGACCTGACGAAGAAGATCACTCAGGAATCCGGGGGCCAGGTGCCCGTCGTGATCGTGACGGGCCTTTACAAGGGCCCCCAGTACCGCCATGAGGCGATCGCCACATTCGGCGCGTCGGACTATTTCGAGAAACCGGTGGACCCCGACCGCTTCATCGACACGGTCCGGCAGCTGATGCGCGACGACGAGGAGATCGAAGAAGCGCTCCCCGACCCGGCCACGGTCATCGACAACCTCTCCCAGCGGGTGAGGGAGAAGGCCGCCCAGGGCAAGGGGAGCGAGGGCTAGGATCGGAGGACGGCGCGCATGACAACCCTCTGGAGCCGCTGCAACAACTGCCAGCGCATCCTCTACAAGCAGGACATCCTCGACAACCTCCATGTCTGCCCGTCCTGCAATTTCCATTTCCGGATCTCGGCCGAGGACCGGCTCGCGATGCTGTTCGACGACGGGACGTACGAGGTCCAAGACGCGGGCATCCACTCCGCTGACGTCCTCCATTTCGTCGACACCAAGCGATACGTCGACCGGCTCGCCGAGAACGAGCAGAAGGTGGGACTCGCGGAAGCCATCATCACGGCCAAGGGAACGATGGGCGGCATCCCGGTCTATGTTCTGGCCATGGAATTCACGTTCCTGGGCGGGAGCGTGGCCTCGGTCGTGGGCGAAAAGATCGCCCGGGCCTGCGAACGGGCCATCGAGGAGAACCGCCCGGTCATCATCGTTTCCTGCTCCGGCGGCATGCGGATGCAGGAGGGGATGCTCTCGCTCATGCAGATGGCCAAGACGAGCGCGGCCATCGCCCGTCTCGGCGAAGCCAAGATCCCGTACATCTCGGTCATGGCCGACCCGACGACGGGCGGAACGACGGCCAGCTTCGCCATGCTCGGCGACATCAATATCGCCGAACCGCAAGCCCTGATCGGCTTCGCCGGCCCGCGCGTCATCGAACAGACCATCAAGGAAAAGCTCCCCAAGGGCTTCCAGAGGGCGGAGTTCCTCCTCAGCCATGGATGGTCGATGACGTCGTCGAACGGAAGAACCTGAGGCCTTACCTGATCAAAGCCCTCCGCCTCTTCCTCAACTGGCCTCAATGAACCCCGGCCGAGTGCCGGGACTATCTCGGCCACCTCCAGCATTTCGGGATCAAGCTCGGCCTCGAGAACATCACCATCCTCCTCGCGGCCCTGGGCGAACCGCACCGGCGCTTCCCGGCGGTCCATGTGGCGGGGACGAACGGCAAGGGCTCGGTCTCGGCCATGCTCGACCTCGTCCTAACGGAACCACGGGTTCCGCTCCGGTCTCTACACCTCCCCCCATCTCGTGAGGGTCGAGGAGAGGGTCCGGGTCAACGGAGAGAGGATCCGGCCCGGTGAGTTCTGCGTCCTCCTCGACCGGGTCAGAGGGACGATCGAAGGCCTGATGGCGGCCGAACGCCTGGCCTATCACCCGACGTTCTTCGAGGTCCTGACCGCCCTCGCCTTCCTCCATTTCGCGGAGCGGAAGGTCGACGTCGCGGTCCTCGAGACGGGAATGGGCGGCCGGTTCGACGCCACGAACGTCGTCCGGCCTCTCGTGTCCGTGATCACGACGATCTCCAGGGACCACGAGACGCACCTGGGCTCGACGCTCCGCCAGATCGCTTTTGAGAAGGCCGGCATCGTCAAGCCCGGCGTCCCGGTCGTCTGCGGCGTCCCGAAGGGCGTCGCTCTCGGGGTGATCCGCCGCCGCGCCCGCGAGGTCAACGCCCCTTTCGTCCCCGTTTTCGGGCCGGGGACGTCTTTCGAAAGCCGTCGGACCGCCCGGGGCTTCCGTTTCCGGTACGCGAGCGGGGCGGATGAATACATGTTCGCCCCCGCCCTGGCCGGCCGCTATCAGGGCGAGAACGCCGCCGTCGCCGTCGCGGCGGCCGAAGTCCTCGGCCGTGTCTGGCAGCCGCTCCGGAAATCGAAGATCATCCGCGGCGTCCGCGAGGTGCGCTGGGAAGGCCGCCTGGAAACGGTCTCCATGAGGCCCCTGGTCATCCTCGACGGCGCGCATAACGAGGAAGGCGCCGCGTCCCTGGCCGCCCACATCCGGGACGTCGTGAGGAAGCCTGTCATCCTGGTTTTCGGGGTCATGAAGGACAAGGACATCAGGGCCATGGCCCGCCGTCTCTTCCCCCGTGCCCGGACCATCATCCTGACCCAGGTCCCCTACAAGCGCTCCGCCCTGCCGGCCGAGATCCTTGAGTCGGCCCGGGAATTCGAGGGCCGCATCCGGCAGGAGCCGGACGTGGCTAGAGCCGTGCGCCTAGCCCTTGACGAATCGGCCGGCCGGACCCCCGTCGTCATCGCCGGATCCCTCTTCCTCGTCGGCGAGGTCAAGAAACTCGGGCTGTTCGCCGCTCATTCCAGACGATGATAAGAGGGAGTGTCCCACTCAAATCCCGAAATCTTTCCAGGGATCTACCAGAAGTGCGGCTCCGAGCCGCTCCGCCACACTTCTGCTGGTCGCTCCTCAGAATCCGCCCCGCCAAGAGACGGTGCTGCCCCGCTCAGAAGCGGGACGGCTCCCTGCCGGAGGCCATCCCCGAGGCCCTGCAGAGCGAGAGTCCTGGCTAAGGTTGATTTTTAACCCCAATGGCGTTAGAATTTCCCTTACTTTGGCATCCGGAATAGGCGATTGAATATAGTCCCTGATGCAACCGTTCTGGTAACATTCGCCCTCGTCTGGATCCTCGTCCTCGTCCTGTCGCGCGTTTTCTTCAAGCCCGTCCGGCGCATCCTCGACGAACGGGCCTCGCGGATCGAGAAGGCGAAGGAGGAGACCGAGAAGACCCTGGCGGCCTATGAACGGGACCTCCGGCAGATCGAGGAGGGGCTGAAGGACGCCCGGGCCGCGGCGGCCGGGATCCGTGAGCAGGCCGAGCTCGAGGCGTTGAAGGAAAAGAGCCGGCTCCTCCAGGAGATCCAGGTCGAGTGCCGGGCCCAGGTGGACAAGGCCAAGGCCGAGCTCGAGCAGCAGGTGGAGGCACTCAAGAAAGAGCTCGACGCCACGACCGGAGAGCTCTCCGAGGACATCGAGCGGAGGATCCTGAACTGATGATGCCGCGGAAGCCCTTCGGCGTCGTTCTGGCCGCCCTGCCCCTGCTCCTGTTCATGAGCGCAGGGGAGGCGGGGCGGCCGTCGGACGCCCTAGATCTCGCCGGGAAAGCCGTCAATTTCGCTATCCTCTTCGGGGGCCTGGCGTTCGTCCTCCGTAAACCGCTCGCGGCCATGCTCCGGAAAAGGTCCGCCGACGTCCGGGACGCCATCAGGCTGGCCGACGAGGAGAGCGCCGAAGCCGCGAAAAAATATGAGGGATCGGAAACACGGCTGGCGGGGCTCGAGGGGGACGTCCTGCGGTTGAAGAACGAGGCCGAGGAGGACGCCCGCAGGGAAAGAGCCAGGATCGCCCAGCTGGCCGCCGAGGAGTCCGACCGGGTCCGCCAATTCACCGGTCAGGAGATCGACGAGCAGGTCAGGGCCGGCGTCCGGGAGCTCAGGGCCCACGCGGCGGAGCAGGCGACGGCCTTGGCCCGGGAGAGGATCCGGAAGAGGCTGACCTCCGAGGGCCAGGCGGCCCTCATCGACAAATCCATCGAGAGGCTCTCCAAGCTTCATGAAAAATCTGGTCCTCGTTAAGAAATACGCCCAGGGCCTCGTCCAGGCGATGAAGGACGAAGCCGAGTTCGAGGCCGTCCGGGCCGAGCTCCGACTCCTTCCTCGAGCTGTACGTCGGACACGAGGAGCTCCGCAAGGCGCTTCTGAGCCCGTTCATCGACTCCCGGACAAAAGCCCGGATCCTGGAGGACGTCCTGGCCAGGACAGGGGCCGCGGGGAAAACAGGAAGGCTCCTGTCCCTCCTCTTCGAGCACAAGCGGCTTGCCCTCCTGGGGGACATCGTGGAGGCTCTGCCGGAGATGTGGAACGAAAAACTGGGGGTCATGACCTTCGAGGTCGCCTCGGTCATCCCGCTCGACGGCCCTCCAGAAAAGCCGGCTTCGGGAAACGCTCGAAGCCACGGAAAAGAGGCCCGTCAACCTCGTCTTCAAGATCGACCCCGGCATCGTCGGCGGCCTCGCCCTGCGCAGGGGGCACATCGTCTACGACGTGTCCATCCAGGGGAATCTCGACCGGCTGAGAGAGCTAATCCAGCAAGGCTAGAGGTCGCCATGAACATCAAAGCCGATGAAATCACGAAGATCATCCAGCAGGAGATCGAAGGCTATGAACCGAGCGTCGATATCCGCGAGGTCGGGACCGTCACTTCCGTGGGCGACGGCATCGCCCGCATCTACGGCCTCGACCGGGTCATGTACAACGAGCTCCTCGAGTTCCCCCGCGGCGTCTTCGGCATGGCCCTGAACCTGGAAGAGGACAGATGTCGGCGCCGTCCTCCTGGGCGAAAGCCACCTCGATCAGGGAGGGCGACAAGGTCAAGCGGACCCGCCGGATCATGCACGTGCCGGTCGGCCCGGCCATGATCGGCCGCGTCGTCAATCCCGCTCGGCCAGCCGCTCGACGGCAAGGGGCCCATCAAGACGGATACCTGTCATGTCCGTCGAACGCCTGGCCCCGGGCGTCGTCGAGCGCGCAGCCCGTCAGGGAGCCCCTCCAGACCGGGCATCAAGGCCATCGACGCCATGATCCCCATCGGCCGCGGCCAGCGCGAGCTCATCATCGGCGACCGTCAGACCGGCAAGACCGCCATCGTCCATCGACACGATCATCAACCAGAAGGGCACCGGCGTCATCTGCATCTACGTGGCCATCGGCCAGAAGAACTCGACCGTCGCCCAGATCGTCAAGACCCTCGAGGATTTCGGCGCCATGGACTACACGATCGTCGTCGCGGCCTCGGCGAGCGACCCGGCGCCCCTCCAGTACCTCGCGCCCTACGCCGGCTGCGCCATCGGCGAGTACTTCCGGGACAACGGCCGGCACGCCCTGGTCATCTACGACGACCTCTCCAAGCACGCCGCCGCCTACCGCGAGATCTCCCTGCTCCTCCGCCGCCCGCCGGGACGCGAGGCCTATCCCGGCGACGTCTTCTACCTCCACTCGCGGCTCCTGGAGCGGGCGGCCAAGCTCAACGACGAGCTCGGCGGCGGCTCGCTGACGGCCCTGCCCATCATCGAGACCCAGGCCGGCGACGTCTCGGCCTACATCCCGACCAACGTCATCTCCATCACCGACGGCCAGATCTACCTCGAGCCCGAGCTCTTCTACGCGGGCGTCCGGCCGGCCATCAACGTCGGCATTTCCGTCTCGCGCGTCGGCGGCAACGCCCAGATCAAGGCCATGAAGCAGGTCGCCGGCAAGCTCCGCTGGACCTGGCCCAGTACCGCGAGCTCGCTGCCTTCGCCCAGTTCGGCACCGAGCTCGACAAGATCAGCCAGGCCCAGCTCGACCGCGGCGAGCGCCTGACCGAGATCCTGAAGCAGGGCCAGTATCCACCCGCTGCCGGTCGAGAAACAGGTCCTGATCATCTACGCCGGGAACCGCGGCTTCCTGGACGAATTCCCGGTCGCCCGGCTCAAGGAGTACGAGACGAAGCTCTACGAGCATTTCGAAGAGAACTCACCCGGACATCCTGGCCAAGCTCCGGGAGAAGAAGCAGATCGACACGGCCCTCGAGGGGGCGATCGGCGCCGCGCTGACGGAGTTCAACGCCGGGTTCAGGGGAGCAGGGCAGCTAGCATGCCGACCCTCATCGACCTCCGCCGCCGGATCCGGAGCGTCAAGAACAGCCAGAAGATCACCCAGGCGATGAAGACCGTCTCGACGGCCAAGTTCCGGAAGGCCCAGCGGGCGGTCCTCGCAGCGCGGCCGTTCTGGCACCTGTTCCCGGACCTCATGGACCGGCTGGCCTACTGGGCGGTGCGAGTGCCGGCCACCCGCTCCTCGACCGGCCGCGACGAGAAGACAGGTCCGAGGTCCTCGTCATCACCTCGGACAAGGGGCTGGCGGGGCCTTCAACTCCAACCTCCTCGCCAGGCCCTCGTGTTCATCGAGGAGAAAGCGAAGACCGGCGGACGTCCGGCTCGTCCTCATCGGCAAGAAGGCCGTCCAACTTTCTTCAGGAAGTGCCCTTCCCGATCGAGCGGTCCTTCGGCGACAAGACCGACAAGCTGACCGCGAGGAGACTCCGCGACCTCGCCGAATTCCTGATGCAGGCAGTACGCCTTCCAGGAGACCGACGCCGTCTACATCATCTACAACGAGTTCAAGTCCGATCGCTCGCCCCGCGGATCATGAGCGTGCGGCTCCTGCCCTTTCGCCGGACCCGCGGCCGCCGAGCCGTCGGCGGCCTGGCGTCCCCGACTGGGAGCCGGCGGCGCCGCGCTCGTCCGGCTTTCATCCTGCCGCGCTACGTCGAGAACCAGATCCACCACGCCTTCACGAATCGCAGGCGGCCGAGCAGGCGGCCCGGATGATGGCCATGGACAACGCCACGAAGAACGCCGAGGAACTCGATCCACGACCTCCTCCTCGTCCTGAACAAGATCCGCCAGGCGGGGATCACCAAGGAGCTCCTCGAGATCATGACCGCCGTCGAAGCGCTCAAGGAGAACGCGCTAGGGAGTAGAACCATGATGGAACAAGAAAGCGCGCCAGCGCGTCGGGACCGTCGTCCAGGTCATCGGGCCCGTCGTCGACGTCAAGTTTCCAGGAACGGAGCTGCCCGAGATCTACACGGCCATCCGGATCACGAGCGAGGGCTTCGACACGCCCATGCCCGATCGATATCGTCGTCGAGGTCGAGCAGCACCTCGGCGAGGACCGCGTCCGCTGCGTGTCCATGCATCCGACCGACGGCCTGGCCCGGGGGATGAAGGCGATCGACACGGGCGGGCCGATCGAGGTCCCCGTCGGCGAGGGCACGCTGGGCCGGGTCATGAACGTCATCGGCGAGCCCGTGGACCAGCTGGGCCCGATCGTGACGGCCAAGAAGTATCCCATCCACCGCGAGCCGCCGCCCCTTGACGAACAGAGCACCAAGCTCGAGATGTTCGAGACGGGCATCAAGGTCATCGACCTCATCCAGCCGTTCCTCAAGGGCGGCAAGATCGGCCTTTTCGGCGGCGCCGGGGTCGGCAAGACCGTCATCATCCAGGAGCTCATCCACAACGTGGCCATGAAGCACGGCGGCTACTCGGTCTTCGCGGGCGTCGGCGAGCGGACGCGCGAGGGCAACGACCTCTGGCTGGAGATGAAGAGCTCGGGCGTCATCAGCAAGACGGCCCTGATCTACGGCCAGATGACCGAGCCCCCCGGGGCGCGGCTGCGCGTCGGGCTATCGGCGCTCTCGGTCGCCGAATATTTCCGCGACGAGCTCGGCGAACAGGACATCCTTCTCTTCATCGACAATATCTTCCGTTTCGTCCAGGCGGGGTCCGAGGTCTCGGCCCTGCTCGGCCGGATGCCTTCGGCCGTCGGCTACCAGCCCAACCTCGCCTCCGAGCTCGGTGAGCTCGAGGAGCGCATCACCTCGACCAAAAAGGGGTCGATCACGTCGGTCCAGGCCGTCTACGTGCCGGCCGACGATTTCACAGACCCGGCCCCGGCCACGACGTTCTCCCACCTCGACGCGACGACGAACCTTTCGCGGGCCCTGACGGACATGGGCATCTACCCGGCCGTCGACCCGCTGTCGTCGTTCTCGCGGATCCTCGACCCGCGGATCGTGGGCGAGGAGCACTACCGTGTCGCCCGCCGGGTCAAGGAAATCCTCCAGCGCTACAAGGACCTCCAGGACATCATCGCCATCCTCGGGATCGAGGAGCTTTCGGACGAGGACAAGGTCGTCGTGGCCCGGGCCCGGAAGATCCAGCGGTTCATGTCGCAGCCGTTCCATGTCGCCGAGGAGTTCACGGGCCGCCCGGGGCGGTACGTTTCCGTTCAGGAGACGGTCCAGGGGTTCAAGGAGATCGCGGAAGGCCTCCATGACGACAAGCCCGAGCAGGCCTTCTACATGATGGGGACGATCGCCGATGTCGTCCAGAGGACCGAGGAGCTCCGATCGGAATGAGCGACCGGGCTCCTGCGACCATCCACCTGAAGGTCATCGCGCCCGACCGCCTGCTCGTCGAGGCCGACGTCGAATCGGTCGCGTTACCGAGCCTCGAGGGCGAGATCGGGATTCTGCCCGGCCACCGGCCCCTGTTCGTGGGGATCGGGAGAGGCAAGGTCCGCTTCCGGAGCGGCGGCGACGAAGAGGGCTTTCCCATCCGGGGGGGCTACGCCCAGGTCCAGCCGGAAAAGGTCCTGGTCATGACGGACGTCGACGAGGATGACGAAGACGGCGGGACCGCGTCCGCGTAGCGGCGAAACGCTGGACACCTTCTACCGGGGCCGGGTCCGGGTCCTCCAGAAAAAGCGGGGTTTCCGGTTCTCGGTCGATGCGCCGCTTCTAGCGAATTTCATCCGGATGAGGGCGGACGATGACATCCTCGACATCGGGACCGGCAGCGGGATCATTTCCCTTCTCCTGAGCGTCAAGCCCTTCCGGCGGATCGTCGCGCTCGAGATCCAGAAGGGCCTGGCCGACCTGGCCCGGCGCAACGTCGAGCTCAACGGATTGGGAGAGAGGATCGAGGTCGTTCGTGCGGATCTGCGGACATACGAGCCGGGACGCCGGTTCGACCTCATCTTTTCCAACCCGCCCTATATCCGAAAGGCGACCGGATTCCTGAGCCGGTCGAAAGAGAAGTCCGAGGCCAAGCACGAGCTCCACGGCGACATCGAGGATATCATGGAGAAAACGGCCGCGTGGCTCGAGCCCGGCGGCCGCGCCTGTTTCGTCTACCCGGAAAAACGGCGCATGGATTTTGCCCGGGCCGCCGACCGGCGCGGCTTCCGTATCCGTCGGTTCCGGCAGATCCTGCCTCGCTCGGGCGAACCGGCCAACCTCTTCCTGGCCGAACTGGGCCTCGCCGCGGGAGCGGGAGCCGCGGCGGCCGAGCCGGAGGTCATGCCCCCTCTCATTCTCTTCGCCGCGGTCGGGAAATACACCGACGAGGCCGAAGCGATTTTTTCCGGCCGGCCGGACTGATACCGGACACGTCCTGTCCACTTGCGAACAATGCCCGGGACGCCGTTCAACGAACATGCCTCGGGGGATCTATGGCTCCATCCTATGGCCCGGCTATTCCCATTGTGTGATGGGACGGCCTGATTCCAAGCCCGAGGCCGTCGGATCCATGCTGCGCCAACAAAGGAATTTCCTATCAAATCCCCTGGAAGTATTTCCAGCGACCGCAAACGATTCCTCGACGGAGATTTGAGGTGCGTCCGTCGGAATTCGCGGGTGACTACGCACTTTTACCGTCGAGTGACCGACGGAAATGAGTCGAGAGTATTTCATCGAAAACTATACTACTTGGCGGGTCGGGGTCTTTCAGTTGCCGCCGTAGAACCGGCCAAACGCATGCGCCAGCATCAAGGCCATGAGCAAGCCGCCCAACCCGGCAACGAGGACATGTCTTGTTCGGCGCAACTCAAATTGTCCTACTCGGCATATGAGTAAGTAGCCGATCGCAAGGTTGACCGTGCCCCAAAGGACATTCACCAGGGCGGAAGAGAGCCCCTGACCCGGCGGAGAAGCAAAGGGGCTTTGGAACGGATGCCCTGTCACGCCGCTGACAAAATGCGGGATCGCATTGGCGAGGAAGGTGCCGCCGAAAAAGTAAGAGACGTAGTGGTTCCAACGCATATTGAATTCTCCTTTTGGATTTTCCCCTGGCTCAGGCCCCGTCACCTGCTCAAGCCATTGGCTTCCTGAGCAGCCGGAAGGCGGAGAAAGCGAGATAAGCTCCCACCACGACAGGGATGACGCTCACCCGCATCGGAACGTGACGCCCATTGACAAAGGCCGACCATCGCATCGCAATCCGCAGCCCGTGCGCCGCAATCACCAGCCATAACACCCCGACACCAGACAATAACTCCGTTGACTCATGTCTTCCTCGTCGGCGAGCAAGGACTCATTTCATCAACCCGGCGACAGCCTGAACGATCCTTTCGCGGAGCATAGGGTCGTCGACGCCGCGAGAACGATTCCCCTGAGAAGGGCGGATATTGATGAGGGAGTCGAATTCAATCCACTCCGGCCCTTCCAGGTCCGGGTAGATATTGATCCCCCAGAGGTTCTCCTGGGTGGAGCCGTCCTCCAGCAGGAGCGCTTCCTCGTCCGCTTGAAGCTCCCCGTCGACGGCCATGATCTTGAGTTCGCTCAAGGAGATCGGGGAGTCGATGATCTTCACGGTCTAAATATATCACAGATGACGCGTGTCAAAGAAGCTCAAGGGAAACCGTGCCCGAAGCCGGCGATTCCGTGCCGCACATGAAAACGATGTTGCCAGCCAACAACCCTTCGGCTAGAATCGGCTCGGGTGGGCTGCCATGGTAAGAGAGATCACCATTACGTGGCCTCGGAGAAGACCTTATCAGTTCGTCCTGCAGTTCAAGATCACCCTTCTCAAGACCGAGCCTCAGGTTTGGAGGAGGATCCAGGTACCAGATTATTACACGTTCTATGATCTTCACGTCGCGATCCAGGACGCGATGGGCTGGCTGGACTCCCACTTGCACGATTTTAGGATTCAGCCACGGCGACGAGCTTGCCTGGACATTCGGATAGAATCCCCGTTCGCGCTCGACGACCTCGAAGAGGCGGCGCCGCTCCTCACGACCGAAGTGGCCGTGGCGGATTTCATTCAAGAGCCGGGGGACCGGGCGCTTTATACTTACGATTACGGCGACGACTGGCAGCATGACGTCCTTTTCGAGGGGACCTTTCCCAAGGCACCGGGAAAGAAGTATCCGGTCTGCCTGGCCGGCGAGCTGGCCGGGCCGCCTGAGGATTGTGGCGGGATTCCGGGATATTACGACTGCATCAAGGCCCTGAAGAACGGGGACAACTCGGAGGGCACGCTGGACTGGCTGGGCCGCTGGAGGCCGGACCGATTCGATCCCGCGAAGATCAAGTTTTGGAGTCCGCTGCGGCGATTGAAGATCGCCTTAGAAGATTAAGGGCATTTGCCAGGTATTCGTGCGACCTTTGAGTAGCCATCGGGAGTGTAAGGGAAACTGTGTAAACCTCCTTGTAAGGCCCTTGAGGGGATGGCCGCTAATTCGGGGACACCATACTCATTTCCGAATTCCGTCTTTGTTCCGCGGCTGACCGCCGGCTACTTCTTCAGGGCCGTCTTGATGTCCGCCAGGCCGACTCCGAGGACGGCCCGGGCGATCTCGTCGAGCGCCTTCTCCGGCCCCTGGAGGTGGATCGTCGTGTGGACGTGGGCGAGCGTTTGGCCCGGCCTGAGGTCGGCCGCCGGCGACGAGGACTCCAGCTCATAAAATGGCCCCAGCGGTTTCGCCCCCGGCGACGCGGGGCCATCGTTGTAGCTGTTGACGACGTCCCCGGCGAATGGATCGTCCTGGATCTTCCACATCGAATTGACGTAGTCCGTCACGCCCTCGGGGATCGTAGCGTGGATGATCGTCAGGACCTTGTTCGCGGCGTCGTAGCTCCCGGCGAACGGCTTGACGCGCCTCGGGGAGATCCCGATCTTGCTCCGGTATTTCCCGTCGCCGCTGAAAAAGAGGACGCCATCCTTGTCCCTGACGATCAGCCGGTCCGCCGGCACCTTGCCGAAGTAGGCGTCGTTGACGACAGGGCCGAGGTCCGCCTCCGGGCCGGTCCTGAAGGGGATGACGATGGTCGTCGCCGGCGAGGGATTGAACATGCCCAGGATCCAGACCGAGAGCAGCCCCGTTTCCTTGGCCCAGGCCTTCGTCCCGATGTTGGTGATCCTGTTGTCCGACGCATAGGCCACCATCCTGACCCCGGCCGGGACAGGGACCCCGAGCCCCTGGACCTCGTCCGCCCTGAGGATCCGGACCTCGCGGTTGAGCTCGAGGTCGAACTCCGCGGCCGAATAGTTCACGAGATGCATGACCTTCCGGAAATGGACGCTGTCGGCCTTCCTCCTGACGACGTCGTAAGCCGCCTCGTTGACCGGGGGCGGGGTGAACCAGTGGTCCAGGTCGAAGGGGTCGCCCTTCTTGAAAAAGAGCGAGAACTGGCCGCCCTCGGGCCCGAGCCAGAAGCGGTCCTCGCCGCCGAAGGCGTTCATGTGGGGGTTCTTCGCGCCCGAGGCGATGAGCTCCCGGTTGATCCAGCCGAAGCTCAGACCGTCGGGGCCGGCGGCCGTGCTCGTCATGACCCGGCCCTGGAGGTCGGGGTTGACGGCCACCTGGGCCAGGTTATTCCTCCCGGTCAGGATGATGGACTTGGTATGGGCCTTGAGGAACGTCGCGTCGTCCTTGAAGAGGATCCCTTCCGGGGCTTTCGCGGATTTTCCGCAACCGGCCGCGAGGGCGATGACCAACAGCGCCGCCCAGATGCCGTATCTCATGGAGGCCTCCTTCCTGCGTTACTTCCCGTGGCTCTCGACAAGCCGGGCCGCGAACCATTGCCAGATCGCCTTGTTGAACGCGAGGCTCGGCGGTGTCCCCTCGAGGATGGCCCGATAGCTCGTCAACGGGTCTCCGGGCTTTTGCCTGTGGCGGGGCTCGGCGTCGAAGAGTAGGGGATGTTCCGGGTGGAACTGGACCCCGAGGACGCCCGGGTATCTCTTGTGCGTGACTGCCTCGATGATCCTCCCGTCCCTCGACGTGGCGATGGGGACGAGGTCCTTCCCGAGCTTCTCGACCGCCTGGTGATGGGAGCTCAGGATCCGCGGGTGGTCCGTCGTTTTGAAGCCCATGGCGGAACAGAACAGGCCCCTTTCGCCGAGCTCGAGAGAGTGAAAATTATAGCTCATGAGCTTGTCGAGAGGGAAAAGCAGCCGGTACGGATTGTTGTGCCATTGCTCGGGGCCAAGGGCGATCACGTCCTCGACCGTGGTCTTGCCATAGACCTCGGTCCAGATGTCCTGGGTCAGGGTCCCGCCCGTTCCGACGTTCATGGTCTGGAAGCCGAGGCAGATGCCGAGGACCGGGAACCGGGGCCGCGAATCCAGGAGCGCTTTGAACGCGTCGTCCTGCGACCCGCCCAGGAGGTGGAAGACGGCCGAGACCTCCAGGTCGTGCCGGGCGGGGTCCTCGATCGACGTCAGCAGGCTCGTTTTCTTCTTGTAGACGGACGCCGGGATATCGGGCCCGCCGAAGAAGATGACCCCGTCGGCCTTCTTGACGATCTCGGCGAATTCGGGGGTGCAGGCGTTTTCCCGGAAAAGGACGGGCTCGCTGATCTCCGCGGTGACCTCGTGGAACTTGAACCAGTCCAGGCCGTTGTCGGCGACGTATTTCCGCGACTCCTCGAACTTCCCGATCTGCTTGACGTGATAGACGCCGATGACGGTGAGGTTGGGGATGTTGAGCGTCCCGTTCTTCCGGAGGGTGGCCAGGGCCCGGATGTTGAAGACCTCGGGGTTGAAGATGACGAGATGGACGTTCCCGTCCGTCACGGAGATCTGGTCGAGGGCCCGGTCCGGTGTCTGAGCCGTAGCCGGGATGGACAGGCCCAGGGTCAGGCAGAGGATCCCGGCGGCGGCGATGTTCATGCGAGCGAGTCTTCTCATTCTTTTCTCCCGCGTCGATGTTCGGACTCGCGGTCATTATAATGATTTCCCGCCGGCTTTCGCAACAATCCGTCCGAAGCCCGGAATTCGGCCCCGCCGCCGCGGGCGGCGTCTGCCCCGGCCGAGCGCGATCGGCTGGCGAATGGTATAATAGGTCATGAAGGAAGCGGTCATGGACTCCGATCGATCTGATGCGAACATCCCCCGGCAGCGTTGGGAACCGGCCCATGTCGAGTGCTATTCGGGGAACCGGGAAGGGGAGACCCCCCGCGCCGTCACCCTGGGTGGGATACGGTTTCCCGTGGCCGAGGTCCTCTCGAGGGAGCGCGTGCGCGACGTCCAGACCGGCCGGACGGCGGAAATGTTCCAGTGCCGGCTCGAGGCCGGCTGGCCGGTTTCGCTCGAGCGGGCGGAAGACGGCTCGTGGCGGGTCCGCCGGAGCGCCTCCTTCTTCTGCGGCGGCAAATCATGACCGGAACACTTTCCGGACCGCCGCCGGCCGTCCCCCGGGCCTTCGTGGACGGGACGGACTCGGGCGCCGTATAATAGCCGGGTGAGCCTCGATTTCCTTTTCCGCACGGAGGAGTTCAAGGACCTCGTCCGGGCCGTGGCCGGCGGCGAGCGGCCGCTCTCCGTCCAGGGCGTCATCGATCCGGCCAGCCCCTACGTCCTCTCCTGCCTGGCCATGGAAGCCCGGAGGCCCGTCGTTTTCGTCCGCGCCTCGTCGGCGCCCCTGGCCCCGCTCGAGGAAGAGTGCCGGTTCTTCCTCTCCCGCCTCTCTTCTTCACTCCGGCTGACGACTCTCCCGGCCCTGGCCGACAATCCGTATTTCGAAGTGCCTCCCTCCCTGGACGCCGTCTCCTCGAGGATGAGATTTTTTCACAGGTTGGCCCACACGCCTCCCTCGATCATCTTCACCAGCCTGCCCGGGCTCCTGAAGCCGTTCCCCGGCCCGGCCGACTTGGAGCGGCTCTTCCTGGAACTGGAGCTCGGCGCCGCGGCCGACCGTGACGAAATTCTCGCAACCCTCTCCCGCTACGGGTACACCCGGGAAGACCTGATCGCCTCGCCGGGCGAATACGCGTGGCGCGGCGGCATCGTCGACGTTTTCTCGCCCTGGGAGGCCAACCCCTTCCGGATCGAGCTCGCCGGCTCAGAGGTCGCGTCCCTCCGCGAGTTCGATATCTCCAGCCAGAGGTCGCTGAAAAAGATCGAGCGGCTGACCGTTCCCGGGCTCCGGGAGTTCCCGGCCACCCCCGATTTCCTGGACAGCTGGAAAGCGGCCGCCCGCAAGCGTGCCCGGGGGGCCGGCCGCGACCTGGACGCCAAGATCGCGGCCCTGGAGCGCGGCGAGTTCGCCCCCAGCTTTTCCTCCCTCGCCCTCCTCGAAAAGGCCCGGTTCGTCCCGTTCACCGACTATCTCCGCGACGCCGTTTACGTCGTGGACCACCCGGAAGAGGTCGAGCAGAGCTTCGAGGACGGCCTCAAAGAGCTCCAGGACCAGTACGCGGACCTGTTGCTCAACGGGACCTTCGCTCTCCCCCCGGACGAGATCTTCCCGCCCAGGCTCTGGGACCGGGTCCGGAAGGAGGCCGTCCGGTTCGAGGAATTCGCCCCGCCCTCCGGCAAGAGGTCCTTTTCCTTCTCCTTCCAGTCCGTGCCCCGGTTCGACAACAGGATCCCCTTCTTTCTCCAATACCTGAAAAAGCTCCAGGCCGAGGGCGACCTCTGCGACATCTTTCTTTCAAACCCGGGGACGCGGCACCGCCTGGCGACGCTGCTCCGGGAAAACGAGGTCCCCGTCCTCGAAGCCGAATCGGCCACGGCCGTCCCGCCGCGGTCCGAGGTCTCCCTCCTCATTGGCGGCCTCGACCGGGGGTTCAGCTACCCGAGGGAAAAGGTCAACGTCTTTGCCGAAAAGGACGTCTTCACCGAGGAGAAGGTCATCGTCAGCCGCGCCTCGCGGAAAGCGTTCTTCTCCCAGTTCCAGGACCTCAAGACGGGCGACCACGTTGTCCACACGGACTACGGGATCGGCCTCTTCAGCGGCCTCCAAAGGCTGGAGATCGAGGGCCGGGGCCGGGAGTTCATCGAGATCTTCTACCGGGACGGCGACAAGCTCCTCGTCCCCGTCGAGGACCTGAACCTCGTCCAGAAGTTCTCCAAGGTCGGCTCCGACCTCCCCCTGCTCGACAAGCTGGGGACGATGACCTGGGAAAAGACGAAGACCAGGGCCAAGAAGGCCGTCGAGGCCGTCGCCAAGGAGCTCGTGGAGCTTTACGCCCGCCGCCGGGCCCTCAAGGGCTACGCTTTCACGCCGGGCGGCGAGTGGGAGGAGGAATTCGAGAAGATCTTCGCCTACGACGAGACCGAGGACCAGCTCCGGTCGATCGAGGAGATCCTCCGGGACATGGAATCCGAGTCCCCGATGGACCGCCTCCTCTGCGGCGATGTCGGCTACGGCAAGACCGAGGTGGCGATGCGGGCCGCGTTCAAAGCGGTCATGGACGGCAAGCAGGTCGCCGTCCTCTGCCCGACGACCGTCCTGGCCAGCCAGCACCTCACGACCTTCCGGGAGCGGATGGTCCTCTTCCCGGTCCGGGTCGAGGCCCTGACGAGGCTGCAATCGGGGAAGGAGCAGAAGGCCGTCGTCGACGACATCCGGAGCGGGTTCGTCGACGTCGTCATCGGCACCCACCGCCTCCTTTCCAAGGACGTCGTCTTCAAGGACCTCGGCCTGCTCATCGTGGACGAGGAGCAGAGGTTCGGCGTCGGGCACAAGGAAAAGATCAAGCAGCTCAAAGCCACGATCGACGTCCTGACCCTGACGGCGACGCCCATCCCGCGGACGCTGAACATGTCCCTCTCGGGTCTCCGGGACATCAGTCTGATCGAGACGCCGCCTCGGGACAGGCTTGCCGTCCACACGGTCGTGACGCCCTTTAACGCCAAGCTCATCGCCACGGCCATCCGTCAGGAGCTCAGCCGGGGCGGCCAGGTCTATTACATCCACAACCGGATCGAGGACATCGACAAGGTCGCCGACCTCGTCCTCAAGCTCGTGCCCCAGGCGAAGGTCGTGACCGTCCACGGCCAGATGACGAGCTCAGCCCTGGAGAAGCGCATGATGGAGTTCGTCGAACACCGGGCGGACGTCCTGGTCTCGACGACGATCATCGAGAACGGCATCGACATCCCGCTCACGAACACCCTGATCGTGGACCGGGCCGACCTCTACGGCTTGGCCCAGCTCTACCAGCTCCGGGGCCGTGTGGGCCGGTCCTCCCGCCAGGCCTTCGCCTATTTCCTGGTGCCGCCCTACATGGAGCTGACGCCGCTCGCCAAGGAGCGCCTCAAGGCCCTCAAGGAGTTCAGCGAGCTCGGGTCCGGCTTCCGCCTGGCCGCCAAGGACCTGGAGATCCGGGGCGCCGGGAACCTGCTCGGCCACCGCCAGCACGGCTCCATGGAGGCCGTCGGCTTCGACTATTACATGCAGCTCCTCGACCAGGCGATCCGGGAGCTCAAGGGCGAGCGGGTCGAGGAGGCCAACGTCGAGATCAACCTCAAGGTGGACATCCGCATCCCCGAGGACTACCTCCCCCAGATCAACCTGCGGCTCAACCTTTACAAACGCCTGGCTTCGGTTGACGACCTCCGGGAGATCGAGAAGATCCGGGAGGACGTCCGGGACAGGTTCGGGCCCGTGCCGGAGACGATCGAGAACCTCCTCCGCTACGGGACGATCAAGAACCTGGCCCGGAAGCTCCGGATCCGGACGATCGACCGGAGCGAGCACCGGGTCGTTCTCAGGTTCCTGCCCGGGACTCCCGTGGATTGGGCCAGGGTCCCGGCCCTCCTCAAGAGATACTCCGGGTCTCTCTCTCCGGAGGGCGTGATGTCGCTCGGGATCCGGGCGGAGAAGGAGCGGGAGCTCCTCGATGAAACCGTCCGGGTCTTGATGGAGTTATCCGGATAGATTATAATGAGTTGATATTAAAAAAGATGTGCGGAATGACAAGCGCCCGAAGAACGGCCCCGATCCTCCTCGCGATCCTCTTTCTCCTCGCCTCCGGCTGCGGCCGCGAGGGGGAGAAAGCGGGGCCCGTCGCCAAGATCACCAGTTTCGTCCAGGCGAAGATCAAACGCGGGCCCATCCTCAAGGTCGAGTCCCAGGAGTTCTCGAACGACGACCTGACGGCTTATATCAGGACGACGGGCGGGAATGAGGCCAAGGGCCTCTCGCCGGAATCCCTGAGCCGCCTTTTCGACAAGTTCGTCGATGACAAGATCCTGCTCGAAGCGGCCCGGCAGCGGAACGTGACCCTGACTTGGGATGAAAAAAAGAGCTACCTGGCCAAGCGGGCCGGCGAAACGGGCAGCGGCCAGCCTGCCCCCGAGCCGGACGCCGCCGGACCGGACAGCATGTTCGACGGCCTCCTCGTCGACAAGTACGTTTATCAGGTGGTCAAGGACGTCCGGGCAGACGATGCCGAGGTCCAGTCCTACTACGACCAGCACAAAAAGGATTTCCTCCTTCCGGAGAGGGTCCAGGTGAGCCAGGTCCTGGTCCCGAGCGAGCAGAGGGCCGTTGCGGTCCTCACGATGGTCGAGAACGCTCCCGAGGAGGAGTTCAGGAAAGTGGCCCGGGAGGAATCCTCGGGTCCCGAGGCCGTCAAGGGCGGCGTGATGGGGGTCTACAAGCGCGGCGACCTTCCCTACGACATGGAAAAAGTGATCTTCGCCCTGGACGAGGGGAAGGTCAGCCAGGTCGTCGAATCGTCCTACGGATACCACGTTTTCCGGCTGGACAAGAAGTTCCCTCCCCAGCTTCAGACCTTGGCCGACGCGGCGCCGGCGATCCGGATCAAGGTTCTCGAAGAGAAGATCAAGGATGCCCTGGCCGCCCATCTCCAAGGATTGAAGGACACCCTGAGCTGGAAGGCCTTTCCCGAGAACTTAGTCTTCGCTTACCAGAGGTTGGACCAATGAAAAAAGCCCTGACCTATCTGATCGTCATGGGGATCGCCGGGGCGGCGCTCCTCGCCGCAGCGCCTCAAGTCGTCGAGGAGATCGTGGCCGTCGTCAACGACGAGATCATCACGCTCTCCCAATACAAGCAGATGTTCGAGATGCAGATCCAGCAGCTCAAGGCCGCGAACCTGCCGCAACAGGAATACGACAAGCAATTCAAGCTTGTCAGGGACGGGCTCCTCGACGCCATGATCACGGAGACCCTCCTCCTCCAGCAGGCCAAGGAAAAGAACCTCAGCGCCAGCGAGGAGCTCAAGCACAACCTCGACGCCCTCAAGAAGGACAACAATTTCGCCTCGGACGAGGAACTCCGCCGGGCCGTCGAACAGCAGGGGATCCCCTGGGAACAATGGCTCAAGCAGTACCAGGAATCCCTCCTCAAGCAGATGCTCCTGGTCACCGAGGTGTACCGGTCCATCGTTCTGGACGAATCGGAGGTCGTCCGGTATTACAAACAGCATCCCCAGGACTTCACGGTCCCCACGGAATACAAGCTTCGCGCCGTCTACCTGACCACGGAGCACCGGACGCCCGAGGCCCTCGAAGCCCTCGAGGCGGAAGCGGGCGCCAAGCTCAAAGCCGGAGCGTCCTTCCCGGACGTGGCCGCGGCGCTCTCTGACCCTCCCATCAAGGACGCCAAAGGCGACTTGGGGACGCTCAAGAAGGGCGAGCTCGACAAGACCTTGGAGGGCGCCGTCGAGAAACTAAAAGCCGGCGAGGTCAGCCCCTGGGTGGCGGCCAAGAACGGCTGGTACCTCATCAAACTCGAGGAGAGGAAAGAAGGGTACCTGAGGACTTTCGACGACGCCCGGCCCCAGATCCAGGATAAGCTCCTGACCGCGAAGCGCCAGAAGAAGAGCGAAGATTACGTCGCCTCCCTCAAAGCCCAGAGCTACATCAAGATCCTGAAGCCCAACCCCCTCGATTTCTGATGAACATTCGGCTCTTTCGGTGACATGCAACCCCTGGCCTAAAGAGGAACAGACGCTTTATGAGGATCGTTCGCCGTGAGTCACCGGAGGAATTTCGGCAATGAGTTGTATGTCACCGAAATTATGAGATGAGGACAGCGGCGGCCAAGGCCGTCGTCCACAGGCCTTTCTCCCCCGTCGCCGTCCGGGAGATGCTCCGCGTCTCGAGGGAGATCCCGTTCGAGATCTTGTACGCCCGGCGGCCCTTCACGGGATCCTTCAATCTACCCCCCATCTTCGTGGCCAGCATCTCGGCGGCCAGGTATTCGGTGTAGAGCCCGGCCTCCTTTTCAGTCGGCCCCCCGCCTTCGTGCTCGGCGAGGTAGCCATAACAGGACGGGTCCTTCGGGATGGCCATCCCGATCGAAGCCGAGACCAGCCGGCCGGCCTCGTCGGTCGCGCTCTCGCTCAGGACGACGAAAAGGATCTGGCCCGGCTTGAGGAGCCTGACCCCATCCTGCCTTGAGATGAGCCGGCAGTGCGGGGGATAGATGCTTGAAACCCGGACGAGGTTGAACGGGGCGATCCCCGCGTCCCTAAGGGCCTTCTCGAAGCTGACCAGCTTTTCCTTGTGCTGACCCCGGCCCCGGGTCAGGAACAGTTTCGAGGGAACGATGACGCTCATGGCTCCGGCTCTCAGGCCTATTTCTTGACGTCTTCCTTCTTGGGCTCGACGACCACGTCCTCCTTGAAATCGATGAAACGGGACACATCGTAGACGCCGATGAGGACGGGCTGGGTGCCCTTGGACTGGGCGAACAGCCGGACCTCGGCCTGCTTCCAGCCCGGGTTGTCCTTGATGCTCTTGAGGTCCTTCCCGTCGACGCCAAAATTGCTTTTCATGGCGATCGCCTCGCTCTTGCCCCCGGGCGCGACGGACGTGCCACGGATTGCGGCCAGGAAGCAGTCGCCGAAGTTCTCGCGGTCGCCCTTGAAATTGAAAACCGCGTTGAAATTGACATAATTCATGGGCTTGGGGCTGAGGTTCTTGACCCGGAAGGAGAGCACGGGGACCAGGATCAGCCGGGGCGGCCACTGCTGATAGAGCTTGGAGACCCACTTGGTCTCGATATCCGTGATCTCGATGGAGGCCTTGAGCTCCTGGGGCGTCATCCGCGTGCAAGAGGTCTGCAGGAGCGGGGACAAGGCCCCGAGAACAAGGACAATCGCGGCGGTCTTCTTCATGGGGATCCTCCACTCTCGGTCGAATTTAATATAGCGGAGGGAGAGAAATTATGCAACCGCGCCGGCTCCCGGAGCCGGTCACTTCTGGGGCTTCTCTTTTTCGACGGAAAAGGTCCCGGCGTATCCCGCCTGGGTGAAATCTCCCGCGATTTTCGTCCCCGTGGCGTCCAGGGTCCCCTTGAAGACCGGGTTCCCCTGGGCGGCCAGGTCGGCGATGTTGCAGGTCAGGTTCTTCCCCTCGATGGCGATGTTCCCCAGCTTGAGGCCGAACGCCTTCTGGGTGATGGAATCAAAGGTCCCCTGGATCTTCTTGGCCGCATCCAGGGTGAACGCCAGGCGGATCTCGAGCTTCTGGCCCATGATGAGGAGGCCGCCATTCCAGGATCCCAGGAACGGTTTCTCGCTCTTGGTTTGGGCGAAGACCGACAAGGACAGCAGGGAGAGGAAGACGACGAAGATCACTCGCCGCAAGGCTGAGTTTTTCGGCATGGCATACTCCTTTGATGCAAAATTGGAAGCCCCATAATAACCCGGGAGGCCCGCGAGCGCAAGGCGCCGGCGCCGGCCGCGGCTAACTCCACGGGCTGGCTGGAGGGCCCTATCTCTTGACCGGCCCCAGGTACTTGTCGAACCAGGCCAGGGTCTCCTTGATTGTCTCGTTGATGGGCGGGATATGGTCGGTTTCGTAAAATTTCTGCTCCTTGTCCTTGGCTGGAGTTCCCAATAGGACAAACATCGGCTTTGATGATGTCTCCGGCGGGAAGAACGAGTCATACTTGCCGTTCAACATCAGCGTCGGCGATTTCACCCGGGTCACATAGTTGATTTGGTTCACCTCGGGGCGTCCTTGTCCCATGTTTCCGAAGCCTCCGGCCAATAAAACGTTGACATTGAGGCGCTCCTCGACGGCCAGGATCATGGGCGCGAGGGCCGACCCGTAGCTCATGCCCTCATAAGCCAGTTTCCGGCTGTCGATATCCGGGCGGGTTTCGAGATAGTCGATGGACCTTCTGAGGTCCTTGACCTGCTGAATGAAGACTTCTCTCCACTGCACGGAATTCCAGTTTCCCTCGATGACGGAAATCAAGGCATCGTTCCCGCGCTCGAAGAATCCCTTATAGACGGGATAGAGGACCGCCCGGCCGTTCTTGACGAGAAATGAGAAGAACATGGGGACTTCATAATAGGTCTCGATGTCCTGGCTCGACCTTTGGAACACGGGAGCGTCGCCGCCCATGTAGACGATGGTCTGATAGGGCGGCGCGGCATTCTTGGGAAGGAAGAGATAGGCCATGACCCGTTCGCCGCCGTAGGCCGCTTCGAAGCTTATCTTTTCCAGAGTCCATTCGGGGCTTTCCTTCCTCGATTCCACCCGGGCCTTCAGATCGGTTTTATCGTAGGAAAACTGCTCCCTGTAAACCTGGAAGACAGAATCAGCCACCGGCTTTTGCTTGGCGTAATCTTCCGTTTCGCCGGACGCGGGAAGACCCAAGGACTTGACCATTTGAGAGGCCGGCCCGGGAATTTTTTCAGGCTCAGGATAAAGAGCGCAGCGGAACCCGTTCTTGGCGGAACGGTCCATGGCCGGCGCTTGACTTATATTGTCGAACATGTAGGTGTTTTCCCCCCAGGCGCCCCCCCTGACGACACGCCCTTTGGGGGTTTCATTCGAGCACCATTCCCTCACGTTCCCGGCCATGTCAAAAGCCCCGTAGGCCGTCACCCCCGGAAGGCTTCCCACCGGGACCGGGCCCTTCCCCAGAAAATTGCTGAAGGGGGCGAATATGGCAAAACCTCCGAGCTGGGGGATTTGGATCATCGGCGTATATTCGCCTCTCGCGATCCCCCAATGGGTTCCCGTCGGCAGGCTCTTCCCGGCGAATTCCGCGTATGCGGCCGCCTCGTACCAGCTGATCCCCGACACAGGATAATCTGCCTGTCCCTCGGGATAACCGCCCGCCTGCCAACCGGCCGGCCCGGGCAGGCTCGTCTGGTCGACGAATCCCTTGACTGCTTCTTCCCAGGTCAGTTCTTTCCCGTCCTTGACGAATTTCTGCTTCCAGTATTTCTTGTTCCTGTAGCCGCCACCGTTGACGAATTCCTTGTATTGCCTGTTTGTGACCTCATATCTATCAATATAGAAATCCGCCAACTTCCCGACCGGTGTTTCCGCTCCCGTGACCCGCACCATGCCCGGCGGGATGCTGCCTTTCTTGTTCAGGACCCTCACCAGATTGTAGCCAACGATGATATCATGGGCCGAGATATCTCCATCCCAAGTGGAAGCCGCGGCCAGGACCGTCTCATAGCCATCCTTTTCCATCTTCCATCTGAAAATCCCGATGGGCAGCCTGACCTTTTCGATGGGCGATATCCCCAAATAGGTCCATTCGCTTGCCGGAGTCGCATATTCTTTCATGAAGACCTTCGCGCCGGGAGGTTCGGTCTTGATGTCGATCCTCAAGGAGCATTTCGAAAAGACCCCGGCCAGCTTGGGATCACGCGGGATGTAGGCTTCCGCCTTTTCCGCGAGTCTATAGACGGGGATGAGATTGCGCCAGCAATCATTTCCCTCCATGAGCCTCTCCATCTCGGGGAGCGCCACCTGCGTAGCCCAGCGGACCTGGGCTTGGTGCTTGAAAAACCGCGTCCCAAAAAAGGCCAGAGCAGCCAGAACGGCAACCGCCGGAACGGCGACCCGCGGCTTGCGGATTCGTCGGCTGAGCGTTTTCAGGTTCAGGACGCCGGACTCGGCCAGCTGGAGGCTCGTCTGATAGGCCCTCAGGTCCTTAAGCATCTCTTCGGCCGAGCCGTAGCGCGAATCGCGGTTTTTCTTGAGCGCGTGGGCGATGACCTGCTGCAGCTCGACCGGAACCGGGGGCTTGCGGACCTTGAGTGACTTCGGCTCTTCGTGGACGATCGAATAGATGATGGAAACGTCCCTGTCGCCTTTGAACGGGACCTCGCCCGTCAGCATTTCATAGAGAACCACGCCGAGCGACCAGATGTCCGTCCGTTGGTCCAACTCATCTCCCCGCGCCTGTTCCGGCGACATGTAGGCCACCGTGCCCAACGTCGTCTGGCCCTGAGTCAGCGAACTCCCGCCCCGGACCTTGGCCAGCCCGAAGTCCATGACCTTGGCTTGGCCTTTGTCCGTCACCATGATGTTTGCGCTCTTGATGTCGCGGTGGATGATGCCCTTGCGGTGGGCCTCGCCCAGGCCGGCGGCGATCTGGCTCGTAATCTCGACCGCATTCCCCGTCTTCAAGGGGCCTTTATTGATCTTGTCCCGGAGCGTTTCCCCCTCGACGTACTCCATGGCGATGAAAGACTGGTCCTCGGCCTCCCCGACTTCGTAAATGACGCAGATATTCGGGTGCGAGAGGGCCGCGGCCGCCTGGGCCTCGATGAGGAACCTCTCCTTGAGCTCGGGCGAGTTCATCAGGTGGGGCGGGAGGAACTTCAGGGCGACCAACCGTTTGAGTTTGAGATCTTCCGCCTTGTAGACGACGCCCATGCCGCCGCGGCCGATCTCCTCGACGATCCGGTATTTCCCGGCGATGAGCTTATCTTTCGATATGACAAGAAGCGGAGTCACGAGGGTTTTTGTGAGGGAATCCGGGAGTTGCCCTTCCTCCGCAAGCAGCGCCGCGCAGCTGCCGCAGAAGCGCGAAGAGTCGGGATTATCGGAGTGACATTTGGGACATTTCATGGACCCTGCTCCTTGTCGGACGGTGGCGAGAAAGATAACATCGAAATAGCGGGACAGTCAACGGGAAGACGAGAGCCGTCCACTCGGCGCCGGAGTCAGACGATATCCGGAAGATCGTATTCCCCGAGCCGGAGCGGGTAGCGGCCGTGCTCGCGGACGAGATTGACGACGTATTCATAGCTCCGGGCCGAGACGTTGCCGGGCACGGAGTGGTCGGATTGGAAAATGAAGCCCCCGCCCTTGGCCGCGTTCAGCTTGGTCAGGACGACGCGCCTGAGCTCTTCCTCCGACCCCAGGGCCCAGGTCAAGACGTCCATGTTGCCGCAGAAAGCGATCTTGTGCCCGTACTGCCGCCGCAAAGCGACGACGTCCAGCCCGGCCTTGGCCTCGAGAGGATTGTAGGCGTCCACCCCGATCTCGATGAAATCGGCGAAGATCCGCCGGACGTTGCCGCAGCCGTGATAGATGACGGGCAGGCCATGAACGTGGCATTCGTCGACGAGGACCTTGACGACCGGCTTGAAGTATCGGCGCCAGTAGTCCGGCGAGAAAAAGAGGTCGTTGCGATAGGCGACGTCTCCCCAGACGACCATGCCGTCGAGCAGGCCGCCGGCGGCCCGGATCTGGGCCCTGGCGATCCCCAGGACGAACTCGCCGATCCTCTCGATGAACTCCCCGACCTCGCCGGGGTAGAGCCCGATCCAGAGCATGGCGTTCTCGAGCCCGATCGTCCGCCACAGCATCTCCTGGGCCTCGCAGACGCTCCCGTAGACGGGGATATCGGGGTGGAGCGACCGGACCGTCTCGAGCCAGGCGGGGGAGTTCCGCGCGAAGCCGTCGCCCATTCCAGCGAGCTGGTTGTCTCCCGCGCCGAAGTAGCGGCGGCCGTCCGAGGGGTCGTCGAACCGGAAAGCCTTCATCTTCTCGAGCGTGTCCGTGTCGAACGTCAGGAAAGCCGGCATCGGGTCGGCGAAGTTCTTCCGGATCACGGCCTCGAACCCCGTCCGGACGGTGACATGATCTTGGGTCTCCTCGAGCGTCTCGAACGCTTTGATGTGAGGGTCCATATTGGGGACGGTGGCCGTCCAGTCGAGGTCATAGTATTTATAGATGTCCGTGCCCGCCGGCAGGCCCAGCTCCTTCCGCCACCGCTCGAGAAAGCTCCCCCAGAAGAAATCGCTGACCGGGACGCGGTCCGCTTCCCGGTGATGGAGCGTTTTCGTCATCCGGTCGAGCTTGGCGAGACAGCCGGCCGTGCGTTCCACCGATCGATCCCCCCTCATTCCGTGTGGAAGACTTCTTCCATCCCCGCCCACCAGTCGCCGTCGGGCAGGCCCGGGACGGGGTCCTGCATGGGCATCATGATTTTCCACCACTCCTGCGTCTTGGGGTCGGCGGCCATCTTGGCCATGTCGGCCGCGTAATCGGCGCCGTGGTATTCGAAATAGGCGAAGAGAAGGCCCTGCCAGTGGAAGATCGAGTAGTTGTGGATGTGGCACCGGCGGATGGTCTCCAAGACCTCCGGCCAGACCTTGGCATGGTAAGCCTTGTAGTCCTCGAATTTGTCCGGCTTGACCCGGATGAGCTGGCCGTGTCTTTGCATGAAAGTGTACTCCTCTCAGCGATGAGCCGGAAACCCGGTCATTTCGCCCGGCCCTGACCTTCGAGCTCGAGCTTCACGATCGTGTCGAGCTTGTCCTGCTCGTCCGCCGGCATCCGGATGATGGTCCCGTCCGCCGCCTGCTCGACCTTCGCCCTGCCACCGGTCAGGACCTTGCTCGAGACGATCTTCGCCTTCAGGGCCGGCAACCTGACCGTGTCCCCGTCCCACTTGAGGACATGGGCGTAGGCGACATTGCCTTTATGCGTCATCCCGCCCCAGGCTCCGTTCCTGACCGGTCCGCCCCGCGTGCCGTAGATCGATTCCCCGTACTTGCCGAGCCAGGCGCCGATCCCTTTGAGGACCTCCACCTGCCGGGGCTCGATCTCGCCGCTGGACATGGGGCCGACGTCGAGCAGGAGGTTCCCGCCCCCGGTCGCGCACTTGACCAGGATGCGGACGCATTCCTCGGTGGATTTGATCTTGTCGTTCGGTTTCCAGGTCCACTGCGTGCCGAGCGTCATGCACGTCTCCCAGGGCTTCTCGAGATCGAATTCGCCGACCTGTTGCTCGGGCGTCGCGTAATCGGCCTGCGGGCCGACGCGCTGGACCTTGTAATCCTCCGGCGTGCCCATGTCCAGCCGGTTGTTGATGATGATCTGGGGCTGAAGGGACCGGACGATGGCGTATGTCTTCTCCTGGTCCCAGGGGGCCGGGCCGCCGTCCGTGTCGAACCACATCCGGTCGATCCGGCCGTAGTTGCCGAGGAGCTCGCGCAGGTGCCCCTGCATCCGGGCGACGTAAGCGGCGTTCCTCTCCGTCCGGCAATCCGGGTCGCGCCAGTCCATCGGCGAATAGTACCACCCGATCGCCATCCCGGCCCGGTGGGCGGCCTCCGCCAGCTCGCCGCAGATGTCGCGCTTGAAGGGGGAGTGGCCGATGTTGTAATCGTCGACCTTCGACGGCCAGAGGCAGAAGCCGTCGCAGTGCTTGGCCGTGAGGATCATGTATTTCATGCCGGCCGCCCGGGCGATGGCCACCCATTCCGCGGCGTTGAACTTGACCGGGTTGAACCGCTTGTAGAGGTTGTCGTAGACCTCGACCGGGATCTCGCCCTTGCCTTCGATGCCGCGCCTCTCCCCGCCGCGAGACCAGCTGAGCTCGGCGCCCGTCAGGCTGACCGGCCCCCAATGGATGAACATGCCGAAATGCGCGTCCTGCCACTCCTTGAACGCGGCCTGGTTGGCTTTGGGCTTCGGCCCGGCTCCGCCACGGCCCGCGGCGGCTTGCGCGGAGACGATCGCGCTGGCCGCGATAAGCACGAGAGATAACCACAAAAAACGGGTTTTCGCGAAGGCCCGGATTTTCATGACCGTTTCCTCCCCTTAGAAGATTTCGCGGCTTGCGCCATTCGCTGCCTATGCGGGCCGGATTTTATAACAGATCCGGCTTCCATGAACAGGGGGAAATAGGCCCGTGAGGGCAAGGGCCTTCATGTTTTCTGACCGCGGGAGGCGGAGGATCGGAGATTTTATTGGCGCGCGAGCCGCGAGACCGGGACGGCCTCCAGGTTGTACTTCTCGATCAGGCGGAAGCTCGATTTCAGGACCTGGAGGGTCTCCGGGAAGGGATGGCAGATGCCGACCGCCTTTCCTTTCTTCTGGGCCAGTTTGAAAAGCTCGATAAGCCGGCTCTTGATCCGGCTCCTGTCCGCGTCCGCGTCCAGGAAGACATCCCTCTTGAGCGCGGGAATGCCCATCTCGAGCGCTTCGTCGTAGGCCACGGTCTGGGCCGTCGTCCGGCTGTCCACGAAGAACAGGCCCTTGTCCTTGAACGGCGCGAGGAGCATCCTCATCCGGGGCGCGTCCTCCGTGAACTTCGAGCCCATGTGGTTGTTGACGCCGTCGGCGAAGGGGACGCGGGCCAGGCTCGCCTCGAAGGACTCGACGATCTCGTCGGGGCTCATCGTGGTCATGATCATCCCCTCGGTGTCGGTCGAGACCTCGTGGTTATTCAGGGACTCGAGCGGCAGGTGGAGAAGGACCTCGAGGCCGTTTTCGTGAGCGACGCGGGCCGTTTCCTGGGCATGCGGACTGTAGGGGAGGATCGAGACCGTGATGGGTTCTTTCAGGCTCAGGATGTCATGGAGCGCTTCGAGGCTGTTGCCCATGTCGTCGATGATGAGGGCCACTTCACCGCTGACCCGCTTCATGGCCTTGGGCTCGGGGGCCGCCTCTTTCTTGGGCGTGACCGCCGCGGGGGGCGCAGCCGCGGGGGCCGTCCCGGGTTTCGGGACCGGTTTCGCCGGGGCCTTGGCCTCAGGCCCGGCGGCGGGCTTCGCTTTCCGGGCCGCGAAAAGGTAGGACGGCTCGCCCTTCCGCGAGTTCATGTAATCGAGGGTCACGACGGAGACGACCGCGGCCCCCAGCATGATGGCCGTGATCAGGTAGAAGGCCGGCCAGGGCTCGCTTCTCTTTTTCTGCGGCGGTTTGTTGAGCATCCGTCAGAGCTTGGGGAGAAGAGGCAGGGTCTTTTCGAGATATGCCTTGTCGCTCTGATCCGTGACCTGGACCGTGACGTCGGGATTCACTCCCTGGCCCCAGAGCGACCGCCCCGACGGCAGGGAAAAGACTCCCGTGACGAGGATGATCGAGCTGTCGTCCTTCAGGGGGAAGCTCCCCGTCCTGGCGACGACTCCGGGCGTGGACAGGCCGAGGACCTTGGCTTTCCGGACTTCCTGGAGGACCCCGGCGACGAGCTCCGCCGGGCCTATCGTGGCCGGGCCGACCCAGACCGCGACGGGGACTGCGCCGAGCGTGGCCTCGGCGGGGCAGGCGATGGGCTCCTTGACCGCGCCCCGTTTCTCGATCGAGCCCACGGCGGCCGCTCTGAGGAAGAGGTTGGTGAGCGCCCCCGCCTCCTCGAGGTCGCCGCCCGCGCAGTCCCGGAGGTCGAGGATGAGCGGCTTCTTCTTGCCCTTGAGGGCCGGCAGGACGCTCTTCCTGACCTCGGCCACGAGGGGGCCCGAGAGATCATGAATGCTCAAGATCGCCGGCTGTCCGGGCGTGGACGTAAAAGTCCAGGCGCGGGGGAAGAGATGGGCCCGCGGCAGGGAGAGCTCCCGGGATCCGTTCCCCCTGAGGATCTTGACCTGGACGGGCTGTTCGTCCGTCCCGGCGAGGAGGAGGTTGACCTCGGTCAGGCTCATGCTCAGGGTGCCGCGGTGGCCGATGGCGCTCACGAGGTCCCCGAGCTTGACCTCGGCCTTCTCCCCGGGCGAACCCGGGACGACCCCGACGACCAGCGGGAACGCGCCGTATCTTTTGAAGACGATGAGGCCCGGGCCCGTGTCCGCGGCGCTCCGGGCGGCATATCTCGCTGTGAGGTCCTTGTTGAGGTAGCACGAGACCGGGTCGAGCGAATTGACGATGCCCCGGTAAGTCCCCTCCGCCGTCTGGACCGGGTCGCGCTCGTCGAGGTAGTCGTTCCGGATGAGGTCCATGAGGACGTCCACGAGCTGGAAACCCTTGGGCCAGCTGCCGCGCTGGGACTTCCCGGGGAGGACCCTCATCTGGACGAGGAAGAACAGGAGGGCGGCCACGAAGACCGTCAGCAGGGCCAGGCGGTATCTCGGGATCTTCATTTTAAAACGGACATCTATTCTATCACCTTCGTTTCAGCCATTGCAAGGGATCGAGGGCCTTGGTCTTGTACCGGACCTCGAAGTAAAGGCACTCCCCGTTGAGGGACCCCGAGTCCCCGACCAGGGCGACGGGCTGGTCGGCCCGGACCATGTCCCCGATGTTCACCAGGAACTGCGAGCAGTGGCCGTAAAGGGTGTAGTAGGTCATCCCGTGGTCCAGGATGAGGAGGTTCCCGTATCCCTGGAAGTAGTCGGCGAAGACGACCTTGCCCGCATGGACCGCCAGGATGAGGGATTTGTCCTTGGCCGGGGCGATCTCGACGCCGTTGTTCATGACGATCGTGTTGAAGCGCGGGTGTCTCTGCAGGCCGAAGGAGGTGATGACCCTCCCTTCCAGGGGCCAGGGGAGCTTTCCCCGCCGCTCGTAGAGGGGGACGAAGGCCGACGGCAGGGTCCATTGTTCATCGATGATCTTCTTCATCATGACCTGGAGCTGCTCGGCGCTGTCGCGGAGCTCCTGGAGGGCCTGCTCGTGGGTCTGCCGGTCCCTCCGGATCTCCTGGACGAGGTCGGAGTTCTTCCGCTGCTCCGCCTCGAGCTCCTGCTTCTTGAGATTCGTCTCGCGGAGGATCTCGGCGACGTCCTTCTTTTTCGCGGCCAGGCGGCCCTCGGCCTCGCCGAGCTCGGCCAGGGCCTTGAGGTAGGTGGCGACCGCGTCCTCCTGGTACCGGGCGAGGAGGGCCAGGTGCCTGCTTTCCGTCGTGTAGGCCTCGAAGTCCCGGGCCTGGAGCATGAAATGGAAGAAGTTGAGCCGGCCGAACTTGTAAAGCGTCACCAGGGTTCTTTCGATGGCGGCGTTGTCCTTTTCGAGGTTGGCCGTCAGGTCGCGGACGTTCGCCTGGATCCCGGAGAGCTCGGCCTGGGCCTTCTCCATCTGGACGTTCCAGGCCGCGATCTCCCGCTCGACGAGGGCCTTGTTGAGGTTGATCCGGGCCAGGCTCGAGAGGATGGACGATTCCTTGAGGCCCTCGGCCTCGATCTTGCCCCGGAGCTCGCTGATCTGCCCGTTGATCTTGGCCAGACGCTTCTCGAAGTCCGTGACGTCCTGCTTCGGGGCGTGGGATTGGGCGAGAAGAAGTCCGAGGCCGGCCAGCAAGACCAAGGCGAAAGTGGAAACGGACACGGAAGGGAAGATGGGCGGGCGGGCGAGGGGGCCCACGAGCGGGCGCGAAACTCTCATCTCCTCATTTATAGCACAAATGAGAGACGATGATAAAAGCCGCTGGGGCCGGGAAGACCCTTCCGGCCGGCACGAACCTCTGCGACGTCCGGATCTTCCTCATCGTCCCCCGGCCGGCGTAAGCTGGCTTCGGCGCGCCTATCCGCCGCGTCTCTCTGGACCACGGATGCGAAGCTCGGCGAGGCGGCCAAAAAGCTGGGGATCGCGTTCCGCTTTTAACGGCCTTATTCCAGGTTCATTTTTTTCAGCAGGACTCGGAATCGATCGTCAGAGCGAAGGCTCTGCCATGCCGGCTCGACTTTGAGGTAGCGAATATAGACTTCATCCTGTTGATAGGCTTGTTCCAGAGCTGCGAAGGTTTTCTCCTTGTCGCCCAGGCCGTAGTAAATTAAGGCCGCTTGGTAGTTCACGGAAAGACCTTGCCTCGATCGATCCAGGATTTTCCCGAGAATCTCCCTCGCCTTGGCTTTGTTTCCCGTCAACGCATAGGCATACCCCAGGTCTCCCAAGATCCTTGCACTGTTGCCTTCAAGCGCCGCCGCCATCTCAAACTCGGAGACGGCTTCCCCGAGCATGCCTTTCTGCCGATAACATTTCGCCAACCATACGTGGGCCTCGCCGAAGTCCTTGTCGAGCTCGAGAGTGCTGCGGTATTCTCCGATCGCCCGGTCATATTCTCCCCTGAAATAGAGTTCATCTCCCAAAGTGGATTTGATGACGAGAGAAAGCGGGTCAATCTCGATCGCTTTTTGGATCTCGGCGATGGCTTCGCCCAGCCTGCCCACAAACGTCAAGGAGACGGAGTACCAATGATGGGCCGTTGCGTAGTTTGGATTGAGCTCAATGGAACGCCTGTAATCTTTTTCGGCACCCTTCCAATCCCAATCGTCCCACTCCTTGATCTTGGCCAGCGAGGCATAGGCCTCGGGCAGCTGCTCATCAACTTCCAGGGCTTTTGAGATGGCCGACTTTGCCCTCAGCGTGAATTCTTTTGTCGGGAGGTTCCCATAGAGCGGAAGCATAAGGTAGCAATCCGCCAGCCCCACATAGGCCGGGGCGTAGCTGGAGTCGTTTTCGACGGCCCGGCTGAAATAATCAACGGCCTTTTTTATATCCTCCGTGGTCCGCTTATTCCAAAAATAGCGGCCCTGCAAATAAAGGTTATAGGCCTCGAGATTCGCCGTATAGTTCTTGATGAGGGAACGTCCCTCGCCGCCCAGCAGTTTGATCTTGAGCGCCTTGACGACGTCCTGCGCGATTTCATCCTGGATGGCGAAAATGTCCTCTAATTTCCGGTCAAATCGGTCCGACCAGAGATAGCTCCCGCTCCTCGCATCGATCAGCTGGGGCGTCACGCGGAGCCTGTCGCCGATTACCTGAACGCTTCCCCTCAGCACGGTTTCAACATTCAACGTTTGGGCGATTTTCTTGATGTCCAGATTTTTTCCCCTGAACGAAAAGGCCGAGGTCCTGGCCGGGACGCGGAGGTCCTTGAGCCGAGTCAGAGCTTGAATGAGCGTATCCGGTATTCCCTCACATAAATAGTCATAATCCTTTTTCGGGCTTAAATCGTCAAAAGGAAGCACAGCGATAGAATGCTCGGCTGGTTTAGCCGGAGCGGCTGCTTTTCGAGGAATAACACGCCAGAGGATGATGCCGGCAGCGAGAAGAGCCAGGAAAACGATGCCAGGGACTACGAGCCTCTTCGGCGTGAACTTGACTGTGATCTCGCGAGAAGTCTTGGGCCTGGGCAGGGCGGATATTCGTTCGGCCTTCGGGAGGGCCTCTTCAACGGCGGCAAGGTCCGATAGGAACTCCCCTGTTGTCTGATAGCGTTTTTCCTTGACCTTCTCGAGCGACCGCAGGATGACGCGGTCAAGTTCCGCGGGGATTTGAGGATTGAGCTTCCGCGGGTCGGGCGGAGGTTCGTTCTTCTGCTTGTTGGCGATACTGAACGGCGTATCCCCCTCGAACGGCAGCCTCCCTGTCACCATCTCGAAAAGAATGATCCCCAGGGCATAGATGTCCGACCGCTGGTCGGCCTCCTTCCCCTCGACCTGCTCCGGGCTCATGTATTCCGGTGTGCCAATGATCGCCCCCTCGGCCGTCGTCCCTCCGCCTGCTAACGACCGGGCGATCCCGAAGTCCATGATCTTGGCTTGGCCTTCCTTGTCGATCATGATGTTGCCGGGCTTCAAGTCCCGGTGGATGATGCCCAGTTTGTGGGCTGCGCCCAATCCTTCGGCCACTTGCCGGGCAATTGAGACGGCTTTGCCAGCGGTCAGAACGACCATCCGATGGATAACGCTTTTCAGGTCCTCTCCCTTCACATATTCCATCGTGATGTAAAGGGTCTCCCCCTCCTCACCCAGGTCATGCACGCGGCAGACGTTGGGATGTGTGATCTTGCGAGTGACCTTGAGCTCGTTCCTGAATCGCTCGACCACCCGCTTCTCAGCCGCGATCTCGGGCTTGATGAGCTTGAGGGCGACTTCCTCGTTGAGCTTGGTGTCGTGGGCCCGGTAGACACGGCCCATGCCGCCCGCGCCTAACTCCTCAATGATCTCGTACCGGCCCGCAAAGGTCATCCCGCGGGCGAGCTCATCGGTTCTCGTTTCGAGAGTTCTTGTAAAGGAGCCCCTGTTTGTCGCAACAGCGTGACGGTCGGGCGTTGGTCCGTCGCGAGGCAGATGCGTCCCGCAATCAAGACAGAAATGTGCCGTTTCGGGATTATCAGTCTGGCAACCCTCGCGGCATGAACGCTTGTTCGTTACTAACCGGCCGACCTTCCCCTTTCTCGCCCGGCTAGTACTCGGGGAGCAGCAAGGATTATGTAATATATTTATGCTCCCCTAGTAACCCTGAGCCTCGCTTCTCGTCCCCGTCGGAGTCAATCGGATTCTGACACTAAAGCATCAAAGAGAGAGGGCGATCCGAGCTTATTTAATACTTATTATTGACACAGGTGGCGATAATAGGTATTATATAATCGGAGTCGACAAATGGTCTCATTAAATCCCAAGCAGTCCGTAGAGATCTTTCACCTGATTTTCTTGAGCCACCTCGGCCGAAAGCTGGCCAAGCAGGATTGGGCCTTGAAAGGCGGCTGCAATCTAAGGTTCTTCTTCAGGAGCCCCCGGTATTCCGATGATATGGATCTGGACGTTCAGGGCATTGCGGTCGATGTCCTCCGCGATAAGGTCAAGACCATCCTCTGGGGAAGGCCTTTCAGGACGGTTCTCGAAGTCCGAGGGCTTTCGATCGAGCACGTGACGGAGCACAAGCAGACCGAAACAACCCAGAGATGGAAATTCGGGCTGATGGTCCCGGGGCTTACTCACCCGGTGCCGACGAAAATCGAATTCTCGAGGAGGGGTCTCGAAGCGGGAAGCGTCTTCGAGCCCGTCTCGCCTGAGATCGTCCGTTTCTACGAGCTTTCTCCCTTGATGGCCAATCACTATCCGTCCCCGATTGTCTGGCGGCAGAAAATCGCCGCGATTCTCTCCCGGGTCACGTCGCAGGCCAGGGACGTTTTTGACCTGGACCTTCTCCTCGAGGCAGGCCTCAAGCCCGCTGACGCCTTCGCGGGATATAAGAAATCGGCCCTCCCCCAGGTCAAGGAAAACATCCTGGCCGTGGATTTTGGGCAATTCAAAAGCCAGGTGGTTTCGTATTTTGAGCCCGACCTCCAGCCACGCTACGATTCGGAGGAAACCTGGGACGCGATGAGGTGGCGCGTCATCGAGGCGCTCGGGGAGGACCGTTCATGAGACTCGTGGACGTGCATGCCAAGCTCTTGAAAATGGACGTTCCCGTCTTCCAGACATCGGATGCCGCTGCCTACCTCGGGATCGCAAGCTCGCACGCGAGCCAAATGCTGGCACGGCTGGCCGAAGCCGGGCATTTGGCGTGGCTCGGCCGGGGGCGATGGGGATTCAAGGACCGGATCGAACTCTTGGCGCTGCCCGAATACCTCACGTCACCCTACCCGAGCTACGTGTCTCTTCAATCTGCCCTCCATTATCACGGGATGGTCTCCCAGATCCCTTCTGTTCTTTACGCCGTTTCTCCGGCACGGACGAAGATGTACGCGACTGTCTTGGAGACCGTATCCGTCCACCATATCACCCCCTCGTTCTTCTTCGGATATCAAGCCACGGCTAAAGGGCTTGCGAAAATCGCAACGCCCGAAAAAGCGCTGATCGATTTTCTTTACCTGGGCCCGGCACGGACGCGTCTCTTCCGGGCCCTTCCCGAACTCGAGTTCCCCAGGGGTTTCAAAGTCGTCGAGTCACGAAAAATCATTCAGCGGATCCGGTCCATTCGCCGCCGGAGCTACGTGAGCCGGCTTTTCGAAGAAATCTGGAAGGTTCGAGTTCGGGCTTCTGGCGCTTGAGCTTCCCTTCGCGCGCAAGCTGATAGTCGTAGCTGAGCGTCGATCCTTTCGTAGCAAACAAAATTTAGCAGGGCGCGCGAGAGTTTGTCGCAGTAATCAGCCGCCCGTTTGCATAAGTCCCTCTCCTCGTTGCGGCCATTTCCACCGCGACCCGAGGAAGAGAAAACCTCATGCGCCCAGGAGGACGAGAGTCGGGATTTTGATGGTCTTCAACTTCCCCCTCCCCGAAATCCTTATAGCCTATGGGTTCCGGCTTTAACTCTAAAGACTGGCCAGCCTCCGCTTGGCATCCGCAACCTCGGGCAGCCCGGGGTCGGCGTCCTTCCAGAGGTCGAGGAAGCGCTGGTATTGCTCAACCGCTTTCGCCTTCAGGCCTTTCTGTTCATACAGCTTGGCGAGCCTGTAATGGTATTTGGGATGGATGATATAACGCGAGAGGTTTTTGGGGTCAAAGGTGATCAGCCGCTCATATCCGGCAATGGCTCCGTCGATGTCGCCTTTCTGCTCATACGCCCGGGGCAAAACGTCCTTCATCATGGGCATGTTGTATAAGATCAGCGTGTCTTTCCAATTAAAGTCAAGTGGGCGCAAGGGTGTTTGTTTCTCGAATACGGCGATAGCTTTTTCGGGGGATCCGGCTTTGAGCGACAACTCGGCACTTAGGAAATTGATATAGAACGACACCCAGTCTTTCCGCCAGGGCGGCATCTTTGCATAGAGTGATTTCATCTCTGACAATATGTTCTTGGCTGAATCCATATGCCCGGCTCGTAGTTCCAATAGCCCCGATAGGAATTCATGGACTCCCTGCCAGAATAATTTTTCTTTCAGGATAAGCTTTGATATAATCGTCAAGCCAGGCTTCGTTAGACCTGCGGCTTTGATCCAGCTCTCCCCGGTCATAATAAATGAAGGCCTTGAGCAAGTTGATGTACGGCCGTCCCCAAACGTACCCTGGTTCCGAGTATTTTTCGGCTTCACGAAAGTAAAAATCGCAGTCCTTCAAACTCCCCGACCAGAAGGCGGCAAAACCCTTTCCAAAGATAACCCGTCCTTTTTTTCTCCGGAGAAGGGGCCGTGGCGATGAATTTATCGATCCATGTCATCGCCTCGGCATATTCCGCCTTCAAGGCATAGATGTACCCGATACAAAAATAGGAACTCTCAATATCGGGATTGATCCTTAGCGTTTCTTTGTAATTCGCTATGGCCTCATCCAGCTGGCCCATATCAAAATAGGCCTCAGCCAGAGAATCAAGCGGATTCGCCTCACCCGGGCTTAAGGACACGTATTTTTTAAAATGCTCCACCGCCTTTGAAAAATCCCCCATAGGAGATAGACATAACCCAGTTCATTATGGGCCTCCCCATAGTTGGGATCCAGTTCCAGGGCTTTATTCAACTCTACTATGGCTTTGTCAAAGTCTGCCCTCCTTGAGTAGGACATCCCCAGACTAAGAAACGCTCCTTTTTCTTTAGGATATTTTTCGACTAATCTGCCGGAGGATGCGGTCAGATTTTGCCTAATCATGCTCGACCATGCAAGCATAATCCGACTCGATATAGAGCCTCTCCTTCTCAGTTGTCTTGAGCGATAAAGCTTTGGCCCTTTTAATGGCGGTATCACTCGCTTCAATATTTTCAAGTAAAGTAATTCGCAGAGCGAGCCAGAGATAAGCCATGGCAAAATCCGGGTCAAGCTCAACGGCTTTTTCGAAAGCGATCCGCGCATCATTGTAATAATACTTTCTGAGTATTCTCCTTCCCTTCCAAATAATACCTGTAAGCTTCCATCGACCGGGTTGTGACATCAGCTATGGGCGTCTCGGCGGATTCAATATCTTTCTCGCCAGGCCCATCCCCCCAGAGATTTCAGTTGGTCAGTTCATCGATCTGTTTATTGATGATGCTTGAAACACCCTCTCCCTTTGAGCTAGAGCTCCTGAGGAGTTTTTTGGTGTCCACATCCAGCACTTTCACATCTGTGGCAAAGGTCTCTCCGGCCTTGATGTAGCTTCCCAAAACGATGGTTTTAATGCCCTCCCGCCGGCACAGCTCGAAACCGAGTTGCCGGTCGATGACTTCGATATTCTTTTTCCCCATCTGCGCAAGAAGGTCTTGCATCCGTTCCCAGGTGGCCACATAGAGCTTGTTTTCCCGCTCCAGGCTGGTGATCAGAAGATCGGGAATGGCCTTTTGCAGATAGTCGAAGGCCTTGTCTCCGGTATGATTCTCAAAGCTGATGACAGCGATGGAGTTCTCGATCTTGGGCGCGGCGGGCGCCTCCTTGTGAGGGATAACTTTCCAAAGAACGACGACGGCCGCAGCGACCAGCACGATGACGGATACCAAAGGGACGGCGAGCTTTCTTAAGTTGAATTTAACGGTGATCTCCCGGGAAGTGAAAGACCTCTTTGGAGCGATGATGCGCTCGGTTGTCGGCAGGCCCTGCTCGACCTTTCGAGGTCGGTCCGCAATTCCTCGGCCGTCTGATAACGCTTCGCTTTGTCCTTCTCCAGGCAACGGAGGATGACCCGGCTCAGGTCCTCGGGAAGCTGGGGATTGAGCTCTCGTGGGTTCCGGGGCCGCTCGCTCTTGTGCTTCACACCGATGGTAAACGGCGTGTCGCCCTCGAACGGCACATGGCCCGTCACCATCTCGAAGAGAATGACCCCCAGCGAATAGATGTCCGAGCGCTGGTCGACCTCTTTCCCTTCGACCTGCTCCGGCTACATGTACTCCGGCGTCCCGATCATCACCCCGGCGCCCGTTATCCCCTTCCCTCGAAGCGACCGGGCGATCCCGAAGTCCATGATCCGGGCGTTCCCGTCCTTGTCCACCATGATGTTCTGGGGCTTCAGGTCGCGGTGGACGACCCCCAGGTGATGGGCCTCCGCCAGCCCTTCGCAGACTTGCTTAGCGATCGAAACGGCCGCCCCGCTCCGAGCTGGCCCGACTTACGGATGAACCTCTTCAGGTCTTCGCCCGGGACGAACTCCATGGTGATGAAAGTCGTGCCCTCGGCCTTGCCCAATATCGAACATCGGCAGACGTTGCGGTGGCTGATCTTGCGGGCGAGCTTGATCTCGTTCGAGAAGCGCTCGACGGTCTCCTTGTCCAGGGCGATCTCGGGCCGCAGGAGCTTGAGGGCGATCTTCTCCTTGATTTCGGTATCGAAGACCTTGTAAACCCTGCCCATGCCGCCGTGGCCCAGCTCCTCGATCACTTGGTAGCGGCCGGCCAGGGTAGTGCCCGTGGCGATTTCCGTGACGGGAGTCTCAATCGTCTGGGTGGGGAGGCCCTATGCGGTCGGCGCCTAGGTCAGGCAGAGGAGTCGCGCAGGCCTTGCAAAACCGGGAATCCCCAGAGTTGTCGATCCCACACTTGGGACAATTCATGGCCGGACCCCCTGCCTATCTGATTGGCCTCAAGTTACCAAACATTCGAGGGGGTGTCAACCTGAGGGCCGCGGCGCCCGAATTTTTCCCTTGTATTTCGCGGGAGCCCTGCTATAATCCGGTCAAGTTTTCTTGCGCCGGCTGGAGAAAACTTCGACCAACCAATGAATCATTTTCCCCTTTTCTGCTGTTCATAAAAAACAGCCGGCATCTTCTCTGGCAGCCGCGACAAACCGTGCGGCGCGGCGCGATGCGACGAACATTTAGCTGCAATGAAAACAAGGTCCCGGGCGATCCTCTTCCGCATCGGCGGTCTCGGAGACCTCCTCGTCGCCCTTCCCGCGATCGCCCTCGTGCGCAGAAGCCTTCCCGGATTTTCGCTGACCCTCGCTGGCCGTCCGGAATACGGCGGGCTCCTCAAACGGGCGGGGCTCGTGGACGAAGTCCTTTCTTTTGCGGACGCCCGGATGGCGGCGTTATTCGCGGGCGGCGCGCCCGATTTCCGGGCCGACGCAAAAGGCGGGACCGAGAAAAGGGGAGCTTCTCCGCTGGGCGGATTCGGGATGGCCCTGGGCTGGCTGAACAGGCGCGGCGATTGGCCTGCCGATGATTGGTGGGCCCGGCAGGGGGTCGAGCAGACCTCTTTCATTTCCTACGAAAGCGGGGACGCCCTGCCCATAAGCCGCTTCTTTTTCGACCGCACCCGCGACTTTTTGGGGACATCCCTGATGAGGGCCTGGATTTCCGGGCGAGTCTCCGGCGCCAGGGCCGGTGTAACATCCCCCACAACCCGAAACGTCTCCGTTATGACCATCGACGCATCTGCCTTCGATCCGGCCGCGCCGGGTCCTGACCAGCTCTTCGCCGACTGCGCCCGACTGCCCCTGCCGGGCGGCCTCAAGAACAAGAGTCTTGATGACCTCGGCCTCCGCCGGCTCGGGAAGAACGAAAAGCGCCTTGTCGTCCATCCCGGAAGCGGTGGCCGCGCCAAGCGCTGGCCGCTCGCGAATTTCATCGAGGTCACCCGCACGGCCGCCTCGCTCGGCCTGGCAGGCGTTCTCGTCACGGGGGAGGCCGAGGCCGATCTCGAACCCGCCCTCCAGGCCTTGGCGCTCCCCGCCGGCTGGGCGCGGGTCTCGCGTCTTCCGGCCGAGACGCTGGCGGACCTCCTGGCGGGGTCCACTCACTACCTCGGCAACGACTCCGGTCCGACGCACCTCGCTGCGGCCTGCGGGGCGTCCGTCCTCGCCCTTTTCCGCGAAGACAGCTTGCCGGCCTGGCGGCCTTTCGGGAAGGTGCGCCTTATCGCGGCCCCATCCATGTCGGACATTCCGCTCGGCCTCGTCCTGTCTGCCCTTGAACGATCTTCTGGCCGGACTAATCGCCTGGCTAGCCTGTAGCCCATGATGCGCGTCGGCCTTCCGTGCGGCTTCTCATGCGCGGGCCATTCCGACGGATACTCCCGGCGCCGGTCATCCCCCGCATTTTGCGGTCGCTGCGCGCCCCCCAAAAAAATATGCTTATTCTCCTATTTTCACTTGAAATGCTTTTCGCCTTTGGTATAATGGTATCGGCTCTCTTTGGCCGGCTGGAGAGGGCTCCCTCATTAAAATCAATCATCACCCCCCTTTTGCTGACCTCAGCCGGCACCTCACCCCCCCGGGGTGTCGCGCGCAAGAATCCGCATTTTCCCGGCCGCGCCTTTGTGATATGATACCTGCGAAATCCCCGAGGCTGGACAAAGATGGGCAATAAAGATTGGAAGACGGAACTGAAGAGTCATTTCGAGAACGTCCGCATCCTGGACAAGTGCAAGGCGGAAACGTCCACCCACTTCGAGCAGTTCTGCGAGTTCATCGTCGAGCCCGCCTTCGAAGCGCTCGTGGAGGAGATCGCCTCATTCGGCGTGAAAGCCCGGTTCCAGAAATCGAAGGGCCGCGACATCCGCCTCAGCCTCTCTTTCCCCGGCAGCAAGGACGAGCAGTTCCACTACAAGATCTCGATGCCCAGGAACTCGGTCGAGCTCCGGCTGACCCTCACGATCAAGGGGCGGAAGAACCTGAAGTCGGATTACCAGACGACGGAAGAGGCGTTCATGCCGGACCTGAGCCCCGCCGAGGTCTTCAAGCTGAGCAAGGACGACGTCATCCTCGACGTCATCGAGCATTACCGCAACTTCAGCTACGAAGCCCTGACCTCGCCCGATTGACGGGCCGGACTTCGGCGAAGGCCTCTCCGTCGAAGCCCTGCCGAAGCTGCCGGACCTTATTTCAGCCCGTTGATGACGTCCAGGACCTTGAACAGGTAATCGTAGCTCGGGCGGTCCGTCGTGTTCTGCCCCATGTACTTGAAGAGCAGGACGCCGGTCTTGTCCAGGATGAAGACGCTCGGGATGTTCTGGTCGACCTTGCTCCCGCTCCACTCCGTCTGGAAGAGGCCGAGCCGCTTCGAGACGGCCCTGTCGGCGTCGACGAGGACCGGGAACGGGGTCACGATCTCTCCCTTCTTCAGGCTGAGATCCTTGGGGAAGAACTGGCGCCACCGCGTCATCCGGCGCTTGCCCGCCTCGTCGAGCTTGGCCGGGTCGGCCGGGTTCTTCGTCTCCCTGATCTTGTCGAGCTGCCCGGGAAGGGCCTCGAGCCAGGATTTGACGACGTCCCGGCTGTAGGGGAAGACGACCAGGACCTCGACGTTGTACTTCTTCCGGATTTGCTGGGCCTTTTCGAGCTCGGCGAGCTCCGCGTACCGGTAGTCGCAGATGGTGCACCAGTGTCCGGGGGCCGCGTAGCCGCGGACGAAGATGATCATGACGTTCTTGCCCTTAAGCTGCGAGAGCGTCACGGAGCCGCCCTGGTAGGCCGGGAGGGTGAAGTCCTCCATGGGCTGCTCGATGATCGCGGGCTTCATCTCGGGCTCCTGAGGCTTGGCCTGCGGCGTCTGCGTTTGCGCCGTTCCCTGGGCCTGTTGCGCCTGCCGCGCGAAGGCGGGGCCCGCGAGGGCCAGCCCGACCGCTAAAACCACAAAACAGACCCCGAGCGAAAACTTCCTCATGCGGATGTCCATCGTTTCTCCTCTCTCCGTTCTCTCCCGATTTCCCTATTTCTTTTCATCGGATTTCTTTTTCGGTTTTTCTTCCAGGCGCTTGGCGGCCTTGTCCAGGGCCTCCTGGATGCGGGCCCGGGCCACCTTGGGGTCCGGCTCGTCGAGGACGAGGACGCCGTTCGGCCCGTTCCAGCCGAAATAGAACTTGCGGCCGACCACGGTCTCCCCCTGCAAGATCTCGTCCATGGTCGTCACGTCCAGAAGGTACTGGTCGAAAAGGGCCAGGACTTTGTTCAAGAGGTTCGGCGGCGGCTGCTTGAAATGGATGAGGATGAGCTCGGACGGCCCCGGCCCGTACTTGGCCGAATAGGCCTCCGTGACTCCCTCCTTGAATCCCCAGAAATCGGCCCCAAGGAGGGGCGATTCGTTGGCCGCCGCCACGTCCCCGCAGATGTAGCGCTCGGTCCCGGGGACGAGGCTGAACTCGGGCATGCAGGAAAAAGCCTCCGGCCGGGAAGTCTCGGCCGCCGGGAGGGCGCGGTCGAGCGAGAAGACGAACGTCTCGACCTCGTCCTGCGTGCAGCCGGAGGAAAGGATGTTGATGTAGAGGTTGCCCTTGACGAGGTTGGTCTGCTGCTCCCCGATCCAGTGGGCCGTCTTGATCCCGGGGAGGACGGTCTCGTTGCCCTCGCGCCTGGTCGAGAAGATGCCGAAAGCCGCCGCCGGGGAAGCCATCCGGTAGATCTCGAGGGTCATTCCTTTGACCTTTGCGGCCGGCTTCTCCGGGACGAGCTCGTAGACCGTGAGGTTCTGGAAGCCGTACTGGAGGAAGATCTCGGCCCCGCCGTCGACATAGCCGTAAAGGCCGTCCTGCGTGAACGTGCGCGGCGTGCCCGAGACGACCCAGCCGGCGATGCCCGCGACCCCCATGAAGTCGGGAGGCAGTTTCATTTGGCTGGGGTTCGCGAAGACGATCAGTCCTGCCGCGGCCACGATCGCCGCCGTCAAACCGATCTGTTTCTTTTTCATGGTTAGTTCCCTATTTCTCTGGTACGTCAATTCTACCATAAAGTCCTCCATCCGGCAGCGTGGTGGATGCGCCGATCCGCTCCTTGACCCGTTCGCCGACGCTAAGCCCCTCCTTTCAAGGCGGGGACAAGAAGCGAGGCTCAGGGTTACTACGGGGAGCAGTAAATATATTACATAATCCTTGCTGCTCCCCGAGTACTAGCCGGGCGATAGAGAAATCTGAAGACAATTATATCCTGCCCGGCTTAGTAACCCCGAACAAGCCCCGGCATTCATGCCGGGGAATCGAGGGGTTGACTCCCGTCCGCGCCCGGCGTTAGGATTGTCTCAGCAAAGGGCAGCAGACTCAGGAACAGGGGGAGGTGTCACCAGATGAAAAGTCGTTCGATGATTTTTCTTGTCGGCCTGGCAATCCCGCTTTCGTTTCCGCGGCCGTCCGGCGCCCAATGGGTGAAAGCCGGGAACCCCGGAGGTGGTTGGGTCACTTCGCTATTGGTGAGCGGAAATGACCTTTTCGCCGGCACCAGGCAAGGCGGCGTCTTCCTGTCCACGGACAAGGGCAAGAGCTGGAAGAAAGCTGGCCCGGGGATCCCCGAGAAGGCCGATGTCCAGTGCCTCGCCGCGCTCGGGACGAAGCTCTTCGCCGGCACGGTCGCCGCGGGCGTCTTCCTGTCTTCGGATAACGGCGCGAGCTGGGCCCCGGCCAACTCGGGGCTGCCCCCGAAGAGCCCGGTCTGGCGACTGACGGCCGTCGGGACGAAGCTCTTTGCCGCCGCCGGACCCAATGAGAAAGCCACCGTCTTCAGGTCCGACGACGGGGGCGCGAGCTGGGCCCCGGCCAACTCGGGATTGCCCGATACTCACGTCTTATGCATCACCGCGAGCGGGACGAACCTCTTCATCGGCGCCGGCGTGCCGTTCTCCAATAGACCGGGCGGCGTTTATCTGTCCACCGACGACGGCGCGAGCTGGCGGCAGGTCAACGAGGGATTGCCGAAGATCCCGGAGATCCTGTGCCTCGCCGCGGTCGGGACGGACCTCTACGCCGGGACCTGGACCGGCGGCCGCGTCTATCGGTCCACGGACAACGGCGGGCACTGGTCGGATGTCAGCTCGGGGCTGCCCGACTTCATGGTCTTCTCCCTCTCGGCCATCGTGTCGGTCGGGACGGACGTCCTTCTCGGGTCATACATGGGTGTTTTTCTGTCCACGGACAACGGCGCCAGCTGGAAAACGGTCAACTCGGGGTTGCCGGAGGGCAATTCGATCTATTGTCTCGCGGTGGGCTCGACGGACCTCTACGCCGGGACCGAGGAAGGCAAGGTCTGGCGGCTGCCGTTGCCACAAGGCTCTTCTGAGAAGGGGCAGGGCCCTGGCGCCGGCCGCCCGGAAGCGGAGCAGGGCGGGAACACGATCGCGGACAATGAGAAGGCGGTCAAGCTCGCCCCGGGCGACGCCTCCGCGTGGTACGCGCTGGGCCGCAGCTACGGGAAAGCCGGACGCTCCAAGGACGAGATCGGCGCCTACGAGCAGGCGGTCAAACTGAAGCCGGACTACGCCGCGGCGTGGCGCATCCTGGGGTACTGCTACGAGGTAGCCGGCCGCAGCGACGACGCGATCGCCGCCTACGAGAAAGAGGTCAAGCTGAAACCGGACGACGCCGAGGTCTGGAACAATCTGGGCGGCGACTATAAAAATGCCGGGCGCCTCGACGATGCGATAGCGGCCCTGGAGAAGGCCGTCGCCGCGAAACCGGACCTTGCCGTGGGATGGTTCAACCTGGGTTTATTCTACAAGGAGGCCAAGCGCTATGACGACGCGATAGCGGCCCTGAAGAAGGCCGTCGACGCGGCGCCGGACCTCACCGTGGGATGGCTCAACCTGGGCACGTGTTACGCGGAAGCCGGGCGTCGCGACGACGCGATCGCCGCATATGAAAAAACCGTAAAACTCGATCCCGAAAACGCCCCGGCCTGGCTCGGCCTGGGCCTCTTCTACAAGACGGCCGGACGCGACGGCGACTCGATGGCGGCCCTGGAGCACGCCGTCAAAGCGGACCCGAATAACGCCGAGGCCTGGTTCAACCTGGCCCTCAGATACATCGAAGCCGGCCGCGCCGCCGACTCGATCGCCGCCAACGAGAAAGCGATAAAGATAAAGCCCGACTTCGTCCTGGCCTGGAATGACGTGGGTGAAGGATACCTGATGACCGGCCGCACCGACGACGCGATCGGCGCCTACAAACAAGCCGTCAAGCTGGATCCCGGCTACGCGGAGGGGTGGTTGAACCTGGGCTTCTGCTATAGAAAAGCCGGGCGCCCCGAAGACGAGATCGTGGCCTACAAGAAAGCCATCGAAGCGAAGCCGGACTTCGCCGACGCGTGGATGAGACTGGGCTATTGTTGCGGGCAGGCCGGCCGTATCGACGAGGCGATCGCCGCCGACAAGGAGCTCGTCAAGCTGAAGCCGGACTCGGCCCCCGGCTGGAACAGCCTGGCCGACGCCTATCTCAAAGCCGGGCGCCTCGAAGACGGGATCGCGGCCGCCAAGAAGGCGACGGAGCTGAAGCCGGAGTACGCCTATGGTTGGTGCACTCTGGGTGAATGCTATCAGAAAACCCGGAGCTTCGACGACGCTATTCCGGCCTTCAAGAAGGCGGTCAAAGCAAAGCCGGACTATGACTATGCCTGGTCCTGCCTGGGCGGCTGCTACCGGGATAAGGGGCAGACGAACGACGCGATCGCCGCTTTCGAGCAGGCCGTCAAGGTCAAACCGGACAACGCCGAGGCCTGGCAGAGCCTGAGCGTCTGCTACGAAAAAGCCGGTCGCAAGGGCGACGCCGCGAAGGCGCTCGAGCACGTCAGGAAGCTGAAGCCTGAGCCAATAAAAAAGTAGATGGCGGTTTAATCATGAAAAGACGTATTTTTCTCATCCTCTGCCTGAGCTCGTGCCTGTTTGCAACCGTGAAAGCATCTGCTCCTTTCCCATTCTGCCCTGCGCAGGCCGCGGCGCTCGAACGCAAGATCGATCTCATCGAAGGCCTTATGAGCCAGCGTCAATTGGCCGCGCGGATACTGAACGACCTGAGTACGGCTCTGCCTGCTCGGGTCTGGCTGACAGAAGTCATCTATGACCCCGAAGGGATCCGGGTCAAAGGCAATGCCCTGTCCAACAACTTCGTCGCCGACTATATCTCGCGCCTTGAAGGAAACCCCGATCTGACGGATGTGAATCTTTTGTCGTCTGCGCAACGACAGGCCGGGAATAGAGAATACCAGGAATTCTCGCTCCGGGCGCTTCCCAAGGATATCCGCGGGGAGAAGCCCTCCGGGCCCCGCTCCGGATCTGATCCCGGCGCGGTTATCGCCCTGACCAGGCGATTGGAGGAGCTCGAAAAGATCATGCCGGGGCGGAAGGAGACCGCCGAGATCCTGAGGCAATTGCAGCAGGCAGCCAGCGATTCGCGGTTGAGCATCACGAAATTCGCCCCGGGAACCGATCATCCCAAGGAATTCTACAGCGAATGGCCCATTTCGATCGAGGTCATGGGAACGCGTCAAAGTCTCAGGCGATTTTTCGAGAGCGTGGCTGATCTGCCGCGGCTCTGGCTGATAACAAAATTTTCCTTCAATGCCGTTTCGAATCAGGCCCCCGATTCACCGGTCCGAGCGGCGCTCACGGCTCAAACGTGCTTTTTGGGGGAAACGCGGGAGGCCCGCGCCGGCCTCTGATCTTCGGGTTCCGCCTCACCCAAAGCTCAGCGCCGCGATCTTGACCTTCCCCCGCGCCGCGATCATATTCATGCTTGCTCAAAGCAACCCTTCCGCATAAATCACGTATACAGTTATGAGGGAGGACCTCGGACTGCGTCGGGCGTCCGTTGATTTCCCCCCCCCCTGGCGCCAATCAGCCAAGTTAGAATACGGCATCCGGTCAAGATAACGTGGCTCCGCGCCGGAAATATCGTAAGAGGAGTATTCGCATGAACCGTGCCCGCCGGAAATCCGCTTCATTTCTTATTATCGCATTCTCGGCTCTCGCCCTGGCTGCCGCCTCCGGCCGGGCTTATGCCCGATCCGGCGTCGATCCTCGGATCGGCCGCGTCGAGAACGGACTGCTGCCGCCCGTCCTCGTCAAGGGGCAAAAGGCATGGAACATCCTCGACCGGATGAAACTCTACAACGTTCCGGGCGTGAGCGTCGCCGTCTTCTTCGACAACAAGGTCCAGTGGGCCAAGGGGTACGGCGTCGCGGACAACGAAACGAAAGAGCCGGTGACCGAAAAGACGCTCTTCGTCGCCGGCTCCATCAGCAAACCGGTGGCGGTGATGGGCGCCCTCCGGTTGGTCCAGGAAGGGAAGCTCGCGCTCGACGCGAACATCAACTCCTTCCTCACCTCATGGAAGGTCCCCGAAAACGCGTTCACGGCGAAACAGCTCGTCACCCTGCGGCGGATCGTGAGCCACAGCGCCGGCCTGACCGTGCACGGATTCCGCGGGTACGCCCCGGGCGAGCCGCTCCCGACGCTCATGGATGTCCTCAACGGCGCCCCTCCCGCGAACTCGCCCCCCATCGTCGTCGATATCGAACCGGGCTCCATGTGGCGCTATTCGGGAGGCGGGCTCACCATCATGCAGCTCGCCCTCATCGACGTCGAGAAAAAACCCTTTCCCGAGATCCTCCGCGAAAAAGTCCTCGAGCCGATCGGGATGACGAGCAGCTCTTACGAACAGACGATGGCGCCCGACCGCCTGAAGCTCGCCGCCTCGGGCCATAACGCAAGCGGGAAGGTGATCGAAGGAAAGCGCTTCATCTACCCCGAGATGGCCGCCGCGGGGCTCTGGACGACCCCCACCGACCTCACGAAGTTCGCTATCGAGGTCGGGCGCTCGATCCGGGGAGAATCGAACAAGGTCCTGACCAAGGAGACGGCCAAGCTCATGGTCACTCCGCAGATCGTCATCCAGGGGACCGCCGAGATGGCCCTCGGGCTTTTCCTCGAGCGCCACGGCTCCGAGGTGTATTTCGGCCACGGCGGCCAGGACGAAGGCTTCATCGCCTCTCTGTTCGCGGACCGCGACGGGGGATACGGCATCGCCGTCATGACGAACTCGGACGGCGCGGGTGCTGGCTCCCTCATCAACGAGATCACCATGAGTGTCGCGAAGGAGTACGGCTGGCTGGGCTACGTGCCCGCGCCCTATGACGTCATCTCCCTCGACGCCAAGGCGCTCGCCCCGTTCGCGGGGAGATACACGCTCGATTCCGACAGCACGCTCGCTGTGAGCCTGGAGGGCGGACATCTCATGGGCAAGAGAACCGGCGAGATTGCCTTCGAGTTCCTTCCCATTTCCGCGGCCGAGTTCATCCGCACCGATGCGCCCGTGACCTACACCTTCGCTGACGGGAAGAGCACGCCCTCAGCCAGTGTGACGTTGAAATCCGGCAGCGGGACGAGGACCGCGCCCCGTGCCCCTGAGGGGTTCAAGGCCCCGGCCGATTGGCTGGAGGCGCGGGACACCGCCCGCGCCGTCGAAGGCTACCGGTCCCTCTGGAAGAAAGATCCGAAGGATCCGAACGTCGCCGAAACCCGGCTGAATTCCTTAGGCTACTATCTTATCTCGTTGAAGAAGATGGCCTCGGCCATCGCCCTTTTCAATTTGAACGTCGAGCTCCACCCCGATTCCTGGAACGCCTACGACAGCCTGGCTGACGGATATGCGAAGAACGGGGAGAAAGCCCTGGCCATCAAGAATTACGAAAAATCGCTGGCCCTCAACCCCAAGAACGCCGCCGAGGCGAAGAAGCTGGAGGAGCTCAGGCGCCTCCCTCGACCTTAAACACCAGGTCGCCTTCCCGGACCGGCTCTTTCACCTTTAAGCCGGCTGTGCCGCCCACATTCACTTCCGGGATGGCTTGATGCTCCAGCTGCAGCGATTCGACCGGCTGCGAAAAGTCGCTGGTGTGCCCCTTGATGTGGACGACCTCCCCGATCTTCAGACTGCCGGCCGTGACCTCGATAATGGCCACGTTGATCTTGTGGAAGAAATGCGTGACGCGCCCGATTTCTTTTTCCATCATCCCTCCTTGGAGAGCCACGGTAAAAATAGCAGAATGACGAGCGCTTGACAAGGGCTTTCGCGGCCAAAGGAAAGCGCCCCGGCCGCGTTTCACCCCAGCTTCAAGTCCCTGACCTTGATCCTCCCCCTGTCGGCGACGCCCAGTCCCAGCCCCTCGGCGATATAGAGGAACTCGCTCTGCTTCTTGCCCTCGAGCTGCTGGATCTTGCGCGCCGTCCGCTCCTTGATAATGAAGTCGTGCGCGACGGCGTCGACCGCGACCGGGTCCGTCCCGAAGAGCATGACGCTCGCGTCCCAGATGAACTTCGGGTTGGCCCCGGGACCTCCGTCGTAGCAGGACTGGAGCCCGTCGACGATGTTGAGGACGACCCTGTCCCGGAGGCAGGGGAAGGCGCAGGGCTCGGCCACGGACTTCATCCAGAGCGCGTGGAGGCGCCCCGTGTTGCTGAGCGACCCATAGGACAGGTTCTTCAGGCAGCAGGTGACGGTCGGGCCGGCGTTCTTGAGGATGGGGACGTTGATGATCTTCGTACAGATGCTCGTCACGAGCCGCGTGAAATAGGAATGCTTCCCCTCGTTGATCATGTAGGGCAGGGTCTCCCGGTCGTATTTCTGCTCGGCCTCGGCGACGTAGGGGAGGGCCTCCCGGTCGATGTTGTCCTTGCTCCAGAGCTCGCCCTTCGGGTCCCAGAAGCCGCCGTTGGGCCCCTTCGTCTCCGTGCCGAGGATCCGGATCCCCGGGAACCGCCCGGGCGTGAACCCGGCCTCCGCGAGCTGGAAATGGCGCCGGTCCCAGATGACGATGTTGGCCTTCGGGACGCCCGCGGCGAGCAGGCCCTCGATGATGGCCTCCACGACCTCGGGCTTGGTCGAGAGGATCTTTTCCCCGATGGGGTTGACCTTGATCCCGACGGTATCGGACGGGGAGACGAACTGGCGCCAGGCGGCCCGGATGTCCTTCTCGCCCGTGAGCTCGGACAGGCCGCGGTTGAGGGCGGTCCTGACTTTCGAGCCGTCGACCTTCCCGGCCGCGAAGGCCGTCCCGGTATCAACCTTGACCACCTGCCCGGGGTATCTTCCAGGCATGGAGCCGGCGACGCGCGGGATCTTGCGGACCTCGTCGATGTTGGTCCTAATATCAGCCTGCAGGGGCTGTTTGGGCTTTTCGTCGGTGGCCTTCTCCTGGGAAGAAAGGCGGGGAGCCAGGGCGATCCCGGCCACACTCATGGCGGAATAACGGAAAAACTTCCGCCGTGAGAAAAAGTCCTTGGCCTGAGCGTCTTTCTCTCTTGTGAGTGACAGAATGTCGGGTTTTTTCATTGGGGATTCCTCGCGCTGCGGGATATCATCAGTATAAGGGAGGGAGGCGAAAAGTCAACGAATTGTGAGAAATCTAGATCTGACAAAAGGAATGAAGGATAGACCGAAAAGAAGCGTTGACTTTTCCGAAATAGCGTTCATATAATCGTTAGTCAACAAGTGGGATCTATGAGGAGAAAATGGGGGCTAGCCGCGATTATGTCCTTTATTGTGAGCTCTCTTTTTTGGCTGGTCCCTGGAGAATGCGTAGCCTCAAGACAGCTAGATTCAGAAAGATCATTGGAGGCACTGATCGAAAACGGGAAGAGCCTCCATTCGGCCGGCGAGTTCGAAAACGCTGTGGCCCTATTTAAAAAAGCTCTCGGGCTTTCAAGAGAAATGGGAGTACCACAAAAAGAAGCGGTTTGCTTATCGTTCTTAGGGATAGCGTCCTGGGACTTAGGCCAAATCTCGGAATCCGAGAAGTTCTTTAAGGATGCCTATTTTCTCGCCCGGCAGCACGGAGCCCAGTCGGTCGCCGATGTTAATCGGAAATTCCTTGAAATTACCAGGCTCTACAACCTGGGAAAAGAATTTCGGTCAAGAAACCTAAGCAAGCAGTCCCTCGATTATTTTGAACGGGCCATCACCATAGGGCGCACGACAGGACTCGACAACTTTGAGCTTAAGTGCCTCCGCCAGAAAAGCCTGACCTACTGGCAGATCGATGATGTCGAAAGGTTTTTCGAATGCAACAGGCGTGGACTGGATATATCTAGGAAGATCAATCATAGGAAGGAACTGGCGAAGTTCTTAAACTACATGGGTGCTTATTATGAAAAGATGAGTAATTATTCTTATGCCCTTAAGTATTTCGAAGAAGCACAAATCGCATCAACGAAAGAAAATGAGTTCGTAATGGAAGCAGAATGCCTGTCAAATATAGGAGGTATTTATCTTGATTTAGATATTCTAGATTACGCTGAATTCTACTTCGGAAGAGCACTTGTTATCGATAAAACTCTAGGCAACAAAGATAGTATTGCTATGGATCTCAATAATATTGGAATTGTAACCTTAAAAAGGGCTCAATCAGTGGATAATCATCCAGGGCTAGATAATTCTCTCCAGTGCTTCAAGGAGTCCCTCCAATTATTAAATGAGCAAGAAAATGCTACGTTAGTGATTCAACTAATGAATAATATTGGATATATATCATATATCAAAGGTCGCTATTCGGACGCGGCCACTGCATTTGAGAATTGCCTTTCTAAAGCAGACAAGATTGGTTATAAAGAAGGAATCAGCATTGCCCACCTAAATTTGGGCAATATGAACCTTAAAAGTGCCAATTTTCAACATGCTGAACCCCATTTTATTAGTGCTATTAACTCAGCCACTAAGACCAATTCGCACGAAATATTATGGGAAGCTTATTTTGGACTAGGCCAATGTCGTGAAGCTAGCAATGATTTGCACAGCGCCCTTGCGAATTATAAAAAAGCTATCGGGACAATTGAAAAAATCAGGAGCCGGATTACTCTAGATATCTTTAAAATAGGTTTTGCTCGAAGCAAGTTCACTGTTTATGAACACGCTATAGATATCCTTTATTCTTTATATATGTATTCCCCATCTGAAGGTCTTCTTGAAGAATTATTTTACATGATTGAAAGGGCCAAAGCTCGGACTTTTCTTGAAAGTCTTGTCGAAGGTCGAATCGATTTTTATAGGACATCGAACGTAGCTAATAAAAAACGAGAAAACGAGGTATCCAGAGACATTCCTGACCTGGTCAAACAATTATCGGGATTCCAAGTGAAAAAGACAAGAAACGAAGATCTCCTGAGAGAGTTAGATATAAAAGAAGAAGCATTTCTGAGGATTATCTCTGATATCAGAACGGAATATAATAAAGTCGGGGTTGTTGTATCCCCCAAGTTGTGTGGAATTTCTGACCTGAAGAACCGATTGCTAGATAGGCGCACGGCTTATCTTGAGTACTTTGTAGGAGAGAGAAGATCCTACCTAATTATTCTCACAAAAAATCGTTCGGGATTATATATTTTACCTCAGCGATCGAGCCTGGAAGATTCTCTAAAGGCCTTCCTGAAAACACTGACTACACCTTCTTCTGGCCCCTTCATCGGCGTCCGAGCATCGGAGCGGATTGCTCGAGAACTAGTTTTCCCACTACAAGAAAAAATCTATAATGAGATTGATTCTTTGATCATTAATCCGGATGGAGTACTCCACTATCTCCCGTTTGAAACCTTAAGAGTGGAGAATAATGGAAGCGTTTGTTTCCTTATTGAAAAGCATGAAGTTTCCTACTGCCAATCAGCCTCGTCGCTCCTGTTCTTAAAACAAGCATTACAGACTACGAAGAGGCAGAAAAATCTCCTGGCTATCGGGTCACCCTACTATGGCAAAGCGCAAAAACCTCGGATTAACAAGAAAATATCACGTGCAGAAGTCTGGCAGGAGATTTATCGAGGCGATGGCTTTTCCTTCGGATCTTTGCCGTTTAGCAAGAATGAAATCCTGGACATCGCGAGTAATTTTCCAAAAGGAAAGGTGGATATTTTATTGGAACGTCGTGCGAACGAATGTGATATTAAGAAGCTACCTTTGAGCGAATACCAAATTATCCATTTTTCTTGCCATGGTCTTCTTAATGAAGAATCCCCCATTCGTTCTGCGCTCGTTCTTTCTCTTGAGCCTGGCCAAGAGGAAGACGGCTTCTTACAGATTAGAGAAATCAATAGCCTCAGGATTAATGCGGATCTTGTCGTGCTTTCCGCTTGTCAGACAGGGGCTGGATCTTTTGATAAGGGCGAGGGGTTGTTGGGTTTAAACAGGGCGTTCTTGCAGGCTGGAGCCCGTGCCGTGCTTTCAACCCTATGGCCCATCAATGATCAATCGACAGCGGGTCTCATGGGCGACTTTTATAAATTCTTGGTCCAGGGACAGGCTAAGAATGAGGCTCTCCGCCATGCGAAAGTGAGAATGATAAAATCCAATCGCTGCCACCCATTTTATTGGGCAGGGTTTGTACTCCATGGAGACCCCGGTCCAATTTCTTTTGATAATTCTGAGGCCTGTGTTCTAAACTGAGGGTCTTATTGAACGATTTTGAACTGAAGAAGAGCGGATTCGGTTAATTTATTGTTATGGCCATAAGCCGTTATCATCCAAGAGTATTGACTACTTGTATTCAGCTGACTTGAGATGTTTTCAGGGAGCAATAATAATGTCGATGAAATCTTAGGGCTCTTCCAAATTGGTAAGAGCGATTCATCATAGAGTTCTAGAATATAGCTCTCAGCCCCCGCAATTGCTTGCCACTTGAATATCAAGGGCAGGGTGACGCGCTGGTTTGGTTTTGGTTGCAAGATACGTACAGATGAACGTGTTGTCCGTATCTGATCTTCGCGTCTTAACTTCTGAACGATTGTCACTAAAGATACAATTACAAGAGCCATTCCGACAAGGGCAGAAGATATTTTCCAAAAGAGCTTCAAACGTCGGCTTGATCTTAATCTTGATGTCAATAGAAAAGGAGGCAAGGATTCTGCTGGCTGCGCCTCCCGAATCTCTTGGATCATTTTTTTCTGGTATCTTTGGAGCTCAAGAAGAAACTCAAACTCTCTAGCGCAAGATGAACAGTTTGTCACATGATCGATGATTTTCATCTTCTTGCGCGTTCGGCTTGATGATTCAAAAAAAGATACGAGCTTTTCCAAGGATGGACATCCCCCCCTGTTGTCGGCATCCTTGAACGCTATATAAGACCGATATAGTCGCCTCAACTCTTCATCGTTGAGATTCATAATGAATGTCCATGTTCTTGAGATTTTTCTTCAGGTCTGATAAGCCCCTATAGAGGAGATTCCTGGTTTTATCGGTAGTCCAATTGAGATAGCTGGCTATCTCTTGAATGCTCAGATTGAGGAGGTACAACTTTACAACCTGGCGTCGTGATTCGATGAGTAAATCCACTGCCTTCCCGACAATCTCCTCCAGATTCTTGAACCGGGCCATTTCGATGCTGTGAGCCACGTCGTTTTCGGCCACCTGCCGTTCGTGGCTGAATATCCCCTCCTCTCTTCTGATCTTCCTGAGTTGGTCGATGACTGAGGAATTCACAATTTTCTTTATATAGGACGGATAATTGGTGATATTTTTCTCACTGTGAAGGAGTCTCCAGATCTTTATTCTGACATCTTGGGAAACATCGTCAGGATCCAGTCCATATTTATAGAGATTGTATTTATGAATGTGAATGCGGATAAAATTGGCGAACCTGCCCAAAAGATCTTCAAACTCATGTTCCTTGATTCGCCCTGAATCCATCATCAACGTCCAGAAAGAACGACCGGCATTAATTTCGCACCGTATTATAATAGATGTCAAGAGGATAGTCTTTTTCCAGGACTTCCCCCATTTTGTTTATGAGTCAAAGAGCTTCGGCTGGATCGGCAGCTGGTCCTGGAGTTGGAAGAACCTCTTCAGTCCCTGGGTCTGACTGTAGAGGAACTGCCTGATCCCATCGGCCAGGGCGTAGAGCCGGAAGTCGGGGATGCCGAAGACGCGCTTCGAGGCCCTCAGCACATGGCCGGCCAAGACCCGGAGCTTCATCCGGAGGCCCAGGTACACGGCGGCGAAGAACGCGGCCGCGGTCACCAGCGCCATGAGGGCCTGGAGCCGATGATAGGTCAGGCAGCGCATGTCCTCCAGACGATAGCTCTGCTTGACGAAGCGGATGACGTCCTCGATCCTCCAGCGGGTGATGTAGGACTGGACGACATGCCAGACCGACTTCCGGCTCCGGCGGACCGGGAGGTTCGTGAGGATCATCAGCGGCTCTTCGCCGAAGCCCTTGACCACGACCAGCGTCAACTCTTCCCTCCGGTTGGGCAGTCGCACCTTGCGGATGCCGCATGAGAGGTGGACCAGCCGTTCCTGACCAGCCTCTTCCTTCACCACGGTCTCATGGAAGAGCATCGGACAGCTTCTGGCCAGGTTGACCGCGGAATCGATCCCCTGGGCTGTCCGGAGCCCCCGGTCCGCCCGGACCCGGATCATGAACCGGTGCTTATTAGGCAGCAGATAATAATAGAGATGACGGCGATCGCCGCCCCGGTCCATGACCCAGATACCCCGCCTCCCCACAACCTCCGCGACCTCGCCGATCGCCTCCCGGATCTCCACGTTCTCCGACTCATGCCCCGTGGCGGCATGGGAGAACAGCCGCCCATAGAGGGGCACGAGCTTGGTCCCCCTGGTGTTCGCCCCGACGATGTTCAGCGTCCAGTAGCCCCAGCCCAGGTCCTTCTCGCTCCCGTCCCGGACCCGCCCCATGTTCTCCATCTTCTCGGCATACTTCTTGGTCACGTCCGAGAGATCCAACACCAGGAGCGTGTCGTCCTCGATCCGCGGCGCGGCAAGTTCGATCAATCGGCGCTGGATCCGACGCTCCAGGCCGCGGCGACCCAGTTGGCGCGACAGCCGCTCCTCGGTCTTCTTCAGGGAGATCGTCTCGCCCAGCGCTCGTCCCACCTCCGTCAACCTCACCGAGCCCCGGGCTTGGATCCCGAAGACCATCTCAGCCACGAACCGGCGCGAGACCTTCGGCAGTCCCGCGGAAAGTTCCCCCGAAAATCGGACCATCTGCTCTCGCAATTTTTGGGCGGTTCTGGCAAAATACATATGGGGTCTTCTCCTTCATACACGAGTATGCAAGCGTTGCGGCTTAGCATCGGGAGAGACCCCATTTTACTGAAAAGTACCCCCAATTTTGCGTTTCCACATGGAATCGCATACATCTGATAGCAAAAAAAGAGGTTAGGTAAAAATAGCCCTAATTATTGGGGGAAGTCCTGGATAGTCTTTTTCTCACTGGGGGTCTATTTCATGAGAAATATTATCTACTACTTCGTCTTCTTCTAGGGGCGTGGAGGAGCAAATCGTTTTATCTACGATCCACGTTGATCCCAGGCATGATGATGAGCATAACAATCATCGGGTCCAGTTCGGCCATGTTGTCCATATCCGGGACTTTGCTCAAGGTCGCAGGGTTTGATAAAAGTGTGCTATTGCTTGGTGAAACCGGGACGGGGAAAGACCTCGTGGCGCGCAAAATCCATGAGCTTAGCCCACGGCGAACTTTTCCATTTGTCCCTATTAATTGCTCAAATCTAAGCGATGGACTCTTTGAATCAGAACTTTTCGGTCATGCAAGAGGGGCGTTCACGGGGGCTCTCTACGAAAAGTCAGGTTTATTGGACATAGCCGATAATGGCACAGTTTTCTTGGATGAAATCGGAGAAATGCCACTCCATCTCCAAGCTAAAGTCCTTAGAGTGCTGGACAAAAAAGAGTCAAGAAGAATTGGTGCTACTCAAACAAAAACCATTAGGGTCCGTTTTATTTTTGCCACTAATAGAGATCTTTATGCAGATGTTCTTGAAGGTTCATTTCGAAAAGACCTATACTATAGAATCAACGTCGTAAGGATCCAGATTCCCGCCTTGCGCGAGCGGAAAGAAGATATTTCCTCCTTAGTAACCCATTTTATCGACCAGGAAAATCTGCGAAACGGTGTCCATAAAGCACTAACTCAAGAAGCTCTCGAGAAGCTTCTGGCCTATGATTTTCCCGGAAATGTAAGAGAATTGGAAAACGTCATAGAAAGGTCATTTGTTTTTTCCGAAGGCGAGTTAATTACGGCAAAAGATATTTGTTTTGATTGCGAGCCTGTGTCAAGGACGGATGAAGTAACGCCAGCACGCTTAAAGTCAGCTCTTGAGCAATGCCGCTGGAATAAAACGAGAACAGCGCGGCAACTAGGAAAAAGCCGCCGACAAATATATCGAATTCTCGAAAAACATGGCCTAACCGACTATGTCAAGATGATGATCTTTTAAAAAGCATCTTCCGTTTTATTGAAATGAACACGAACTAGGAGAGATGTTGGGTATCGGATCGGAGATTCCATTGCATTCGGTCAGAGTTTCTTCCGCCAAGGGCTTACAACGAACATTGCGATAATCATGCTAATTCCAAAAGCCCCAACCAAAATCATCAGGAGATTAAGACCGCTAGAATATACCCCAGAATCGGCTTTTCCGTTTATAACAAACCCCGCCCAGTAAAAGGGATGCGACAATCTCCTAGAACCGATCATTTCGAGTTTGGCGTTCTGCAACGCTCCCATCAATGATTCGGATCCCCGAAGGTGTCGATAAAACCCTTCCATAAGCAAGGAGGTTGCTTGGTCATTCACGGCCCAAAGGCTCGTGAGGACGGACGAAGCGCCAGCATAAAAAAAGGCCCGACTCAATCCTTCGATCCCCTCACCCCTAATATATTGGCCCAGTCCGGTTTGGCATGCGGACAAGGTTACGAGTTCGGCGTTCATCTTAAGGTTATAAATATCTCTCGCTTGGAGCAATCCTTCCCCGGCTTTGTCCTCATTAAACGAGAGGAGGATGGCCGATCGGGAGGGCTTCTTATCATCGATCAGGCTATGAGTCGCGAAATGAATGATCCTGTAGTCGGTCAGCGGATTGGATTTTAGCCAACGCTCGGTCGCGTCTTGTTTCTCCAGTACCGTAACTTTACTTGCTGGGAAAAGCTTAGAGATGCTCTCAATCTCCGCCGCGGAATACTTGAGCGGAGAAAGGGAGACGCCGGGTAAAGAGGCAGAACCATAAAGAATATCGAGGGCTGGGACGTCGGTGCTTCCCCCTTGGCCCATGTTGTATTCGGCGTCTCCTATGGCTAAAAGGTCTTTGTGTGGCCTGGCGCCGTTCTGTTGCCGTTGCCTTAGAATCCTGAGCGATGAGAAAGAGGGAACATAACCGACCTGGAATTCTCGGATCAACCACGAGCAAGGTTCATGATTCGTGAGCAAAGTCTCGAACGGAAGGAGATTCAGGATGTCATCGGGAATAAAGACGATATTTTTTATCCCCGGTTCGATTCCTAACGATACAAGTTCTTGATAGAGTTCTTGGCCGACATGGAAATCCTTATTTTGACGGTCGGAGATTGCCTTGCGGTATGCGATAACCTGCTGCTGGATTACCTTTCTTGGGGGAAGCTTAAAGATCCTTAGCCCGTCATGAAAAACCACAAAAGCATAGGACGCCTCTTTTCCGAGAGAATAAGCGAAGTAGGCTTCATGGGGAGCGAGCAGCTCTTTCCGGACTTCATCGTACGTAATAACCTCCGGATACCTCAGATCGGCATAGGCGGGACTCGCCGTCCGGATCTCCCGCTTCAAGAGGTCAAGTTGATCTTCAAGGGACTTGATCTGGCCTGAAATTATTTTGTTGTCTTCAGGGGAAACAGCTGCGGCCAAGAGCTTGCTGTAGGCCTTTGAGATGTGTCTCATGGCTTCTTTTTCGCGATTTGCCAAAATGGGACTGATCCCTTGTGAAACATCGACCTCCGCAACCTCTAGGCTGTCCAGAAAAGCCCGGGCCTTGCCTCTTTCCAGATAATTGAACGCTTCCTTATCGTATCCTTTGGCAGGGTCCGTTCTATGGAGCGTGACCAGCAGGTCGATGAGGTTCTGATAGACCTCGATTCGTTTATCTGTTCCGAGATAACTCGCCTTTAGATCTTCGATGGCTATTCTTGACCGTATGCTTTCTATTGAAGCGATCGCATTCTTGTAGTTATGAAGAGCTCCCGCGTAATCATTTTGCTTCTTGCGGGCATTTCCGAGCTCATAAAAAGTCTCCCAAATAAACGTCCCGTTCTTGAACATCGAATCAAGCGATAATGCTTTTTCATAATACTTTGTTGATTCTTCGAAATTGCCGAGGTTTGAATAGACAATTCCGATATTGTTATAGACCATCCCCAAATAGGAGAAATCGTTACCCTTTTCTGCAATACTTGCAGCTGATTTATAGCATCCAAGTGCATGAGCTAATTGGTCAAGGTCAGCGTAGATAGAGCCGAGATTATTCAGAACCTGGATTGTGACGGTGTTGTCAGCCTCGGCTTTGGCGATGACGAGTGCTTGCTGGAATATCTCTTCTGCTTCATAGAGGTCCTTTTTGTTTTCATTCAAAAGGCCTTTTAACCGTAGCGCAATTCCTATGTTATTCAGGTCCTTGGCTATGCTAGATTTGTCAGACAGTATCTTGTCTATTTCGAGAGCTTGCTTCAAATATTCCAACGATTTTTCATAATTGCCGAGATCCGACCATATTCCTCCAATATTCAATAAGGATATTGCCGTGTCTTCCGGGCTTTCTTCTTCTTTCGCGATGATAAGAGCTTCCTCATAGTGGTGAGGGCTGCGCTGATATTGCCGAGCCTGCTGTAGTAAGTTCCAATATTATTGAGACATTTGCCTTTTTCTTTATTATGTTTAAGAACCTCAGCGATTTCTAGAGCCCGCTTATTAAGTAGGAAAAAATGACTAAAATCATTCCGCTCCCAATAGGCCAGGCTCATCAGGCGCGTACATTTTAATTCGTGCTCAGGACTATTAATTTCTTTTGATAACGAGATCGCCTCGCTGAAAAGCTGAGTCGACTTATCGTATTTGCCATTTAAACGGGAAGCTTTTCCCTCTTGGTATAACTCGATGATTTTTTTAGCAGATAAGGAGAATTGTTCACGTTCTTTTAACCCCAATTTATTCGAGAGTTCTGCCGCTTCCGAATAGTATTTATTTGACCCAGTTATATCGCCTGAATTCCAGTATAGGACCGCCAAATTGAGCAGGCAGTTAAGATTACTTTCACCCTGGTCTCTTACTAAAGGTATGCAATCCCTTAATAGCTTTATAGCATACTGATAATTGCCGTCGTTTTTTGCTTGTATCGCTTCTTGGTAGAGCCTCAAGTAACCTAATTGTGTAGTTTTGGTTTCTGAGCTGAATAACGGGCCGGCTAACTGGGCTGTAATGGCAAGGAGGATTATTGACGATTTACTGACATGCAGTAGCCGCGTGGAAGTTCTTAATATAATTTTCCTCCTCTCTAAAGAAGGCAGGGCTTTACCCATGTTGTCAGGGTATGAGAATGGGGAATTTTTACCATAACCCTAGAAGGTGAATAGAGGGGTGAAATTAGTAGGAATTAGCTAAACAAGAAAATCAATAATAAGGAAATTTCTTTTTTGAGTTCTAATCAATCTCCACCATTCAGGCGAACCGACTTAATTGTCCCCGTAGGTTTTACGGTAATTGTAGAGCCATTCGTCCCCGACTGAACAGGGGTCGGCTCGTCAATTTTGATCACCTTCCCGAGACAAGGGAAGAGACTTCCGGACATGGTGGGGCCGTCCGCTTGTGGTCTCCAGGAGGGCAAGTCATAAACATCGGACCTGTTCTTCCAGCGGTAGAAGGTCTGAGGAGAGATGCCAAAACGGCGCCAGGTCAGCAGAGCATCCTCATATCTCCTGTAATAATCGAACCAACGCAGGCGCCTAAGGACTTCTTGGGAGATCGTCCTCTGGCAGACCAGAGACCGAATATTCTCTGACCCAGGGATCAGCGAACCATACGTCGTCGCTTTGAAATACATGGCGACACTTATCATAACCAAAGGTGTCACCTATGTATCTGGACTAGTTCAGCCCCCGTTCCCGGATCGGCCAGCCCCGCGATGGCGCTTTCCGGCCGCGGCGGCGGAAAAGCACATCATTTGGTATTCAGGGGCGCCGGCGGGCTCAAGGTTTAGCGAAGCTTTGCAGAATCCCCCGCGGCTTGCCGCGTGGGACGAATGCATGCCGCGCCGAGGGGGTTATAAGGGGGACCGGGAAGTCCCCCTTATCCGCATAGGCCCTTGCTCGGTGATGTGATATAAATGAGACGTGGGACTGAAAAGGACGAGTCATTCGGTCTACGACACGAGCTATCACCTGGTATGGTGTCCGAAATACCGGAAGAAGATTTTCGAACGGGTGGAAGTCCGGGAACGAGCGGAACAGATGATTCGGGAAATCTGCGAGGGGTACGGCATCGAAGTTCTGGAGATGGAAATCATGGAGGAGCACATCCATCTTCTCGTTTCGTTCGCTCCGTCTCGGTCGATAGGGGAGGTCGTGAGGATCGTCAAGAGCAACAGTGGGCGGGGGTTGTTCCGCGAGTTCCCGGGATTGAAAAAGAGACTGTGGGGCGGGGAGATCTGGGAAGACGGATATTTCGCTCGGACGGTCGGAGACCGGATGACTCGGGACGTGATAGCCAGATATATCGAGCATCATCGCGAGCTAGAGCAAGGGCCTGCGCAGCGGCCTTGAAGCTGCGCTCTTAATGCCCCGCGGCTCGCCGCGGGGATAGTTTACTTAGCGGGAGGGATTTCAGGAGGGGAAAAAATATTTGATCTCCCACTCGGCGGTTTCCCGCGCGTCCGACCCGTGGGTGGCGTTCCGCTCGATGGAGAAGCCGTAGGTGTGGCGGAGGGTGCCGGGCTTGGCCAGGGCGGGGTCCGTGGCCCCCATGACCTCCCTCCAGTGGTTGATGGCGTTGTCGCCCTCGAGGACCATGACGACGGCCGGCCCCGACGACATGAACTCGGTCAGGCTGGCGTAGAATTTCTTGTCCTTGTGGATAATGTAAAACCCTTTGGCCTCGTCCAGGGTCAGGTGGGCCATCCTGAGCCGGCAGATCTTGAAGCCCTCGTCCTCGATCCGCTGGATGATCTTCCCCACGATCTTCTTCTTGACGGCGTCGGGCTTGATGATGGCCAGGGTCTTCTCGTTCATGGTCGCTCCTCGGCGGCGAATTCCCTTTCCATATACCGTAACCAGGGGGGCGAGTCAACCGGGTTTGACAGGCGCGGGAGCATGCCGTTACAATGGCCTTCGCCCATGGACAAAGCGGAAAACTATCAGCGGCTGAAATTCCAGGCCCTGGAATGGGGGTTCGACCTGTTCGGCGTCGCCGACGTCACCAAGCTCCGGGCCGAGTTCGCCCTCGCTCCCAAGACCGCCAAGAAGTTCGGCCTGGCCATATCGCTCGGCAAGCGTCTCAACGACGCGGTCATGGACGATATCGAGGGCCAGCCGACCCCGCTCTACTTTAGCCACTACCGCCAGACGAACTTTTTCCTGGACCGCGGCGCCCTGCTCCTCGCCGACCGCATCCAGGGCATGGGGTTCGCGGCGCTCCCGATCGCGGCCTCGCAGATCGTCGACTGGGAGAAGCAGAGGGCCCACGTCTCCCACAAGCACGTCGGGGCCAAGGCCGGCCTGGGCTGGATCGGCCGCAACAACCTCCTCGTCAATCCCGGCCTCGGGGCGCGCTTCCGGCTGGTCACGGTCCTGACGGACCTGCCGCTCCCGACGGACAGGGCGCTGCGGGACGGATGCGGTCCCTGCCGGGCCTGCCGAGCGGCCTGCCCCGCCGGGGCCATCAAGGAGACGCGCGAGGAGTTCGACCACCTGGCCTGCTTCGAGAAGCTCAAGGAGTTCCAGAAGCTCCGGCTCGTGAGCCAGTTCATCTGCGGGGTCTGCGTCAAGGCCTGCCGCGGCCCGGTCAAAGCCGTGCGGGACAGACGGAAAGCAAGCCTGAGCGAAGCATGAGCCGGAACGAGCCGTCACCGCAACCCCGAACCCGGGAGAGCCGCGGGACGGCGCCGAGCTCCCGCAGGGCCATCCTCGGCCTGCTCCTCGCCCTGCTCGTCCTCGGGAGCTGCACTTCCCGGACAACCCGGGCGTCCTCCCGCCCCGGCAAGTGGGCCCAGCCCGTCGCGTCAGCGGCGCTGAAGAACTTCTACCGGCTGGACGCCGACGTCTTCCGGTCGGAGCAACCGACGCGCCAGGCGTTCGAGGAGGCCCGGACCAAAGGCATCAAGTCGATCGTCAACCTGAGGGCCGACCATTCCGACGCCGCGCTGGTCGAGGGATTGGGGTTCAATCTCGTGGAGGTCCCGATGACGGCCGGGGGCTTCTCGGAAGAGGACGTCGTGAAGGCCTTGAGAGCGATCGAGTCCGCGCCGAAGCCCGTCCTCGTCCACTGCCAGTACGGCGCCGACCGGACGGGGGTTGTCCTGGCCATGTACCGCGTCGTCGTCCAGAATTGGACGAAAGAGGACGCCCTGGCCGAGATGACCGGGGGAGGGTTCGGGTTTCACCCGCGTTTCGTCAATATCCCGGCGTTCGTCAAAGAGGCCGACGTGGCGGCGATCAGGGAAAAGCTCAAATCGCCCTGATCCGCGGCATTGTCACTTGTCGTGCCGGCGGATGAGCTCCTCGACCTTCTTGACGAGATCCATGTCCCCGATGTAGAGAGGAGTGCGCTGGTGGAGCGATTCGGGCTGGATGTCGAGGATCCGCCGGCGGCCGTCCGAGGCCCAGCCGCCGGCCTGCTCGGCGATGAAGGCCAGCGGCGCGGCCTCGTAAAGCAGGCGCAGCTTTCCTGACGGCGCCTTCGGGTCCCTGTCGTCGGCCGGGTAATAGAACACGCCGCCCGCGAGCAGGTTCCGGTGGAAATCCGAGACGAGCGTCCCGATATACCGGAGCGACAATGCCATGGCCCCGCCTTCCCGCCCCTGGAGGTACTCCGTGTAGCGTTGGACGCCGCGGCTCCAGTGCAGCTGGTAGCCGAGGTTGACGCTGAAATACTTGGCCGGGGAGGGGATCCGGATATTGGGATGGGAGAGGAGGAACTCGCCCACTGCCGGGTCGAGGGTGAATCCGTGGACGCCGTTCCCGGTCGTGTAAACCAGCATGGTGCTCGTCCCGTAGGCGATGTAGCCCGCCGCGACCAGGTTCCGGCCGGGCTGGAGGAACTCGTCGAGCGTCACCGCGCCGTCCTCGCGGGTCCGCTTGTAGATCGCGAAGATCGTGCCGATGGGCATGTTGAAGTCCACGTTGGAGGAGCCGTCCAGGGGGTCGTAGAGCAGGAGGTACTTGCCCTTGGGATACTTGTCCGGGATCGGCATGAACTCGGCGTTCTCCTCGGAGGCGAGGCCGGCCAGCCGGCCCGTGTGGTCGGTCAGCCGGCGGATCGTGATGTCGGCGAAGCTGTCGAGCTTCATGACCTGCTCGCCCTGGACGTTGACGTCCCCGGTCCGGCCCAGGATCTCGGCCAGGCCCGCGCGGGTCGTCTTGCTGGCGATGACCTTGCCGGCCAAGGCGAGGTCATAGAGCAGGTTCGTCAGGGCGCCCGTGGCCTCGGGATGGAAGAGCTGCCCCTCGAGGATGTGGCGCTCGATGGTGATAATATTGGGATGGTTGGCCGGATTGCTCGCCATGGCTTCCTCCTTTGGCTCCCCTTGGGGCCTTAGGGTAGCACGGTTCCGGACGCCGTTCAAGCCGGGCCACGGCCTCTGAATTCGCGGGACAGGCAGAATTCGCGCGACACGATACGAAATCCGGAGATTTCGTTCATGTCCCGGAATTCTGCCTATCGCCGGGCGTTTGAAAAGGCGTGGCGAAATATTGTATAGTCGGACTTCAGGGGGCAGGATGCGGGAATGAAACGAGCTCTCTTTATCCTCTGGGTCGCCGCCGGGGCGCTCATCGTCTTTTTCAGCATCGTCGGTTTCATCAACCTGAAGAGCCGACCCGGGATCCCGGCGGGGCTGACGGCGGGCGCCGGGCCAAAGGTCGTCCGGGTCGGCCCGCTGGAGGTCCAAACCCCGCGGGATCTCGATTTCATCCTGAGCCAGAGGAAGATCGGCGAGCAGGTCGCAGTCGGCTTGCTCAGGAACGGCCGGGAGGAAACGGTCGAGACGAAGCTCGTGCCCTATTACTCCCAGGAGCCGTTCCCCGTCATCTTCCTGGTCATCGGGGTCTTCGGGTTCCTGATCGGCCTGGGCGTGTTCTGGCTCCGGTCCGGGGACCCGGCCGCCCAGCTTTTTTACTGGCTGTCCCTGGCCTTCGCCTCGGCCGTGATGGTCAGCGGAGACTTGTACGGCGTCCATGATAGGGGGCTGAGCCTCGTCCCGGGGGTCCTCTTCAACCTGGCCTACCCCCTCGCCCCCGCCATTTTCTGGCGCTTCACCCGGACGTTCTCGGTCGTCCGGGAAAAAGCCTGGTTCTATTTCTTCTGGGCGGTCCCCTTCGGCTTCAGCGGGCTGCTCAACGCCGGGTTCCTGTATTCCGAGCTCAAGCCGTCCATCGGCGCCTTCCGGCTTTCGATCCGCTATTATCCCGTATTCCGGGCGTATGTCGCCCTCGTCTGCATCGCCGCCGTCGTCGAGCTCATTCGGGCCTTCCGGAAGTCGGTTTCCGAAGAGGTCAGGGCCCAGGTCAAGTGGGTTTTCCTGGGAGCGGCGGCGGGACTCGGCCCGTTCATCCTGTTCTACCAGATCCCGCAGGTCTTCGGGTTCAGGGAGCTCCTGTCCGAGGACATCTCGAGCGCGTTCTTCTTCCTCATCCCCGTGGCCATGGCCATCGCCATCCTGAAGTTCCGGCTGATGCACGTCAACCTGGTCATCAACAAGGGCCTGGTGTATTCGCTGCTGACCATGCTGACGGTCGGCGTCTATCTCGTGTCCGCCGAGATCCTGGGGCACGTGTTCGCCCGTAATTCCATGGTCCGGTCGGACTGGATCACCCTCGGGGCCGCGGCCGTCGCCGCGGTGCTTTTCCAGCCCGGCAGAAAGAGGATCCAGCTCCTCGTCGACAGGACATTTTTCCGCCGGACATATGATTACCGGAAGGCCGTCCTGAATTTCAGCACGCAAGCCCAGAAGATCATGAACCCGGGGGACCTCGTCTCCGAATTCGTCCGGACGGTCGCCGAGGCGCTCCCCCTGGAGAGGATCGGAGTCGTGGTCGAGGGGCCGGCCGAGGGGGGGCGGCGGCCCGCCCTCAACGACGGGCTGGACGAGACGGCCGCCCGGACGCTCCTCTCCCTTCCGGCCCCGCCGGCGGGGGCCTGGGCCCGGGAAGAGGCCGTCCGGACCTCGCAGGGGATGGACTTCTCGAAAAGGGGCCTGCTCAAGACGCTCGGCCTGGAGCTCGCGAGACCCCTGCCGTTCGGGGCCGGGCCGCTCACGGGCTGGCTGGCGCTCGGCCGCAAGAGATCGGGCCTCCGGTTCACGGGAGACGACCTGGAGCTCCTCGAGACCCTGGCCGCGGAGCTCGCCGCGGGGCTCGAGAAGATCCGGCTGCAGGAGGAGGTCGCCTACGAACGGGCCTCCCGGGAGAAGGCCGACGAGCTCAACCGCCTGAAGACCGAATTCATTTCTTCCGTCTCCCACGAGCTCCGGACCCCGATGACCTCGATCCAGAGCCTGTCCGAGCTCCTCCGGTCGGGCAAGGTCCCGGACGGATCCCAAAGGGAGCGGCTCCTCGAGCTCATGTCCGGCGAATGCGGACGCCTGTCGAGGTTCATCCACAACGTCCTCGACTTCGGGAAGATCGAGCAGGAGGCCAAGCTCTACGACCTCCGGACGGCTCCCCTCCAGCCGCTCATCCGGGAAGTCGCCGACCTTTTCCGGACGACGGGAGCGGCGGGCGAGGGCCCCGTCATCCGGGCCGAAATGCCCGAGGAGCCCGTCCTTCTCGAAGCCGACCAGGACGCCGTGCGCCAGGCCTTGTTGAACCTGGTGGATAATGCTATAAAGTACAGCGGAGGCCGGAAGGAAGTCGTCATCCGGCTCGTTCCCGCGAACGATAGCGCGGAGATCCAGGTGGAGGACAGGGGGATCGGGATCGATCCGGAGGACAGGGAGAGGATCTTCGAGGCGTTTTTCCGTTCCCCCCGGACGGCCCATCAAAACCCCGAAGGCGTGGGACTCGGCCTGAGGATCGTCAAGCACATCATGGACGCCCACGGCGGGCGGATCGGCCTCCGGAGCGAGCCGGGGAAGGGAACGACCTTCAGCCTCATCTTTCCGTTAAGGCGGACGTCATGAAAAAGATCCTGATCGTCGACGACGACCCGGTCATGCGGGAATCCCTCGTCACCGTCCTCGAGGCCGAAGGCTACAAGGTCTCGCGGGCGGCGGACGGGCGGGAGGGGCTGGCCAAGGCCCAGGAGGGGGGCTACGACCTCATCGCCATGGACCTCGTCATGCCCGAGCTCGGCGGGCTCGAGGTCTGCCGCAAGCTGAGGGAAGCCGGCGTCCAGACCCCGATCATTCTCCTCACGGGGAAGAAAAAGGAAGAGGTCGACAAGGTCATAGGGCTCGAGCTCGGCGCCGACGATTACATGATCAAGCCGTTCGGCACGAGCGAGTTCGTCGCCCGGGTCCACGCCGTCCTGAGGAGGGGGGAGCCGCGGGCGGCCGTCCCCGAGGACTGCTCGTTCGGCGGGGTCCGCCTCAATTTCAAGAAGAAGACGGCCTCGAAGGCGGGCAAGGTCATTCACCTGACGGCCAAGGAGTTCGGCCTGCTCGGCCTGCTCATCTCGCTCGAGGGCGAGGTCGTGACCAGGGAGAAGATCCTCAACGAGGTCTGGGAATACGACCGGTTCCCGACGACCCGGACGATCGACACCTTCATCCACAACCTGAGGAAGAAGATCGAGGACGACCCCGCCAACCCGGTCCACCTGATTACGGTGCCCTGGTCGGGGTACAAGTTTCAGAAGTAGGCGGGTCTATTTCTTCAGCGCGGCCAGGCGCGCCCTGGCGTCCTTGAGCTCCGTGAAACGCGGGTCCGCGTCAGCCCAATATTTCAGGAATTTTTCATATTGGGCGCGGGCCTTGTCCTTCTCGCCTTTCTCCTCCAGAACTCGCCCGAACCTGTAGTGGTAGAGGGGATGGATGAGCATCCGAAGCCGGTTCTTCGGGTCGATGGTCGTCAGGCGTTCGTATTCGGCGATGGCCTTGTCGAGATCGCCCTTCTTCCAGTAGGCCCTGGCCAGGACGTCCTTGAGCAGGGGGAGGTTATATATGACCATGTCGGGCGTATTCACCGCGCTCAGCGTCCCGAAGTCGATCTTCTCTCCGATGCGGATGGCCTCATCGACCGCATCCCCGGCCAGGGCCACTTCGGCGGCGAGGAGTTGGGGCAGGCATCCGCTACGTCGGCGGCCGTTTTGGTCCAGCCCCGAGAGGAGGCCCTCGATCTCGGCGACGCGGGCCTTCGCCGCCTCCAGCCGCCCTTGCTTGAGCTCGACCCAGCCGCCGAAGAAGCTGCGCAGGGCCGCGCTGCTGGTGCGGTCCGCCGGGTTCGTTTTTTCGAAAAAGGCCCTCCAGCCCTCGAAGGCCTTCCTGGCTTTTTCGAAATTCCCTTGGTCGGTATAGATGAACCCCGTGACCCAATCGACCGCCCCGACGCCCATGTCGAACTTGTATTTTTCGGCTTGGCCGCGGAGGACGAGGAGGGAGGCGAGCGAGCGGTCCAGCCGGCCGAGAAGATAGCCGTAGAAGTTCTGGAGGTAATAACCCTCCATCTTGGCCTGGGAGACCGTAGTCCTCTTGACCATCTCCTCGAGCCATCGTTCGGCTTCTCCGTAGTCCTCCTTGAGGGCGTAGGTGTAGGCCAACCCCGGGCACGAATTGTAGAAGTCGGGCTTCATGGCCAGCACCCCCTTATATCTGGCCGCGGCCTCGTCCAGATTGCCCATGAGGAGGTTCATCTCGGCGAGGGAGTCGAGCGGATTGGGCAGCCCGGGATTCAGCTCCGCTTGCCGCTCGAAGGCCTGCGCGGCCTTGGCGAAATCGCCCAGGGCGGAGTAGGAATAGCCGATCATGTTGTAGGCAAGGGCGTACCTGGGATCGATGGCCGCGGACCGTTCATACTCGGCCGCGGCCTCGCGCGGGCGTTCGGTCTCGAAATAGTACAGCCCGAGCTCAAAATGGGCCAGCTTGTCGTCCGGGTATTTTTCGGCGAGCTCCTGCAGGAGCCGGAGCCGCTTCGCGGGATCACGTTCGATGATGTTGGCGTACCTGGCCTCGATGAAGAGCCTTTCCCTTTCCGTAGCCCTGGCCGAATAGGCCTTGGCCTTTTCCAGGGCTTCGTCGCGGGCGGGGTAATCAAGAAGAAGTGCCGCTTCGTGGGACAGCAGGGAGTAGGCGATGGCGAAGGTCGGGTCGATGGCGACGGCCTTCTCCGCGAGTTTCCTGCCCTCCCCCCAGAAGAAGTTGCCGTCGGCTTCTTCGGCCTTCAGGTAATAATTGTAGGCCTCCATTGAGCTCGTCGTGAGGTCGATGATCTTCCGGCCGGGCGATTCGATTTTGAAGGCCGGGAGGGCGATGCCGCGGCGGATCGTCCGGCTGATCTCGTCGATCTGGGACTTGAGGATGCTGTCGATCCCGTCGCCCCTGGCCGAGGCGCTCTTGAGGATATGCTTGCTCGAGGCGTCCAGGACCTGGACGTCCGTGGCGAAGGTCTCTCCCGCCTTGACGAAACTCCCCAGGACGACGGCCTCGATGCCCTCTTTGCGGCAAGCCTCGAAGCTCGCCTCTTCGTCGAAGATCGCGGCCGCGTCCCGGCCGGAATCGCGCAGGATGTCTTTCATCCTTTCCCAGGACGTGACCCGCAGGCGTTTCGACTGCTCGAGGCTCGTGATGAGGAGGTGGGGGATGGCCTCGCGCAAGTAGTCGAGCCCGGCGTCGCCGGTCTGGTTCTTGAACCCGATGACGGCGATCGTCCGTCCGGCGCCCGCTTTCTCCGGGATGAACTGCCAGACGAGGAAAGCGGCGAGCGCCAGGAGGACGGCCGCGGCCGGGATCCAGATCCTCTTGGATGGGAGCCGGACGGTGATCTCCTTCGAGGTCAACGGCTTCCGGGCCGGCTGAGGATGAGGTGTCGTCGGCAGAGACTGTTCGACGCGGGCGAGGTCGGCCAGGACCTCCTCCGCGCTCCGGTAGCGCTCCTCCCTCGATTTTTCCAGGCACTTCAGGATGACCCGGTTGAGCTCGTCCGGAATCTGGGGGTTGAGCTTCCGGGGGTCGGGCGGCGGCTCGCTTCTCTGCTTGACGGCGACGCTCAAGGCCGTCTCTCCCTCGAACGGGAGGCGGCCGGTCAGCATCTCGAAAAGGACGACCCCAAAGGAGTAGAGGTCCGTGCCGGGGTCGGCCTCCTTGCCCTCGACCTGCTCGGGCGACATGTACTCGGGCGTTCCGATCATCACGTTGCCCCCGGTCATTCCCTTGGCCCCGGCCAGGCGGGCGATCCCGAAATCCATGATCCGGGCGTTGCCGTCGCGGTCGATCATGATGTTCGACGGCTTGAGATCGCGGTGGACGACCCCGAGCTTATGCGCCTCGGCCAGCCCCTCGGCGACCTGCCGGGCGACGCGGAGCGAAGTGCCGACCGCCATCTGGCCCGAGCTCCGGATGAAAGCCTTCAGGTCCTCCCCCCGGACGTACTCCAGGGTGATGTAGAACGTGCCTCTGTCCTCGTTCAGGTCGTAGACCCGGCCGACGCTCTTGTGGACGATCTTCCTGGCCAGCTTGAGCTCGTTCTTGAAGCGCTCGACCGTCGTCTTGTCGGCGGCGATCTCGGGCTTGATGATCTTGAGGGCGATCTCTTCGCCGACCTTCGTGTCGAGGGCCCGGTAGACCTTGCCCATCCCTCCGCCGCCGAGCTCTTCGATGATCTGGTAGCGCATGGCGAACAGCGTTCCGGTCGTCAGCTCTTCGCGGGGCGCTTCGATGGTTTTGGTAGGAAGGTGGGGGATGCCGGCCGGATGGGGCAGGGGAGTCGCGCACGCCTTGCAGTACTTGGAGTCTGACGGGTTCTCGGCGCGGCAATTCGGGCACTTGATACCCATGATCTTCCCCTCTGGCTCACTTATAACACAATCGACGGGCGGCGGAAAGGACGAGAGCTCGGCGATGGACGACCGGCCGATCGCGGCCGGTCTATTTCTTCTTGACCGGGATCCAGATCTCCGTGCGCAAATCCTCGGGCTTGGCCTGCATGGGGTTGTTCAGGTAGCGCTCGAGGATGGGCCCGGCCGCGGTGAGGCCCTGGGCCTTGATCCAGTCCATGAGGCGCTGGATCGTCTCGCCCGTCTTCGCGTATGGACCGGTGTGCACGGCGGCGGCGACGGCCGGGTAATTCCAGGTTTTTTTGTGAGCGGGGCCTGGGGCGTGGCCTGCTCAGCGACCTGGAATCCGACCTCCCAGGAAAGGTCCTCCGGCTTGACCTTGCCGGGGGTGTTGTAATAGATGCCGATCATGGGCCCGCGGACCGAGGCGAACAGGCTTTGGCCCTGCATGGCCTGCATGAGCTGGCCGATGACGGCCGATATGTCCGTCAGGGGCCCCTTGTGGGCGATCGAGCAATAGGTGAACGGCGCGGTCTCCTTCATGGAGGCGAAAGGCTCTTGGGATTGTCGGGGAGCGGGGCCGCCGGGGCCGGCCTGCGAAATGAGCGGAGCCCCCGCCAGCACCAGTCCTGCGGCCGTCAGCGCGAGCCATGGGATATGATGTTCCCGCTTCATCGGTGACACCTCCTCATGCCTTCGAGCTATTTCCAGGCGAGTTTTTCGAGGTCCTTGAGGGCCTTGAGCCCGCCCGCGTCGGTCTGGTCGAATGTGAGCGGCGTGATCGAGATGTAGCCGTTCCTCACGGCCCAGGTGTCCGTATTCTCGGGGCCCGCGTCCAGGGTCTTGTACGACGGCCAGTAAAAATCCTGCCCGTCGCTCGTCTCCCTCTTCTCAAAGAACTCCATGGTCGGGCGGACGTCCTGCCTGGTGATCATGATCCCTTTGATCTTGTCCTTCGGCAGGGCCGGGATGTTGATGTTGAGAAGCATCCCCTTCTTGAAGCCCTTCCGGGCCAGCTCCCGGACGAGGGCGGCCGTGAAGTCCGCGGCGGCCTTGTAGTCCATGTCCGGTCCGCTCTGGAGATTGACGGAGACCGCCGGGATCCGGAGGAAAGCCGCCTCCCTGGCCGCGGCCACGGTCGCCGAGTAGAAAGTCACGAGGCCGACGTTCTCCCCCCTGTTGGTCCCGGTGACGACGATGTCCGGCTTCTCCGCGAGAAGGGATTCCAGGGCCAGGCGGACACAGGAGGCCGGGGTGGCCTCGATCGCGAACCACTGGGCGCCCTTCCGCTCGCTCTTCCGGACCGGGATGAGCTTTCGCGTCGTCATCCCGTGGCTGACCCCGCTCTGGTCCTGGAGGGGGGCGGCGACCGTAACGGTCCCGACCTTCTGCATGGCATCGCAGAGAGTCGCGAGCCCCGGCGCCTCGATCCCGTCGTCGTTGGAGAGCAGGATCTTCGGGGGAACGGGCTCGACGGCGGCGCAGCGGACAACGGCCGCCAGCAGAAAGACCAGCCCGACCATGATCGCGGTCTGTCGGTTTGTCCTCATGTCGGTCTCCTTGTCGTTCGGGGAGCGCTTTGCACAAAGTTTGTGCAGTTTATGAAAAGTGCGCGTCCTTCAAGTCTTTAGAAAATCACCAGGCCTGTTTTTCCACAGGCTTATTCACAATTTCTGTGGAAATCGGGGCCGCTATTTTTTATTTTTGACATAGCGGTCGAACCATTCGAACATTTCGGCGAGGACGTCGAGGACGGATTCCCGGGCCGAGTACCCGTGGCTCTCGTACGGGAGCATGACGAGCCGGGCGGTGGCCCCGAAGCCCTTCAGGGCGGCGAAGAGCCGCTCGGACTGGATCGGGAACGTGCCGGAGTTATTGTCAGCCTCGCCGTGGATCATGAGGAGAGGCGTCTTGATCTTGTCGGCGTGCATGAACGGCGACATCTTGATGTAGGTGTCCGGGGCCTCCCACAAGGTCCGGCGCTCGCTCTGGAAGCCGAAGGGGGTCAGTGTACGATTGTATGCACCACTTCGGGCGATCCCGGCCGCGAAAAGGTCGCAGTGTGCGAGCAGGTTGGCGGTCATGAAAGCGCCGTAGCTGTGGCCGCCGACCCCGACCCGCTTGGGGTCGCCGACACCCATCTCGTCGAGTTTCTGGATGGCCGCCTTGGCGTTGGCCACGATCTGTTGGACGAAGGTGTCGTTCACGGTCTTGGGGTCTCCGACGACCGGCATGGTGGCGTTGTCGAGGACCGCATAGCCCTGGGTGACGAAGAAAAGCTCGGAGATGCCGCGATAGAACGTGAACCGGTTGACCGACCCTCGGACCTGGCCGGCCGTGCCTCGATCGTTATATTCCAGGGGATAAGCCCAGATGACGACGGGCAGCCGCGTGCCGGGCTTGTGGTCCGCCGGCAGGTAGAGCGTGCCAGAGAGCTCGACCCCGTCATCGCGCTTGTACTTGACGAGCTCTTTCTTGACCGCCGTGAGCTCCGGGGCGGGGTCCTTGAAGTCGGTCAGGGCCTTCCGCTTTCCGGTCTTGAGGTCGAGCAGGAAATAGTTGGGCGGCTCGGTCCTGGACTCGCGGCTGGTGATGACCTGGCTGCGTGAAGGGCCGTTGAAGGCCACGAACATCTCGTAGAAGGGGTCCTGGCACTCGAAGAGCCGCTCCTTCTTCATCGTCTTCAAGTTCATCCGGTCGAGGAAGGGGTGGTCGCCCCTGGGCGAGGCGCCGCTGCCGCTGAGATAGATGCAGTCCTTTTCGAGGAGGATGACGCGCTCGCCGGTCTTGAGCGCGGCCGTGACGGGGAAGCCGGGATTGCCGTATTGGTCCTGGATGTTGAGGTCGAAGACCTTGCGCGGGGCCGTTTGGGGGTGGTCGAGGTCCGCGATCCAGGTCGTGCGCCACCTCTTCTTCCAGCTGAATTCGGAGGCGAAGGCCAGGCCCGGCTTGTCGAAGAAATTCAGCCCCTGGGCCCTCTCCTTGAGCTTCAGGACCTCAGCGGGCTCGGCGGTGAATGGCGCGGCCAGGGTCACCAGCCGGTCGCGGAAAGGCGCGTCCTTCTCCGGGTTGCCCCCGTCCAGGGCCTCGGTCCAGACCAGCGTCGCGGGCTTCAGGGCCATCCAGTCGGGGTTGCGAGGGCCGGTCGGGACGCCGTTGATCGGGACGTTTTCGGCGGGGGGCAGGTCGGCGAGGACCTTGACCGTCCGGCCGTCCATGTCCCAGATCTCGTAGGCGTGGGCGAATTCGGGATAGGGGACGGAGTAGGAATACGGGTGCTTGACCCGGTCGACGAGGATGTGGCTCATGGAGGGGGACGGGGAGAACTCGGAGTAGACCCCCGGGACCCCGATCTTCTTGACCGCGCCCGTCGCGGCCTCTACGATCGAAAGCTGAGACGTGGCGTAATAATCGAAGAGGACCTCATCGAAGGCATTCTTGAGCAGATCCTCGTACGTGGCGACCTTGGTCGACTGGCCTGAGGTCTCCTGGACGTTGGGGCCCTTCGGGACGCGCGGCGCCTCGGGCGCCGGGCCGCGGCCCTCGGGAACGAAGGAGACGAGCAGCCCCTTGCCGTCGGGCATCCAGGCGAAGCCCGCCGTGACGGCGTTGACGGCCGGGCCGGTCAGGGCCCTGGCGGTGCCGGCGGCGACGTCAAGCGTCCAGAGCTCGACGCCGGTATCGGCGTACCGCAGGAAGGCGATGGCCCTGCCGTCGGGCGCCCACGAGAGCGACGTGAACTTGATACCGGTCGGGGAGGGCGATCCGGCGGACCGCGCCGGTCCTGACGTCCTTGAGGCTGAGCCCCGTGTTGAAGCTCAGAACCTGGCGGCTGTTGTTGGCCGGGGTGATGCGGATCCCGGCGATCCTCAGCAGGGGCTGGGAGATATAGGCGATGGTCGGCATGGCCTCGTATTCGATGAGGGCCATGATGTCTCGGGCCGGGCTCATGGAGACGCGCGGCGTGGGCTTCGCGTCGACGATGGCGATGACCTCCTTCGGCGGGAGCTTGTAGGGCTCCTGGGCCGGAAGGAAGGGCGCGGCGGCCAGCCAGAGGGCGAGGAGAACGGTCAGTCCAGTGAGCGTCTTTTTCATGAATGACATCCTTTTATCCGGAATTCCATGCTTAGAGGGCGTTATTGTAGTCTGGGCGGGGGAATGAATGCAACGCTATCGTGCGGGCGCGGGTGTCATAATTCCCTTCCCGGGATTCCACGAACGTGAGCCCGTGGAGCTTCGGTCCCGCAGACTCAGATAGGATTGGAAAAAGCTTCCGGGACCCCGCCCCACCAGATTGACAAGGGCCGGCCTGCCGAGCTTTTTTTCGATCCGGTCGGCCATCACGGCACCGACGCGATACCAGAGGCGCTCCCCTCCCGACATCCTCTCGATGACGGCCCACGCGTCTTTATCGGCCGGCTGGCCGGCCCGCTTCTTCAGGCCGTCATAATCCTTGAAATAAAGGGCTTCGTCCCGCTCCATCCTCGCTGCGTCTTGGAGAGCGACATAATCTGCGTCGTCCCCGAGGGCGCCTTCGGCTCGGCGGCGCTCCCAGGCGGCGAAAACGGCCATGCCCTCGAGCTGGGTCGAGTACCGGACAAGCGAGAGAAGATCACGGCATGTCTTCAGGTCCGCGAAGCGCGGCGGGGGATGGATCGTCATGAATCCGGCATGATGGAGTTCGTGGATCGCGTAATACAGCAGTTCCCGGGGATGGCCGTCGAAATGGGGGGTGGCGCCGTTGAGCGACGCGTTCGGCGGGAATGCGACGCCGATGTCGTACCCGAAAGTCAGGAAGAGTGTGCCATGAAATCGAAAGCCCGCGGGGAGGTAGCGGAGGACGTCATGCAGCCAATGCAGATCATCGAGGAGGGGGCCGGTGAAGAAGGCGAGACTGCGCCCGCACGCCGCGGCCCGTTTGGCGCGCTCTTCCCTGGGCTCCAGGAGAGAAGCCACGAGGGCTTCCGCGGATTCCCTGGGCACGTCGGCGTTCTCGAAATTCCTTGCGTGATTCAGGATGTGGAGCGCGGCCGGCGACCGCGCCAGCTGATCCAGCAGGCGCCGGTCCCCGGACTCCAAGTACGCCAGGGCGTCAACGGCGAAACGGGCGTCGAAATGAAGGTCGTGCACGACCAAAGGGTCGGCGGGCCCGGCCAGCTCGCTGAGGGCCGCGAACTCCCGGTTTTTCGGCGCTTTGGGGGAGGGGCCGGCCTGCCGTGCGGTGGCGGTGCCTTGGCAGGCCGTGCATAGAGAGAGGAACGCGGCCCCCACGAAGAAAAGCATCAGCGGGCGTCGAGATGACTCTGCTCTTCCGGTGAAACCCACGAGTGGCATCGTTTTTCCTTTAAACAATTTTACGGCCAAAAGTCCCGAGCGTCAAACCGGGGCGTTCTCCGCCGTTTTGTTTTTCGGGCCCGTTTTCATATAATGATGGGCGCGAATTCCTGGGCAGCCGATGACCGATCCAACGATGACCGCCGTATTTCTCTCGATCGTGATTCCCGCCTATAACGAGGAAAAGCGCATCGGCGCGAGCCTGGAGAAGATCCTCGGATACCTGAAGACGAAACTCTTCGCTTCCGAGATCATCGTCGTCGACGACGGGAGCCGGGACAGGACGACGGACGTCGCGGCGGCCGCGCTCGAGGGCCGAGTTCCGTTCCGGATCGTCCGGCTGGACGCGAATCACGGGAAGGGATACGCGGTCAAAGCTGGCGTCCTCGCTTCAGCCGGGCAGGCCATCCTATTCACCGACGCCGACCTTTCGACGCCCATCGAGGAGCTCGATAAATTCCTGCCGCGTCTCGACGAGGGATACGACGTCGTCATCGGCTCGAGGGCGCTCCCCGGCTGTGATATCCGGGTCCGGCAAGCAGCGTCCCGCGAGGCCATGGGCAAGCTTTTCAACCGGCTCGTCCGCCTGTCCGTCATGAAAGGCTGCCTGGACACGCAGTGCGGCTTCAAGGTCTTCCGGCGCGCGGCCGCGATGGACCTTTTCCCGAGGCTCCAGACGAAAGGGTTCAGCTTCGACGTCGAGCTTCTCTTGTTAGCCAGGAAGGCGGGCTACCGGATCGCCGAGGTCCCGGTCGTCTGGTGCGATTCCCGGCCGAGCCGCGTGCGGATGGTGAGGGGCTCCTGGGGGATGCTGAGGGAGCTCGCCCGCATCCGGCGGCTCCGCCGCCTCCGTTGACTCTGCGCGTGAGGGGACGCAATACTCCGTCGCTTGTTTTGCTCGCTGGGGGGACGGAGTAACGAGTCCCGCCGTTCAGCGTTTTTTGGGCTTAGCCAGGTAAATGTTCCCGATCATGTCGGTCGCTTCGAAGACGATCCTGTCTGCCGCCACGCCGATCGCGCCGTTGCCCTTGGGGAAGTTCAGGTTGAGCGGCCGCTCCGGGGCGATCTCGATCTTGCGCTCAGCGCCGGCGGGCTCCTTCGTCCTGGGATCGAGCTCCCTGACGAAGAGTGAACAACGGCCGGTCTTCTCGGAGAGATAATAGAGGAAGCGGCCGTTGGGCGACCAGGCGGGCGAGCCGAGATAATAACCGGCCTTGGCGACCTCGATCGTTCTTGGCGTCCTGCCCTGTCGTGCCTCGAACGGAGTGATCCGGATCGCCGCCTGTCCATCCGGCTCACCCGCGAGCCAGGCGATCCATTTCCCGTCCGGCGAGAGGTTAGCATCCTCGATGACGTCCTGCCCGGAGCTCAGGACGCCCGTTCTCTCCTTTGTTCGGAGGTCCATCCTCTCGAGCTCATTGGGCTTGCTCTGAACCAGGGCCTGATTGTTATCGGGGAAAAAGCCGAGGACGCTGCAGCCTTCGCAAAGCTCCCGGCCGGCCGAGGCGCCCGGCGCGACGATGTAGGTCCCCGCTTTTCCATCGATGACGTCGCGGTAGGCGAGGAGCGATCCGTCGGGGCTCAACCGAGGGACCTGGCCGACGTTGATCCCCTGAACGGGAATCGTCTTCTCCTCGCCCGTCTTGGTGTCCCTGACCCTGACCTCGATCCTGGCCGCCTGGGCCCCGCCGAAAGCGCTGAACGCGGCTTTCGTTCCGTCGCGAGATATGGACGGGTTGAAATTCTGCATCAGGTCCTGGGTGAGCTTCTGGGGCTTGGCCGATACCACCGCCTCGTCGGGCCGGGCGGCTATGCTCCAGGCGTTCATCGCGACCGTCATCTCTGCGAAGAAGACCCGGCCATCGCGCATGACGGCCGGAAAGATCTTCATGCCCGGCCCGGTGGTGATGGTCTCGATAGGCCCCCGGACCGTCCAATCCTTCGGGTCGATGGAGGCCCGGAAGAGGTTGATGCCCTCGATCGTCGTCCCCGATACGAAATAAACGCTCGTCCCGGACCAGCCGACGGGGTACTGGACCATGGTGGTCAATGCGAGATTCTCGGCGGCGTGTGTCCTGACCGCCTCGCCGCCGTCGACCGGGGCGACCCACCAGTCCGCGGACCTCGGGTCGTTGAAGCGCCGGCCCCGGAACAAGAGGCATTTGCCGTCGGGTGACCAGACCAGCATGGCGCCCTGTCCGACGAAAGTCGGATAAAGTTCGGGATGAAAGGGCTGGGGATCTCCGCCCTTGGGCGAGATCAGGTGCATTTTGTACCGCCGGGCTTCCATGGAAGCGGGGACCACGACGTAGGCGATGTACCGGCCGTCGGGCGAGAACTTTGGATTGAAGCCGTTGTCCGCGATCCGCCTAGGCTCCCCGCCCGCGGCCAGGGCGTCGATGAGGTAGATCCCGCCGCCGTCGCGTTCCGAGCGAAAGGCGATCTGGGACCCGTCGGGCGAGAACGACGGGAACCAATCGTCGGCCGGGTGGCTCGTCAGCCGGAGAGGCTTTCCCCCGGAGACCTGCTGGACCCAGATGTCGAGATTCCCCCTCTCTGCCCGGTCGGAGGCGTAAGCCATGAGGTTGCCGTCGGGGGAGAGCGTCGGAGAGACCGTCATGCCGGAATCATAGGTCAGGGGAGCGATCCCATATTCGATGGGCCTCGCCGGCTTGAAGATGAAAAGCTTCAGGACGACGGCCGCGGCGGCGAGGACAAAGACGGATGCCGCTGCCGCGAGAAACGCCGTTCTTTCCTTTCCGCGGCGGGCGGGTGTTGCCGCAACCATGAGCTTGCCCGATTCGGAATCCTCCTTGAGCTCCTGGAGCGCGACCTTGAGGTCGGACATCGTCTGCCAGCGCCTCTGGGGCTCCTTGCGGAGGCAGCGGAGGAGGACGCGCTCGAGCTCGGCAGGAACGGCCTCGTTCACGGCGGAGGGCGGCTTCGGCTCTTCGTTGAGGACGGCGGCGAGCGTTTTGATGCCGCTCTCGCGGCCGAAGGCCCTGTGGCCGGTGAGCATTTCGTAGAGGACCGCTCCGAAGGAAAAGACGTCCGACCGGGCGTCGACCTTTTTCCCCTCGGCCTGCTCCGGGGACATGTAGGCCGCGGTGCCGACGATGAAGCCTGCCTCCGTCCGCGGTTTGCCGTCTCGGCCCAGCGTCAACGTGCCTCCGGCCCCGGGATCGGGGGTGTCCTCCATGAGCTTGGCCAGGCCGAAGTCAAGGATCTTGACCAGGCCGTCGTCCGTCACCATGATGTTCGTCGGCTTGAGGTCGCGGTGGACGATCCCCACGGCATGGGCCTTGGCCAGGCCGTCGGCCACCTGGACGCCGTAACCGAGGGCTTCGCTGAGTTTCAGGCCTTTCCGCCCGATCAGGAGGTCGAGGGGCTGCCCTTCGACAAGTTCCATGACGATGAAATCGTGGCCCTGGTCGGAGGCGATGTCGTGGATGACGACGATGTTCGGATGACGGAGGGCGGACGCGGCCTTGGCCTCCAGGACGAAGCGCTGCTTGCGTTCGGGATCGGCGACCTTGTCCGGAGGCAGGACCTTGAGGGCGACGGGCCGGTCGAGGTGGGTGTCGATGGCCTTGTAGACGGTGCCCATGCCGCCCTCGCCGATCTTCGCGGTGATACGATAGTGGAGAAGGCTCTGGCCGACCATGCCGTGATCCCTTGGGTTCCCTTGCCCTTCTTATAATTCGAGAGGCGTCCGAAAGTCAACACGGGCCGAAGGGCCTTCTGACCGCGCCTGGGGGGAACCGCCCGCGGATCACCTTGGTTGGTCGTCGCCTTGTCCCGAACGTCTATTAAGAATAGAGAGGACAAGGGCGCATGTTCCCTGGCCGGATTTGCCGTCAGCCGATCTTGGTCGCCTTGACCCTCCCGGTGATCGCGACGGTGATCTTATAAGCGCCCCTGGAGTTCGACACGTTGATCGTCGCCAGGTCCGAGACCGTGCCCTCGGGATAAAAGGCAGGATTGTTGTTGGCCCTGACCTCGACCCCTTCGAGCCGGGCGGCCCTTTCGAGGCGCCAGGTTCCAGACCCCGCATCATAGCTCTCGAGCCTGTATCCCGGCCCTTCGAACCGGACCCTGTACGTCCGGCCTCTCCAGGCCGACTTGAACCGGGCCTGGTTGAGCGAGCTCTGGATCTCCCAGACGCCCGTCTGAAGCTCGAACTTGGGGATGAGCTGCTTGAACGAAACCGCCCCTCCATAAATGAGGAAGCCGGCCAGGGCGATGGCCAGGGCCGTTTCGGCGAGCGTGAATCCCTTTTCTTTCATTCGTGCTCCTTCCAAGCGAGGACCTTGAGGGAATAGACGGAAAGCCGGGGTTCGGCCGTGAGGGGGACATCGTCGCTCGGCCCGCCGCCGGCGAGCCGTCCGTCGGGCGCGATCCGGAGCGAATTCCCGTTCCCCTTGTAGCCGGCCGCGTGAAGGGCGCCGAGGACCTCGACCGTTTTCCCGCTCCCGGCGATCTCGAAGTCGCCGTTTCCGGCGGTCAGCGAAGCCTGGACCTTGAGCTCGTCCGGAGCGCCCCCGTCCACCGTGATCCGGCCGTCCAGCTCCGCCTGCGAGATAAGATCCCGTCCCGTGGAAAAGATGACCAGCTGGGACTGGGATTCCTTGACGTAGGGGATGCCCTCCTGCCAGCGGGCGCCCTGGAGGATCAGGTGCGAGGAAAGAGTGATCCTGTCCGACGAGACGATGGTCAAGCTGACGCCGGCGAGGATGGCAGGGATCTCGCGGTCCTTGACCATCGTGACCGTTCCGTCGCTTTCGACGGTCCCGCCGCCCAGGGCGTCGATCCTGCCGTTGACGATGATGATCCCCAGAGGCACGAAGTCGTAGGAAAAAGAGGCGTCAGGAGTCCGGAAGTCCGTCCGGCTCCGGGCCGGGCTGTACCTCAGCGACCATTCGCCGCCTTCCATCCTGAAGACGATCGCCTGGGCGTCGCCGTCGATGGCCAGGACCAGCTCCTCCGCGTCGCCCTGGACGAAGATCCCGCCCAGCCCCAGGTCATTCTTGATGAGATAGACGCCGTCCGGGACCGGGTCCTCCGACGGCTCGAGGCCGAGGGCGGCTCTCAAGCGGACGGGGGAGAGGTCCTGGGGGGTGAATATCCTGACGTCCAGGGCTTTGGCCGCGAGACGCGTGGCGTCCTTCGGGATGATCGCGCTCCCGGTGGCCACGAACGGGGGAGCCAGGACGTTCCCGTTTCCGGAGAGGAACGCGATGCCGTTGGCCTTCATGAACCCGTCTTTCTCCGCCTCCGTCATCTCCTTGTTGATGATCAAGGGGATGGAGGGGAGCGGGAGATAGCCGGCCAGGACCCCGAGCGTCCCTTCGAGGCTCGAGACGCGTCTCGGAGGGAGGCGGCTCCACGCGCCGCTCGACTCGATGCGAAGGCCGGCGAGGATGCGGCAGTAGCTTCCCCTGTCTTCGAGCCTCTCGAGGCCGCAGGTCGAGAGGGACTCCCAGCTCGACCCGTCCGCAGACTCGCTCAGGAGCCGGGGAAAGCCGGCGCCCAGGGCCTCGTTGAGGAGAAGGGGGAGGACGGCCCGCGGGTCCTTGCGGAGGTCCTCCAGCCGGCCGGCCGCGATAGGAACGGCCGGGCCCGCCGATTCGAGCCAGGCCGCGAGGTCCCTCAGGCCGCGCTTGATGCCGTTCTCGGAAGCGTAATCCAAGAACACCGAAAATTTCCGGTAGGAGTTCATCCTTAAATAAGCCTGGGAGAGGAGGATCATGCTCAAGCCGAGGCCCGAGAATACGAAAAGGAGAAAGACGACCACCAGGCTGGCGACTCCTCGCTCCCGGCCGCGGGCCCTCTCAGGTCCGGCCGGCCAGGGCCGGGTTCTTGGGAAAAACGCAAATCTCATATGTGGCATCTCCTTGGCCCTTGAGGCCGAACCGGACCCGGATGAGGTTCGCGGCGCGGTTCGCCAAAAAATCCGCGGAGCGGACGTCCTCGAGAAGTGGCTGGGCCGTGCTCAGGTTGACCTTTCGCCTGAGGACGCCCTGGCGCGCGTCCAGGGTCAGGCTGACTTTTTCGATGAGGAGGAGCGAGGTATGGTCCTTCGCGTACCCGGCTCCGAGCGGGGATGAGAGGACCACGGCCCCGGCGGCGACCGAGGCTACGACAAGGACCTCTCCATTTTCTTCGTTTGAAAGGCAGACCTCCCGGCCGGCCTTCAAAGCGCCGAGGCGCGTGAGCGGAAGGCGGACATCACCTTCCCGAACGTCCGCGGCCAGCTCGAAAACGTCCTCGACCCTGCGGATCAGGAGACCTCCGGCGTCCTCGGAAACCGCTTCGATAAGCCCCAGAGCGGCCGGCCCGGCGAGGCCCTGCCCGGCGCGCAGGATGTCGACCTTCATCTTGTCGACGGCGGCCATCGCGCCCTGGGCCGCCTCCTCCTTTTCTTTGAGCTCGTAGAACCGCCTCTGGGCGGCGCCGACGAACTCCAGGCAGGCGCAGACGACAAAAAGCGACAGGGCGAGGCCGACCAGACATTCGAGGAGCGTGAACCCCCGGCTCTTCATGGGTCAA